>QHBT01000051.1:2498-2632 GCA_003244185.1 Candidatus Dormiibacter spiritus | reverse complement strand
TGGAAAGCGTACGCTCGGCGCTATGACCTGGAGCAGACCTTCCGGTTTCTGAAGCAAACGCTCGGCTGGGTCATGCCGCACGTGCGGCTGCCCGAACAGGCCGATCGCTGGAGCTGGCTGGTGGCGGCTGCCTA
>QHBT01000051.1:0-2366 GCA_003244185.1 Candidatus Dormiibacter spiritus | reverse complement strand
GCCGTCGCTGCGTCACCTAACCCGGCTGGCCGCTCCCCGGGACGGCCGAAAGGACGCCGTTCGCAACCGGCCGCTCGCTATCCGCCCCGCAAAAAGGCCGCCTAACCCCCCAGCACGGGCAACAAACCGTCGCCCAACCTTGCAAGCCAGCGGCGAACAGCACCGCCGGCTACTCGGTTATGGTTAAAACACCAGGGGGCCTTGTGTTGCATTCGCCCAGTGATGGCGGGGACTGTGCTTTGAAGCTTCGAATTGGACAGTTCTTGCGGCTTAGGGTTGGACTGGTCCTCTGGAGCAGGAGCGGCCGCTTGGTGGGCCGTTCCCGGAATTGCAGTTAGGCCTTGGACGGAGGAACGGAATTGGCCTTTCGCATTGGACGGAGGAATCACTGACGCCACGCCATTATGCCAGAGGGGCGTCGCCAAACCACGGCGTAGCTAGAGGTCTTTTCCAGGTCAACTCGTTGCGAATGCGTCAAGTTTGTCAGGCGGAGAGTTTGGCTTGATCGACAAAGTGATCGATGGCAGCATCGAGCTTGTCGAAGGCAGGTTGCAGGAGGCGGTCGTCGGTTGAGGCGCCAGGCAGGATGCGAGCAAGACCGGGCCGCAGGATGCGCGTGTAGGTACGGGTGAAGAAGAGGGCGGTGCGCCGGCCCTCGTTGGTGAGGCGGTAGCGATGGGAGTGGGGGAGTCGCTCGATCAGGCCGTGGAGGCGCAGCCGTCGCAGATCGTAGGTCAGCCTGCCCGGGGTCAGTTGGCTGGGTGCAAGGCCCAGCAGGGGCGCGAGGTGGTCGCGCACGTCTCGATGGGAGAATCCCCATGGCAAGAGACAAAACAACACCAAGGCGCTGAACAGGGCTTGGACGCGCGGGTCGGCAAACGGCAGGGCCGAGGCGCGCTGACCATCGACGATGATGGGGCGCGTTACCCGCTGGAAGCCAGCTTCGCCGATTGCGCAATCGTGGCTGCAGTGTTGGACGTCCAGGAGACGTCGATTGGCCTGAAAGCCGACCTGCCGCAAGGCAGGCAGATTCTGCAGCCCTTTGCCCAGGGCGAAGTCGCGGGCGTCGTTGATGGTGGTTTCGGTGCGTAAGGCCCTCCCCTCTTTGTGGTACTGCTTGATGCGACTGGACTTGTAATCAATGTGCAGCGAAGGCGTCACCCCCTCGGTGATGACGCGGGTGCGGAAGCGACCGGGGGTGCGCTTGGTCACGCGGCGGGCGAAGATGAGTTGCACCTGATCGGGACGACCGAGGTCCAGGTTCTCCCGGATGACTTCCTCGAAGAAGATGCGTCCGGTGAGCGGGCGATCCAGCACTTGAGTCAGTGAGCACTCCAGTTGCAAGATGGACAGGGCGTAGCGGTAGCCGGCCTCCTGGTCCGCAGCGGTGAAGGGGTGCGGCAGCCGAACCAGCCACTTGCGCAGGAGGCTCTCGATCAACTCGCCGGAGAGCCCGTCGCAGAGCGCCTGGAGCCGGACCGGGTCGGCGCAGGAGAGGATGCCGTTGTCTAGCGCCTCGAAGGCGATGCCCTCCTTGGCCAGTTGGCGCTTGACGTACTCGTGCCCGTTGAGGCAGAGCTTGGCGTTGTAGGGGAAGTAGGAGCAGAACTTCAGGAAGAAGGGCCCGAAGTCTCGGTCGATGGCGTAGACGTAGTACTGATTGACCATGGCGGTCGAGCGCACGATCCAGGGATAGGTCTTCCCCGTCTGCGGGTGCTTGCGCTTCTGGGTGCGGAAGACGGTCGCTTTCTCCTGGGCCTTGCCAATGAACAGCACCCCCTCGTCCCTAGTGCAGCGTGCCCGGTACGCAGCGGCGACATCATCTTTGCGCTGGCCCCGCTCGAAGCTGAACAGCGGGACGTCCTGCTCCTGGGCGAAGCGCTCCATGGCACCGACAAACGCCCGGCTGATCGGGTCCATCAGCGCCGAGGACGCGAACACGGCGCCCCGGTGGTAGCGGAAGAACGCGACGACTCCCAGCTCACGCTGCAGCTTCGGCACGTAGACGTTGAGGTACATCCGGTCGATACCCTCGACCTCCAGCGCCACGTGCTCCTTCAAGATCGTGGCAACGCTCTGTGGTACCGTCATCCCGGCCTCCGGTTGTGACCACGGGCCCACCAGGGCCACCCGACCGCTTCGGCGGTCCCATCTGGAGCCGGGTTGTACCGCACTCCCTTTGTCGGCGCAACCGGAGGCCTCACCACCCTACAACTCGTCGGTCTGAGGCGAAGCCTCGTTAGGATTCGTGCAACAATGGGACATCGTGCAGCGCACACCCCGGCACGATACGCTGGCTCTTTGTCACTTTCGGTGAACGCTGCCCGCTTACTGTTGTTGACCGGACGCGGCGAAGGTCATCCGCC
>QHBT01000027.1 GCA_003244185.1 Candidatus Dormiibacter spiritus | reverse complement strand
GCGGGATCTCGTGCGCTGTTCAGCCTAGGACCGCATGCAGCCAAGGCCTGAATACCCACGACCCTGCCTGCGGCGGCCGGCGTGGGTCAACTGGGCGTCCAGCGCTGGCGAACCTTCCGGCCTCAGCCGGCGGCTCGCGTGCCCTTCTGCGCTGACTCATGCCTGTCCGGGATCGGCGAGCTGCTGGGGGATGTGGTCTGGTGGCTGGGCACTTTCCGCACCCCATCGGCGAAGTGCCTTTTAACTGCATTTGAGTGCCGTCGAACCCCTATTCCCCTTCTTCAGCCGCCGCTACGAGGCTCGTCAGTCCATCCAGCGCAGAGGTGAACAGCTCCGGTTGCCTGACTTGCTCCGAGGCATCGCTTTCGCGGACGATCGCGGGGAGAAGAAGAAGCACTGCTCAAGCAGCTGACTACACAGCAACAGTTCTGACCCCACGTAATGCCCCAGAGACCGGCTGGACAACATCCACGCTGTCACGGGTTGCCAACTGCGGTCCATCCCCAGGCAAGACCCGACGCAATTTGGAACATGAAGCCGTGCGCTTCGTCGTCGGTCGGGTTCACTGGGTAGCGGGGCCAATCGTTGCCTTGAGCTGCAGCGGCGGAGAGGTACTTGTTAGTACAGAACAGGGCCAGCCACTTGCCGTCCGGTCCGTGCCAGACCTCCGCCGAACGCGCAGGTTCGCTGGACGACTTCCCCGTAACTCGCGTCGAGGCTTTCGACAGGGCGGGGTACAGAGCACCGGGGTCACTACCTCCTGTGGTCCCTGACCCGCCCATGACGAACCGCCGCCCCGAGTTCGCAGTTACCCAGTCGTTTAGATGGCGTTCGACAGTCGCGGCTGGCACGGTCGCCTTGCCAGTCAGTAGATCGAGGCACCAGGTCTCTTGCCACTGGGCGGCGAATGCGCTGTTAACGGCGTCGGGGACCCCCCACGTGCCAGATGGGTAACGCATTTCGCGCAGCTCCTGACCGCTGAGCAGGGTGTCGAGCTGAGTTGTTGAGGCGCTGTACGCGGCCATTGCCACCTTGCGCACCGCCGGCGCCGGGACTTCTATCGATGAGAAGTGCGGTGGCGCGATGCTCGCTGCTCCCCACCAGCGGTCGAACCCGAAGCCTGAAAAGCCGTACCCGAGCCGATGCAGGAACATATTTACCTCGGCTGCCAGGCGGGCCATCCCGGATGTGGTCCGGAAGGGCAAGCCGTATTCGAGCCGATCGGGATCCTTGTCCGGCGGGTTCGGGAAGATCGGGGTCACGATCACGGCCTCGTTGCCCGCCCGATGGTAATGGACCCAGGCACCAACGATGTACTGGTGAGCGAGATGTGCGTAAGGCTGGTAAATGCGGTCGGGGTCGGCCGCAGGGACCTGGGTGTTTTCTCCCACAGCGTAGGGATATTGACGACGAAAGGGATAGGCCACCACCGGGTACCAGGGTTTGGCCGTGCTGGGATGAATGAACGCTACGATGTCGCGCCAAGTCGGAGGCCGGGTCGTGTCGGCGCGGGCGGGCGCCCACATGCCGACCAGAAACCGGGCTCCTGCGGCACTAAGTGACCCCACCTCTCCGTACTCCAACAGCATTCCGGCGCCGGCGTTGCGCGGTATCGACGCGTTGTTGCGAGTGTTAAATCGATCCCAGGCGTCAGCGTCCGCGTCACCGATCACCCCGCCTTTGGCACCCGTCACGTCCATTACGCGGCGCACCGGTGAGCGGTTGGTCAGCCAGTCCGTGACGGACAGCTCGCGGTATTCGGTGGGAGGCCGCTGGCGCAACCATGGACCGGTGAGTTCCTTCCCCACTGTCGGCGTTTGGTCTGGGCTGACTCCGGGCGCCTCCCGAAGGCGCAGGAGCGGAAGGTCAACGTCGACCGCACCGAGCTCCAGCTTGCGAACGACCGTCAGTGGATCGTCCCTGTATGCCCCTATGGTCGACCGGTTGAGCGTCACGCCGGCCGCAGCGTACCGGCCTGGCGTAACCGACAGGACCAGATGCGTCCAAGAGTTGACCGACGCTGTGGCGGTCAACACTCCACCGGTGTAGGCGACGTTCGTCTGGTCCTCGTACACCGGCTTGCCGTTGTCCAGAATTGCCAGCCGCCAGCTGCCTCCACCGATGGGTGTTGCACCGATCGCATCGAGCAACCGCACGCTGATCGACACTGTCATGGCGAACCGCCGGGGTGGCCTTGCAGAGTAGTCACAGCAAAGGCTTACAACTGGCGGCCTGTTTTCGGATCGTAGGTGACCTCCACCGGAACTACCTGGTCGCTCGGCAGTATTTCGATCCACTGGTCGAAGATCTCGAAGTTGTTCTTCGGTGGCGCCGATGGGGCGATGCGAAATCCGCCCTGAAGTGGATCGAAGCCTTGTTCATACACGACGTCAACCGGCGTCGAAGTGACTGTGCTGGCCGGGTCTGATGGGTCGGTATAAGGATGAGTCGTGACGGACTCGCTATGCTTGGCGTCGACCGCGTCCGCAAGCTTTTGAAGCGCTTGGAGGATGGTGAGGCCGGCAAACTCCGGCTCTGGACCCGCGTACATGTCGGTCGGTCCGATGCCGTTCGTACCTTCAACCTGTTGAAGCCAGTTGAGCGCCGCGCGTTCGTGGTGAGGGCGGATGGGGATAACCGCCTTGACCCACGGCGAGTTGAGAAACGCATTGCGAAGGCTGTCGCCGTCGAGCTGCAGCAGCCAGCCAAGCGAGCTGCCGAGGCGGGCCGGAGTGGAGTCACCGGTGATGTAGTAGTTCGCATCGCGATCGGCTTCTGCTCCACCCCAACTGACGCCCGCCTGAACCTCGTTGCCTAGGACATGAGCGGGATCAGGAATCATCAATGGTTTGCCGTCGGAGCCGTACTGCGGAGTTCCATCGGGGTTCGTGAGAGGAATTAGGTCGGGCGCCGCGCCGTGAAGCCGCGGCCGCCACCACTCAGGCGCCACGAAGTACAACATCTTGTCGATGTCAAATATGGAATTGAGCAGCTCGGAGACAACGTGGCGCGTACGGTCGTCTGGAAATTGGATCCCTTTTGTGAGCATATCCTGGAGCAAGGCGCGATAGACGACAATGCGTTCCTCTTCGCGGAGTTCGTCATAGGGTCGGGGCTTGATGTCACGGGCCTGCTTGATACGGTCAGTGGCGGCCGCGAAATAGGCCTCTTGGAAGGCCAAGTTGTGCTCGCTGGTCGCAGCCGAGGCGAGCTGCGCATTCTGGTCGTTCACGCTCTTCAAAAGGGCTTTCGATGGAACGTAGTACGGCGTGAACTGCAGCGTGAGGTTGGGATTGCTGTCATCCGTGAACCCACCGTTCAGGCCGACCAGCACCGAGGTGATGTTCAGCTCCCCCTCCGGGGTTGTGGAGACGTCCTGGTTCCGATAGCTGAATCCCCAGTTGGGGCCGGAGGCGACGACGATCTCCGCCTTGTCAAAGAGATAACCGGAGCGGGGAGCGATCAGCTGCACGACGAGAATGGGGACGAAGCTGGGGCACTGGTTGTCGTCAAAGGTGTATTGCCAGTTGATGGTTACGGGATCTGCCTTGACTCGCGCTTCGGGGACGGGCACTGACTGCGGGTTGGGATTGGCTGGGATATCCGGCGGCTTGGTGATATGGATGAGGTTGGCGATTCCGAGGGTCTTGCCCGCGTCGTCGACGTAGGTCTGCCAGCACATGTAGGTGCCGACGTCTTGTACCTGGACACCTAGTTGGCGCATCTTGCGCCGCAGCTCATAGTTGATAAGATGGTCGGTCGTGTTGGCGAGGAGATATCGCTTACTGGAAACGTCGGTATTCTCGGTGACGGTCTTGAGCGTCGTCTTGTAATTGGTAGTGATCTCCTCGGACAACGTCTGCGTTTGTTGGCGCATCTGCTTATGGGTGTTTTCGCGGGCGTTCTGCTGAGTGGTGTCCAGGCCAAAGCTGGCGGACTCATTGGCGCTTCCCCACGCCCAGTTCTGGTTAGAGTTCGCGGTAGCACCGAGCTTCGTGTTCTGCTGGTTGTCTTGTTTGACGGCTTCTGAAAGATCGTCCTGGGTCGTGTTGGTTGTAGCCGACTTTCGGACGACTTGGGTTGAGGCCTCAATCGTCTGCTCGATGGTAGTCTTCCGCGTGCTTACCTCGACGAGCTCGACTGACGCGCCGGGCGACAACCATACGTGGCTCACTGGCACACCGAGGAAGGTATCCAACTCAAAGAAGTACTCTCGGAACAGGTGGACCAGCCCGATCGGCGACAGACCAACGCGATCTAGATCTTGGTGCGGATCGATGGTGTCGAACGGATTGTCAGAGGTTCCGGGACCAAAGATGTCGCCAAGTGATTTGAATTGCAGGGAATCGTAGATTATGTGCTTCAGATCACCGATGGCGCCGCGAGTCTTGAAGTCGAGCAACAGGCTCGCGAGGGCGGTTTCGTGCTGGAGCTTGGTCGTGATCACCTTCGCAGCTTCGTTCTGAGTGCCGCCGGCCCGAGTGTTGTTCTGTTGGTGCCAGAGTGTTGCGTACTCGGTGATGGCGGCGGTCTTCACGGGGCCGTCGAGCGTGCGCTGCACCAGGTCGGGCGTGAGTTGCTCCCACACGCTATCGCTGTACTGCGCAGGCAGGACGTGAGCGATTTCGCGCAGCAGGACGCTGTTGAAAATGGGCCCCGGCTGGGGAGCATAGGTAGCTGGCGTCAACTGGCCGATGTTGATAACTTGACCGTCGATTTGAATTGGTAGGCTGGACGCGAATCGATTGACCGAAGAGGCGTACAGCTGAGCACGGTCGATGCCGTAGCCACCGAAGAAGCGATGGACCGTGCGGGCGGACTTCCAGCCGAGAAGTGGTTGATAAACGCCGAAGAGTTCGCTGGAGTAGGGAAGAATTCCCTTGTAGGAACTCAGGTCGCTGAAACGTGACACAAGCTGTCGCTCCTTATTCAGTGAACGGCGGACTAGTCAACGATCCGGATGACGCGGTGCAGTAGCCTATTCTCACCTCCGCCCGGCTCGGGATGAGCAGGCCCACACCTCTATTCAGTGCCTTCAGCAGCGGCTAGGAGTCCTTTCACGTTCAGGGAAAGGGTAAACATAGTTAGTTCGCCCGACGCGTCCCGAGGCCACTCACTAGGCGGTCGGTCCCAATAGAGCTCCACTCCATTGCCGTCGGGGTCGTCCAAGTAGATTGCCTCACTCACACCGTGGTCGGACGCGCCGGTGATCGGCCAATCCGCCGCGAGGAGCCGCTTCAGCGCACCTGCCAGCTCCCGCCGGCTGGGATAGAGGATGGCGTGGTGGTAGAGACCCGTCGTCCCCGGCGCCGGCGGCGAGCCGCCCTGGCTCTCCCAGGTGTTGAGCCCGATGTGGTGGTGGTAGCCGCCGGCGCTTAGGAATGCCGCCTGGCTGCCGTAGCGAATGGTCAGCTCGAATCCAAGCACTCCCGCATAGAAGGCCAGCGAGCGCTCCAGGTCGGCGACCTTGAGGTGGACGTGGCCGATGCGGACTCGAGGGTCGATCGGCTCGGTCATCGCACTCATTTTTCCGGCTCTCGCCCAACTCCGATGGTAGCGGCGGGACTAGCCGCCCAGCTGGGCCAGCTTCTCGTCGATCCTGCGCTCGGATGACCGTCGCTCGAGCTCGTCCGCCTGGGAGAGGACGACGAACTTCGCGTACCCCGCCAGGCGAGGATGCACCTCCTGCACCCGCCGAAACATCTCCTGTGCCGCCAGGCGGTAGTCAGGATGGCCCTGGGGCGTCGTCCGCAGCTCACAAAGGTGAAAGATCTCACGCAGGTTCGCGGAAACGAACCAACGCAGCCGGTAGGCGAGCGGCACCGCATATTGAGCGAGGGACGGGCCTAGGTCGGCGCTGATTCGCTCCTGGGCTCGCGCCGCCGCCTCCTGCGCCGCGGCGAAGCGGCCGGCGAGACCGGCTTCCGCCAGGCCGGCAGGCAGGTCGTAACCGAGGCCTGTACCGAGCAGCTGACGATCCTGCGTGAGCATGCGGTGCCGCTGCAAATCCCGGTAGGCGGCGAAGTTAGCGGTCAGCTCGAAGGTGTAGACGGCGTGCTCCAGGGCGCGCGGCGCCTTGTGTCGGCGGTTGGCGCGGTCCCCCAGCAGCGCGTCCAGTACCTTGGCCGGCTCCACGCCCACCGCGGCCAACTCGTCCCAGCCGAGATCGGAGTGCGGATAGAGCGCGGCTGCCACCACCTTCGCTTCAGCTTGCGGGTCGTGCTCGATCAGCCTCACCTCAGGACCCTGCGGACCGCCGGAGGCACGCGGGGCAAGCATCGACAGCTTTCCCCTCACGGTCTTGAGACGAGCCGCCGCAGGTGCCCCGTAGCGCTCGTCCAGCGCGCGGCGCACGAAGGCGGGGATCACCTTGGTCAGCTCGCTCTGAAGCTCGCCGCTGAGCGCGCGCACTTCCGGCAGCTCTGATGCCGCCGACTTGGTGATCAGGTACTCGAAAGCGCGGCCGTTGCCATAGAGGCCCAGGTTGGTCAAGGTCGCCGCTGGGAGCAGGCCGCGCAGAAGGTCGAAGGCCTTGGCTCGAGTAGCGGACATCCAGGCTCTTTCGCCCTCCCCTCCCTGCTGCGGAAAGCGGTGCCGGACGTGCTCCAGGACGGGTGTCAGCAGCTCGCTGAAAGTCTGAAAGAGGCTGTCCAGCGCCGGCTCATAAGCCGGGTGTCGCAGCTCCGCGCCACGGTGATAGAGAAAGCGACCGTCGGCGCCGGGCCGGTCGAAGCGCACATAGCGGGTTGACTTCTCGAGCGGCGAGAGGCCGATGCGCGAGTCCTCCAGGGCCTTGGCGGCCAGCGTCGAAACGCGCTCAATCGCCACGTGGGCTCCGGCCAGCTCAGCCACCGAGTCATCGCCGTAGCCGATCAAGACCCGCTGGTAGAACGCCTCTGCCCGCTCGGAGGAAACGCGCTCGTCGGGCGGTGAGCCGGTCGGGTCCAGGCTGATCCCTGCGTCGGGATCCACCAGGAACTCATCCAGGAGCACCCGTCGCAGGCTCTTCTCCGTCCGAGAGTAGCGGGAGAAGAGAGCGCCCTTCACCACCTCCGGGAGATTGCGCAGCGCGAAGACGCGGCCGTCCAGGTTGGTGAGATAGCGCTCGAGCCGAGCCCGTTCGGCGGGGTTGAAATCATCGGCCGGAGCGGAGCCAGCAGCCATCCGGACCACGATAGCCGGGCTTGCTCGGCACGGCGCGACACCCCCGGCAGCTACAGCACCGTCGCCCGCAAAGTCCGCGCCCGCTACGGTGACCGCATCCCCTCGGTCCGCGTAAGCTCAGAGCACGAGGTTCGTAGTACCAAGCTCCACCAAGCCCATCGGCTAGCTGGAGTCCCCCGGTCGGGTAACCAAGGGGGTGCGGGCCTCGCCGCGCCCCAGCCGCGCACCGTCACCCGCGCCGGTTACCGCCGTTCAGGCGGTCGCTGAGCGTCGGTCAGCTGGCCCGCAGGTGAACCGTAAGCTCGCCCCGCCGCGCCAGCTCGCGCACCTGCTCGCGGCTCAAGCGGACTTCGACCGGGTCGACCCGGGGCCGGGATTCCTGCACGGTCAGCCCCAGCTCGATGAGGTGCCTGAGCACCCGCTGGTAGCGCTCGCCGCGCTCAGCAGCCAGGGCCTTGACGTCGGCCAGCAGCTGCTCGGGCAGTCGCAAGGAAATCGCCACTTTCGGCACCCGCAGGTTGCGGAAGTCGGCGGCCTCCAGTTCGCTCAGCGGGCTCCAGATTTGGCTTTCCACCCAGGCGTTGAGCTCTTCGACAGACATCCGCTCAAGTTCCTCGGTCGTGGCTTCACGGGTCATCATGTCTCCCAGGCCGTGATCGGCCGTAGTACTCCGGCCGCTGGTCGTTCCGCGATGACCGTCAGCCGTCGCCCGCTGGGGGTTTTGCCGACGACGCGAAGCTCGCCGCCCCGGCCGCGCTGCCGCAGGCTCGACGGCGACTGCAAGACTTCCTCGACTTCCGTCGGGCTGATGCGGCGCGCCGCGTTGTCCTCCAATAGGTGGCGTCGGTTTCGTTCGTCCCATATGATTCTCGCCACCCAATATACAACCGCGTGGACAATGTATATGCATTCCCAGCAGAGGTCTAGGGTCGGGCCTAGAGCATCGCCTTGAAAGGTCTGCTTGCACCGGCTGCTGGGGACCGCCGCAGGCATGTGCACATAATCCGATGCACATAATCCGAAGCCGTGGACGCGATCTTGGACATCGACTGGGCTGAGCATTGGCGGCTGCTGGCGAAGGCTCGCCAAAGCGCCTCACCGGGAGCTGACCACTGGGCCGGTCGGGCAGGTCGCTTCGCCCGCTCGATCAGACATCAGCCTGATTACTTCCTCACCTTTTTGGAACCCTGGCTCAATTCGCACAAGACCGCCCTGGACGTAGGTGCGGGCGTCGGCCGCCACTCCCTCCCCCTGGCCCGCCGGCTGGACTGGGTGACTGCTGTGGAACCCTCGGAGGCCATGCGCGAATTGATGCCCGGCGCTGACAACCTGACGGTGATTGCAAGTGAGTGGCTGGACGCAGAGCCCGCTCCCGCTGACCTGGTCATCTGTGTTCACGTGCTGCAGTTGGTTCCGGATGCCGCACCCTTCCTGGAAAAGCTGAGCGCGAGCGCGAAGGAGCGAGTCTTCGTGGTGATGCGGGACGCGCCCTTCGGCCATCCGGCTCAGCAGATGCCGGGCGCAGTGCGGGCGCGGGAGCCGTGGCTGCGTGATTGCCTGCTGCTCCTGCGGCAGCTGGGCCTTGAGCCGGAGCTCGCCATGTTTCGCTACCCGGTCAGCTTCCACTACGCCAGCGTGCAGGAGGCGCTTCGCGACTGCGGCCAGGAGGACTTCGATTTAGAGCGGTCGAAGGAGGTGCGGAGCTGGCTGGAGAGCAGGCTGCAACGCGGGCCCGATGGGGATCTGGTCTTCGCCGGCGGGGACACTGTAGCGGGCGTCCTGCACTGGGCGCCGCAGCGCGACCCGAACTGACCAGTCACCCGCGACCGCCGGCACTCGTTCCCTAGCCTGACTTCCGATGGACAGCGGAGAGGTGATGCTGCGGCCTGTCAGGCCGGCCGATCGAGAGCGAATCGAGGCCATCTGCGAGAAGGTCTGGGAGGGGCGGGACCACGTGCCGCACCAGCTAGACAGCTGGCTGGCCGATCCCGCCGCCACCTTCCAGGCCGCCGAGCGGAACGGCGAGGTGGCTGGCATCCAGCGATTGCTGCCGGTCGCGCCCGGGATAGTTCTTTACCACGCGCTCCGGGTGGCGCCCGAATACCGCCGCCAGGGGGTGGCCCGCTCCATGCTGCGCCAGGCCCTGATGGAGGCCCGCCGGCTCGGTTTCAGCGAAGTACGGCTCTACACGGGCGAACCCGAGGCGGCCACTCTGTTCCGGAGCGAAGGTTTTCAAGAGCTGACTGACTGCGTCACCTGGACAGGTGCACGGCTGGAGGGTGGTGAGCTCCCCGAACTGGCTCGGCCGGGCGACGTGCAGGTCTTGGCGCGGCTGGTCGAGAGCGATCCCGCTCTGGCCGCGTACGGCGGAGTGACCGCTGACTGGAGCGGCCCGCTGAGGCCCGATGCCGACCTGCTCGGCAAGCTGATCGACGAGGGTTTGGTCAGGGTCGGACCGGGGAGGCGCTCGCTCGCACTCCTGCGCCGCAACTGGCTGCCCGAGATGGCGGTCACCTTCCTGGCAGGGACCGGGTCGTCGCTGGAGGAGCTCCTCTACCGCCTCCGGGCTGAGGCTGACGCGCAGGCCGTGGCGGCCTGCTCGCTGTTGGCGCCACAGGATCACCCTGCCGCTGACACGTTCCAGGCGGTTGGCTACGATCGGGCCCACGATGAGAAGCACGCCCTTATCTACTCGCGTGGGCTCTGAGCGGCCGCCGCGGGCGGTGCACAGGTGAGCCGGCGTTACGTCATTCTGGGCAACGGCATCGCCGGCCAGACCTGCGCCGAAGAGCTTCGGGCCCAGGACGCCGAGTGCTCGATAGTAATGATCGCCGCCGAGCGGCATCCCCTCTACAACCGGGTGGCGTTGCCGCGCTACCTACGCGGCCAGGTTCGAGAGGAAAAGGTGATGATGCGCTCGCTGGCGCAGTACGCAGAGCGGGGGCTGGAGATCCATTTCGAAACCTGGGCCACCGAGGTGGACGCCAAAGCCCAGCTGGTGCGCACCAGCCGTGGTCAGGAGTTCCCCTATGACGCGCTGCTCATCGCCACCGGCGGCAGGCCCAAGCCGCCGCCCTGGCCTGGCTCCGACGAAGTGCCTGAGATCTACGGCTTTCAGACCCTGGACGACACCAAGGCCATCATCGCCCGGGCTGAGGAGTGCGAGCGTGTGCTCGTCATGGGCGGCAGCTTCATTGCCTACGAGCTCGCCGAGGGGCTTGTCCATCGCGGCAAGCGCGTCACCTGGATCATGCGCGGCCCTTGGTTCCTCCGCTACATCCTGGACGCCGAAGGCGGCCAGCTCTGCCGGCAGCTGGGCGAGGCGATGGGCGTGGAATTCTGTTGCGAGGACGAGGTCCAGCGCTTTTCCCGGCAGAACGGTCTCTTTCAGGGCGAGACCCAGCAGGGCCGCCGAGTCGAGTTCGAGATGATGAGCTACGGGGTCGGCCTTGACTACTACGTAGAGCCTGCCCAGGGCACGGGGGCTGAGTTGAGGCGCGGCCTCGTGACCGACGTGCGCCTGCAGACTGCGGCGCCCAATGTCTATGCGGCCGGCGACATCGCTGTCTTCTACGACTCAATGCTGGGCAGGCACAACCAGATGGGCACCTGGGACAACGCTGAAGCGCACGGTCGCACGGCGGCGCACAACATGGCAGGGGCGGGGGAGGATTTTTTCGACGTCCCGACCTACACCACCACCATGTTCGGCTCCACCCTGGCGGTGATGGGGATCACCCCTGACATCGAGCCCGAACTCGAGTCGGTGCGCACCTACTCATTCGAGCAGAAGTTCTATCGCAAGCTGTTCTTTCGGGCCGACCGGCTGGTGGGCGCCATCATGATCGGACCGCCGAAGGGCCGCAAGAAGCTGATCGAGATCATGCGCTCGCAGGCAAGGATCGAGCGGCCGAAAGAGGACCTCCTGGACCCCACCAACCTGGTGTGAGTCGCATCGGGGGGCAGCTGGCCAGGGGGGGCTGGGCCGCAGAGCTCAGGACCGCGGCGGGGTCGACCACGCCACCGCTATGCCAGCTCCGGGCACTCCCAAAAGGATGTCTGTCCCATGGTCAGCGCCTTCCTGCTGTTACTCCGGCTCACGCAGCGACGATGTAGATCACCTCGACACCGAAGGCTGTATAGACTGGCGCCGCCCGACGGTCGGCGCTGATGAGCGTGTGATTGTGGTGCGCTGCGGTTGCCGCGATCAACGCGTCATAGAGCGCCCCGCCACGGATGCCCAGTTCGATCGCCGCTCGCAAGCCGTTCCGCGCCGCGCTCGCAGGCAGCACCAACCATCGAGCTCGAAAGCGACGCTCGAGCCATTCAAGTACGACCGCCGGGGCGAGCCGTTGGCCCGCAGGCATCCGGCTCATCGCCGCAGTGGTCTCGTAGGCCACGTGAGCAATCAGGGACGACTGCTCTGCAGCAAGCGCCTTGACCGCGGCCTCGTGTGCTACGTGCCACGGTGCCGCGGCTGCGATCGTGACGCTCGAGTCAGGGGCGATCATCGACGCACGCGATAAATCGCCGCACGCACGCCCTCAACTGTCAGAGGCTCCATCGGGCCGTCGGTAACAATCACCGGCTGGCCTTGATGGTCATCGATGCGCGCTGGCGCGTCAGCCACCGCCAGCTCGATCACGCCGTCGCGCGCTACGACCTCGAGCTCCGCTGACCCGCTGATTCCCAGCTCGCTGCGAAGTGCTTTCGGCACGACCAAACGGCCTACCGAATCCATGGTAATTCTCATGGGAAGAGATTACCAAGGACTGTCTCGATCCGGCATGCTCTTCTTACGGGGTCGATGAGGGCGCCCGCGAGGCTGGCGAAAGGGGAGCCCGCGGTCCCGGAATCGCAGCTTCCGCCCCCGATAGTCGCCCGCTGCGGCCAGGGCGTACGCTCTGGAACATGATTCAGCGCGAGCTCGTGGACCGCCTCTCCGAACTGCCCTGGCTGGACCAGGTGGCTGACACCGTCAGCGGGCTCACCAACCCGATCCTCGACTCCGTGGCCGGGCTCAAGGATCTGCTGCACGGACGCTGGCTCGGCCACGCACTGCATCCGGTGGTGACAGACCTGCCCATCGGTTTCTGGATCTCCTCATTGCTGCTGGACCTGGTCGGCGCCGGCAAGTCCGCCGGACTGTTGAGCGCGGCCGGCTCCGTTTCAGCCTTGGGCGCTGTGGCGACCGGGCTGGCCGACTGGACACCCACCTATGGCAGTGAACGCCGCCTGGGAATGCTGCACGCTCTGCTCAATACCGCGGGCCTGGCCTGCCAGGTGGTCTCGCTCAGCGCCAGGCTGCGCGGGCATCGGCTACGTGCTATCGGCTACTCAGCCACAGGTCTGAGCATCAGCTCGGCCGCTGCCTATCTGGGCGGCGAACTGGTCATGAACAACGGCGTGATGGTCAACCACACAGCCTGGGAATCAGGGCCGCAGGACTGGACAGCCGTCGGCGCGAGCTCCGACTGGGAGGAGGGCCAGACGAAGCCGCTGGAGGCCGGCGGCCGGGCGCTGTTGGTGTCTCGCTTCGGCGGTCAGTTTCAGGCGATCAGCGCCACCTGTTCCCACGCGGGAGGCCCGCTCGGCAAGGGCGAGGTGAAGGGTGGGGTGGTCACCTGTCCCTGGCATGGCTCCCAGTTCCGCGTCGACGATGGGGAGGTGGTGAGAGCGCCGGCGACCTTCTGCCAGCCGCGCCTCCAGGTCCGCGTCAGCGACGGCCAGGTGCAGGTCAAAGCCTAGGCCGGCAGCGCGAGGCGTCCGGCAAAGGCGCAGTCCGAGGGCCGGCGGTCTATTCAGCTTGGGCCGGGCTGCCTGAAGTGGGCGCGGCCTAAGCTTCTTGTCACATGTCCCGCAGATACGGCCAGGGGCCGTTCGATCCCTTCGAGCGATCCCCGTTCGAGGGCTTCCAGCAGGTGAAGCTGCCCCGGCCGCCGCGGCGCTTCTGGATTGGCCTCGGCTTCTTCGCCGCCGCACTGGCGGTGTTCATCTTCACCCAACCGCTGATCGGCTTCATCACCGAGAACCAGTGGTTCGACGCGCTGGGGCTGGGGACCGTCTACAGGACGCGCGTGGCGACGCAGTTCTGGCTCTTCCTGATCGCCTTCCTGCTGGCCTTCCTGGTGGCCGGGCTCAACGGCTTTTTGGCCCTGAGCATGAACGCCAGCGGCGGCCTCCGCGCGGTGGGGATCCGGCGCCGGATCGTCAGGACGCCACGGGGCTACCTGGCGCTCGGCGTCAGCCTGTTCCTGGCTCTGATCCTGGGCCTAACTGCCAGTTCCAGCTGGCAAGAGTGGCTTCTCTTCATCAACGCTCGTCCGAGCGGCGTCAGCGAGCCGCTGTTCGGCCTGGACGTGAGCTTTTATCTGTTGACGATGCCGTTTCTGCGAGCGCTGCAGAGCTGGCTCTTTGGGCTTGTCTTCTTCACAGGACTGCTGGCAGCCGGCCTCCACGCCTGGAACGGGCTGACCATCGATTTCCGCTTCTCGCGCCGCGCCATCGGCCATCTCTCGGCCCTGCTGGGGCTGCTGGCACTGATTATCGCGTTCGGCACAGTGCTGGACCGCTACAACCTGGTCTCGGCCCACAACGGCGTCGTCTACGGCGCCGGTTACACCGACGTGAACATCCGCAGCGCACTGGCAGTGTTCCAGGCACTGCTCGCCCTGGTGCTGGCAGTGCTCCTCTTCGTCAACCTGGCCATCCGCCGCGTGGTGGTGCCCGCCGGTTCGCTGGCTGTCTGGCTGATAGCGGCAATCCTGATCGGCGTGGTGCCCAGCGTGGTGCAGCGAGTGCAGGTCCAGCCCGCCGAGCCGAGCCAGGAGGCGCCCTACATCCAGCGGGAGATCGACTACACGCGAAAGTCGTACGGCATCGACCACGTGCAGGTGCGGCCCTACGGCGGGAACGCGTCGATCACGAGCCAGGACCTGGCCAACGACAGCGCCACCATCGACAACCTGCGGCTTTGGGACGACACCCAGATCCACGAGACCTACCAGCAGCTGCAGTCCATCCGCACCTACTACTCCTTCCCCCAGATCGATCTTGACCGCTATCTGGTCGACGGCCGAACCCGGCAGCTCCAGATCAGCGCCCGAGAGCTGGAGCCTGACCGTTTGCCGAGCCAGGCCCAGCGCTGGGTCAACCAGCGGCTGGAATACACCCATGGCTACAGCGTGGCCGCCAGCCCTGTCAGCGCTGTCGCTGGCGAGGGTCTGCCTGATTACGTCGCTCGGGACATCCCCACCCAGGGCCCGCTCACCGTCACCCGGCCCCAGATCTACTTCGGCCAGACTGGCGCGTACGTGCTGGCGCCCTCGAAGGCGCAGGAGTTCGACTACCCGCAGGGCGATCTCAACGTGCGGACCAATTACTCAGGTCAGCATGGTGTGCCCCTGTCAGGCGCCAACCGAGCGTTGTGGTCACTCCGGACCGGCGACTTCAACCTGTTGGTCTCGGACCAGATCTCTAACAAGACACAGATGCTGTTCCGGCGCAACATTCAGGAACGGGTGAGCGCGATAGCCCCTTTCCTGGACCTCTACGACAACCCCTACGTGGTCGTCTCGAAGGCCGGCAGGATCTACTGGATTCAGGACGCCTACGTTTCCGCTGACGGTTATCCCTACGCCCAGCCGGTCCCCCTGACAGTGGACCAAGCCGGCGGCCACAACTACGTTCGAAACTCGGTCAAGGCGGTGGTCGACGCCTACGAGGGGACAGTTGACTTCTACATCTCTGACAGCCACGACCCCATCATCGCCGCGTACTCTCGAGCCTTTCCCAATCTGATGAAGCCGCTCTCGGCGATGCCGACCGACCTGCAGGCGCACCTGCGCGTGCCGCCCAAGCAGTTCGAGATCCAGGCGGTCATGTACGCGACCTATCACATTGCGGACTCAAACGTGCTCTACAACCGTGAGGATGTTTGGGACCTGGCTCTGGCCAGGCCCTACTACGTGCAGATGCGACTGCCCGGCGAGTCTCGGGTCGAGTACCTGCAGATCATCCCCTTCTCGCCGCGCAACAAACAGAACCTCACAGGCTGGCTTGCGGTGCGCAATGATCCAGGTCACTACGGCGAGCTCATCGCCTACGTCTTACCCAAGGACAAGGTGGTGCTGGGACCGCAGCAGATCGCCAGTCGCATTCAGCAGACTCCTGCCTTCTCCAGTGACAAGACGCTTCTCAACCAGCAGGGCTCCGGGCTCATCGAGGGCAATCTGTTGGTGGTGCCGATCGGTGACTCCTTTCTCTACTTCGAGCCGATCTACCTGCGAGCGACAGGGTCGGGGAGCAGCTTGCCCGAGCTGAAGCGCGTGATCTTGACGGATGCGACCGGTCAGACCCCTGTCGTCTACCAGCCGACACTGCAGAATGCGCTCGCCCAGCTGATCGGTGAGCAACCTCCGCCTACGCTGGGCACGCCGGGCCAGCCAGCGGGTCCAGCTCCGGCCGGGGACACACAGAAGCAGATCGCCGATCTGGTCACCCAGGCGAACGCCCTCTACACCGATGCCCAGGCGGCTCTGAAGCGGGGTGACCTGGCGACCTACGCCAAGGATGTGGACCAGATCGGGCAGATCCTGAAGCAGATCGACGCTCTCCAGCACGGCACGCAGCCGGCACCACCGCCGGGCACGAGCGCCTCGCCAGGCGTGCCGACGCCGCAGCCATCAGCCTCCCCGTCTCGCTCGCCATAGGCAGAGTGCGTCCGCGGGGTCAGAGATCCAAAGGGAGACACAAACGATGCGAGAAGCTGTGATCGTCGAGGCGGTGCGGACGCCGATGGGCAAGCGGAACGGCCAGCTCCGCGACCTGCACCCGGTTCTGCTCGGCGCACTGGTGCTGCAAGGGCTGCTCGAGCGCGCGGGGCTGGCGCCGGCCGCGGTGGATGACGTCATCTTCGGCTGTGTCACGCAGACTGGCGAGCAGGGCCTCAACGTCGGCCGCAACGCGTGGCTGACCGCGGGCTTCCCGGTCGAGACGCCGGCCACGACGGTGGATCGCCAATGCGGCTCCAGCCAGCAGGCCATCCACTTCGCCGCCAGCCTGGTCCAGAGCGGAGCCGCCGAAGTCGTGGTCGCCGGCGGCGTCGAGTCGATGTCGCGGGTGCCGCTGGGCGCGAACGTGACGCAGGGGCCTGGTCTGCCCTATCCGCCGGAGCTGCTGGAGCGCTACAACCTGGTCCCGCAGGGAATCTCGGCGGAGCTGATGGCGCGCAAGTACGGCATCAGCCGTCAGGCGATGGACGAGTTCAGCGTGATGAGCCATCGGCGGGCGGCCACCGCCACGCGAGAAGGGCGGCTGGCCGGCCAGATTCTGCCGCTGGAGGTACCCGAGAATGGGCATAGCCGCACGGTGACGGTGGACGAGGGCATCCGGCCGCAGGCCAGCTACGAGGCTGTGGCAGCCTTGAAACCGGCCTTCAGCCCTGACCATTCGATCACGGCCGGCAACTCGAGCCAGATCACCGACGGCGCCGCCGCGGTGCTGGTCACCTCGCCGGAGAAGGCGGCGGAGCTACGGCTGCGGCCGCGCGCGCGCATCCTGGCCCATCGCGTGGTCGGCTGCGACCCTGTGCTGATGCTGGAAGGGCCCATCCCCGGTACGGCGGCGGTGCTGAAAGCGGCCGGCCTGGCGCTGGCCGACATCGACCTATTCGAGACCAACGAGGCGTTCGCCTCGGTCGTGTTGGCCTGGGCGCAGGAGACAGGCGCCTCGCTGGCGAAGACGAACGTCAACGGTGGTGCAATCGCGCTGGGCCACCCGCTGGGAGCTTCCGGCGCCCGGCTGATGTGTCACTTGCTCTATGAGCTCGAAGCCCGCGAGCAGCGCTACGGCCTGCAGGCCATGTGCTGCGGCGGCGGCCTGGGCACTGCCACGATCATCGAACGCCTGCCGTAGTGGCTGGAGTGCTGACCGGCGGGCTGGTCTGCCGCTCGCCCGTGGGCCTTAGTGGCGAGCCAAGGATCTGCGCCGGTTGAGCGATGAAAGCGACAAGCTAGCCGCTGAATCCTATTCAGTGATCATTCGCCCGGAGTGGTCAGGGTTGATAGGACTCGACTGGGCCCGCCCCCTTCTTGGCTGGCAGGACGATCGAATCGTGGACCTGCCGCGTGGAATCTCGCGTCACGAGGTCCGCTTCCTGGCGCTCCACGGTGCAACGTTTGCGTTGAAGGAACTGCCGGGTGGACTGGCAACGCGTGAATATCACGCACTCCGCCGCCTGGAGGAGTTGGGTGGCTCAGCAGTGCGGGCGGCCGGGTTGGTGCTGCGTAGGTTGTTGGATCCCGGCTCCGAGCAGTCAGGCGTTGTCATTACGCGTTATGTGGACTACTCCTTCTCCTACCGAGAGCTGCTCTCGGGCGAAAGCTTCGGTCCTCGCCGTGATCAGCTCCTGGATGCGTTCGCCTTCCTGCTTGTCGAGCTCCACCTCCTCGGCTGCTTCTGGGGCGATTGCTCACTCTCAAACGTGCTCTACCGCTACGATGCCGGCGCCATCGAGACTCTGCTGGTCGACGCGGAGACGACTGCACTGCATCCCAGCCTTTCCGACGGGCAGCGGCAGCACGATCTCAGCATCATGATCGACAACGTGGGGGGCGAGATGGGCGACATTGCCGCCGTACAGGGCGTGTCTCTTGACAGCGCCGACCTGGGCTTGGGCGACGACATCGCCCGTCGTTACGAGAGGCTTTGGACCGAGCTGGGCAGCGAGCAAAGGATTCCGGTGGATCGCCAGTACCTGATCACTGAGCGCATCGCCAAACTCAACGATCTGGGCTTCCAGGTGGATCAACTGGAGGTCATTCCGCACCCAGGCCGCGACCACCTGCACCTGCGGCTCAAGGTCGGAGATCGTAACTTCCACAGCAGCCGGCTGCGAGAACTGACGGGCGTCGAAGCCGCTGAGAACCAGGCCCGCCAGATCCTTGCCGACCTCCGCTATTTCGAAGTCAAGGAGGGCAGGGGCGAGTCGGCCAAGCCGCTGCTCAGGATGCGCTGGCGCGTTGAGGAGTTCGAGCCCTGGCTGCGCCGGCTGGCACGCCACCTTCCCCCCGAAGCTGACCCCCTCCAGGCGTATTGCGATCTGCTGCATCATCGCTACCTGCTTTCGGCTGAAGCCGGCAGGGATGTGGGCACTGAAGCTGCCTTCCAACACTGGCTGAGCAGCGACAGGCCCGGCTACCCTCTGGCAGCCGAAGGCTTGGACGGCTAGCTTTGGCTACCTCAGGAGAGAAAGCCGCGCCTCTTGAAGAAGGTGAGCTGCAGGGCCACCGAAGCGACCATCACGCGCCCTCGTGGATCAAAGCAGCGCGCACCAGCCCGTTGGCTTGGTTGCTAGAGTCCGGCTATGGATGTATTTGGTCGGCTGGAGGAGCTGGAGCGAATTCCGATCTGGGGCGGTGCTGAGGCGAGGGCAGTCATGGGCGATCAGATCACGTTTGCAGTCATCGACCTGGAGCCCAATTCGCAGGTTCCGGAGCATCATCACGTCAACGAGCAGGTGGGCATGGTGCTTAGGGGCGAGATCACCCTGACAGTCGCCGGCGAGGCCCGCACGCTGGGGCCGGGTGGTACCTACGTGCTGCGGGGGGATGTGCCGCATTCGGCGCTGACCGGTCCTCAGGGCTGCTCGGTAATCGACACCTTCTCCCCTGTGCGGCGAGATTGGGATGCCTTTCCCCGGCACGATCCCCGCCCGGGAGCATGGCCCGGGTAAGCCGAACTGCCGAGCTGCTCGCCCAACTGGTGGGCGCGGAAGCCAGCCGGTTCGACGGCCTTGAACCCGCGCTGGCCGAAGACCTGCTCCGCCGGATGTCGGAGCTGCTGGCGGCGGCGGCCACCGACGAGCTGACCGGTCTCCTCCGCCGAGGTGCCGGCCTGCCGGCGTTGGAACGGGAGCTGCGCAGGGCAGAGCGCCAGGGAGACCAGCGGCTGACGGTCGCCTTTCTCGATCTGCATTCCCTGAAGCAGGTCAATGACACGGAGGGCCATGCCGCGGGTGACGCACTCCTCCGGACGCTCGCCGAGACCCTCCGCCAGGGCCTGCGCGCCTATGACGTGATCATCCGCTGGGGCGGTGACGAGTTCGTCCTGGGCCTGGCGGCGGATTTCGGCCAGGGGGAAACGATCCTGACTAGGCTGGCCGAGAGCTTCGGCGCCGCGACCTCTCACAGTTTTCACTTCGGGTTGGCTCAGTTGCAGCCGGGTGAGACTGTCGCGGACCTGGTGGCCCGCGCGGACGCCGATCTCTATGCCCGCCGGCGGGGCAGCGGCCGCGACAGGTGAGGTGAAGCCAGGCAGAACCGCCAGGGCCGATGGCCCCACTCGTTGCTGTAGTCCATGCCGATCCGCTTCGTCTGGGCGATGGCGCCGGGTTTAGGTCGAAAGCCGTCGTCCATGACATAGAGGTCGGGCGGCACCAACGGCGCTCCGGAAAGCTTCGTGTCGACGATGTGCAGCTCCCGGCAGACCAAGCCTGGACCGGAACAGCGGCCAAGCCCGGGGCCTGGCTCGAGCGCCCTCACCAGCACCGCCTGCGGAACTCCCTCGAGCTGGGTCACGAAGTTCAGGCAGCGATGCATGCCGTAGCTGGTGTAGACGTAGGCGTGGCCGGGCGGCCCGAACATGGGCCGCGTACGCGGCGTGAGACCGCGCCAGGAGTGGGCCATGCGGTCTTGAGGTCCGCAGTAGGCCTCCACCTCGACCAGCCGGCCCCAATAGCGCCGGCCGTCCAACTCCCGGAAGACCAGCTTGCCGAGCAGGTCAGGGGCCACCGTGAGCGTGTCCCGAGCGAAGAACTCCGGGCCCAGCAGCTGCACCGGTGCAATATAGAGAAGAGCGCCTAGCCGTTTGAAGCCGGACAGCGCCAGCAACACCCAAGGAGAAGGACACCATGGCCACCGCCACTTTGACGGCCACCTCGCGGATCGAGGAGATCCTCGGCGACTCGGCCCGCTCGCTGCTGGAGCACTCCTGCCAGACCATCAGCAAAGACGACCTGCACCTGCCCGGACCCGACTTCATCGACAGGGTCTTCAGCGTGAGCGACCGAAATCCCCGGGTCCTGCGCAGCCTGCAGACGATCTACGGTCACGGCCGGCTGGCCCACACCGGTTACGTCTCCATCCTGCCGGTGGACCAGGGTATTGAGCACTCGGCCGCCGCGTCCTTCGCCCCCAATCCCGAGTACTTCGATGGTGGGAACATCGTCAAGCTGGCGGTCGAAGGCGGCTGCAACGCGGTGGCCTCGACGTTCGGCGTGCTCGGCTCGGTGGCGCGCCAGTACGCCCACCGCATTCCGTTCATTGTGAAGATCAATCACAACCAGCTCCTCACCTTCCCGACTGAGTACGACCAGATCCCGTTCGGCACTGTGCGGGAAGCGTGGGAGATGGGCGCCGTGGGCCTGGGCGCCACCATCTACTTCGGTTCGCCTCAGTCCAGCCGTCAGATCGTCGAGGTGGCGCGACTCTTCCACGAAGCGCACGAGCTCGGCCTGGCCACCATCCTCTGGTGCTACCTGCGCAACTCAGAGTTCACCAAGAACGGAGTGAACTACGAGGTGTCGGCCGACCTGACGGGCCAGGCCAACCACTTGGGCGTCACCATCGAGGCCGACATCATCAAGCAGAAGCTGCCGGAGAACAATGGCGGCTTCAACGCGATCAAGGTAGGCAAGACCAGCAAACTTGTCTACGAGAAGCTGACGAGCGATCACCCGATCGACCTCTGCCGGTACCAGGTGGCCAACTGCTACATGGGCCGGGCGGGGCTGATCAACTCAGGCGGCGCCTCGATGGGCGACACCGACCTGCAGGAGGCGGTGACCACCGCAGTGGTGAACAAGCGAGCCGGCGGCACTGGGCTGATCACTGGCCGGAAGGCCTTCCAGCGTCCGATGAAGGAAGGCGTAGGTCTGCTCAACGCGGTTCAGGACGTCTACCTGAACCCCGCCATCACTGTCGCCTAGCGCCGGCTAAGCACAGCTCGTCCGGCTCCTCTGAGCGAGCGGCGCAGGCTGCGGCCGAAGCCGCGTCCGAACCGTACTCTTGCCTGAGATGCAGCTGGCGTTTTTGGGGACCGGATCGGCGTTCTCGCTCGAGCGCTACAACGGAGCTGTGGTCGTCGACGGCCGCTTCCTCCTCGACGCCGGGGCGCCCGTGCTGCCTCACATGCACCGCCTCGGTCTCGATCCCGGCGGCATTGAGGCTGTGCTCCTCACCCACTTTCACGGCGACCACCTGCTGGGACTGCCCAGTTTTCTGCTCTATCGCGCGTTTCACCCGACGGGTGGCCAGCTGCCCGTGCTGGGACCGCCGGGTGTCAGGAAACGGATCGAGCAGCTCTGCAGCCTGGCTTGGAGCGACGATTGGCCGGATGCCCGGGAGCGGGCGGGAGTCACTTATCAGGAGGCTCAGGCAGAGGGGGAGGTGGCGGAAATCCGCTACCAGACAGTCAAGCTGGAGCATGGTCAGATGGACTGCCGGGGCTACCGACTGCACTTGGAGGGACGCGTGCTCGCCTACGCGGGGGACACGACTGCCAGCCCACCGCTCGAGCGGCTGGTGGAAGGCGCCGATATCGCCATCACGGAAGCGACCGCGCCCAGCGAGTCAAGCGTCCACACGAGTTGGTCGGAGGCGGAGGCACTTGCCGCCCGCCATCCCGGCACGCGCTTCATCTTCAACCACATTCACTCGGGTCACCTGGACCGCGCGGCAACCGATCTGCGGATCATGGATGTCTAGGCAAATCTGGCTGTCTAGGCGAAGGTTGTCCTTGACAGGGATGGGCTTTTGTCCCACAATTGCGATGCGCCGCTGCCAGCTCCCGCTTCTCTCTGGCGCCGTCCCCGTCGGCCAGCTCAGAGAGGAACGTGAAGGTGCCCGAGGTTACTCGCCGCGAGGAGTTGAATTCTCTCTCCAGGTCCATTACTACCGGTTACTTGAAGCGGCTGTCACTACGTTCGGAACCTCCCGTGGCGCAAGCTGGGCGCAACACCGACTCCCGCATCCGGCGCGCCCGGCGCCGCCTGCAGAGACCGCCGCTGCCTTAGGTTTCGTGCTGGTCGGCTGTCAGGCGGCGGGCCCCCCGCCGCTCCTCTGGCTGGGGGCCGTTATTCAGTGCGCCCCGTGAACGGGCGCCGGCTTCAGGCCATTCTGCTGGCGGCCCTGGCGGGCTGCGCCGGCTTCTCGCTGCTGGCACTCTTCGGCTGGGTGCTCTACCAGCGCGTATTCCAGGACTCAGTGGCGGCGCTCTTGATTGTCGGCCTGATTTTCGGCGCTGGCGGTCTCTACGGCGGCTGGCTGCTCAGCATGATCGTCTTCTCTGCCCTGAGCGGCGGCGACGCCGACGAACAAGGCGCCCGCTGAAGGGCGTGCAGGATAGCCCAGTGGAACTGTCCCAGCCGTCCACTAGGATGGCCCGTGTGGAAGTGCTGGGGCCGAAGGGGCCGTTCCCCTACGGCGGCGTCGACCGATCTACCTGGATGCGCAATCAACTGGGCGTGGCGGCCGAGATCTTGGACAACCCTGGTGGAGGGCTGCTCTTCGCCACCCAGACCATCGGCCAGGTCAAGGCGGCGCTGGGTGGTCAGTCAGGCTCCAGCAAGCTGGTGGACCTCTTGGACCAAGCTGAGGAACAGGTGGTGCGGCGACAATTCGCTCATGCCCGCGCGCTCCTCAGCGAGGTACTTCGGCATCTGGAGACGGTCGCCGAGACCTGACCCGCTGCCGAGCTCTAGGGCCGCTCCTGCGCAGTTCGTTTACCTTGACCAGCGCTTCGCGCAGCTCTCCTATCCAGTCCGCCTCGTGCTCTGCCACAAGCTTCACGCACCAGGCAAGGGCTTCGCTGCGGCTTCGCGCCACACTTGCCTCGACCAGCGTGTCCAGGACTTGTCGCTCCCTCATCCGCAGTCGCGTCATGACAGGCGTCGCCAGACTCGTGAAATCGAACCTTTCCCTGCCCACCTCAACCGCCCAAGAGAGACGGCGGCCGAAGCGGAGCTCGGCCCTCTGAGCGATGCCCATTCGGACCTGGCGCGATTCCTCTCGAAAGCTCTGAACCAACTCGCGCAGCGGCACTCCGGGCCTTCCCGGTAGCGCCCCGACGACAACTATCTCGTCAGGATCGACCTCTGCCCGCGCCGGCTCCTGGAACCAGCCGGCCGGCACTTCGGCCTGGAGCCAGGTTGCCAGATTTGGATGCGTCATGATTACAGTGTTACATTTCGATCGGCCGGCAGGCACCCCTTCCGGCAGCAGCAAGACATTGCCCACGCTCCGAAGGTGATCGACACACGGTCCACAGGGCCTCGAACCGCCCTCCCGTAGCATCAGTTGGACCTTGCTGGTCCACGTGATCGCCGACTACGGTCATGGGGACCTCGCTTTCGCCGAGGTGCATCCAGCGCATCAAGTGCTACCTGCCCATGGCGACCATCAAGCCCAGGAGGGTCGAGGGCATTGCCGGATCCCGGCTTCGGCTGAAGATAGGAACCGTCGAGAGAGAAGTGATCGCCAGCGAGACGAGCTTCGCGGTTGAACCCGGCCAACTGGCCTTCGCACCGGGCAGCAGTGGTTGGCCTGATGCGCGTGGCGGCGAGGCACGCTGGCTGGAGCTCGTCTTGCGCGGAGGCAACGCCTGGGAGGTGTTTGGTCGACCTTCGGTAGGCGCCCACATTCGTCTCAGCGTTCTGGACTGACCATCGGATGGACGACTTCACTCTCGGCGTCGAGGAGGAGTATCAGGTGGTCGACCCAGCCACCCATGAACTTCGGTCGGACGCCCAGCGAGTCCTGGGCAGGGCCGCAAGGCAGGTCGGAGACGAGGTGACCGGTGAGCTCTACCTATCCCAAGTCGAGGTCGGGACACCTGTCTGTCAAACGCTGGCCGAGGTCCGCCGGGAAGTCATCCGATTGCGGCGTGCGGCGGCCAGCGCGGCGGCGGCCGAAGGATGCCGAATCGCCGCCGCCGGCACCCATCCTTTCTCCCACTGGGCCGAGCAGGAGCTCACGCCCAAGACGCGGTACGGGCGGATAGTCAACCAGTACCAGCAGCTCGCCCGGGAGGAGGTGATCTTCGGCAACCACGTCCATGTTGGGATCGGGAGCCGCGAGGCTGCCATCCAGATCATGAATCGAGCGCGCCTCTGGCTCGCGCCCATACTTGCGCTGGCCGCCAACTCCCCGTACTGGTTGGGCATCGACTCCGGTTATGCCAGTTTCGGTCGCTAGATGTGGCGGCGGTGGCCGATGGCTGGTGTTCCCCCCGTCTTCTCCTCCCGCGCCGACTACGAGGAGTTCATCCGGCTCCTGGTGGAAACCAGAACCATCGCGGAGCCGACGAAGCTGTACTGGGACATCCGACCCTCGGAGCGGTTTGAGACGCTCGAGTTTCGTGTCACTGACGTCTGCCTGTCTGTGGATGAGGCCGTGCTGGTGGCCGGTCTGGTTCGCGCCCTGGCGCGAACCTGCCACCTCCAGGCCCAGCGCGAAGAGCCTGTACCGGGGGTGCGTACGGAGCTCCTGGTGGCGGCCAACTGGCGGGCTGCTCGGTATGGCATCGACGGTGAGCTGTTTGGACATCGAGGAGCCCGGCTCGGTGCCAGCCAAAACACTTATCGAGAGGTTCCTCAGCTGCGTGCGGCCGGCGCTTGAAGAGCAGGGCGACTGGGAGGAGGTCTCGAGCCTTTTGGCCGCTACGCTGGCTGGAGGAAATGGCGCCAATCGCCAGCGCAGGGCCTTCGCCCGCAGGCAGCGACTGAAGGATGTTGTGGACCTGCTGATCGCGGAGACCTCAGCGGAGTGAGGGAAGTGCGGCAGGCCCTCCTCGCTGGGCGCGGGTGGGCCGATCAATGGCGAGCCGGATGCGTTTACCACTCACGGGAAGCGGTCACCGCTGTAGCCAGCACCTCTCGGACAGAGCTTGGCTTCAACCGGCGGTGTGACCTTGGACGGCGTCGACAGTCATGGTGCTCCCTGCCCTCAGCAGGTGCGTGCAACGCCGGCCGCGGCCAGCATGAGCTCGTCCGGCGTGATCGCTCCGTCGGTCGCGCCGCTCCGCACTCGAACCTCCAGCGCTCGCCGCACCGCCTCCGCCAGCTCCGCGCCACTGAGACCTGTGGTGACATCCAGCAGCCGCTCCCATCCAGGCTCGTCCGGAAGCTCGAAAAGTGGCCGGCCTGCCTTGCGCTCGGCCTGCCGCAGATGAACCTCGAAGATGGCGCGCCGGCCACGCCGGTCGGGCAGCGGCACCTCGACCAGTCGGTCGAAGCGTCCCGGGCGCATCAGCGCGGGGTCCACCGCCTCCGGCCGGTTGGTGGCGGCCAGCACGACGACGCCGTCCAGCTGCTGCAGGCCGTCCATGTTCTCCAAGAAAGCCGAGACCATGCGGTGAGTCGCCTCGTGGGCCTCCCCGCGATCGCGGGCCAGTGCGTCGACTTCGTCAAAGAAGAGCACCGCGGGCGCTCGCCTGCGGGCCTCGTCGAATGACCGCTGCAGCCGCTGCTCCGCCTCGCCGTACCACTTGGACACCACATCGGTCGCCCGGACGTGCAGAAAGGTGGCGCCTGACTCGCGAGCAAGTGCCCGAGCCAGCATGGTCTTCCCGGTTCCCGGCGGCCCGTAGAGCAGTACCCCTCGCGGCGGGCGGGCCCCCCAGGCGTGGAAGGCCTCTGGCTGTCTGAGCCCGAGGCAGACCGTCTCCAGCTCCAACCTGGCCGCCTCCTGGCCGCCAACGTCGTCGAAAGCGCTCTCGCCGCGTTGCTGTCCAGCGAGGCCGGGCCGGAACTGCTGGGCCGGGCCGCCGGACCCGGTGACGCGGCCGACTAGACCGGACGCCTCCCGACCAAGTTGCGCAAGCACTCGCCGGGCCACCTCCGCGCCCGCCTCGCCGGCGCGCAGGGTAAGCGCCAGCTCGCGGGTCCTCGGCCGGCTCGCGTAGACGGCGTCGAGAAGCGCTGCCAGTACGTCTGCGAAGCGCGCGAGCTCGCGCTCCGCTCCGGCAACGCCCGCGATTCGCCGAGCGCGGGCGCGGGGTCCGACCAGCGGAACCAGTCCGGGCCAGGCCCCGCACGAGAGCGTCACCTGGCCGATCGCGCCCTGGCCGATTACCAGCACGTCCTCGCCTGCCTCGTCCAGCAAGAAGAGCGCGCCGGCATCCCACCGAGTCTTCATCGGTTCCAGGCTTCTTGGCAAGCGGGCGCGGGCACCGCGGCCGAGTCCCAGCGATGAGATCGGGAATGCCCCGCTCGGAGTGGGAACCAGAACACCCGCCAGGGAGACTCGCCCCGGGCGGTCCGGTTCAGACCGCTCGCTCCTCGCCATGACGAGCAGACGCGAAAGCGGCGCCGGCAGCGGCGCCGCTTCCAGGACGGTCACCGGCAGCCCGCCTGTCAGCCGCCGCGCGAGCTCGGGGTCGACCTCGATTCGAGCGCCCATCTCGGTTTCATCTTCCGGCATGCGAGGGCAATCCGCCGAGCTGCGATCCGGTGTGGCGGCTTCATGGACGCGACGACTGCGCCGCCGACGCCGCATGTGGGGTTGTCTGGTCTCCGAGATCCTGAGACGCCGAGGAGGCGTTTAGCGTCTCAACTACTCGGGCTCGGATGGACTAAGCTGTCCGGTCCCCGAGTAAGCTGAGACGCTCTTGGTTGAGGTCGTCCTCCCCCCGCTCGGGGGGAGGTTAGGTGGGGGGCCTTGGATTGCAGGCTGGACCAGAGCCGCCATTTCGGTCCTTGGGCATCTCGCCGTAGCTCCCGGGCGCTCGAGAGGAATTTGACGGACCTTGGACGCAAAGGTCTCACCACGGGGCGGCGGGGCCAAGGCGGGCCGCCGACGCCCCCCTCCCAGCCTCCCCCCGCCCCGCGGGGGGAGGACGCAAAAATGCCTGCTCGGGTTCTCAAGATCTCGGGATCGGATGGACTAAGCGGCCGCCTCCTCCGGCTTCGAGCCGAGCATCTGGAAACTGTCGACGACCACTTCGCTGGCATGGCGCTTCTGGCCGTCCGCGCCGTCCCAGCTGCGGTGGTGGAGGCGGCCGTCGACGTAGATCAGGCGCCCCTTGCGCAGGTAGCTGCCGGCGACCTCGGCCAGCTTGCCGAACAGCACCACGCTGTGGAATTCGGTGTGCTCTTTGCGGGTGCCGTCCTCCTCCCGACCGCCGAAGGAATTGGTGGCGATCCGCAGAGAAGTGACGTGCGTTCCGGCGGGGAGCGCCTTCACCTCTGGATCGGCTGTCAGCCGCCCGATGAGTATTACCTTGTTGACCAATTTCTTTCTCCCTAGCTGAGTGAGGCCGGCAGGAAAGGCACTGGGTCCACCGGCCGGCCGTCGCGGCGGACTTCGAAGTGAAGATGGGAGCCGGTCGACATGCCGGTGGAGCCCATGCGACCTATCTCGCTGCCGGCTGTGACCAGCTGGCCGTCGGTGACTTCGGCCGAGCTCAGGTGCCCATAGAGCGTGAGAAGGCCACCGGCGTGCGTCAGCTGCACGTGCAGGCCGTACCCACCCCCGCCGCTGTTGATCACCTGGACCCGGCCATCAGCCGCCGCATAGATCGGCGTCCCGGTCGCCGCGGCAAGGTCCAGGCCTGTATGGATGTGGCGCGAGGGGCAGGCAAAGGTGAAAGGCTCGAGGGTGAACTCAGTGCAGCCGAACGGCTGCGTGACCACCGCCCCGTGCACCGGGAGCAAGAGGTGAGCCGGCGCCGGCCCCGAAGGTGCACCGGCCGCGACAGGGGTGGTGTGCTGGCGAGGTGCCGCTCCGAGCATGGAGACCACCGCGGCGATGGCCATGCCGATGAGGGCGACCTTCACTGCCATCGCCTCACTTGGCCAGGACCTTCACGGCGGCTTTCCAGGCGTGATCCGCCTCCTTCTTCGCCTCCGAGCTGGCCTTGCCGAAGACCTTGGTCGACATGCCGAGGGCGCCCGGCACCTTGAAGCAGATGTAGACGGCGGCCAGCGCGAAGAGGTGCTGGACTGGGAAGAGCGGCAGCCTCTGCCAGGTCACGTCAAGCGTGATTCCGATCTCCAGGATCAACAGCTGCAGTGGCTGCATGAGCAGCGTGAGGCTGAACAGATGTCCCCATTGCTTGGCGTAGTGGCTGGTCTCGGGCAGCACGAAGGCCAGCGCAGCCAGGGGAGCAAGAATCGTGAGGATCACCAGCACCGTGAAGCGGACGATGTACACGATGGCCAGCAACCCGTAGGAGAGGACGAGCGCCAGGCGCGCCAGCACATTCCAGGCCGGCGCCGTCAGATCGCTCGGCTGGGACACCGGCAGCAACCACCCCAGCAGGAGCTTGAAGTGGTCGGCCTGGTTGGCCCTCAGCACTACCAGGTTCATTGCGTTCGTGGCCTCCACACCCGCCTGGATGAGGACGGTGGAGAAGTTGATCAGGATGGCCGCGAGCATGGCTCGGGGCAGCATCTGGCGGAGGCCGTGCTGGCTGTGTGTGCCGTGTGCGAACATGACGCGAAAGAACCCCCAGGTGAGCGCCACCGTCAGCGCACCGTTCGCAACCGACCTGGTGAGCGGGAGCCATTTGTTGATCGCCTCCGTCTCGACGAAGGCGTGCTTCGGATCGTAGGGGTCAGCTGTGATGAAGACGTAAGTTGCCGCGGCATGCGCGACGTCTTGAGCGGTGCTCTTGATGAAGCGCTCGATGTTGGCAACGAAATTCAGCGCGTCGCCGATCGCGGTGACTGAATCCTTGATCCCGTTCACCGTGTCCTGCAGCTGATGCAGCGCGTTCAGAATGCCGCCTGGATCGACCATCGCCTTGGGCTTCGCTCGCCTAGCGTCCCGCCGCTACTTGGGGATGGACGCGGTGAGTACGTTGACCAGGGTGCCGGCCAGCTCGACGCCGATAGTGCCGATGACTATGCGTTGGATCCAGGCCTTCGCCTCGGTCACAGCCTTGGGTTCGACGGCCGTCATCTTCCAAAGAAATGCATGGATCGTTAAAAAGCGCTGGTCGGCGTCCAAGACTCCCAGCGACCGCTAGCGAACGGCGACCAGGACCCTATCCTCTAGAACCTGCCAGACGGTTGCCACTTCGGCGAAGCCCGCCTGCAGCAAAGCCTCTCGGTGCGACGCGTAACTGGATGGTTGGTGGGAGGTTTGCTGGCCATCCTGCCGCTGGTTACGTTGGCTGAAGGCGGCCGCCAACGAGGGCTCCAATTCGATTGCGCGCCACCAATCGTCCCAGCTCTCGACTTCTCCTTTGAGGTCAGCCCTGCCGGCACCGACAGCGTGCACGGCCTCGGCAATACGACCTTGGTTGGACCCGAATGCCATGTCGTCTCCATTGATGAATATCCCACCCGGCCTCAGCAGGCCCGCGAGCTGCCTGTACAGGGCGGCCAATCGGTCTGATGGCAACCAGTGCAGTGCGGTCGTCGACACCACCGCATCCACCTGGTCAGGCATGCCAGGGGCCTGCGTCCAAAGTGGTGAGCGCAGGTCGGCGTCGATCCAGCGAATCCGCCGCGGCGACTGGGAATGTGCGGCCTGGCCGAGCTGCATCAGGACCGGATCGTTGTCGACCGCCACGACGTTGGCGCCTGGCAGTCTCTTGAGCACCCGAGAAGCCAATGATCCCGGACCGCATCCGATGTCGACCACCAGCGGCTCGCGGGTCTTGGTGGTTGCCTCCAAGAGATCCAGCATGACCTCGAACCGCTCTTCGCGATGGGGTAGATATCCGCGCTGCTGCTCGTCCCACCGGGTCAACCATTGCTGCCATTTGAGCGGGTGCTCAGCCATTGACTGGCCATCGCTCATCGCCGGATCGGCCGGGTACTCGCGACCCTGCCGACCAGGTCGCCGCAATGAGCGGAACGCCCGGCCGGTAGACGAGGTGCGTATACGAGGGTGCGTCCAGCAGCACGGCGTCGGCGCGGGCTCCAGGAGACAGGCGACCGATGTCTTTTCTGCGCAGTGCGTTGGCTCCTCCCAGGGTCGCCGCCAACAGGGCCTCCTCGATCGTCATGTGGAGGTCGCGCACCGCCAGGGCCATGCAAAAGCTCATCGAGGTCGTGTAGCTTGAGCCCGGGTTGCAATTGGTGGCGATCGCCACCGGAGCCCCAGCATCGATTACGCGACGGGCGTTTGGGTAAGGCTGGCGCGTCGAGAAGTCGGCTGCCGGCAGGAACGTGGCCACCGTGTCGCCACCGGCCAACGCGTCCACGTCGGCATCGGCGAGGTACGTGCAGTGGTCGACCGATGGCGCTCCCATCTCCACAGCCAGCCGCACACCGTGGCCGGCCCGAAGCTGATTCCCATGCGCCCGAAGCCCGAGGCCTGCCTCACGACCTGTTGACAGCACTGCGCGCGACTGGTCGGCATCGAACGCGCCGTCCTCGCAGAAGACGTCGATCCACCTGGCGAACGGCCGGCACGCTGCCAGCATGTCCGTGCACACAAGGTCGACATAGGCATCGGGCCGATCCCGGTACTCGACGGGGATCACGTGTGCGCCGAGGAACGTCACGTCGTCGGTAAAGGAGCACGCGACCTCGCAGCAACGTCGCTCGGTCTCGACATCGAGACCGTATCCCGACTTGATCTCGACATGCGTGATCCCGGCCAGGAAACCCTCGGCTCGCCGCGCGCGCGCCAGTGCGGTCAGCTCGTCGGTGCTCGCCGCCCGCGTGGCTTCCGTCGTGACCCGGATGCCACCGGCATGGTAGGGCTGGCCGGCCATCCTGGCGGCGAACTCGTCGGATCGGTCGCCCGCGAAAACGAGGTGCGTGTGACTGTCAACAAAGCCGGGCAGCACACACCTGCCGCCGGCGTCCACGTGCTCGTCGCCGGCGGCGCCCGATCGGCCGACGGCTATGACTTGACCACCCTCCATTACCAAGGCCGCATCCCGGAGTATCCCGAGCGGCCCGTCGCCCAAAGCTGGGTCGTTCGTGACCAGGAGGCCGATTCGATCAACTACCAGCGTGGTCAACGAATGGCAGCCTTTGGCTCGGCTGACACATCCAGCGACGCGTGCACCCCGTCCCGGACGATCCACCGGCCGCCGACCATGACGTCGCGAACATCCGGTGTGCCCTGGAGGATGCCCTGGCTCCCGATGTAGATCCAGGAGCCGGCGGTCATCTGGCCGTACATGGTCAGGCCGAGCTGCTCGAGGCGCCGGAACTCATCCCAGGTGGCCCACTCCGGCACCAGGTTCGAGTTCGCGATCAGCACGCGCGGGGACCACTCGTGTGTTCGGAAGACACCGACCGGCTTGCCGGACTGCACCAGCAGCGTCTCGTCGTCGGCCAGCCCGCGCAACGAGCTCACGATCGAACGCTTGCCAGGAGCGTGCTGCACGCCCAGGGCCCCCGTACACCGCGAGATCGTCGGGGCGCTCGGCGACCTCCGGGTCAAGGTTGTTCATGAGCATTCGCATCGCGGCCTCCTGGGGCCACGAGCGGCAGCTGAGCTCGGTACCGCGGGGCGCGCGTACTGGCCTGGCGCCGGGAAGGCTCATTCCAGCGCTCCCACGGCAGCCTGGACGCCGACGAGGATGTCGCCCGAAATCACGAGGCGTTCAGCGGCCTCAAGGTCCGGACTGAGCCACCGATCCGGCCCCGGACCGGGTACCACGGACCGAATTGAGAGCCGGGCCGCCGCCGTACCCTTCGCCGGCTCAAGCGGATCACGCAGATCGAGCCCGCGCGCAGCGCAGAGAAGCTCCACCGCGAGTATCCGGCCCAGGTTGGCCACTACGCTACGCAGCTTCCTGGCGGCCCCCCAACCCATCGAGACATGATCCTCCTGCATCGCGCTGGTAGGAATCGAGTCGACGCTGGCGGGCGCCGCGAGCCGCCGGTTGTCCGCAACCATGGCCGCCTGCGTGTACTGGCCGATCATCATTCCCGAGTTCACGCCGGCGTCCACCGCGAGGAACGGCGGCAGCCCTTGCGAGCGGCGGGGGTCCAACAGGCGGTCGGTCCGGCGCTCGGAGATGGCACCCACCTCGGCCGCCGCGATGGCCAGGAAGTCGCAGGCGAAGCCGAGCGGGGCACCGTGAAAGTTCCCGCACGACTCCACCCGGCCGTCGGGCAGGATCATCGGGTTGTCGATGGCGGAGGCGAGCTCGATGTCGGCCACCCGCTCGGCGTGGGTGACGGTGTCGCGCGCCGCCCCGTGGACTTGGGGGGTGCAGCGAATTGAATAGGCGTCCTGGACGCGATCGTCGCCCAGGCGGTGGCTGGCGACGATGGCTGAACCCGCCAGGAGCCGCGTGAGATTGCGGGCGCTCGCTACCTGCCCGGGATGCGGCCGGAGCTCTTGCAGGTCAGCGGCAAAGGCGCGGTCGGTTCCCAGCAACGCCTCAGTCGACATCGCCGCGGCAAGGTCGGCGACCTTGAGCAGCCGCCGCAGGTCGTGGAGAGCGAGGATCAGGATCCCCAGCATCCCGTCGGTGCCATTGATCAGTGCCAGGCCTTCCTTGACGCTGAGCGTGAGGGGTCTGATGCCGGCCGCTCCGAGTGCCTCGGCGGAGGGCGCGTGCCGTCCGCCGCTGTCGGTCACCTCACCTTCCCCAATGAGAGCGAGCCCACAGTGAGCCAGCGGCGCCAGGTCTCCGCTTGCTCCGAGGGATCCATGCTCCCGGACCACCGGCGTAATGCCCGCGTTCAGCAGGGCCAGCATCGTCTCGGCCACCTCCGGTCGGGCCCCGGAGAACCCCATGGCGAGAGTCCGCGCGCGCAGCAAGATCATGGCGCGCACGACTTCAGGCTCAACTTGAGCGCCCATCCCGGCGGCGTGCGACCGCACCAGCGCGCGCTGCAACTCATCTCTCTTGTCAGGAGGGATGTACGTATTGGCGAGCGAGCCGAAACCGGTCGAGACACCGTAGGTCGGCAGCGCCGAGTCGGCCAGGCTTGCGACGATGCGCGCCGATTCCGTCATCTTCGATCTGGCTTCCGTCGACAGCGATGTCAGCTGGTGCTCGCGAGCAACGGCAACGACATCGTCGGCCTTGAGGCCGCTACCAATTTCGACGGCGGCATTGGCACGCACCACTTCAGACCCCCTCTGCTGGCTCATCGATTGCGAGTCGCAGGAATGCGGCCGCCAGGAGGTCGGTTGCCACCGCACAGTCCTCCAGGGTTGCCGCCTCAGCGCGCGCGTGGTTGATGCCGGTGTGGTTCCGAACGAAAATCATCGCCGTCCTGCAGGAGCTCGCCAGCACAGCGGCATCGTGCCCGGCGGCCGTGCTCAGCGTCGGCACTGGGCGGTGGCCGGCCAACTCCCGTATCGCCTCACGCAGGCCACGGTCGAACCCGACCCCGAGGGACCGCGACTCGCACGTCAGGTTGAGATCGACCGTGTGCGGTTGGGCGGCCTTGCGCACGGCGGCCATCCACTCTTCCAGCGCCGCGTCGAGAATCACATCGCTCGAGGCCCGAAGGTCCAGCCAGAGATCGACGCTCTCGGCGATGGAATTGGCGCTGTTCGGCTTGATCGCCACCTTGCCGACGGTCGCAAAGACGGCATCGTCGCTGGCGATCTGACGAGCGCCGAGGATGCCAGAGGCGGCGACCAGCATCGGATCGTGCCGATCACGCATGCGGGCCGTGCCCGCGTGGTTGGGCGACCCGGCCAGGCTGAGCCGCCACCGGCCGTGCGGCCACACCGATTCCGCCAGGCCGATCGGGTAATCAGCGTGCGCAAGGTCCGTTCCCTGTTCGATGTGGACCTCGATGAAGGTGTCGATCCGATTCACCCGCGCTTCATCGGCGCCCAGCGCGTCGGGATCGAGGGACGCGGCGCGCAGGGCCTCTTCCACAGTCGTCGAATGCCCGTCATCGCGCCGCCTCACGGCCGCGGGCTCCAGCTGCCCCATCATCAAGCGACTGCCAAAGGTCGGTACGCCGAACCTGGCCCCCTCCTCGTCGGCAAAAGCGACGACCGCGATCGGGCGGCGTGGAGGTCGGTTCAACCGCATCAGGTGCTCCAGGGCGGCGAATCCCGCCACCACCCCGACCGCTCCGTCGAAGGCGCCACCGCCGACGACGGTGTCAAGGTGACTGCCTGTCACCACCGCTTTCGCGCCGGGTCCACCCCACCAGGCCCACAGGTTTCCGTTGCGGTCGACCTCGCAAGCCAGTCCCAATCGCGAGGCCTGAGATTGGAACCACTGGCGAGCCGATGCGTCCTCCGGCGTCCAGGCTTTGCGGTCGTAGGAGCCGTCGGGGCGGCGTCCAATCTCGGCGAGCTCCGCAAAGAGGCTGCCAAATCTCGTTTCCAGGCTCGGTCCGCCATGGCTGTGACTACCGGTACCGCTCGTCGTCAGGCCAGTCACCAAGGCTACGGCTGAGAGTCGCGGTTGGGAACGAACACGTCTCGGTCGGTCACCATGCGCTCGTACTCCTCCAGTCGTTGCTGCGTCCTGACGGGGTTGGCGTCGCTCAGAGCTTCCAACAACACATTGGCCAGAACGACCACCCCGGCGTGGGAGTCGAACACCAGGCGGCGACCGACCGCCACCGGCAACGCAATGTCCGCGTAGTCGGCCGCCAGGCCGGGCACTCGATCGGTGCACACCACCGTCTTCATCCCCGATGAACGAGCGTGCTCTAGAAGCAAGAGCGCTTCCCTGGGGTAGCGCGGGAAAAGGAAGCCGAGAAGCCAGGTCGCTCCCGCCTGGCGAGCCTGGCTGAGCTGGTCCAGTCCCGACGATCCGCCAAAGGTCACCACGCGAACGTCCGGATGGACCTTGGCCGAGAAATAGGCGAAGTACGACGCCGCGTAGGACGCCATTCTCACGCCCATCACGACCAACGGCTGGGAGGCGGCGAGGTTCTGCCCGATCTTCCCTATCAACCGGGTGTCGGCAACGATGGCCTCAAGCGCACTCAGGTTGTGTATCTCGGCCCGCACCGCCGCCTGGAGCTTGTTGCGGCTCCTGGCCGTCGCCGGGGCATGTCGGTTCATGGCCATCACCCGCAGGCGCCGCTGGAAGTCGGTATAGCCCTTGAAACCGACTGAGGTGGCGAGGCGCGTCACGGTTGCCTGGCTGACCCCGGCTCGGGAGGCAAGCTCGACGCTGGAGAGAAAGACGCCGTCGGTTGGATTGTCCATCAGGTACCGCGCGACCCGACGTTGTGTCGGCGGAATCCAGCGCCGGGTGAACAACATCGCCATTTGGGCCTCGAGGTGGGCGGCCTGGCCGGCGACGAGCTCGCTGCCGTCGATGGTCGCGTCGGAATCGAAGCCACCCGCCGATCCCACGAGGCCGTCTTCGTGCACGCTCGCATCCGGCCGCAATCGTGGTGCGCCTCCTCTCAGTTCAGCCCAATTCCGGCTCGGAGTGGTACCGGCTCGGGGTGGTACTTGACGGTTGAGGCCATTCAGTCTAGCATCCACTGGTGAATTAGTCCATTCATTCGGTTTACGGCTTCCGGCCAATTCGAGGGGAGCCCACGAACTCGATCAGGTCTTGTCAATCGGTCTGAGGAGATGGGGACGCGGTGCGATATAGGGCGGACGTAGCGGTACTTGGCGCTGGCGCCATCGGGTCGGCAATCGCACTGAAGGCGCGCGGCCTCGGGGCTTCGGTTGTCCTCGTGGATGCCGGCCGCGCCGGATCAGGGACTACGGGCGCGACCTTCTCGTGGTTCAACGCCAGCAGCAAGATCCGGCTTGACTACCCACGCGAATACTTCGAGCTCAACAAGACCGGTGTCGAGCACGCTTACCGCCTGGCGCGAGAGCTCCCCGACGGTAGCTGGCTGCACCCGACGGGCAATATCGAGGTTGTATCCGGCCGCGGTATGGACCAGCTCCGCACCGACGTCGCCGAGATGGTCGGCCGCGGCTATCCGGTTTCACTCGTCGACGCCCAAGCGGCGTCGGACTTGGAGCCCGCCCTCCGGTTGCCCGCCGATTCCATGGCGGCGTGTTATCCACACGAGGGTTGGATCGATGGGCCGCATTTGGTGCGTTCGCTGGTCGATGGGCTGAGGCGCACCGGCGGCGACCTCGTCGAGTCGGACGCGGTCGTGCGCTTCGCCATCCAGAACGGTCGAGTGGCCAGGGCCGAGCTCGCATCCGGGTCAAGCGTCGAGGCTGACATCTTCGTGCTGGCGGCGGGCATCGACACCATGGCCCTCGCCGCCCTGGCCGACGTCAGTATTCCGATGGTCGAGCGCGCCTCACCGTCGGTGGCGGGCCTGCTGGTTCATTGCCAGGTCCCGTCCGACGAGGCACCCCCGCACCGCATCGTGCATGTCAATGGCGTGGCGGTGAGGCCCAACGGTGACCGGCGCGTCTTGATGGTCGACGCTGAGGGCGATCCAGAGTTGACCCTGGACACGCCCGCCGAGCTCCTGGCTCTCAAGGCGGATGTGGTCTTACGCCGGGCTCGTGAGGGATTGCCCGGGCTTCGCGTCGCATCCCGCACGTCGGTTGTGATCGGCGTTCGGGCTCTGCCCACAGACCGCGTATCGATAATCGGTCACGCACCAGGCGTTGACGGGCTTTACGTCGCCGCGACCCACAGCGGCATAAGCCTGGCCGCGATCATCGCCGAGCTGGCGGGATCAGAGATCGTCTTGAGGGAGCAGCAACGGGCATTGGAACCATTCCGGCCCAGCCGATTCGTCCGATCAGACCCGGAAGTGGCGACGGCGGTTCAGTGATTGCGGAGGAGGACTGACATGCGTTGGACGCGTCGCGCAACGGCGCTCGTGGTGGTAGGCGTTCTGACCGCCTGCGCCAGCGGTTCGACTACCACGGGAGCCACGCCCAACAACAACGGCACGCTCACGATTGCCGTGTCGAAGGCCGTGGGCAATCTGAATCCGTTCAAGTACAAGGCGATCTTCAACGCCCAGACCATGGTGTTCGATCCGCTGGTCCAATACGGACCGGACGGGAAGATCCTCCCGGCCCTGGCGCAGTCGTGGACGACCTCATCGGATGGACGCACCGTGACATTCCACCTGCGGCCGAATGTTCAATTCTCCGACGGCAGTCCATGGAACGCGGCCACGGCACTCTTGAGCCTCAAGAAGTGGGTCGCCGATCCCGGTGTCGCTGACTTCCTGGGCGCGGCCGGCGCGATTGGATCCGTAGACGCGCCCGACGACATGACGCTGGTGATGCACCTGAAGCAGCCATACGCCCCCTTGCTGCAGGACCTGACCATCGTCCGGCCGGTGAGGTTCCTGGGCAAGGCCGGGTTCGACGCGTCGGGCGCTTACCAGACCCCGATTGGAACCGGCCCCTTCAAGCTCGTGAGCGACTCGGACACCCAGACGGTGTTCGCCCGGAACGACAAGTACTGGGGCCCCAAGCCGAAAGTCAGCCAGGTCGTCCTCAAGGTCATCCCCGACGCCCAGACCCGGTTGGCCGCGGTGGGCAGTGGTGACGTCGACCTCATCGGCGGCGACTTCACCGCCCCGATCACCCCACAGCAGGCCTCGACCCTGAAGTCCGCGAACGGTGTGCACCTGGTGACCGGATCCGGTACAGCCACGCTCCTGATCGCCTTCAACTACATGCCCGGTCATCTCACCACCAACCTGGCGGTGAGGAAGGCCATCACGCTGGCGGTCGATCGCGCCGCCTTGACCAAGAGCCGGCTCCAGGGGTTCGCGCAGCCGGCCGGCGGTTTCTACCCTGCCGCCGTCCCCCTGAACGATGCCAGCACCCCGGTGCCGGCCGCCAACCCCAAAGCCGCTCAAGACGCGCTGACGGCGGATGGTTGGACGGGTACCGGCACTCGGAAGAAGGGCTCGACCAATCTCAGCGTGACCTTCCTCGTGAGTGACGAAGTGTCACCCGGCTCGCAGGCGATTGCCGAGATCGTTCAATCGGAGCTGAAGCCGGTCGGAATCAACGTCGACATCTCGTCGGTGGACCATGCCACCTACCACGACGCCGTTCCCGCCGGGAAGTATGACCTGACCCTGTTCGAGACCATCGGCGCGCCGTATGACCCGCTGACAACCCTGACGAACTACTTCGTCAGCACTCTGAATCCGTCTGAGGGGCGCATCTGGATGGACCAGAAGTCGCTGGATCCATTGGTTGCGGCCGTGGTGGCAGCTCAGTCGGATGCCGAGCGCAAGACTGCCTACGACAATGTCTACAGGTTCTTCCGTGATCAAGCGGCCGTTCTGCCGCTCGCGTATCCCAGCCGCATCTGGGCCTCAGGCAAGCGCGTGCACGACGTCTCGCTGGCGCCTACCGACTACGACTTCCCCCTCCATGGTGTCTGGGTCTCATGACCGCAGCCATGCTGGGGGTTCTCTGACCACTCACCGGGAATCTTCGGAGAGCTGATGAAGCTGTGGGCCGTCCTGACGGAGCCAGTCACCTTGCGACTGGCCCGTCGGGCGGCGCTCACCGGTATCTCGCTGGTGTTCGCCACCGTCTTGATATTTGCGCTGATTCAATTGGCGCCGGGCCATGTCGAGCGGCTGGTGGCGGAACAGCAGGCGGGTGGCGCGGCGACCACCAAGACAGTCGAGGCTGTACGACGGGAGCTGGGGCTCGACAAACCCTATCCCGAGCGCTACCTGCTGTGGCTGGGCAACTCGTTGCACGGCGACCTCGGAATTTCGTTCAGAACCGGCCACCCAATCGCGCCTGACCTCGTCGATCGGTCGAGACACACGCTGATCCTGCTGCTCCTGGGAACCATCTTCGCGGGAGCGGTCGGTGTCGGCTCGGCCTTGTTCGCGGCCGCACGCCCATACGGTCTGGTGGATCGAACAATCAGGGCGTTCTCGATCGGGGCCGTGTCGGTCCCCATGTTTTACCTGGGCGCCGTGCTCATCCTGGTGTTTGGGCTCAAGCTGGGGATACTGCCGATCCTCGGGGACACCGGGCCGGTGTCCTGGATCCTCCCGACCATCGCACTTGGACTGGCGCCGGCCGCCGTCGTCAGCATGTTCGCTCGCGTGCTTCTTGAGCGCGAGATCAGCAACCCCTATGTCGTCACCGCTCGGAGCCGCGGCGCCACCCGCTCGAGAATCGTCTTCAGGGAGACGCTGCCCAATATCGCGCCGCAGACGATCTCGACCTTGCTCACGCAAGTTGGATTCTCGATGTTGCCGGGGACGATCGTGGCGGAGACGGTGTTCGCCTGGAATGGCCTCGGCAACTACTTCTTGCAGGCCGTGCTGTTCCGCGACTTCCCGGTGATGCAGGCGGTTCTTCTCATCTTCGTCGCGGTTGTGATCGGCCTCAACCTGCTGGCCGACGCTCTGCAGACCCTCGCCGACCCGCGTCAGCGGCTGGCGTCAAACCGAGCTGCAGGATGACAGCCAGACGGCTTCTGGCCGTTGTCAAGGGCCTGCCGCGGACGGCGACCCTGGCGGTCGTTGCTGTCGTGCTGATCGCCACCTTCGCACCGATCCTCGCGCCTCACGACCCGAATTACATTGACCTGCCCAAGACGCTGGCCGGCCCCGGCTGGCAGCATCTGCTAGGCACGGACGACCTTGGGCGCGACGAACTGAGCCGGCTGCTGGCTGCTGCTCAAACCACCGCCACCACCGTCCTGCTCGTCCTGGTGGTGGCGATCGTGGCCGGTGGCACGATTGGCCTGCTGGCCGCGACCATCGGTGGCGTCATCGACAACTTCTTGATGCGGCTGGTCGACGTCGCCATGAGTCTCCCGAGCCTGATCGTGGCCCTGGCGGTCCTCGGTGCCATCGGGCCCGGGTACAGCCACATGGCGCTCGCACTCAGCCTTGCCTGGTGGCCCAACTACGCTCGCGTGGTGCGGAACAGCGTTCTCTCCACGCGGCAACAGCCTTACGTCGAAGCTGTCAATGTGCTCGGAGCCCACCCGCTCCGTGTCGTGCTCCGTTACCTGCTGCCTCCCGCCGTCGGAGCCACGCTCGTGTACGCGAGCGGGGACGCTGGGGGCCTGGCGGTGTCGGTCGCCACTCTGAGCTTCCTGGGTCTGGGGGTAAAGCCTCCACAAGCTGAGTGGGGCCAGATGCTGGTGACGGCTCTTCCCTACATGCAGAGCAATCCGATGCTCGTACTGCTGCCTGGCCTCGCGCTGACGGGTTTCGTGGCCGCGTGGAACGCCTTCTCCCGCTCGATCGCCGTCGACACGTTGCCGCGGAGAGTGTCGGCTCGAGGCATGAGGCGGCGGCGGGCATCGCTGCCGGCGCCGGCAGCTCGAAGTCCTGAAGCAGCTGAAAGGGCGTCATGACTGACGTCGTCCTGGACGTTCGCAACTACTCTGTGCAACTCCATACGGCGACGTCGAGTCTCACGGTGGTCGACGATGTCTCCTGGTCGGTGGGGCGAGGCGAGACCCTCGCCATCGTGGGCGAGTCGGGGTCCGGCAAGACCGTGTCATTGATGGCCCTGCTAGGTCTGATCCCGGAATATGTGGTCACTGACACCGCCGGCAGCGCGCACCTTGGCGCCCGCGACCTGCTTTCGCTGCCCGAGTCAGAGCTCCGCAAAGTGCGAGGCGCGGAGGTCGGCGTGATCTTCCAGGATCCGCTGGCCGCCTTCAACCCCGCGCGTCGAGTCGGGCCCCAGATAGCAGAATCCGCCCGAAGGCATCTCCACCTATCCGCGGATCAGGCCAAGAGGCGAACCCTCGAGGTGATGGCCGACGTGAGCCTGCCCAATCCCAGGCATCACTACGTGGCCTATCCTCACGAGCTTTCGGGAGGGATGCGGCAGCGGGCGTTGATCGCGATGGCAATCGTCAGCGGGCCGTCCCTGGTCATTGCGGACGAGCCCACTAGCGCCCTCGATGTAACGACCCAGGCCCAACTACTCGAACTGCTCAAGAGGCTCGGCCGTGACTTGAACATGGGCCTGGTGCTGGTGAGCCACGACATGGGCGTGGTCGCTGCACTGGCTGACCAGGTGGCAGTGATGTACGCGGGCCGGATTGCCGAGTACGGTAGCGCCACCTCCGTCCTCAAGTGCCCTGACCATCCCTACACGAGAGGTCTCTTGGACTCGATCCCGGATCCCCGGTTGCCGCATGGCACGGCATTCCGAGCACTGTCCGGCGCACCTCCCGACCTCGCGTCGGCGGGCGTCGGTTGCCGGTTCGCCGACCGATGCGAGCTCGCGGTCGAGCGGTGTGTGGGCCAGAGACCGGCCCTTGAGCCAGTGCCGCTGGCCGGCGGCCAATCCGGTGAGCGGCAGCTCTCCGCCTGCTGGCGGCACCCCCGCGTGACCACCCCAGTCAGTTCCGCGGTGGCCAGATGACCGCACTGCTCGCCGTGGAGGGCTTGAGTGTCACCTTCCCAAGCCCTCACGGCGGCAAGCTCACCGCGGTGGACGGGGTCGACCTCCTCCTTCAGGCCGGGGAAGTCGTGGGGTTGATCGGTGAATCCGGCTGCGGCAAGTCGACCCTGGCGCGAACCATCGTCCGGCTGCACCAACCTTCTGCCGGACGCATCCTGTTCGAAGGCCAGGATGTCGGCGCGCTTGGCGGCCGCGACCTTCGCGCGTACCGCAAGCGCGTGCAGTACATCTTTCAAGATCCCTATTCATCGTTGAATCCGCGCTACTCCGTCCGCCAAACTCTGGTTGAAGCCCTCACGGTCGCAGGCTTGCACCGAGGGGCTGCGCAGGTGTCGCGCACGGAGGAGCTGGTTGGCCTGGTGGGATTGCCGCTCTCGTCCCTCGATACACTGCCTTCCGCACTTTCGGGGGGTCAGCGACAACGTGTCGCGATCGCTCGCGCCCTCGCACTAGAGCCGCGCGTCCTGATCTGCGACGAGCCGGTGAGTGCGCTCGACGTTTCCATTCGCGCCCAGATCATGAACCTGCTGCTCCAGCTGCAGAGGGACTTCAACCTTGCTTACCTGTTCATCGGTCACGACCTGCCGCTGGTGCGCAGAATCGCCGACCGCATCGCGGTGATGTACCTCGGTGCCGTGGTCGAGGAGGCGCCCAGCGATCGGCTCTTTGAGGCTGCCAGCCACCCGTACACGCGAGCGCTGATCGCAGCGACGCCCACAGCGGACCCCGAGCTGGAACGGACGCGCAGTCGTGTTCTCCTATCGGGCGAACTGCCGCGCGCGACGGACATTCCGAGCGGGTGCAGGTTTCATCCGCGTTGCCCGGAAGCCTTCGAGCGGTGCCCGGTTGAAATTCCCAAGCGCACCCTGGTGGAGCAGGGCCACGTCAGCTATTGCCACCTGTCCGAGGAGAGCCGGGTCGAGGGCGGACTGCGCGTTGGCTGAGGTGGCCGCCTTTCGCTGCATCAGGTGCCACACGGAGTACGACGCCTCAGCCGACTACTTCGGGTGCGCTCGCTGCGAAGCGGAAGTCCCGTCGAATCTCGAGGTGGTCTATGCGACTGGCCTCGTCAACGGGGCAGGGGGAGGGCTACCGGCGACGTGGGTGGGACGACGTCGCGGTCTGTGGCGCTACTCGGAGTCGCTGCCCGTGGACCCGTCCAACGCGATCAGCCTGGGCGAGGGGGGCACGCCACTGGTGGCCTGCTCAACCGTTGGAGAGGAGATCGGTCTACTGCAGCTGTTCGCCAAGAACGAGTCGCAGAATCCCACCTGGTCCTTCAAGGATCGGCTGGCGAGCGTCGCCATCTCCTGGGCTCACCTCAACGGGCGCCCCGGCATCGCCATATCGTCGTCCGGAAACGCCGGCACCGCGGCAGCAGCCTACGCGGCGCGGGCAGGTCTGCCCTGCGTGATCCTCACGACTCGCGGCTACCCCGGTGCCATGCAGCGCCTGATGCGCAGCTATGGCGCGATGGTCGTCGCGGCCCCGACTGGCCCCGACCGGTGGACGCTGAACCGCGCGCTTGCCCGCGAGTGGGGATGGCTTCCACTTTCGAATACCGCGACCCCGCCGGTTGGGAGCCATCCGATCGGCGTCGAAGGCTACAAGTCGATCGCTTTTGAAATCTGCGAGGACCTCGATTGGCGGCCGCCCGACGCCGTCATCGTTCCCGTTGCCTACGGTGACGCCATCTACGGGATCCATCGCGGGTTCAAGGAGTTGCTCGCCGCCGGACTGATCGGCCGCCTCCCGCGTTTGATCGCAGCTGAGACATACCCATCCCTGACGCGGGCCGTGGCCGAGGACGCGGCCGGACCGGTTGCGACCGAGGGCGGTCAGACGCTGGCCTTCTCCGTCGGCACGCCTCGAGGCACATACCAAGCCCTGCTGGCCATCCGCGAATCGGAGGGCACGGCGCTCGCAATTTCGGATGACGACGCCCTCCAGGCACATCACGAGTTGCGGGAGAAGGAGGGCCTCTTCGTTGAACTGGCAAGCGCGTATGGGCTCGCCGCGGCGAGGCGCCTGCAGTCGACGGGTGAGCTCACGAGTCACGATCGGATCGTGATGCTGATCACCTCGAGCGGCCTGAAAGATACCGAGACGACGTCGGCGGAAGGCGAATTGCCGCTCGTCAAGCCGGACTTGGGGTCCCTCGCCAATTTGCTCAAGCGGCAATTCGGCTTTGCCGCCTGAGGTAGCCCTGACTTCAGGAACCCCTTTGCATCGGCCGCCGGCAGCGCGGTTAAATCCATAAAGGCTGCGGCCGGGCGAGTTGCGTCGCAGTAGGTGGTGTAAATCCGGGGCCGCTTGACGAAGGCGGCCACCGTGTGGTTCCAAGTGGAGCTATTCACTTCAACCGCTTGGAGGACCACGACGATGGCCAATCTCAGGATGACACTGTTGGACCTACTCAACAAGGATGAGCAGGGCGCCGACCCCAGCTTCCTCGGCGATGGCGTGCGGCTGCTGGCCCAGGAGCTGATGGACGCCGAGGTGAGCCAGTTGACGGGGGCCGGACTCCACGAGCGGAGCGAGAACCGGCTCACCTATCGCAACGGCTATCGGGAGCGGGAGTGGGACACCCGGGTCGGCACCCTTGAGCTGCAGATCCCCAAGCTGCGCCAAGGGACCTACTTCCCGAGCCTGCTGGAGCCGCGCCGGCGCCACGAGCGGGCGCTGCTCTCGGTGGTCCAGGAGGCCTACGTGCAGGGAGTCTCGACCCGGGCTGTCGACCAGCTCGCCGAAGCGCTTGGCCTGAAGGGCATCTCCAAGGACCAGGTGAGCCGGATCTGCAAGGAGCTGGATGGCCAGGTGACCGCCTTCCGCACCCGCCGGCTCGACGGGGAGTACCCCTACCTGATGCTGGATGCCACCTTCGAGAAGGTGCGCGAGAACGGCCGCGTGATCGCGATGGCAGTCCTGATCGCGGTCGCCGTCAAGCGCACTGGCGAGCGCGAGGTGGTGGCAGTCGATGTGGGCCCAGCCGAGGATCACGAGTTCTGGAAGGCCTTCCTCCGTCAGCTCGTCGAGCGCGGGCTGCGCGGCGTCCGCCTGGTCTCTTCGGACGCCCACCTCGGGCTCAAGCAGGCGGTGGCTGAGGTCCTTGTCGGCGCCACCTGGCAGCGCTGTCGCGTCCACTTCATGCGCAACGCCCTGGCCACCGTGCCCAAGCTGGCTCAGCAGATGGTGGCCGCCACCCTGCGCACGATCTTCGCCCAGCCGGATGCCGCCTCTGCCCAGGAGGCGGTGGAGCGGGTCAGCCGGCTCTTCGAGAAGCGCTACCCGGTGCTGGTCGGCTGTCTTCAGGAGGCGGAGGTGGACATCCTCGCCTACTACGGCTTCCCGCCCGAGCACCGCCGCCAGGTCTGGTCCACGAACTCACTCGAGCGCCTCAACCGCGAAGTCTCACGGCGCTGCGATGTGGTCGGCATCTTCCCCAACCGGCAGTCACTGTTGCGCCTGGTCGGAGCTGTGCTCGAAGAACAGAACGATGAGTGGGCAGTCGGACGTCGCTACTTCAGCAACGAGTCCATGGACAAGCTCTTCCAGCCCACAAACGAGGAGGTGGTCAGGCAGCTGCTCGAGCTTGAAACCGCTTAACCTGATGTCGGAACCGCACAACCGGATTTACACCAGCTCGCGCGACGTGACCGCCGGGCGCCCGCGCCACGTGATCAGAGGGGGGCGAAAGCAGTGGACGCGGCTCGGCCCAGTCGATGACAAGAACTCCGGAAACAAGGGGGGCTTTCACGCCCCAAATCGATGACTAGCATGGGTTTTGAAGTCAGCAAACGGCTTCTCATTGCCGGGGGCCAAGGGGTGCGGGTTCAGATCACATTCCCCGACCATCCTGCAAGAGGAGCCGTCCGCTCAATTCGCAGCGAGTTCAGGTCAAGGACGGCGACGGATAGGTCAAGGCAGACGCAAGTCGGACGAACAAATCGTCGGAAAAGGGCTTTGAGGCATTGTTCCGGGGGCACCTCTGCGCGGGAACATCTTCCCACTCCGTGCGCATTCGCCTTCGTGAATGCGTGTACGCGGTAATCACAGGTGTAACGATGGCGGTGCTGGCGATCTCATCGTCAGAGGCAAGAGATGGTCACGCGACGGCCGGGCCGGCAGGTCCGACGCGAAGACGGCCGTGGACCGGGAAACTGGATCGCTCGAACCCTTTGAGTCGCATGGCACGCTAGGCAGGTGCTTGCAGGACCGCCGCGCGTTCCGGTGAGAGTGCCATTAGCTGTCGAGGGGGCAGCCGCAGGCGAGCCCGTCTGGCCTGTGTGGCAGAACGAGGTGGGTGGCCTCACCTTCGCCGCCGGGACTGGCTCAGAGCGACGCTTCATCAAATGGGCACCAGCTGGGAGCGGCCTGAATCTCAAAACGGAAGCGGCCCGCCTGCGATGGGCTGCTGCCTTTACCCCCGTACCGCTGGTCATCGATCAGGGCGACCACGAGGAAGGTGCTTGGATCGTTACCACTGGCCTGCCGGGAGAGAACGCCGTCAGCGACCGCTGGAAAGCCGACCCAGCCACGGCAGTTACGGCAATCGGGCGTGGCTTGAGGGCCATGCACGACGCTCTCCCGGTCGCCAGTTGCCCGTTCTCGTGGTCAACAGAGGACCGCATCGCGGACGTTCACCGCCGTGCCGCGGCCGATCGCCTTCAGCCGGCACAATGGCATGCCGTCCACGAGCCTCTCGGTGTCGTCCACGCACTGGAACTGCTCGCCGATCCCCCTGAGATTGCCGAGTTCGTCGTGTGCCACGGTGACGCCTGCGCGCCGAACACACTGTTGACTGAGGGCGGTGCCTGCTCTGGTCACGTCGATCTCGCCGCCATGGGCGTCGCAGACCGCTGGGCCGATCTCGCCGTCGCCACATGGAGCGCTGAGTGGAATTTCGGCCCGGGTTGGGAGGGACTGCTTCTCGACTCCTACCGCATCGCCCCCGACACTCGCCGGACTCGCTACTACCGCCTACTCTGGGACCTCGGCCCCTGATAGGAGCCGGTTCGCTATCCATGGCTGATCGCAGGTCCCATCCAGCATGGCCTGGTCTTGGTGCTCAGCTTCTCGATTTTGGCCAGCCTGGTGGCAGCCGTTGCGTCTGTCCTTAGAGGCGGGCACTACGTCCACGAGGAGCCGGCAGTGATTGACAGTCTGCACGTCATCGCCTGAGTCGGCAACGCACTAGACCAGGATCGGTCATTCCCCAGTGAGCGTCGTGGACCATTTGCAGGCACGGTGCCGTGCTTGTCGCTGATTCCAGCGTCAGTATCGCCCGTCTGACCGTCGCGGCCCGGCCAGGTACGCGGTGACCGGGCACTTTCAGGCTCCGAGGCGCTCTGCCAGCTGAGTGAAATCCGGCGCCACGACATCCCATCCCTCCTCTGCCACCAGATCACTAGCTTGATTTGGACCGTGCTCCAGCGGTCGCGGCACGAAAGCGGTGGCCAGGCCTGCTTTCCGGGCGGCTTCCAGGTCGCTGTTGTGCGCGGCGACCATCATGCACTCAGCTGGCGCCAGTTCGAGCACGTCGGCGGTGCGTGTGTACGCCTCCCGCTGCGGCTTGTAGGCGCGGGACACTTCGGCGCCCAGAATGGCGTCCCAGGGCAGGCCGGCCCGTTTGGCCATGTTCACGAGCAGCGCCACGTTGCCGTTCGAGAGCGGCGCGATGATGAACCGCGGGCGCAGGCGCGCCAGGCCAGGAAGACAGTCAGGCCAGGGGTCAAGACGGTGCCAGGCGCGGTTCAGGTCGTCCAGTGAATCCCCCGGCAGGCGGCCGGGGTCCGTCCCAAAGTCGCGAAGCACGGCGTCGAGGTTCTCCCGGTGGAGCTGGTCGAGCCGGGTGAAGGGACGGGCGCCGGAGCGCACCTCCTCCATCGCAGGCTGGTAGCGGGCTCGCCAGGCGTCGGCGAACTCGTGCGGATCAGCGGCGATTCCATGGCGGGTCAGAAACGGCGCTGCGTCACGCGCCACGCCGGACCGCCAATCCACAACCGTCCCGAACGTGTCGAACAGCAGGGCCCTGATGAGTGTCCTTGACCTCGAAAGCGAAACCGGAGACTGGTTCATTGCACAGGATCGCATGGGGCAAGCTGTGCCATTCGTTAGGGGCCTGGGGACCTGGCGATGCCGGAACGCTGCTGCCCCACGCCGGTGGATCCACCCGCTTTCAGCGATCCCAATTCCGCATCTCGCGAGGGTTCGCTTCGAGATCAGGCCACGTCAATGAGCGGGACCCCACCAAGTAGGCCGACCGGCCGAATCGCTGTCCACGCGACGGGGACGGGCCTATCGAGCTAGCGGCTGGCTGCCACGCGGCGCGGTCAGAATCCTGATCATGGCCACGATGCCCCAGGCGAGCAAGGCGTAAACCACGATAGCCACCAAAGATGCCGGCTCGAACACATATGACCCCTGGCCGCTGTCCCCGAAGATGCCGCGGAAGGCGGCCACCAGAGGCGCCGTGATTCCGTAGATGAACCCCACGAAAGCAGCCTGGGTGGAGGCACCGAGCAGCTTGAGCAGGAAGCGAAGTCCGATCAGGACATCGATCACTCCGGCTAGGAACCAGACCACCGCCACCGCTCGAAAGTTGTAGCTCGGCCTGACGGGAACAACCGGAGCGGCCGGCTCGGAATAAATTGGTGGCGGTTGGGGGTCCATGCTGACTGCCCGCTGGAGGCAGGAGTCATCATATGGCATGCAGTCCTACTCTGAGAGAGGGGCGCCGCCGCCCTTGCCCACGGCAACCGCGGTCGGCTGCCGGCCAACGCCACTTCTGAGGAGGTGCGCCGGAGCGTGATCGCGCTGGCCACCACCCGCTACCAGGGCTTCAACCAACAACACCTCAGCGAGATGCTGGGCGAGGGGCACGGCGGACGATGTCGCGGCGTGTGTCCATTACCCGATGAGCTTTAGGTTAGTCGGGCTACGCGAGTTGCCTCCGCCGTGTCGGTCGGCGTCGACTCGACTCCGGCTTGCCCACCAGCAGCTGATGAGCGCGCTGATAGGAGATGCCCATTGTGCGCCCGATGTCACGTACCGGCATCCCGGTTGCGCGCAGCGCCTTCGCCGCCTCCCGGACCTCGGCTGCGGCCCGCGCCTGCGCTCGTGTGGCGTCGTCACGGAGCCGTGTCGCCGCGTCAAGGTGTGCCATGGCGGCCGGTGGCACTCTGATCTGGTACTCGACCTCGAACGCTTCGGGCGACGCGCCGGTCATGATCGAGATTAGATCTTCAGTCATGGATTGAAGCTCGCCAAGAGTTCGAGCCTGCGTCGTGCGCTCGACCTCCGGAACATGTACTAGCCAAAACCGCCCGTCGCGGCTGACCTCTGCTCGGTACTTTCTCATAGCCTCCACCACTTCGTTCCAAACTCTCCTTCGCATTCTTTGAAGATCTCTTCGGCAAATCGCTCGCCAAGCTCGACATGTCGAGGGATCGGGATCATCGTCTCGCCGAGCCGAAAGATCGAGTGCCGCCCGCCCTCGTGGTCAAGGTGCCACTCGACGTTCTTCCGCTTGGCCTCCCGCCTGATCCTGCGGATAGCCTCTTCACGCTTCACGTAGTGTAGTCTACCTAGGGGTAGACGCGTTCCGTCAAGGGGTGGGTTGACGCGATGACCGGGGGCCGGCAAAGGTGGCGCCCCGCGACGAGGAGCGGTGACAACCGTATTCAGGCGTCAGGCTCGCGCCGGGGGGCCCGAGACGGATCGTACGGGGTCACGCGACGGCGAGGCAGGCGGGTGCAATGAAGCGTGACCACGGTCTCCGTGCAGCGGGTGGCGCAGACAGCCTCCCGGTGACGCCGGTCCAGCTTGCCAGCAGTCGCCGCCGCATGGTCGTACCTTTGTCGTATGTCCATCGTCACTGTGCGAGACCTTCAGCGCGACCCGGCCCGAGTCCTGAAGGAGCTGGAGGAGAAAGGCCGACCGACCTTCGTCACGCGCCGCGGCCGACCGATCGCGGTCCTCATGCCCCTCGACGAGGAAGAGCTCTACGACTTTGTTCTTGCCAACGCGCCCGAGTATGTCGCCGACATGCGTACAGCTGACGCTGAAGTCGGTCGGGACGAGCTGGGGCGTCCACTGGTCGAGGTCCTCGCAGACCTCGACGCGTGACCGTCCGGCTTTCGACCCGGGGTGAACGCGACCTGCGGCGCCTGGATCCTCAGGTCCGCCGGAGAATCGTGGCGGGCCTACAGGCGCTGGACAGTGCGGCTGCCAACCTCGACATCAAACCCATCAAGGGCTCTCCGCCCTGGTTCCGACTACGGGTCGGTGAGCATCGGGTCCTCTACCGCACGATCCAGAACGGATTCCTGGTCGAGCGCATCGTCTCCCGCCAGGACCTTGAGAAGGGCGTCCGAACCTTGGAGTGAGCCCCTAAGTTTAAGTCAACTTAGCCTCAGTCCATGCCCTTCGCTTCGAAGTCGTCGACTTCGACAAGGAAGACGCACGCCATGCTGGCGAGGTCTGCACCCTTCTGTCCGAGGCGGGCCGAACGATCGGTCCTTACGATGTTCTGATCGCCGGCCAAGCACGGGCACGAATCCTCATGCTGTTGAGTCGCAACGTCCATGAATTCAAACGAGTGCCAGGTCTCATCAGCGAGAATTGGGGGTCCGATTGAGGCGCCGAGTCCTCCTTCACATGGCAGGCGTGGTCAGGTGACCTGCTCGACGGATGGCTCGCCGGGCCAGGAGCTGGCCGACCAGTCGCACCGCGACCTGTCCGACGTGGAGCGGAATATCCGCTCGCACCGCTTCCTCGAGGCGCTCGAGGAAGGGCGCGTCCCCCGCGAGCGGCTGGCGATGCTCGCCGGTGAGCAGCAGGCGATCATCGTCAGCGACCGCCGCAGCTTCGCCCTGCTCGCATCGCGCTTCCCGGCCCCGCCGGCTGGCGATCTGTTTCTCTCGCTCGCCGAGGGCGAGGGGCAGGCGCTCGCGCTGCTGTGCGCCTTCGCCGCCGCGATGGGGGTCGACTCCGAAGCGCTGCCCGCCCACGAGCCCGCCGCCGGTGCCCAGGCCTACCCTGCGTTCGTGGCGTGGCTGGCGCTGAACGGCTCCCGCAGCGACGTGAGCCTGGCGCTGCTCGCCAACCTCGCCGCCTGGGGCGCCAACTGCGCCCGCGTCGCCGCGGCCCTGCGCGACCGCTACAGCCTCAACGCCGAGGGGGTCGCGTTCTTCCGCTTCTTCGCCGAGCCGCCGCCAGACTCCGAGCAGCGGCTGCTCTCGGTGCTCGACGAGGGCCTTGGCGCCGGGGATTCGCCCGTGCGCGCCCGCCGCACCGCGCGGCTGCTACAGGCGTATGAGCTGCTCTTCTGGGACACGCTCGCCGAGGGGATCGCGTGATGGAGGGCAAGGCCTTCAGCGACGTGCTGTGGTCGGGGATCGAGGACACCTACCAGGCGATCCTTGGCCACCCGTTCATCGCTGGGTTGACCAAAGGCACGCTCGACCGCGATTGCTTCCGCTTCTACATCGTCCAGGACGCCCACTACCTGCGCGAATATGCGAGGGCGCTGTCGGTCGCGGCCGCGCGCGCCCCGCAAGAGCGTGACATCGCGATGTTCGCCCAGCACGCCTCGGGCGCGATCGAGGTCGAGCGCTCCCTGCACGAGAGCTTTTTCAGGGAGTTTGGACTGAGCGATGAGCAGGTTGCGGCGACGCCCATGGCCCCCACCAACCTCGCCTACGCGAGCTACTTGCTCGCCGTCGCCTACGGCCGCTCCTTTCCGGAGGCCCTTGGCGCGCTCCTGCCCTGCTACTGGATCTACTGGGAGGTCGGCAAGGCGCTGCTCGAGCGCGGCTCGCCCGACGCCCTCTACCTGCGCTGGATCGAGACCTATGGCGGCGAGGAGTTCGCCGCCATCGTCCGGGACGTCATTTCGCTCACCGACCGGCTGGGACCCGAACTCAGCGCGAGCGAGCGCGGGCTGGTCGCCGGCCACTTCGCCACGACCAGCCGTTACGAGTGGATGTTCTGGGACATGGGATACTGCCAGGAACGGTGGCCGATCCAGGCGGCGTCATAGTGGCGACCGCGGCCACGCCGCGGCTACCCGAAACGTCCGGCGATGAACATCCAGTGACCTCAGCGGACCGGTCGATTGGTGCCGCACTCGCGCCAGGAGACGGCCCTGGCTCCAGATCAACCCACCAGCGAGGAGGAGCGCTGCGGCGGAACGCCCATGGAAAGGCGAGTGGCGGAAAGCAGGGCGAGCAGCAGCAGGAGCGCCACAACCACGACGCCGCAGCGCAACATACGGCCGAGCCGCTGGCGCCATGCCCGGAGATGCTCAGCGCTGCCCGGACCGCCGCAGCGGTTTCTCTTCGCGGAGCGACACCAGCGACCCGGTGCCGACGCAGGTCCGACCGCCGTGATCGAGTTCGACGACGTAGAGATCTTCTTCGCTTCCGTTGGGCAGTCTGACCGCAGAGTGGCCGCCCAACCGGACGATCCTGCCCTCGGCCCTGGCCCCCTCGGCCCTCTTGCCATCGGCCTGTCCATCACTCCAGCGGCCAGGCTCGATGCGCACACGCTCGCCCGGTTCGTAACTCTCAATCAATCTCAATGTTTCTTCCTCCCAATCTCAGGCAGCGATGAATCCCTGAATGTCCGGATCATCGAGGCCGTTTACCCGGGTGTCGATGGTGCCGAGGCCGCGCACATTGCTCTCGCTGACGACTATCGCGTTGTGCTCTCTATCCACCAGGATCACGATGGCGACGTGGCCGTACCCCGAATACTTGCCGGGCGCATAGGACACCACGGCACCCACCGACGGCGTCTGGGAGACCGCCAGATGGAGCGCCACGGCTGAGCGAATCCAGATACCGCCGTCGCCCATATGACCGTCGACGTTGTGGTTGATTGCCACCCACCAAGTGCACTGGCCAAACGCATACGTGTCGTGAGGGAAGCCGTTGCCGGGCACGCCCTCAAACAGCTTCTCGCCGCTGCGGTAGGGGTGCTGCTCGAGGATCGTGCCGAACCCGTGCGCGATCTGGCTGGCTGAGTAGTGCACATCCGCTAGCAACTTGTCGAGGGCACCGGTGGCAGCATTGACCACGGCGGTGGTCGCCACCTGAACGTAGTAAGTGGCCGCGATCCGAAGGATGTCGGCCACGTACCAGGCGGCATGGTTGTAACCGAAGATCGCCCGACCCATGTCGCCGCCGTGCTCGTTGAGAAGGGCCTGGAGATAGGCCGCAGTTCCGCAGGAAGCGTCACGGATGTCGTAGACGTTGCCGCCGCCACCGCAGTCGTGCTTGTAGGCCGCCCAGGTGCTTAGCAGAAACTGCATCGGCCCAGCCGCACCGGCGCTGTTGGTGCCCGAACGGACGCCAGGCAGGGTGGAGCGGCCGTGGTCAGTCTCCTCCTTTCCGATCGCCGCGATGATCCACCAGGGCACGTCCTTAACAGTTGTAGCGGCGTGCTGGTAGGCCGCTAGGAAGTCGGGTGGGATGTCAGCCAGGGCCGCTGCGCTGGGAGCGCCGACGCCGGGCCCTCCGCCCGGATTGCTCCCCGCGCTGGGCTGGAACACGCTTGCTAGCAGAAAGAGAGGCGCCACCGCAACCACGACCAGAATCACGAGTCCGGCCAAGAACCACTTCTTCATCGCTAGAAGTTCACCTCGGCCACTCGCCAGCCTGCTGGCGTCTTGGCCATGATGGTCTCGATCGGAACCGTTTCGTCGCGGTCGCCCGCGTCGGAATGGATGTGCTGCTTGATCTGGCCGATGAACCCCAGAGGGGCTCCGCCAGCGCAGCCCTCACACGCGACGTGAACCACTGTCGCAGTGCTGATCTCATGCGAGGCGGCTCGCTTTGCGTTGCCAGCTGCACCGCTTGAGGACTTGCTCAATTCCTGGTGCAGTTTGTCGGTCACATAGGGGCGAACGGCCTTCCGCACGGCGTCGAGCGGGTCATCGTAGCGATAGCTCTCCAGCGCCACCAGGAACTTCATGGCAACCTCCCTGGCGGCTGCCACCTCTGCCTCCGGATAGGGCACCAGTGGCGGGGGAGTAGAAGCCGCTGTAGGCGCCGCTGATACCGCAGTAGTGGGCGGCGGGGCACTACCTGGCTGAGCGACCGCCGTAGGCACCGCAGTGGCTTGTGCCGGGGCTGACGGCCCTACAGCCGCCATCTGCCGGGACGACGCTGTGGGAGGTTGGAGCTGATGCCAGACCAGCGCGCCGATGCCCAGCAACAGCAGTACTGCGGCCAGCCCCGCCAGCCACCTCATCCGAGGGTAGACTCCGAAGAACTCACCCATTGAGGTCGCCTAGGTGGCGGCGGATCCGGTGAGATCTTGGAGCTTCCGCTCCTCAAGGACCGGATCGTTGTCGTGGGCGAACCCGAGTGCGAACCCAGACGCGACCTCTGCAGCCACCTCCAGGAGGTCGTCGCGAACCGGCCGTGAGATTTTGCTCCAATCCAGGAACGTTCCCTCGGCCAGGTGTGGATCCCGGTGGACGTGGAGCACCTTGCGCACGTGCCGGCTGAAGTGGTTGGTCAACACCTCCACGTCCTGCTTGGCGCTCTTGGAGCCATCCACCTCGTTGATAGCCACCAGCACCCGCTCCCGCACGAACTCCGCTCCGCGCAGATCGGCCACGTAGCGCATCGTCTTATCGGCCAGGCTTGCGGTGTCCGCCGTCGGCGAGGAGACAATCAATGCCTGATCGCAGACCTGGAACGCGTACGTCGTCGCTGAGTCCACTAGACCTGTGCCCAAATCGAGAGTTAGAAAGGATTGGCAGTAGTGGTAGAGGAGGCGCAAGATTCGGCGATATGACCCTTCATTGAGCGCGGCCCGCGTCCAGCTGTCACGGGGTGCGGTGAGGACGGCCATGCCCATCTCCGACACCACGGGGGCAAACGAGTTGACACGAGGCTGACCCACCTCAAGGTCCAGCTCCGGGCCTCCGCGGCTGCACAGGAACTCGAGGAGGTCAGAGATCGACTCCTCGTGCTGCAGATGCACCCGCTCCCGACAGGTGCCGTGATGTGGGTTGGCCTCCACATAGATCGGTAGATCTTTGCGCTCAAGGCCGAGCAAACTGGTCAGGAGGAGACTGAGTGTCGTCTTGCCGACGCCCCCCTTGGCTGACCCCACCCCCAGCCGATGCGGCCGACTGGTGATCCCTGAGCGGATCTTCTGGATCAGCTGGAGCTGATGCAACTCCCTCTCGCTGGCACCCAGGTTCACCCGACCACCGGTGACCTTGTAGAGCAGGTTGCGCAATCCCGTCCGAGGAATGGGCTTGCTCCGCCGACGCTCGGCGAGTGCCCGGCTCAAGTCGTCGTTGTCAGCTGCGAGACTAGGGCTGAGCGGGCCAGCGGGAACCGAAGTCTCAGAGGTCGGGAAGCCCGACTCCCGCGCCAACACCGGAACCGGTTCCTGCTCGGAGCCCGGCATATTCGGCACCCATTGGGACCCGTTCCAACGCCAGGAGCCGTCGGGGCTCAACGGGCTGTTGTGCAAAGGCTGACTCATACTGCACTTGCCTCCTCATCGCGGCTGAACGACCCGCCGACCACGTATGCGTTGTATGCGTCTATCCGCCAGTGTCCGGCGATCTTCTGCACCTCGTGAACCACAGCGGTGTCGTCCGGCTTTGGCCCTTTAATTTCGGCAATGGTTTGCGCATGATCCACAGTGATCCTTATGTCGCCGGGGAATTCCTTTGACGTTGACTTCTCGAGCTTCGCTGCCAGCGGAGGACTAGCCCAGGTAAGCCTCTGGCGACCTGGTTGCCATCCCCACTTGCCACCAGGGCTTCTCGCCTCCTGGTCGTTAGGACTTGGGAGACGTGTTTGCTGGCGAGGCGTGTAGAACGGCCAGACCTTCTGCCGTTCCTGGCCTCCGGTCTGACCCTCGTCGAATGTCCACAGATAGTTCGCGAAGCGGACTGTCCAGCGCAGCAGATCGCGGGCGTCTTGATCGCTCAGCCCGACGTCCTTCGCGCCTGTGACGGGAACCTTCTGGTAGTCGGGTTCACCCCGGAATGCGGGCGGTCCGCTCTCCGTCAACGGCAGGTGTGACGGAGACGGTTTGGTCGCGCCGGCACCGCTGCTGCCACACGCCGCCACCAACAGCAACCCCAGAGCCGCCAGGGGACCTATCCAGGCGCGATGATCCGTCACGGTCGGCCGTCCTTTGGCAGGGGTCGGCGTTGGGAAAGCAGGCGGGGTGGACTCGCCGGCAGTAGACGATCCTGACCCATCTCCTGAGCAGCCGACAAGTCCTTGTTCTGCTGTCTGAACTTGAGGTATTCCTCCGCTCGCTGCTTGACTAGGTGTTCCGGCATAAGGGCTTGAGCTCGCGCCGTAACGCGCTCGCCAGCCGCCTTCTCCTGATCGGCTTTGACCTTGCGATGGTCCGCGCTGTACTCGGGCGACATGCCTGTTGCCCGCTCGGTGGCATTCCAGGCCGCGCTCTGCGCCGCTCGCATGAGGTTGCGCGGAGCCAGCGCCGTGCCTTTCGCGACCTGTCCCGCCACCCGAGCTTGGAGCTTGGCGTTGCCAAGACCGGCCTTGCCAATCCCGACCCAAGCCGATGCGTCCGTTCCGCCAGAGGCAACCAATCGGCTGCCGTGGCCGCTTCCGTCCTTCACATTCCCCGTGAACTCCCGCCGATTGCCGTCCGCCCAGGCCGTGAAGCCGGACCTGCCGCGGCCGATCTGGCTGCCGAGCGAGTTCGACGCCCCCACCAACGCGGGCACCCGGCGCCGAGAGCTGAGGCCGGTGGTGCTGCTGCCAGCGCCGGTCGCGCCCTGGGTGGTGGCAGGAACCGATGCTGCCCCGGTTGGCACCGCAGCCTGGGTGCCGCTGCCGCCCGGGATCGCATTCTGCTTGGCCCGGCTGGCGTGGACCAGATTCAGCGCCCGGCTGTCGATGTGGAGCGCGGCGGAGGCGGCATGGAGCAGCGGGCGGCGGAAGACGTAGACAACAGAGAGGAAGGCCAGCTCCAGGAATGGGGGCGCCCACCAGAACTCCGACTGCGCGACTCCGGCGGTGTCCGTCGAAGAGGTCAGGAGGCCGTTGAGCACCAAGAGGAGTCCGGTGGTGAAGATGGCCAGGGGCCGCAGCACGGCCAGACTGAGGATCAAGCGCAGCCAAGTCAGGAAGAGCGGGCGCCCCTGTTCGGACATGCCGATCAATCCGACCACCGGCGTCAGGCAGACCAGCGCTATCTCGCCTGCCTGGGAGATCAAGGCGATCAAAGCCAGCCCGCCAATGATGAGCCCAGAGATCCCGGCGAGCAGCATGGTGACGATCCCGATCGTCACGCGCCAGAACGGCGCGTTCCCCTTGAGATAAAAGTCGTGGTAGTTGTTGGCCTGGTCCAACTGACCGTCCACCTTGGTGATCTTCTTCGTCATATCGGAGTTAGTCTGGCCAGAGGCGTTGTAGGCCAAGATGGCGTCGCCCGCCGAGCCCACCTGACCGCTGTTCTTGCAATCTGGGTTGGCCACCGGTCGGACGTCCGGTCCTTTATCGGCGGAGCCTGGCACCGTGACGCCGAAGTAGTTTTTATCGCCCGGCTTCACGTCGTCGGCGCTGACGCATTTCTGGCCGATCGAGGCGTCCTGGAACGTAGCGACCTCCCAGGGGATGAAGATGAAGGTCCGCCAGTACTCGTCCGCGAGGAGCCTCATCCCCTTGTCCACCGGCGAGCCGTACTTGTACTGAGCTGAGTTTGCAACGCGGGCCATTTGCGGGTCCGCGGAGATCTCGGCTTGCAAGCCGGAGCTGGTGATCGCGCTGCTGGCGTTGTCGACCAGGCGCGGAACGTAGAGCGGATCGACGACGAAGGCACTGGTCAGCCCGCCGATCAAAAAGGCCAGAGCGATCTGGCTGCCGATCTCCTGATAGCGGCCGCGCAGGTAGGCGCGCAAGAGGTTGAAGGCGAAGACGGCGGCCAGGATGACGAGCAGGGGCTCGTAGAGGCCAGCCTTGAGCGCGTCGACCACGGAGTGGACCGGCCCTTTCCCAACCGAGCGCCCGGTGATGGGGTCGCGGTAGGGATCGTCCACGGCGTCGAGCAGGCTGGCCTGGCTGGCGACCTGGAGCAGCTGCATCGATATCCGGCCGACCATGGCGGCAGCGGAGAACTCCAGGTTGGCGGCGTTGTTGATCGGCCCGTGTAGCCCAAGGGCAGTCGGGTCGGCTGGGCTTCCGTAGTCCGCATACATCTGGTAGGCCGGCGGTGGATAGGCCTCGAAGAGGTTTTTCTCAGACCCACAGCGCATATCGCTGACCCTCACGTTCCCGAAAATGGCCGTGCTGCCGCAGGAGTCAGGATTTCCCGGGGTTGTTGCAGCCTGGGCCAGCAGCGGCGTCGCCGCCAACGCCAGGGCACCGAGAAGGGTCAAACAGAGCTTCCGGCGAAATCCCTTCATGAACGAGGCTCCTGCTCCGGGGGGCGCTCGGAGCCGAACAGCGGGGTTGAACCTAGCCAGCGCGGCTCCTCCGCAATCTCCGCCGCATGGCCGTTGCCATCCACGCCGTCCGCGCCAGTCGCGTGCAGCTCGGGCAGCTCCTCAACTTCAAGGTTCGTCTGGCGTCCCGCCGTGGTGTCGAACGCGTCGAGGAACGTGCGGTCCATGGCGCCCATCAGGTCACACGCGAAATGCCCGATGCGGCCCTGGCGATCCTTCATGATGCCCTTGCCCTTGTCTGTGTTTTCGTCGAGCCCGGTCAGGAGCTCGTGATGCTCCTCGGACAGACCCAGCAAGCGCATGGCGTCGCGCCCGGAGCCCTCAGAGCCCATCCGCAGGCAGATGGTGATGCCGATCTGGTTGCGGATGCGCTCGTCCTGAAGGTCGGAGGGGTTCTGGCTAATCAGGTAGACGGAGACGTTCTTGGAAGAACCCAGGCGGGCGAGCTGGGAGATGAGGGTCCGACCCTGTGGTATGTCCGAGAGCATCCACAGCTCGTCGCCAAAGAACGCTTTTGGCCGAGCGTGCCCACCAGCTTCCAGCAAGCCGATGCTGAGCTGGGCCACACCCTGGAGAAGGACCGAGGAGAGCACCTGACTGGTCGTCCACTCGCTGCGCGGGGTGCCTGGCTGCGGCATATCAAGGCCACTGAACTGGACGACGGTCAGCCCCTCAGATAGGTCCAGCTCCTCAAGCGGCCGACCATCGCCAAAGAAGATGCCAGCCGCCGCCGAGCGGCTGATCTCGGTCAGACGCACGTACATGTTCCGCGCGAAGGGGTGGTCCGGCTGCCCGATAAAGCCCCTGATCTGCTCCAATACCGCAGCCATGTCGTACTGGCCTTCCCTGTGCGCGGCGCTCATCGCCTGGTAGAACTCCTCGGCACCGCCCTGCTCCCAGAGGTGGTGTCCGACCAGTTGCTGAACCTGATTGGAGGCGAGGTCGCGGACCTTATTCAGGGAATGCGGGTCTTTCCGCTCCGGATCAATCAAGCGGTGAGGATCGAGGACGCCCGGATGCCGTGAGGCATCGAAACGCACTACGCGGACTGGCAGGCCCACCTCGCGAACTAAGAACTGCAATCCGTTCGACTCCCGCTTGGGGTCGATCAGGAGGCAGGCGGCGCCCATGCAGAGGGCCTGGTAGCAGAGGTAGTAGGCGAGGTTGCTCTTGCCGCTACCGGACTGACCGACGATCGCGGTCACCGATGTTCCGCGAGAGCGGCCGGCGCCAAGCACGTCCAGGAAGACCGGCTGCGGCCGAAGCGAGTAGTTCCAGCCGGCGAAAGCTCCCACGTCGTCACCCAGGTCGGTATCAGCGAAGAAGCCTGAGCCGCCCAGGGTTATAGACGGTGCCAGCTGGCCCCAAGTGCGCTGCTTTAAGGCTGCGGCCAGCATGGCTTCCTCGAAGAGCACCTTCTGCCGGTTCCAGACCGCCCGGGCCTCCAAGCCTAGGTTCGTATACAGGCCGCGAAGGCTGTTGACCCGAATCTTCAGCTCCTCCTCGGAGGAAGCGGCGACCACAAAGCGGGCGTGAAAGCGCACCAACGGCGCATGGTCGCGCTGGATCTGGGCCTGGACTTCGCTGGCACCGGCGATGGTGCGTGCAGTGGAGATATCCAGGTCGCCCGATGCCTGGGCGTCCTCGTTCTGAGAGCGCGCGACCTGAATTGTGCGGCTTAGGGCTTTGACCGCTTTCTTGGTGCCGATCACCTCGACGTGGCAATCCACGTCGACGGGGAAGTTCAGGGAGTCGTAGGCGAGAAGCCACTCGTGGCCACCGGCCGGGTAGTGCATGATCTCGGGCATCCGGATGACCGGGAGCAGCGCGACATAGCTGGTCGTACCTTCTGGCCGGGTCAAGCGGACGCGGCCGCGGCCGTTCTCTATCTCGGCGTCGGCCAGGACTTCGAGCTCGGCGCCCCAGAAGGAGCGGCGGTAGGGCACTGCCTCCGGCTGGCCCTGGCCCAAGTAGCTCTGGCGCGCAATTAGCCAGCGGAGCTGGGCGGCGGTCGCGAGAGCGATGCCCGGCACCAGCTCCTCATAGAGCGCCAGCGCCGAGCGCAGGGCCTGCTCCAGCTCCCGAATCTCAAAGCGGCTCGGGCGCGGGTTACTTGCCCCTAACAGTCGCTCCGCCCGCCGCTTTGCACGGCTGTGCGCCGCCCACCATCGCTTGCTGGCGGCCAGCAGCGAATCTTCGTTGGCGATGTCAACGCCCAAGAAGGCTTCGCGGCTGTAAATCTGGCTGCCGAACAGGTAGGCGGCTTGGAGCTCAACGAACTCGTCCCACAGCCCGTCTCGGGCGCCCGCGACCTTGAGCGTCTTCGCCTCGTCCTCCCACTGGGGGAGGTCGATGGGCGTGGCGACCACCTTCAGCTGATGCGTCCCCTCCGGGAGCCGGTCGAAGAGGAGCGAGTAGGCCCTGGCCTGGCTGACCAGCTGTTCTTGCGTCGAGAGGTCGTAGCGTCGCATCGGCAACTGGAACCAGAGGCTTGGGCGGCCGTCAAAGAGGCTGTAGCCGTCAGCCACATAGCCACGTTCCGCTCTCAAGCCGGCGCTCCGGGCGCGCGGCCCGGCTGGGCCTTAGAAGTCCGTTGTAGTCGCCGTGGCTTGGGGGCGCGGGCAACCACGGTCTCCACCCTTAGCCGATCAGAGCCCGGCAGGAAGACACCGATGCCCCATGCGTTGAACTTGGGCGGCTCGAACAGGTAGAGAATGGCATACCAGGCCCACCGGATCGGCGACAGCCCGTCCGGCGTCTCCGTGCCCGCCAGCCTGTACACGATCCACATCGACACGATCCAGCAGCCGAGGCGGATCTGGCTGGGCGCGAATGGAAGAAGTCGGAACCAGAAGAAGACGAGGGGCAGGAAGGCGCAGCCCGCGACTGCAGCCTGCATCAGGTCCACCGGCCGCCAGAGCTGCCACTTGCCGATCGCGTAGAGCCGATGGCTGATGTCCAGCAGCCCCTTGTAGACGGGAAGTTCCAGGTGCATCAGCCGCGCCCCCCGATAGGACCGGAGCCGAGCCACATCTGGTCCAGGAGCTGCCGGGTCTGACCAGGCAACAACCACAGCGCTACCAGGAGAGCCGTAAGCCAGGCCCACATCAGCAGTATCAGCACGCCCGGCCCTCCTACCTGTCCCTAGCTCTGCCCGAAGGCTGTCTTGAACAGCGACCAGGCACTGTCTGCAACGATCTTCAGCGCGTCGCGGTTGAACACGAACATCGCCACCAGGACTGCTGCCAGGACGGTAACCACCATCTGCGGGTAGGCACCCTTGACGAAGTGCTTGAGCAACATGAAGACGGCGGCGGCGCCGAGCACCACGGCGATCAGCCCCAGAAACCAGTCCGCAAGCGGGGCAGCCGTTGGGGCGCTGGCCAGAATCATGTTCGAAATCACTTTTTCCACCTCCTTCAGATGGCATTCAGGCTGACGACGCGCCAGGCGGCGTCAACACTGCGCATATGGACCCGATAGGGCTGGACGAAGGTTCCCTGGTTGTCCATGTGCCAGGTCACCATGACGTTCAAAGTGCAGTCCATCTGTGCTGAATCGCAGGTCAGCACCTTGACTGGTGCGATGGCGGCCAGCGTCACCGCTCCACCAAGACCGCCTCTGACCGAACCGCCACTCACACCGACCGACTGCAAGGCTGCTTTATCGCTGGCTCCGTACGCGGTGAACAACACTTTCAACGCGGCCTGCACACTCGAATCCAGGCTGCTGTTTGCGTCGCCCCCCAGCTGATCCATCTGGCCAGGCGCTGGAGCCGACACAAAAGCCGGCGGAGCCGCTACCGCCAGGCTCCCCGAACTGGAATCCTGCTTGACCTTGACCGCCAGCACCACGCGCCGCAGAGAGGGCGCCAGGGTTGCGACCACAATTACGCGAGCAGTCTTGGGATCGAGCTGCTGGTAGCCCGCCACGTAAGCGCCCAGAACCGCCACGCCCGGTGCCTTCCCACCCTCGGGGTACCCATAGCTGGGATCGTCGGGGGAGGCCACCGTCAAGGTCGCCAGCTGAGCCTTACGCTCGTCCGCCGATCGGCCCGTGTCCAGGTAGACGGAGGTGAACTGGACCGCCAGGCTCGAAGCCGCCGGACGCGGAAACGCATAGTCGGCTGGCACGCCCGCCTGGTTTGTCACCACCTGTGCCGGTGGCCGATGGAGGTTCTGCCAGGCGTTAACGACGCCCGCGGTGAGCGCAACGATGACCGCATAGACCAGCAAGGGCAGCGCAACTTGCTTTGCCCGCTCGGACCACTCCATCTCGCGCAGGCCGCCCACCTGAGCTGAATAGATGCGGCGCGCCAGGCGCGCCGAGCGGGAGCCAGGGGTGGGCAATGGAGCCGCAGGTTCCGATGCCGCAGCTTCATCAGCTCTGGGCTCAGTCGGCCGACGCTGGCCACTGGCTGGCCCCTTCTTCTCCGCAGGCTCCGCAAGCGGTGATGGCGGCGGGCGTACGGCCGTCGCCGGCCCGGTCGGGATCTGGCGCTGTACAGGGTTCCAGCCTGGGGGCGGTTCCTTGGGCGGAGGCGGGATCTCGCCCGAAGTGGTGGACGGGGCGGGCGGCTGCCAGCCGGCTGGTGGCGCCGACGGTGGCGGCGGAATCGACTGCAGACAGTCTTGATTGGCTGGCTGCTCCCGCTCCCGGCCGTACCGCCGTGGGTATGGCACGACGCGGCCGTGGGGTTCCGTGCTCAAGGCCGCCTCTGGACGTTCGACATGACGAGTTCAACCGTATGGGTCACGCGAACGCCATGAGCGTTCCAGTTGCGTTCGTTCTCCGTTCCGATTGCGTTCCAAGTCGGCAAGGACGTGCCGCCTAGGCCGCGGTCGTGGTACTCAATCGCTGGTGCAGACGACTCTTTGCTGGCCGCGGCCCCGCTCCGCTTTCCTGGTGCTACGAGTGGTCAGGGAGCCTCACTACCCTCCTGGGCTAGTTTGGGCGGAGCTGAGCCGCTGCGAGGACTTGCTGGAGTCGGAGCGGCAGGATGTGATCATCGCTAGTCGGGAGGAGGTTCTACGACTAGTCAGCAATTGGCTCGACGGCTTTCTGATCAGACCCGACGAGTCAGACTAGCCCTTCCTGACGAGGGTAAGTCTGATATCTAATCCACTGATTTTTTGGATAGCCAATCTGAGTGACGGCCGATATACTGTGACCATGCGTAAGACAACGATCGCGGTGGATGACGACAAAGTCAGTGAGGCGGCCCGTGCCTTGGGAACGCGGAGCTTGAAGGAGACCGTGGACCGATCTCTGGATGAGGTCGTGGCCATTGCAGCCCGGCGAAGGCTGATAGATCGGTTCAGCCGGCCGACCGACCTTGCTGACGACGAGGTCATGGCCAGCGCCTGGCGGGATTGAGAGGCTGAGGTGCTGAACGCGCGCTATCTCGTCGACAAGAGTGCATTCGCTCGCAAGTCCCATCCTGATGTAGCGCGTGTAATTGATCCTCTGATTGCGACAGGGTCGCTGGCGCGGTGCGGCATCTTCGAGCTAGAAGTCTTCTATAGCGCACGAAACGCCGAGGAACTCGACAACGATCGGCGGGATCTCAGCCTTGCTCTCCCTCTCGCTGATACCCGGCAGGACGACTTCGAGCGGGCGGCGGACTACTTGGGGCTGTTAGCGAAGCGCGGCCTGCACCGTTCGGTTCCGATTCCCGACTTGGTCCTGGCAGCGGTCGCTGAGCGAAGCGGGCTTACCGTCCTCCACTACGACCGTGACTTCGAGGCTCTCCGCGCAGTGGTCGGACTGGACGCCGAATGGGTGATGCCGCAGGGCAGCGTGCCTTGAGCGGACGACCGCGCCGGGTGAGCCCCACGGTTGCTGCGCGCGGTCGGCTAACGTCAACAGCTCAAGCCTGCAGTAGCCGATGCAATCGGTCAGAGGGAGCTAGATCGCGAAAAGCGGCCTTGAGCTGGCGTCGGTACTCCTCGAACGCTCGCTCGGCGCCGGGATAATCGCCGTTCGCGAGGTGGGTTCGCATCAACAGTGCCCGCGGGGGCTCACGCCAAGGCTCGGCGCTTACGACCATCAAGGCCACACTGGCTGCCGCACCGTAGTTGTGGTCAGCGAGTAGTCGCTCGCCCAGAATCTCGAGCGACGCCAGGCGCAGCTCGTGCCAGCGCGCGCTCTCGAACCGCGCCCAAGAGTCCGGCCAGGTCGGCAGCAGATCATCTGCGAGCAGTTCCTGGTCGCTCGGCTCCGGACGGCCGCCGGTAAGCAGGCGGTACCCAGCGCTTAAGGCAAGCTGAAAGTCGACTCGCGCCTCGCAAACCAGGCGGACGGCAGAGGCGTTCGACTCCACCAGGCCCCAGCTGCCTAACCGCTCCTGCCAGAGCGTCTTGCGAAGGTTCGCGGCCGCCTGATCCCGACTTCTGAATGGCCAAAGCACGTTTGCAAGCTCCGGACGGCTGTGCGGGCGCAACCGGACCGCAAGGTAGGCGACCAAGCGTTGGACCGAAGTCGGCACAACGGTCATCCGGTCGGCTCCAAGGCGAAAGCCGCCCAACAGATCAACCTGAAGAGAGCCTGCTGTATGCATCGGACTCGCCCCCGAAGATGAACCGCGCCAACCGCTCCGCCAGCTTCGATCCTATCGCCGGATGGCTCGCGCGTCTACGTCAGTAGTGGTATCGCGCTTGAAGAATCACAACGTCGTCGCCGTCGAGGAGGTAGACGAGGCGGTGCTCATCGCTGATCCGACGCGACCAGCAGCCCGCAAGCAAGTGACGCAGCGGCTCTGGCTTGCCGATCCCGGCCGTCGGGTCCCGCACGATCTCCGCCAGGAGCCGATTGATGCGCTTCAGGGTTGAACGATCGTTAGCCTGCCAGTAGATGTAGTCCTGCCAGCCGTTCGGCGTGAAGACCAGCCTCAACCGGGCGGAAGAGAGTGCTCCTGACGCTCGCCCCTCTTGGCTTGAACAAGACTCTCCACGAGGCGCGCGGCGTTCACCGGGGACCGCAGAAGATGGGCTGTCTCTTCCAGGGCGTCGAACTCGTCGCGAGAGAGCAGAACAGCGTTTCCGCGCCGAGACAGGATCTCAACTGGTTTGCTGTCGCTGTTGACCTGCTCAATCAGGGGGAAGAGGCGCTTACGAGCTTCGCTTGCGGAGATAGCCATACCGCTATAGTACCGGATCTTGTACCACCGTATCCGTCGAGCCAGACAATCGAGACGTGCCTCGCTCGAAGTACGGCTTCACCTTCACGAGGCCCCAGCTTGCGCGGGAGTGAACGACGGCGTGACAGGGGGTGAGGGTTCTGAGCGCCTGAGCGAGGCGGCTTGCTTCCCGGCCTCGCGTCTCCCCGTGCACGGCACGCTGGATCTCCGCGATCTGCTCCAGCTGCGTCTGGCCGAAATACAGCTGAGTGGCGCAGCAGCCCTTGACAACAAGGCTCAGATCGCGCGGGAACTGAGTCGCCAGCATTACCCCAAGCCCGAAGGCGCGACTCTCGCGGAGTATCGGCTCCAAGAAGGGGCTGGAGGCAACTCGATGCGCTTCGTCGAGACCGAGCACCCAGCGCAGACCAAGCACGTGGCCGTGTGCTCGCATCTCGTGGTAGAGCGCGAGCAGCAAGAACTCTCCCACCGAGGCCTTCGCCTCGTCCCCCGGGAGCCCAGTCAGGCGGATCACCGCCCCATCCGTGAGCAGGGACGCGACGCCCCCATCCGTGGTCTGGTCGAACGGGTCCAGGTCAACGAGCGGCGAGAGCCGACCCCGCGTCGGGTCCTCCGAGTCGAGGCGAGCGACCACCTCTTGTAGGCCGGGGTAAATCAGCGTCTTCTCGGGCCGGTAGGGATCGAGCGGTAGCCCCGCCTCCTGATAGGCTGCCTTAGCTGCCTCCCGAAAGCGGAATGCCTGCTGATCGCCGAGCCGCCAGACCCGCTTCACGATGTCCACGGCGCGGTGGATCTGATGTAGGCCGTTGACGTAGCTGGTCGCCGGATCCGCTACTGCGGCCAGCGGGTTGAAGGGCAGTCGCCGTCCGATCGAGGGATCGATCACCTCAAGTCCCTGCTCGGCCGCCCACTCCTGGGAGTAGTCGTCTTTGGAGAAGTCGAGCATGACCGGTGCCACTCCCTTGGCCCGCAGCTCTGCGGCCACCGCCATCACAGTCTGTGTCTTTCCGCTGCCGGTCTCCCCGGTCGCCAGCAGATGGCAGTTGGGGAGCGGTCGCCTGGGCAGGTAGGGGTCGAACCAGACCTCGCGCTCACCAGCATGGCCCAGTAACGCCCGCAGCCTCACCGGTTCCTCCTTCTCGCCGTTGAACATGCCGTCGTCTTCCGACTCCTCCGACGGCTCGTCCTGCTCCTCCCGGTCACCGGCTGTCCAGTCGCCGAGGAGCAGCCGCGAACGCCGTGGCTCCGGCAATCCAGCCAACGCACGGCGCACCCCCTCTGAGTCCACATGTGGGTTGCTCTTGTAGCCCGCCACCACCACGCGGCGGCCAGAACCCGACGCTGGTCGCCCATCAAGCCCAAAGTGACGGGCCACCCAGTTCCGTCCGGGGCCATCGGGGGACGAGGCCGCTCGCATCAACGGAGCTTGTATGAGTTCCGGATGAGGGGTGAGCAGCGCCAGCAGCCGCCGATATTCGTCCTCGCCGAATTCGACCAGATCGTCGACCCCGATCACCTGGTAGCCCGCACTCGGAAGTGCCCGCCGGTGACTTACCCCCAGCGTTCCTCCGGAAGGGAACCGCCAGCTTCCAGTACTGCCGATCTTGGGGTCCCAGCGAGCCTCCGTGCCCTGGAGCCAGGCTCGCAGCAGAGTCGGAGCCGGGGAAGTGGCAAGGGCGGGAACCACCAGCACCGCCGAGCACGGCCGATCCATAGCCGCCACCAGAGAGATCAGTACCCCAATCGTCTTGGCGCTGCGCGCTGTGCCTGCTAGCAGTGCCTCCGGCTCCGTAGCGGTGAGCAGTTCAGCCTGTTCCAAAGTCGGCAGCACCGGGATGTGCCGACTCTCGGCGACGTTGGTCAGGGACTCCGCGATCCGCTTCACAAGCAGCTCCGAACCGGCCTCGGTGAGCCACTTCGGCTCAATGCCCGAGGCGACATCTTCCTGGACTCGAAGCACGTCCGCCGCTTAGGCCCCCGGACGATGTGCGCTGGCGCGCTTCGTGCCCGGCCCGGTTTCCAATTCTCGCTTGATGGTCTTCACAACCAGGCTCAAAAACTTCCCGTCACCGCCGATATCTTCGGGTTCTTTGGCACCCGCAAGTGCCCGCTCCTCCGCGTCCTGGTCCACCTGCCACGACGAAAGGCGCAACTTGTAGTACGCGACCAATCCGTGGGTGTTGCCGGTCGCGGCCTCCATCTTCACTGCCTCGTAGACCGTGTTTCCCAGCTCCTCCATGCCTCTCGCACGGGCGCGCGTCACTCGTTGCCGGAACTCCGGGAAGCGGTGCGCATGAGCGAAATAAGTGGAAACACCCACGCCAGCCACACCGCAGGCGACAGTCACCGGATGACCTTCGCTTAAGGCCCGGATCAGGCGCTCCTCGACCTCGGAAGTGATCGCGTAGGGACGGCCGGTCCGGCGCTCGGGGTCTTTCAACGGCACAACGGCGTCTTCGGGTTCGTTTGAGACCTGCTGTTCCATCATCTACCGGTCCCCACGGCTACCCTTACCGGTTCCGCACCGAGCTTCTCCGGTTCCATGCTGTTCTCGCCCTGAACGTCGCTTGCCGAGCCTGCGCCATCGTCCGCCCGACGCCATTCCTCTGCGAAGCGCTCCAAACCGCGTCGCTTAGCGCGCAGTCTGGACTGCCGCCGGCGCAGCTTCTTGCGGAGCGCTGCCAGCTCGCGCTCCTGGGCAGCGCAGGCTTCCTCTTCGCGAACCAGCACCCGCTCCACCGTCTGGGCGATCTCACCGAAATCGGCCCAGGCCTTGTTTGTGTCGTTCATGTCTCCTCCGTAAGGGTTTCGGCTGTCGTTGTGGTGGCAGCTCGCTTGGCCTGAGCCAGATCGCGGGGCGACAACCAGTGGTCCTGTCCGTTTCCGCTCACCCACAGCGGATGCTCGCCGTCGGCATTGGCTCCACCGCGGCCCGGCGCGAAATCGATTGAGCGCACAGTGCCTTGGACCACGCGTCCGTTACGCAGGTGAAATTCATACTTGCCGCCCAACTTGAGCCGCCGCAGATCGACGCCAGGCGACCGTTTGACCTCCCCTGCCGCAGCTGAGGTCGTGTCCGCTGCCGCATTAGGCGCCGACGCTGGTGGGCGACTCGTGGGCACTACTGTCAGCTCTGGCCTGTGGCCGGGAATAGGTACGGAGGGGCGCTTAACGCCCGCCACCCGCGGCTCCGCCGATCTGGCGGTGGCACCCGCCGGCGGCAGGGGCTCACTGGTTCCGCTTACCGCGTCGATCATCTGCTTCGCCTCCGACACTTCGAGCAGCGGGGTCTGGACCGTTGTCGCGTCGTCGATCCACTTCCAGATCGCGCGACCTGGAGCCTCGGCGGGCAACAGCGCCGCTGCAATATCCCCCTGGCCGAGCAAGATCTGGGACTGGATGGGGTCCTGGGCTCGGAAGGCAAGGATCGCGTTCAGGTTGGCCTTGATCTGGCCGGGCACGACCTCGGCATCCGGCCGCTGTGTGCAAAGGATCATATGGACGCCCGGTGCCCGCCCCAGCCTGGCAACTCGCGAGAGCAAGTTGACATTGAGTTGGCGGGCTATTTGGTCCTCGCGCTCGGAACTCTTGATCGTGATCTCGCCGAGTTCGTCGACGACCACCACCACATAGGGCATCCGGCGCTCGGGATAGGCGAGGTTCCAGGCCTTGAGACTCTCCACGCCCGCCTCTCGAAGCAGCCCCATCCTCCGGTCCAACTCCTCGGTGACGACCGTCATCGCCTCGGCGAAGCCCTGGACGTCGTTCACTACCGGGCACAGCAGGTGGGGCACGCGGCTGAAGAGCGTGAACTCCATGCCGCCCTTCAGATCGGCGAGCACGAGGCGCAGCTGCGTGGGCGGCCGCTCCCGCACCAGCTCGGTCAGCGCCTGGCGAAGGAACACACTTTTACCGCCGCCTGTCGTGCCACCGACCAGGAGGTGCGGCATCTTGGTCAGGTCGGCATATCGGCTTCCCTCCCGTGTGATCCCAATGCCCACCGGCAGCTCGCCCTCGGGCCTGGTCTTCTGGCGGAAGCTGGCGAGGTCGATCCGGTTGGGCATGGCGTGGGTGCCGAGGTGAATCCAGACCAGGCCCTGGTTGAAGCTGGCCCGAACTGAGGCGTCGAGGTGCTCTTCCAGGTTCGCCTGCAGCCGCTTCAAGCCCATGCTGGAGGCGACGACCGGCAGCCGGAAGCCCATGCGGATGGTATGGCTACCCTCGCGCGAGAATTTCTTTAGCTTCGGCTTGACCCCCGACCGGCTCTCCAAGCCAAGCTCAGTAAACGCCTTCAGAACCTTCCGCGCTGGCCGTCGCTGCCACCAGCGCCAGGCCCACCAGACTGCCCCGGCCACGGCAGCGGCCGCTCCAGCGCCCGCCGCCAGTGAGAGCCAGCGCGGAAATGCGAGAGCGCGCAACGGATTGTGGCTGAGGAAGGGGATCGGATGCCCAGCGCGCCACCATAGGTAGCCGCCGCCGACCAGGAGCAAAATACCGGTTAGAGCCTCCCATGCTTCTTTGTCCGGATCGCTGCCGGAGCCCTCAGCGCCGGTCGACTGGTTGCTCTTGGCGTCCTTCTTCACGCAGCCGCCGCTCCTGTTGTCTTTCGACGCGCCCGCCATTCCCGCGACAGCTGGCGCCGGCAGCCACGGCAGAACGACGACCTCGCGGGCGGGAACTCCACATCTAGCTCGCCATGACGACATCGAATGCACTGGCGCGGTCGGTGAAGGCCTGGATACCGGCCCTCTCCCCAATTCCGCGAGTAGGCGGGCACCTTTCGCCAGCGCAGCCGCTCAGCGGCCACCATCAGTTGGTCCAGCTGGACCAGGGAACGCTCCTCAGGATTCCCGCCAGTGGCAGCCGGAAAGACGACAGCCGTACGCTCCAAGACCGCGCGCACAATCACCGGGACACCTCGCCAGGCCGCCGGCAGCGGTACGGCAAGCGCCTCGGGCGGCAAGTCGCGCTCACTGAGCACGTGAAAGAGACTGATCGGGCCTTGCTCGGCGTCGATCGGTTCCATCTGTATCTCCGCAGCCGGAATAGGCAGCAGACCCGCAAAGTCGCTCCGGATACGACCTCACGAGTCGCGACCCAGCAGCGCTTAGGAACCGCGAAAAGAGCACATTCAGCATACAACACCGGTGTGGTGAAAGGCGGTCGCCAGTTTGTACCCAAAGATGCCGACGATGGTCACCGTCACCAGAGCTTCCAGCGAGGCCCCGCCGAGGCTGTGCTCACGCAGCGCTGGTAGCCAGCCTGGGCGTACCTTGTCGCGCACGATCGGCCAGAGCAGCGCCATCGGACTCGGGTTGGTCAGGTCGGCAGCCAGATGAGATAGGTAGGCAAGGGCGGTCACCGTCACGATCGGAAGCAAGAGCCAGGGCACCCACTTCCAGGCCGCCAAGCCGGAAAGCCCGGTCCAGATGGCGGTCGCGAAGAAGGAGTGCACGGGGCCTCGATGCTCCAGCGGCACATGGAACTGGCGACCGAGCATCGAGCCGGGATGGTCGCAGTCGGGGAGCAGGGCGACGAACACCCCCAGCGCGCCCAAACCGGCCTCCGCCAGCAGGTTCGACGACACCCCAAGCTGTGCCAGTCCTACTGGGGGCGGCGGCGTAGCGGTGCCCAAGGAGAGAGCGATTGGGGCCGCCACCGCCGCGCCGATCAGGGCGTGAGTCTTTCCCGTCAACCGCGGCACCCCGCCGGCAAGAGGGACTGTTCCACGCCTCCCAGAGATACGGGTTACGGTCGAAACGCCCCAGCGAGGAAGCCGGGCCACGGCGCAGCGGCCGCCGTAGAGCCCTGGAGCGATATGCCTTTACTGGTAAAGTAAAGGCGTGCCGAAGATCTCCACCAAGAACCAGATCACGATTCCGGTCGCGGCGCTTGAAGAGGCCGGGCTTCGCGCCGGCGAGGCTGTGAGCGTCGAGCCGGCCGGCAATGGTGAGCTTCGAGTCCACCGTGCGGCACTGACCTTCGACGATGCCTTCGGCGCACTAACCGGCACCTACCCGCCCGGCTATCTCGATCAGCTCGACGCCGAAGACACTCAACGGTGAGGCGACTGCTGGACGCCAACGTTCTCGTCGGCGCGTTGGACAGCAGCGACGCCCACCACGCCCGCGCGCGCCGGCTGCTGACAGGGTGGCGCCAGCGGCAGGACGAGGTGACGATCAGCGTGGTCAACCTCAGCGAGGTGCTAATCGCTCCCGCGGCTGATCAGGCGCGCCTGGCCTCGGCTCGGGAGGCGATCGCCGCGCTCGGCGTCGAGGTGCAACTTCCCAACGAGGCCATTGGTGTCGAGGCAGCCAGGCTGAGACAGCGCCACCCGGTCAGTCTTCCCGACGCTTATTGCCTCGCGACCGCGAAGCACACCAGGTCAACCCTCACCTCGTTTGACCACAAGGTTCTTAAGGCAGCTAGAAACGAAGGCCTCGACACGGCCTAAGCAGCGAGAGCTGAACCTGCCGCTCTCACGCGTCGAGTCGGTGGGAACCTCGACCAGGGGACGCCCTATTTCGTCTTGGACGACTTCAGCGTCAGCCGTACGCATGTCGGCGACGTACTCAGGCGCGTTGGCAAGAACAAAGTCGTAGAGCTCTTCCTCAACCAGCACCCTCCTCTAGACCCGAGTGAGATCGGCCGCTGTTATGAGGATGCCTCGGGCGCGAAGCGGCTCCGGAGACTCGACTTCCGCCATAGCGCGCAGATAGGGGCTCACATACCAGGGAGGATCAAGGACGACCGACAATCGGGTCGCCCACTTGGGCGGCGACTGCCCAGCCTCGCGCGCCTCATGCTCGGCGAGCCCCGCCAACAGAGCATCAAATCGACGATCGCCGGTCGGCATAGGTCCAAGCTCTAGGAAACCTTCTCTTCCGTCGCCAAGCGCCCGACGCATGTCGTCAACCAACTGGAAGACCACCCGCAGCGCATTGCGCTCGTCCCTCGCCTCCAAGAGGCGGCGAATCTCGCTGCTCGCCCTGCTGAACGTCATCGGCTCATACGGAACTCTCGTGCTCCTCAGGATATCGTCAGCTGAGGGCAGCGTGCTGTATACTAATGCTGTATGGCGGCCACTCGGACGCAGGTTTACTTCACCGAGGAGCAGCGCCGCAAGCTTGACGCCCTGACCAAGCGCGAAGGAAAGACGCTCGCCGAGGTCGTGCGCGAAGCCGTGGACGCCCACACGGCTCAGCCTCCCCCAGACCTCGAGTCCGTCCTCGACGAGGCGTTCGGCTCGATGCCGGACCTGGAAGTGCCCGACCGCAGCGATTGGAACCGTGGCTATGGCTGATCTGCTGGTGGACACCGACGTGCTCATCGATCACCTGCGTGGGGACCGTCGGCTCTCGGCAGAGGTTGGATCCATAGCCATCTCGGTGATCTCACATTGCGAGCTATTCGCCGGCCACGACGAGCCGGAGCGACTCCGCCGCTTTCTGTCACCGATGAGTGAGCTGCCGATCGACCTGGAGATTGCCGAGTTGGCCGGGGTGACACGACGTAATACAGGCATCGCGACGCCCGATGCACTCGTCGCGGCGACCGCGCTCACCCACCGCCTCCCGCTTATGACCCGCAACAGGCACCACTATGATCGCGTCCCCAAGCTCCGCATCATCACGCCTGTCTGAGCCGATCTCGAGCCTAGAGCGGTACTCCGAGAGAGGGCGGCGGGTTGCCTCGGACCTCGGGAACGGCCCTTGAGCCTCTGCCGAGGGGGCTCCGCCGGCCTCTCACGACTTCGTTCCGACCTCACTTGGGAAGCTCGATATCCGCGCTTGGACCTAGAGGGGTGGGCGGTGAGTTCGCGTCGAATGGCGATGTGCCACTAAGCCAGTTTTGGCCGCCACCCCACGTTTGGATGCAAACTCTTGGACGTGACCGAGAATCGCGATTCTTCTGATGAGCTAGGAAAGGAGCCGGCTCCCGCCGCTGACGATCTCCCACCGCACCGGGAGACCCGAGCGAGCGACCTGTACAGCGGCCTTCGAGCGTTCTCGAATATCCAACGGCAACTTGCCGCCATCGACTTCTCGGCTTTGCGCGCCGCACAAAACGCGGTCGCACAGGCCAAGTTGAACCGCGCTGAGTTTTGTGGAGACTCGGCGGCTTGGATTCACGCGACGTCTCTGGTGTCGCGCTGACGATAGTAGCGCTCCTCATACTCGGCCGGCGGCAAGTCGCCGTCGGCGCCGTGAAGCCGGCGTTGGTTCCACCAGTCGACCCACTCGGCCGTCGCCAGCTCGACCTGCTCAAGCGAGCGCCAAGGTCCGCGGCGGCGGATGAGCTCGGTCTTGTAGAGGCCGACCACGGTCTCCGCCAGGGCATTGTCGTAGGAGTCGCCATGCGAGCCGACGGAGTGGACCGCGCCGGCGTCGGCCAGGCGCTCGGTATAGCGGATGGCCAGGTATTGGACGCCGCGGTCGGAGTGGTGGACCAAGCCCTCCAACTGCTCCGAGCGTCGCGACCAGATCGCCATCTCCAGGGCGTCCAGCGCCAGCTCAGCCTGCAGCGAGGCGGCGATCCGCCAGCCCACGATCCGGCGACTGAAGGCGTCAACGATGAAGGCCCCGTAGACAAAGCCGGTCCAGGCGCTGACGTAGGTCAAGTCGGCCACCCAGAGCCGGTTGGGCGCGCTGGCCACGAAGCTGCGCTCGACCAGGTCCTGGGACCGCTCGCTGAGCTCGCCCGGGAACGTCGTCCGCTTCACCTTGCCCCTCCGGACACCGGCCAGCTGAAGTCTGTGCATTAGCCGGCGCACCCGGTCGCGGCCGACCTCGTAGCCCTCCCGGTGGAGCTGGCGCCAGACCTTGTGGGCGCCGTAGACGCCGTAGTTGTCCTTGTGGATCCGGGCCACCTCCGGCTGCAGAGCTTCGTCGCGGACCTGACGAGCACAGGGCGGCCGGCTGGCTGCCGCGTAGTAGGTGGAAGGGGCGATCTCCAGCACCCTGCAAATCGGCTCGACCCCGTACCTACTTTTGTGACCGTCGATGTAGCGAGTCACCTCGGCCGTCGGCCGTCGAGCTCGGCCGCGAAAAAAGCTGACGCGCTCTTGAGGATCTCGTTGGCTCGCCGCAGCTCGCGGACCTCTCGCTCTAACTCGGCAATGCGCCGGCGCTCCTCGGATGTGACCCCGGGCCGCTGGCCGCCGTCGACCTCCGCCTGCTTCACCCAGTGGCGCAGCGACTCGCTGCCGATGCCCAGCTGGATGGCGATCCGGGTGACTACGCCGTGGCGCTCGCCGCCGGATTCGGCGATCGCCTCCTTGACCATGCGCACTGCCCGTTCACGAAGCTCGGGCGGGTAGCGACGTTGTGTGGGAACGCTCGGCTTGGACATTGTCCCCATCCTCCCAAAGGAATGGAGCCTCCATCAATCCCAGCGCGGTTCAAGTCGTTCAACGGTCCGGCGATGTTGGCCGCCCAGGATACCGTGGCCAAGCACTACGCGCGCTCCGTCGACTTTGCCCGCCTCGTCCCTACACATGAGGCGCTGATCAACACCGACGCCCTCACTGAAGCCGCTGTCGCGCAGACTGAGTGGGCAGAGTCACTCGCGAAGACGATCGACTTCTCGGCCCTCTACGACGCGCTCGCGGCCAGCGCCACGCTCACCGACGCTTACGGCGAGGTCAAGGGCTTCACCGAGTCGCTCAAGCAGCAGGCCGAGGTGTTTGCCCGAATAGCGGAAGGCTTCAGGTTCGATCTGCCAACGCTCGATCTTGCGAAGTGGATCGGGCGCCTCGACCGCTGGATCCCAGTCAACCTGCAAGGGGTACAAGAAGGGCTTGCCACCGCGGCCCGCATTTCACTGGACGAGGGTCTCCCACTCAGCTGGATACCGCGTGCAGAGATCGTCGTCGCCCTCATCAGTGCCAGCAGCCGCGAGGAGCGGCACGTGATCCTGCGCAACCGAACCATCGACATACTCGACGACTGTGAAGCTGCGCTCGTTGCCAACGACACCGAATGGGCCCGTGAGTGCAGAAACGCCATCGGCGCCCTGCGCGCCGGGTTCCATTCGCCGGCACAATCCCATGCCGGGAACATCGTCGACAGCATCGTAAGCGCGCTTCACGGCAAACAAGGGCGAGACCACGCTAAACAGCGCGCGGCAGAGGACTTCGACGACGTACCCCTACAGCTCGCGGCGGAAAGCCTGACCCTCCGACCCCTATTCCGCGCGTTGACCGCCTGGTGGCCCGCGTCGGGTGAAGCGCCTCCGGAGCACTTCGCGCGCCACACCACCGCTCATGCCGTTGGTTACGTCGGTGTCTTCGCGCCGCTGTCAGCGCTCGTCGCCGTCATGCTGGCAACTTCCCTGACGGTTCAGTATTCCTCTGAACATCCGGAAAGTACGTTTCAGTGACAGTCTCCGGTGCCCCCAAAAGCGAACTCTCGGTTGCCGAGTGAATGCCGCGCGGCTACCGAGCCCCTGCCTCGAGCCGCGCGATGTAAGTCAGCCACACCTTCGTCATGGCCAGTGCGAATTCGGAATCCCGGTGATCAGTGTCATACCGACCTCGAGCGTCGCCCGTCTTCTGCGGATGCCGGCCGCGTTGGAGAAAGTCTCGGAACTCCAGGAGGGCTTTGTCTAGCACAGCCCTCTTCTCCGCATTGATGTCGGCCGGGATAATCGCTTTCGGGTCGGTCGGTGCCAGCGCTCCAAGGGCATCGTAACAACGGATCAGGACGTCAGCATCCGAGCCCTCTTGGTTCCTTCTCTCGGCCAGCTGCAGATGCTCTAGAACCGTTTCCCACCTATGGCCCGCCGGCAGAGGTGGTAGGGGCAGCTCAATCCAAATGTAGCGCTCGGTGCCAAGGGGCTCAAGGACGGCCTTAACCCATGTGCTGCGCGGAACGTCGACCTCCATCGGAGGAATGCCTCCGTTGAGTTCCTCCCATTGCCCTGGAGGCTGCGAGAGCGCTCCCTGCACCGTAATCTCGGCTGAGCGCCTGTAGCGGACCAAGCCCTGGAAGCTCAGGCGCAAGTGGACGACAGCGCCGCGGCTGATCTCGTTCACGTAGCGGATCGCGCCAGGGCTGACTGGTACCTCAACCTGTACATTACCGTCGTTGCTCGACGAGATCCTCGTCCCGACCTGGCGCGCCTCTCCGTGGCCGATCACCTCAGTACCGGCAGTGACGTCGACAACTAGGCGGCTGATTTCGATCTCATGGGGCTCAGGCGATCGCCCGGTGGGATGCAATCGGGCCTGGATCGTGAACACTAGCTGCGGATAGATACGGCCCCGACCCGCGACGTTCTCGTACGTCAGGCCGAGCTGGCCGGCTCCATGGAGGTTGACCGCAACATTGGACGACATGCTTCTTGACCAGCATCGCATGCCGGGCCTTCTACAGCTCCCCTCAAAGCCAACCGGCGTACGCCACGCTCAGCCGGTCGAGTCAGAAGAAACCGGCCCGCACTGCCCCCCATGCCACGCTGACTGACGAGTCGCTCACCCGGAACGCCGCTGCGCTTGCAAGATCGCGGCCTAGAAGCGAGCCAGCGCTATACCTCTCTAATCCCTCGCCGGAGCCCAACCTTTCGCTGGCGGCGCCGACGCCGAGGTCGAACTACTTCCAGCCGGCCGTAAACATGGCTGGCCTGCAGGTTGTGAACTCCTTGCTGTCGGAGCGGCACGGCCTCGCGCCATTGGCGGTCAGTTGAAGACGCTGGGAGCCCAATACAGTGTCATCGACCGACCCCCAACGCGGTAACTCGGGAAGGAATCGGATCTTGCGCAATCGCCACACTATCATCGTCCGCCAGCCGATAGTGCACAATGGCAGTCCCTCCAGTAGTTTCAGCTAGCGTCGTACCAGGCTGCTGGCCCGGAACTAAATGATGCAACTCGTATTGCACCGTGATCACATTCCCAGACCGGTCGACGACCTCGACATGGCGACTAGGCAGAGTGGCGTCGGGGCCCATCCAGCGACCGTCGTAGAAAAAGACGACGCTCTGCTCACCGTTGTAGTCAGTCCTATTTGCAACGGTGCAGGCGTAACCTTGAAAGAGATATCGAGCCTCGTGAATGGTATCCCTCTTGCAGGGGTGATAACCCTTTTGATTGGCAAGCCTCTCTTCCGCAGGCCACAGGGCGGAGCCATCCGATGTGAGAGGCATCCTTCCAAACCATGAGTCGGGCACAACCTCTACCTGCAGAGACGGATCTCCGATCACCGCTCCGTGGTTGGTTTTGATGATCGCGACGTAGAGCGAACCCATGACGATGAGTGTCGCAGTCGAGATTGAGCTGATGATGCCAGCGCTCACACCGGTGGTCACCAATCGAGCGAACTCGCCTCCTGACGTTCTGTGTCGCGACGCCACCGGAAATGGCTTCCAGGTCATTGGTGCAGCCTCCATAGACGCTCCTCAGCCAGAGCTGGGGCTCGCCGGTACCTAATCATTGTGTGTGCCGAGATCATGCCGTGCTTCAATCGCCCAACTGAAAGCTGGTATGAACCGAGAGCCGCGATAACGCCGAAGGGACGGACCGATATGGCGTGGTGAGCGGAGAACCTCGGCGATGGCCCCTCCAGCAGCGAGGTCTGGGGTCTCCTCCATATCCTCGCAGAGTCCAGATACGCCACCGTCCCTGGAACCAATGACCGTGAGCAATCCAGGCACGTTCTCGAAGAAGGTGAGCTGTGGGCGGACCTCACCGAGAATGAAGACGATGTCTTTCCAAAGCCATCGCTCGTCGGCGGTTCCTCGCCGCTTTCCGGCTCATGAGGCTGGGGTGCAGGGGAAACCGGCAGTGACGAGATCCACTCGGCCACGCCACGGGCGGCCGTCGAAGGAGGCAATGTCATCCCAGTTAGCCGCCGGATCCAGGGCCTGGTTCTCCATCCGCGCCACGAGAGTGGCCGCTGCGTAGCTGTCCCGCTCAACGTAACAAACGGTGCGGGCTCCTGGGATGGCGAGCTTGAGTCCGAGTTCGAGCCCTCCGACTCCGGCGCAGAGGCTGAGGATGCGCTGTCCAGGCATTGCGGTGGCAGAAAGAGCCAAGCCATTCACACCTCGTCCTCACCGGGTTTGTCCAATAACGCGTCGAGTGGGATACCCCGTGCCACGCACAGCAGTAGGTCCGCGTGGCAGGGCTCATCGAGCCGACACCAGCAAGCGAGATTTCGGCCGGCCAACTCCTCGCGGATGGCACTGCATACATGCGGGTGCTGGCGCAGATGTTCGGCATAGAGCCTCAACGCCTGGTTTCTGCCATACACCCTGACCGGATACGGATTGCCCCATCGGGAGGGCCGGCTGACGATGATCGTGTGCTCCGGTTTGCGCCAGCCGCGCGCACGACGAAGTTGCACGCGCTCAGACATCGGCAGAAGCGTCCTTGAGAGCGGCCCGTAGGTCGGGCCAAGGGCAATTACTTTCATGATCGCGGTGGTCACGGCACCAAGGGTAGCGATCGAAGGACTCCGGCTCGCCAACCAGCTTTGCCGCCTCGTATACCCGCTACAGGTGCTGCTGGCGGGCTACAACGGAGGGGATGGAGGCGGCGAGCGCATCCGGACCGCTGTAGGTTCCGTATTCCGTGACCAAGTAGGCGTGTAGAACCTCCAGGTTCATCAGGTCGCGCGCCCTCATGGGGCGACCACCTCAGTTACCCGGACCCGGAGGCCCGACCGCTCGGCGTACGCCTTGCTCGCCACCAGCTCGACCACCTGGCTGTCGTCGCGCCAAACGCCCGCCTCACCGAGAGCGTCGACCGCGCCTCTAGCCAGCTTGTCGCAATCGGGACGCACCACGTGTCCGGCTGGCGCCGAGGGCAGCAGTCCACGTCGGCCGAAGTGCCCACGAGGTCGCGCGAACGAGAACCAGAGCTCGACGCGAACCGGCCCTCTCATAGGGGGACGCTCCCCCAGCGCCTCTCGGGCGTGCCAGCAGACGGCATTACGCCATGGCCGCAAGCGCGGGTTGTCACTGGTCACCCAGGCCCGGCCATTGCTGGCGTACGCCTGATGGCTCCCCTGCGGTTGCGGTTCGCCCGGCACCTCGAACTCAAGGGCTGCCGGCGGTGGCGGATCCTGCAACCGCAACTTGGTGAGCATGACCCCACTCTGGTGGTCACGCTTCGCAGTAATTGGCGCGTCCTTGGTTCGCACCCTCCACTTCGACGTGGGAGCCATGCGCGGTGAACCTCATCGGGTGAGGACTTACTCACTATGCTGACCTCAACGGTGCAGCTCACCGGCTTCAAGTTCGGATCGATCCAGATTGACGGCGTCGTTTACGAGTACGACGTCGTGATCGACCGCGGTGAGGTCGCCAAGCGCAAGAAGAAGGCTTCCAAGCCCTACCGCGGCACGTACGCCCATACGCCGCTCTCACTGGCTGAGAACATCCCCTGGAATTGTCGGCGGCTCCTCGTGGGCACCGGCGCGCACGGGGGCCTCCCGGTGATGGCGGAGGTCCGCAAGGAGGCTGAGCGCCGAGGTGTGAAGCTGGAGGCCCTGCCGACCAAAGAGGCGATACGGGCACTGGGAAAGGACCCGGAGCAGACGAACGCGGTCCTACACGTACCCTGCTAGTGCTTCGGTAAGCGGTCGCGGGTAGACGGCAGCCCCGAGGGGGTTGCGCGCGACCAACACTGCTTTCCCCGGCCGCCTGCTTGACTGCCCCCGCGCGTCCCGTCCGTCGCCCAGTCAAATACCGCCAGCCGCAACTGAGACAGCGCAGGATTGCGCCTGCCGGACCCGCCTCGCCGGCCGTCGCCTGACGGCTCAGGGTTTCGATAGCAACTGGCCAGAAAGCCACGCCAAGGCCGGCAGGCCGGCT
>QHBT01000066.1 GCA_003244185.1 Candidatus Dormiibacter spiritus | reverse complement strand
CTACCGACATGACCCGCCGGTGAGGCGGTTGAGCTTCCAGCACCGACCAACTGGCTGGAGGGCTGGAGCGCCTTTCCGATGTTCCCCGAACCCCAGGAATACATCAGATATGCTGTAGGCATGGATTGTGGCGCTGGTCTGTGGGTTGAGCGGCTGCGTGCGCGGCACGGCCTCTCGCAGGGTGAGCTGGCCTATCGCGCCAGCTCCAGCCAGCAGCAGATCTCGCGGATTGAACGCGGCGTCGTGTCACCGTCAATCGGGCTGCTTGAGCGGCTGGCCGTGGCGTGCGGCGAGGAACTGGTCCTCGATACCCGGCCGCGCAAAGTACCGTTCGAGGACGCTCAGCTCGCCGAACAGGCCGCGCTGTCTATGGCGGAGCGGCTGCAGCTGGCGAGCAGCTGGAACCGTCTGGCGGGCGAGATGACCGGAGTAGCGGCCCGGGCGCTACTCCATGACTGAGCAGCCGGCCCTCGACGCGGCGCAGCTACTCGCCGCGCTCGACCGTCACCAGGTCGACTGCGTGCTGATCGGCGGGATGGCGGTCCAGGCCTACGGGCATGTGCGAACCACCGTCGATCTGGATGTGATCGCTGCTTGGACGCCCGAGAACCTGCGGCGGCTGGCGGGCGCACTCGACGAGCTCGGAGCGCGGCTGCGTGGCGTTGACGCTGACTTGCTGGGGATCGACCTGAGCGACCCGGCGCAGCTCTACGACGGCGGGAACTTCCTGATGCGCACCAGGCACGGCGATCTCGACGTGTTCGCGGTCGATCAGACCGCGGGTGCGCCGACCTCTTATGAGGCGCTGCGCGCCCGGGCTGTCAGCGTCGAAGTTCTCGGCGCTCGCATCCTCATCGCGCACCCCGAGGACCTGATCCGCATGAAGACCGCCGCCTCTTCGTTCCGAGACCGCCCAGAGGCCAAACGCCGCCAAGACCTCGACGACATCGCCGTCCTAGAACGCCTACGCGCCGAACTCGACAAAGCAGCAGCCGCCAAGCCGACGCGCGGCGCAAGGGACACTGGCGAATCGCCATAGAACGGCTCCTCGGCGGCCGAGAAGGCCCCGCGAGGTCGGGTCGCCGGGAGCATCGCAGCTCCCGGCTCCCACAGGTCCCGGCGTGACAGTCTCCCGTCACCGGGCTCTTCTCATCGGCCGTTAGTACGAGCGGACCCACCGCCATTGGGCGAACAGGCCGGGCTGTCTTGCGATCAGTCCGGTCCACCACGCCTTGAACCGTTTGTGGGTCCGCAGCCGTCGGTACTTCTTTCCAGCCCAGCGCCTCAGGTAGGAACTGACGCGCTGAAGGAGGGGCTCCACTACCGACCGGTAGTACCGGCCGTAGTAGTTCATCCAGCCGGACACGATGGGGTTCAGCCATCGCGCCAGGTCGTCCAATGACAGGTCTGTGCGCCGGTGTATCCGCATCGCGCGGAGCCGGGCGCTTTTCGCTTTGAGCGCCTCGCTGCTCATCGCGGGCAGAAACGACGTGCGATACCCGCCGTCTCTGCTGCGCGCCTTCCGTGGCCGGAAGGTGAACCCGAGGAAGGTGAACTCGGTGTGCTCGTGCTTTCCCCGGCGCTTGTCGTCCTTGCAATAGACGACCCGCGTTTTGTCCGGGTGGAGCGTCAGGCCCACCTCGTTCATCCGCACGGCGATTGCGGCCAGCACGACTTCGGCTTGCCGCTTGCTCTTGCAATGCACGACACCATCGTCGGCATAGCGCTCGAACGGGCAGTCCGGATGATTCCGGGCTATCCACGCATCGAACGCGATATGCATGAACAGGTTCGCCAGGACCGGCGAGATCGCCGACCCTTGCGGGGTTCCCTTGTCGCGCTCAACAAGAGCACCATCTGGGTACTGAAGCGGCGCAGCCAGCCACCGCTTGACATACAACAGCACCCAGCGGCAGTCGGTGACCCACTCAACCGCCTTGACTACGAGATCCCACGGCACCGTATCGAAAAACTTCTGGACATCCAAGTCGATGATCCAGTCGTGTTTCCAGCACCGCTGCCGGCAAGCCTCGACCGCGTCTAGGGGCGACTTTCTCGGCCGATAGCCATAGGAGTCCTGATGAAACCGAGGCTCCACCAGAGGCTCCAGATACATCGCGACTACCGTCTGGGCGATCCTGTCTGCGACTGTTGGCACGCCGAGCGTGCGGACCCCGCCGCCATGCGGCTTGGGAATCTCGACTGCTCTGACCGGAGGCGGAAAGTACGACCCCGAGCTCATTCGATTCCAGATCACGTAAAGGTTGTCCTTCACGCCACCCTCGAACTCGCCCAACGTCTGCCCGTCCACTCCCGGCGCACCCTTGTTCGCTGCGACCTGCCTGTACGCCTCCCACACCATCTGCTTGGGAATCACGAACGGCTTGTCATTTGGCTTTGTCATGTTTCCTCGCTTCCTCCCGGAACGATCTTCGTCCCGGTTGATCGAATCGACATTCCTGATGAGCCGGCCCCTTCGCTCCACCCCCACCCCAGCGAGCAGGCGCTTCACGGCTACTACGAGCCGGTCCGCCAGCGAGCGCCGCATCGGTACTCAATGCCTCCGGTTTCCGCCGTCGGCACGCTCCCTCCGGCGACCTTTGGGGCCTACGACCCCGGCCGCCTTATCGACGCTCGCCTTCTCACGTTCCGTGCAAGAGCCGCAGACCAGGCTCACGCCGCCTCTACGCCGGGCACCGCCTGGCCAGTTACACGGGTATCCGCCAGACTCATCCCGAGAGGATGTTCAGGACCCTCGGTTGCGATGCCATCTAATCCTTACGACGCCTCAACAGCGACACCCACCCGGATTTCCCCGGGCCAGGCGCTTCTGGAACGTCTTCCTGATCCCCACCTGACGCGATCAAGTCGCGCCTTTTCCCTGACGCTCACCACGACGGTCTTCAGCCAACGCAGCTCAGGGTGGTTTAGCGCCTGCCCCCGAGAGGCCGACGCTGGAGGGCCAACAAGCCTCCATCTCTTGCACAGCACTGCTTCAAAAGGAAACTCCTACATACATCCTCCTTTAGCATTCGTGACGCACGAACA
>QHBT01000040.1 GCA_003244185.1 Candidatus Dormiibacter spiritus | reverse complement strand
TCCATGAAGAAAGGTAGGGCGGCATGATCCGAGCTGCCCCGAGCTGCGATCAGAAGGGCGGCAGGGTGCCGGGCCCTGATCGCCTGAGCGGCCTCGGCGATGGGCGCGTTACCCGCGGCCAGGGCGGCGGCAACGACCTCGGGCTGCTGCCTGATCTCAGCTTCGAAGGTGCTGCGGCTGTTTGCTGCTGGCAAGCTGGGTTCACTGTATGCCCGCCTGACGAGGCAACTTAGAGCCAGCCCTTGGCCCGGGCGGTGCGGAGCGCCTCCAGCCGGTTTCGGGCGTTCAGCTTCTGGATGGCTGCCGACAGATGGTTGCGAACTGTGCCTTCGGAGAGGAAGAGACGCCTGGCGATGGCGGCGACCGTCGAACCGTCCTCGCTCTCGGTGAGCACCTCCAGCTCGCGCGCTGACAGCGGGCAGTCGCCTTCGCTAAGGGCCTGGGCGGCGAGCTGGGGATCCAGCACCCGCTCTCCGGCGGCCGTCCGCCTGATCGCACCGGCGAGCTCCGTTACCGGCGCGTCCTTCAGCATGAATCCGCTGGCTCCGTTCGCCATCGCCTTGCGCAAATAGCCCGGCCGGCCGAAGGTCGTCAGCATGAGCACGCGGCATTCCGGCAGCAGCCGGCCCAGCTCGGCGGCAACTGAGAGTCCGTCCTGGCCGGGCATCTCGATATCCAGGAGGGCCACGTCCGGTCGGACCCGCAGCGCTGCGCCGGCCACTTCGTCCCCCTTACCGACCTGGGCCACGACCTCGATGTCGGTCTCCAAATTGAGCAGGGCGGTGAGGGCGCCCCTAACCATCTCTTGGTCCTCAGCCAGCAGGACCCGAATCACGCAGCACTTGCAGCGACCGGCGCCTGCTTGAGCGGCAGCCGGACGAAGAGCCGGAAGCCATCGGGTGTGGGACCCGCCTGAAGGTGGCCCTGCCGCGCCTCCACCCGTTCCCGCAGCCCGTGCAAACCGTGGCCCTGCTTGAACTCGAAGCCGGGCTCGTGGGCGCAACCGTCGTCGGTGAGCTCCAGAATCGCCTCCTCCGGCGCGTGCTCCAGCCGGAGGACGGCTGCTGTGGCGTGGCTGTGGCGGAGGACGTTGGTAACTCCTTCGCGCAACGCCCACGCGAGCGTGGAGTCAAGGACCGCCGGCAGGGGATCGGACAGGCTCGGCCCGGTGAGCGACACGCCCGCTGCCTTGAGCCCGCTTTTCGCATTGACCAGCTCTTGCTCCAGGCTGGGCTGGCGGTAACCCTCGACTGCCTCTCGGACTTCGCGCAGCGCCTGCCTTCCCACCCGCTCGATGTCGGCGGCTTGCTGAGCCGCCAGCTCGGGTGATTGGCCGGCCAGCCGGTGGGCGAGCTCCGCCTTCAGGACCATCACCGACAGGCTGTGGCCGAGCAGGTCGTGGAGGTCTCGAGCGAAGCGCAACCGCTCGTCGGAGACTGCCAGCCGCGCCACCTCCTCGCGGGCAGCCTGCAGCTGTCGATTGGAGCGGATCAAGGCGGCGATGCCAACCATGAAGAGACCCGTGAACAGCATGCCGCCCGAGTAGAGGGCGGCGTAGTACCAGGGGGTGCCACCGGCCAAGGCGGCGATAAAGATCGCCAGCGACACAAGCGGGATGAGACTCCAGCCCCGCCAGGAGCGAAAGGCGAACGCCGCCCCGATGACTGGGAAGTAAAAGGCGGCAGCAAAGTCAGCCCCGTCGAAGGAGACGAGCACGAAGGAAAGGCCGACCATTACCAGGATGGCCGCCAGAGCCTGGTGGGAGCGCGGCCTGATGCGCGGGGCTTCCAGCGATGCGGAGACGGCGCGGGTGATGAACCAGACGTCCACCGCGACGAACACGAGCACAGTGGCTGCGACAAGCAACCGGTCCTGGAATGGGTGAGGATGGCCGTAATAGGCAGCTGCTTCAAAGACCAAGAGCAGGAGCCAGACAAGGCCGAGCCCGCGCCAGACCCTCTGGCGCAGGCGAATCCAGAGGGACTCGATGCGGTCGGCCATTCTTATCAGGAAAGGCTAAGCCGGCCACCTGCTTCTGCCAAGTGACAGTGCCGTCGTTTCCGTCGTGACGAACGTCATCAAAACTTGATGAGGACTGGAACTTCTCCTCCGTCCACCGGTCCGGCTACGCTCGAAGCGAGATGACAGTAGCTGAGCTGAGAGGTGTCACCAAGCGTTTCGGGCCCGTGGAAGCGCTGAAAGGCATCGATCTGGACATACCCGAGGGCGAGTTGTTGGCCTTGCTGGGTCCGAACGGAGCGGGCAAGACGACTGCGATTGGGATGATGCTGGGGCTGCGGCGGCCGAGCAGCGGCACAGTCAAGCTGTTCGGGCTGGACCCGGGCGACCGCCGCGCCCGGAGCCGCTGCGGCGTCATGCTCCAGGAGTCCGGCGTCAACCAGACGTTGAGCGTGAGCGAGCTGGTCAACCTGTTTCGCGCCTACTATCCCAACCCCATGTCCGCCGACCGGGCCATCGCTCTGGCCGGCCTCGAGCCAGAAGCGAAGAAGCCGGTGGCGAAGCTCTCAGGCGGCCAGAAGCAGAGGCTTTACTACGCACTGGCGGTGGCCGGTGACCCGGAGGTCATCTTCCTGGACGAGCCGACTGTCGGCATGGACGTGGAGTCTCGCAGGACGTTCCTCGAATCGATCAAGAACTTCGCGGGCAACGGCCGCACCATAGTGCTCACCACCCACTACCTGGACGAGGCTGACGAGCTGGCCCGGCGCATAGTCGTGGTAGACCGTGGCCTTGTAGTGGCGGACGGCACGCCTGACTTCATCAAGTCGAAGGTGGCCGGTCGACGCGTTACGTTCGATAGTGACCGCGCTCTGACCGAGGCCGACTTTGAAGGTCTGCCGCGCAAGCGACTGGAGATCTCCGGCCAGCGGGCGAAGATCCTGACCGATCAGCCCGAGGAAATCTTGCGGGCGCTGTTCCAGCGCGGCCTGGCGATCAAGAATCTGAGCGTCGTGGGCGCCGACCTGGAGGAGGCCTTCCTCGCCCTGACCGCGCACGATAAGGCCAAGGCCGGCGAGTCTGGAGCGGCTGAGCCGGATTCTTCCGCACTGGAGGAGGTGAATCGATGAGCACGCGGGTTGTGACCAGGCCGTCCGGGATGTCTGTGGCGCCGATGTCGCGAATGCTCGGGGCTTCGCTCAAGGCGCGGGCCCAGTTCTATCGACGCAGTCCACTGTTCCTGGTGTTCTCGATGGTGCTGCCGCTCATGTTCTACGCGTTGTTCGGCACAGTCTTTGCGCCGAAGAGCGGGGCTCCCGAGTTCTTCGCCTATCTGCTCGGCTCGTATGGCGCCTACGCCGTGAGCAGCATCATGATCTTCAACATCGGCATCGGCGTGGCGACCGCCCGGGCGCAGAAGATCGACGTGCTCCAGCGCGCCACTCCTCTACCGGGTTGGGTCGCGATTGCGAGCGAGATCGTGACAGCGATGGGAGTTGCGGTGGTGTCCCTGATCCCGCTGTTCATCTTCGGCGCTGCGTACGGCCACGTTCAGCTCTCGGCTGCTCGCTGGCTGCTGCTGGTGGTGAGCCTCGTTTTCGGCGCCCTGCCAGTACTTGGCTTGGGACTTGCGATCGGCTACGGCGCCTCCGCCAACAATGCGCCGGCCCTGGCGAACCTGATCTACCTGCCGATGTCCTTTCTCTCCGGTCTCTTCATCCCGCTGGCGATCATGCCTGACTGGATCCAGAAGATCGGCGTCTGGTTTCCCACCTACCACTACGGTCAGCTGGCCTGGAATTCGGTTGGTCAGGGCAAGGAGGAGCCGCTCTGGGCGATCCTCTGGCTGATCGTGTGGGCAGCTGTACTGTTCGGGATCGCCGCCCGCTTCTACCGACGGGACCAGACGCGAAAGTTCGCCTGAGGCTCTGGCGGTGGGCGGCCCGGAGCTGAACGCCGCCTGACCCACTCCTCGATCTCGGGCTATTACGTGTCCGTCCATGTGCCATTTTTCAGCGCTTAGGCTCTGCCTCAGAGGCTTAGGAAGATGGCAAACGACTGTGCGAGTCAGCCCACCGCAGGAACGGCGCTGAGAATCGGCGGGGCTGCCGGTTGGCGAGGAAGGGACTGTGAGTGACGGCTTCGAGCTCGAGCTGGGGGCGCTGCAGGCCGCGGCCGGCCGACTCGCCACAGTCGGCGATCAGCTATCGGGTGACCGAGGCCAGGGTTTGAGCGCCGCTGAGACTGCTATCTCTGCCTTCACCAGCGGCCTACCGGCCGGCGCGATGTCCGACTTCCTCCAGCAGTGGGGGCAGGCCGCGGCGCGGCTGGTCGAAGGAGTGCACAAGGATGCCGCCGAGTTGCGCGCCACCGCTCAGCGCTACGCCGGTGCCGACGACGCGTCCCGGCCGCGATGACTCTGGGCGCGCTGGGCGGTCTCGACATCCTGGCCGAGGACCCCGGCCGGCGCAGAGCTCGAGCAGGTGTTCAGCAACCTTGCGGCTCGGGCCGAGGAGATCAGCGGCGCCACTCGGGAGGCGATCTCGGCGTGGCGCGGGAAAGCGGCAGTGCGGTTCACGGACCACATGCTGCATCGGCTGCGAGCTGGAGAGCTGCTCGCAGACAGCGTGGACGGCGCGGCGGCGGCCCTTCGCACCTACGCGACGGTCTTGCGCAGGGCCCAGCAGCTGTTTCGCGAAGCCGAGCAGGAGGCGCACTCGGTAGGACTTGCCTTGCTCGGTCCTGTCATCGACCCCAGAAGCCTCTTGCCGCCCACTGCCGAGAAGGCCATGCACGAACCACACGTGGCCTGGGCTCTGGCAGAAGCCGAACGCCAGCGCTATGCCGCCGCCTGCGACTTGGTCCTCGCCCTCCATAGCCTGCATCCCAAGCTGAGCGAGGCCGGCTATCTGCTCGGGGACCACAGCGGCCTCTCACCCCTGGGCTTCGCCGGAGACTTTGTGAAGGGAGCCGGCGGTGGGATGGTCGATCTCGGGCTGGGGCTTGCCTCGATGGTGGCCAAGACCGCTCCGCCCGTCTTCCTGACCAGCCCTCAGGCTCGGACAGACCTGACAGATTCAGCCACGGCGGAAGCGTCCCAGCTCTGGCAGCACCCCGAGAGCGCGCTGGATCTGGCCGGCCTTCCCGATCCCAGCCTGCTCACCTCCGGCCACCCGGGAGAGTTCACCGGCCGCATCGCCGCCTGGGCGGCCACGACACTAACCCCAGGCGGCGCCGACGGCGCCGACGAAGCCGCAGCGGCGGCCCGCGCGAACAGCCGAGTGGAAGCAATTTGGCAGCGCCTGGATTCGCCGACGCCCAAGTACAAGGAGCACATACGCCTAGTGCACTCCCAGGAAGGACTCAATGCGGCGCATGGGGACCTGGTTCAGGACGATGCCACAGATATTCCCGGCAGGCCAACGTATCCAGGCCACTGGCAGAGGCTGCCCGGGGGCATCGAGGTTGGCTATCGTCCAGCCTCGAAGTCGGGCGGCCCCGGTGTGGACATTCGATATCCGGACGGTAGAAGGCAGCGTACGATTCACATTTCGCCATGGCCTTCGAAGTAGTTATCGAGGAAGTGCTGGTCTATGGGCTGGACGATTGGGTGATGCTGTCGGCGTTCACATCGGTCGTGAGCAGTGAACTTGGCATCAATGACTGGCTCACAGTCAGGCCCCACGTTCTTACTGTCATGCGGACGGTGCTCGCCGAGGGCTGGTACGAGGTCGGCAATGTCGGCGAAGACGGCTTCCACTCTTGGCGGTTACCACTCGAGGATTCGTTGCAACGGCTGGAAGCGGAGGTGCTAAGCCTCGAGTCATGGCCGCACATGGGCGACCCCTGGTTCAATCTCACACCTGCCGGGCAAGAGGAGGCGGAACGCATAGTACGGCGCACGATGGAGTGGCTCCCGCCTCCGGCATTGCCGCTGACTGCGCAGGAACTGTTGGACTGGCTTCGCTCCTACCTGGCCAGAGGGGATGGCTACCCGCTTCGCTCGATCGTGCTCGGCGTCCTGCGCGGGATGAAGGTGCGGACGGACGCTGACGCCAGAGAAATGATCGACCGAATCCTGCGCGAACTGCTGTCCGATCCCGACATTCAGGTGAAAATGGAAACGCCACCAGGGTCGGGCAGCTTTAGGGTCAACTTGGCGGCACCGGCATTGCCGGCGATGCGAGAGCAGTTATCGGCCATTCCTGACCTTGAACACATGCCTGATCTCTTTCTGCTCATCCGGCTCAAAACGATCGTCTGAAAGCCGTTCAGTGTAGGCGCTGCCTGCCTCGCGGACGAGCTCCAACGTGTCCGCCCATGTGCCCTTTTTGACGGGTGTGTTTCGAGCGCGCCTTCGCAATCTTTCCGAGCGCATCGGGCGCGAATGATCCCAGCAAAGCTCGGGGCGGCCGACGTGCGACGACGGCCGGGCCCAGCCGCGGCTGGATTGACAGCAAGGCGGCGCCGGACGCACGAGCGTCCGGCGCTCCTCGTCCGCCTTGGGCTTAGGTGGTGGACCCCCTGGTGACGGCACGACGGGTCGACGTCGTGGGCCGCTTTCGGGGTGTTCCGGCCGCTGTCGGCCGAGCAGCCGCCCGGTTGGAAGCGGTGCTGGTCCGGCGCCGGGTGCGAGCCGCTGCTGTGCGGGTCGACGGAGCAGCACGGCTCACCCTGGTCCGAACAGGGGGCTCGCTGGCCGCCTCGAAGCGGGCAAATGACTTGACAGCGTTGGCAAAGCCGTCGTGCACCAGTTGCAGAGTCCGATATGCGGCCTCACCGACCAGGTCGTGGCGCCGGGCCTGCGACCTCACCAGGCCGAGACCCCGAAGCACAATCTGCGAGGTGATGGTCCCGTCCACGAGAGCTGTCGTCGCGCTCGCCGCTTCGGTCACCAGCTGGGCAGCCTGACGCCGCGCTCGCCGAACGGTGGGAGCGCCGCTGCGCTCCAGGCTCGTGATGCGCTTGCGCGCGCTGCGACGGGGCTGCGACGCCGCTTTAGCGGTCTCCTTGATCACGCCGGCTGTGGTGTCGGCCGTCCGCTCCTGCAGGGTCTTCGTGTCTTCGTTCATGGGAAAGTCGCTCCTTGGCGATGAATTGATTGACGCTATGCGTCATTGTAACGCATCTGACGCGATGCGTCACACCTCGCCGGCCACTCCCAGCCTCTCCAGCAGCCGCTCGGCGTGCTCACCGAAGACGTCGTAGTGAGCTACTCGGCGCCGCTTCTCCGGCTGGATCCACTCTGGCCGGAGGCCGTAGCCGGCGCCCCACGCCTGCAGCTGCGAGCGGAGCCCGATGACGTGCAGGAACGGCCTGTCCATGGCAATACCTCGGGGAGAAAGCGTGCCGTGATAGCGGTCAAAGTTGCGGTGAACGGCGATGCCCCCGGCCTCGGCAAACTCGATCGCCGCCGGCAGATCGCGGCGTTGGAAATAGCGGACTTCCAGCCCGTCGGCGCCCCTCACCTGCGGTCGGAACAGATCGGCCGGAAGGCGCACAAGAAGCAGGGCCTGTCGTGATGCTGCGGACCAAGCTGGAAGTCGCTGTCGCGAATGCGCTGGGCAGCCTCGGTGACCCAGCCCCTGGCCGCACCGGCATCGGGTTCGATCTCGATGAGCTCACCCCGCCGAAGGTCGCACAGCGCCAACCGGTAACCATCCGCGTGGCCTGGGAGCAGACCCTGCTCCAAGGCCAGCCCGTACAACTGGAGCTGGATCGCGTAGGCCCGCCGCAGCCTTCGGTTCAGGTTGGCGTTCGTCTTGTAGTCGACGATGAGGGTGCGCCCGTCCATCTCACAAATCCGGTCGGCGACCCCGCGCAGGACCACCTCTCCGGCCGGCTTCCCGGTGTCCAATCGCAGGGTGAAGTCAATCTCGGTCGCCAGGGTTCTGGCCCTAGCCAGGGGCTGCGCGGCGTACGCCAGAAGCATCTGCCGGCCCTCCGGGGGTCCCGAGTAGTGCGCACTGATTTCACCGCCAACGCTGTGCCAAGCGGCCAGCGCCTCGTGGACCGCCGCTCCGAGATCGAGGCCCCCCGTCTCCGAGGCCGCCGCCTGGGGCAGGAGCTCGTCGGGCGGACAAGGCACCCGCCAGACCTGCTGGAAGCGGTAGCGAACCGGGCACAGCTCGAACTGATGAAGCTGGGAGAAGCTCACGTTCAGCCGCCGACGGGCATCCCCGTCAATGGGCGCTGAGCGACCGGAGGCGTCCAGCAGCTCCAGGCGCTCGATCAGTGCCTCGACATCGACGGGGGCCTGTGCGGCGCTTGGCGCCGGCGTCAGCCCGCCGCCCAGCTGCAGCTGCTCGGCCGTGACAACCCGCGCAGCCGCCGGGTGCTCGAGAGCCCACTCCAAGAGCTCACCGAAATGGTCGTCTGGCTCCAGCTCCCCTGTTATCTCCCCTGGGTGGCTCTCGCTGCGAGCGGCGCTGATGTAGACGGAGTCGCGAGCCCGGGTGAGCGCCACATAGACGGCGCGCCGCCTCTCGCGCGTGGTCAACCGCTTGACTGCACTATCCGGCCTGTGGACGTCATAGCGCGGGTGGGGCTCGCCCCTCCACCTCTTCATCAGAAAGCCGAGCTGCTGATCGAAGAACAGCTGATCCCGACTGGTCGGCTTCGGTGTACGGACGTTCAGAAGGAACACTGTCCCGAACTCCAGGCCCTTCGCGCCATGAATCGTCAGCAGCCGGACGGCCTCCTCCGCCTCTGGCGGACTGGCTTCACTCAAGTCCCTGCCCGCCATCACGCGGTCCAGGTGGCTGACGAAACCTGCGATCCCGCCCAGCGCTTCCTCCTGTTCGTACCTATTGGCCAGCTCGAAGACCTTGCGTACGTTGCGGAGAGAGCGCGGCCCTTCCCGGCGGGACCTCAGCTGGCAGTGGCGCAGGTAGCCCGACCCCTCCAGCAGCTGGTTCAACGCGTCGGCAACCGACAGCTGGTCCGAGCGCCGGGCGAGCTCGTCCACCAACTCCAGGTTCCGTTCCAGGCGCGAAACGCACTCCAGGGGGACCTCCGGCCAGCCCTCAGCCTGAGACTCATTGAGGCAGTCGCGCAGGCGCATCCCCCAGCGACCGAAGCGTCGCGACGCCAACCGATACACGGCGGCATCATCCAGGCGGATGACCGGGCCCTGCAGCAGCCGGGCCAGCGCGCCGTCGTGCAGCGGGTCCGCGACGAGCCTGACCAGCGCCAGCACGTCCTTGGTCTCCTCCCGATCGAAGAAGCCGGATCCGCCGGCGGTGACGTAAGGGATGCCGCGCCGGCGCAGCTCCTGCTCGAACTCCGGTGGTAGGTGGCGTGTCGAATAGGTGAGGAGCGCGATGTGCCGATAGGACGCCCCCGAGCGGACCAGCCGCTCGATCTCGGCGGCGACCAGCCGCGCCTCGTCCGCGGCGTCCCCGGCCATCATCACTGTCACGCATTGACCGGCTGGACCCCTGGTCGCGATGAGGTCGGGTTCCGAGCTGAAGTCAGGATCCCGACGGATGAAGTCGGTGGCGCAGTCGAGTATCTCCTGACGGGAGCGGCGGTTGACTGTCAGCGGCAGCGGCCGGCCGGGAAAGCCGGTCCGGATGTTCTCGATCTCGGCGTCGCGCCAGCCGTAGATCGATTGCTTGGCGTCCCCGACGACAGTCACGTTGCCAAAGCCCGGCGCGGCGAGCAGCTCGATCAGCTGCAGCTGGATGCCGTTGGTGTCCTGGAACTCGTCGATGAGGAGGTGACGGAATTGGCGGCGACACCTGCCCTGGAACTCGGACCGGGCGCGGAGAGCATGAATCGTGTGCAGGATCAGATCGTCGAAGTCCAGCCTGCCTGCCTCGCGCAGCCTGCGCTCGTAGGCGCTGAAGAAGGTGTGGACCACCTCGATCGACTCCAGCTCAGCCTGCGCGGACTCGGGGGTGGGATGCTCCTGCCGCACATGTGCTGCGTCGGCCAGGTGCTTGAACTCGTCAGGCGAGATGCCCCTCCCTTTCAACTTCAGGGTGAAGTTGGGTGCTGCCTTGAGGAGCATCTCAAGGTCGTCCGCCTGCAGCTGCCTGAACTCATGTTCCAGCCCCGGCTCGGCGCCGCTTCGAAACTGCGCCTGAAGGCGGTCAAGGAGGAGGCGCTGACCAAGGTCATCCAGGGTCCGCAGGTTGCGGGGCAGGCCGATCAGATAGGCATGGTCACGGATCAGCCGCCCACACAGCCCGTGGAAGGTTCCGATCCAAGCCTCATCCAACGACTGCTCCAGCCGGCCCTGCAGTCGCTCGCGCAACTCCGCCGCCGCCGCCTCGGTGAACGTCATGGTCAGGATGCTGTCAGGCCGCAGGCCCATCTCCTGAACGAGCCAGAGAAAGCGCTCCACGATCGTGAACGTCTTGCCGGTTCCGGGACCGGCAGCTATGAGCCAGGCGCCATCCACCCCGGCCCGGGTGGCGGCCAGCTGTTCATGGGTCAGCTCTGTAATCGGCAGCTGACCGATCATTCCGCTGGTCCCCGCCCGTAGTGGCAGATCGTTGCGTGCGGGCAACCGCTGAAGGCGTTAAGGCAGGTGCCATAGACGTCGGCTCTGGGCCGCGGTTGGAAATCGCCTGAGCGGATCTGCTGGATGGCGCTGACAACAGTTGCCCGGCCCTGGCTGAGGTCCTCATCGGTCAGGAGTCTGTGCTGCCACGCCTTGGGCCCCGCCAGCCGTTCGCCGATGGCGAACATGACCTGGCTGATCTCCTTGTACTTGCTCCTGTACTCCTTCGGATACCACAGGGAGAGATAGCGGGGATTGAATGCGAGCGGCCGGTTTTCTTCGTCCACCCCTTCCCGGCAGGCGAGGTAGTAGAGGAGGAGCTGGACGTCGACAGGATCGTCTCCGAAGCACTCCCTGTACTTGGATTGGGCGCCGTACGCCTTGCCCGACTTGTAATCGATCACCTCGCAGGTGCCGTCACCGAGGTCGTTGACGCGGTCGATCTTGCCGTGAATCTCGGCTCCCTCGAGCTGCAGGACAAAACGCTTCTCGACGGCCAGCGTGCACCGCCGAGGCAGCGGCTGGCTGCCGGCCACCACAAACTCGATGTAGTTGCGCAGGATGCGATGCACCAGCTGCTCCTCACGCTTGCGGTCCAAGACGCCTTCCTGCTGGTCCAGATAGGATCCCAACCGCTCCTCGTAGATGGCGCGCAGCAGGTTCCCCTTGGCCTGCAATGTGCCGTCGCGCCACTCGTCCTCCCGGCGGTGAAACTCCTCCAGCACATCGTGGATGAAGCCACCGCGGGACAGCTCCACCCCGCGCAGAGGTTTGGCGAGGCCGGGATGCTGATTGAACCAGTAGAGGCGCGGGCACTTGATGTAGTCGTTGATGGCGGTGGCCGAAAAACTCGCCGGCGCCACGTGCTGGGGACGGACAAGCTCAGGTTGGAACGGCTGACCGGCAGCGGCGTCGCCGAGAAAGGCTGTGTCCGCGCCGAGAGCCCGCAGCCGGTCCGCCTGCTGCGCGGTCAGAGCCACACCTGTCAGAAGCGTCTCAGCCTCTGTCAGGCTGAGCACGGCTTCCGGATCCACGCCGAGGCCGCTGCGCGACAGCTCGCAGTGACGAACCTCGTTCAGAGCCGGTTCCAGGAAGGGCGACGGTGCCACAGGCTGGCTGTACTCGTCGGCATAGGTGACGTACAGCCGGCGCCTGGCGCGGGTCAGTCCCACGTAAGCCAGCCTGCCCTCCTCGGCCACGTGCTCCTCGGCGCTCGCGGGCCAGCTGGGGATGAAGCCCTTCAGCTCAGCGGCCAGCCAGGCCTGGTCCTCCTCCTCGAGGACTGGGTTCGGCCGCGCCGCCAGGGGAAAGATGCCCTCGCCGAAGCCTGACAGGAAGACCACCGCGAACTCGAGCCCCTTCGCCTGATGCACCGTCAGGATCTGGACCCCCGAACCGCTCGGCGCGGCGGCCTCCACATCGTCGACAGCTCGAGCCAGCAGGCCCTCCAGCCGCGCCGCGACGTCCGACAGCAGAGGCGGCCGGCCGTGGAGCCGCTGCCAGGCCCCTTCCAGATCCGCCAGTGCAGTGAGCGCCACGTTGAGGGCAGCCAGTGACGCGGCGGGCTCTTCAGCGGGTCTAGCTCCCGCCGCGAGCAAGAGCCTCTGCATGACGCCGGCTTCCATGAGCAACCAGTAAGCGAGCGCGCGCAGCGGCAGGTGGCGCGCCTTGCGGGAGCCGCGGTAATAGGTGGTCACCGCTCGGTGGAGAGCGTCCAGCTCCGCCTCTGTCAGATAGCCGGCCGGCGCGGGCGGCCTGATCTCAACTGCCGGCGCGGGGCCGTCGAGGCCTGGGTCGGCAGGCGTCTCGGCCGCCACCGGGGAGCCGTCGGTAGGCAGGTGCGGCAGAGTCGAATCGGTGGGCGGGTGAGGGCCAGAACCGGTCGGAATGCCCGGGGCGGGACCGAGCGGGGCCTCTGCGAGCCTCGGTCCGCCGGCTTCCCAGGGCAATGGATAGCGCGGCGCGTCCAGCTCGTGGAGCCAGTACATCAGGCGCCTCACCAGGCGCGGGAGCGGTTTGCCCTGCTCCAAACACTCCTGACGCAGCCGGCTAGCGGTTGCCGCCGGCACACCGCTCAACGGAGAGGCGACAACTGCCGCCAACGACTCTGGTTCCTCAGGGGCGTTCAATGCGCGCAGCATGGTCAGCAGAAAGCGCACCACCTCGTTGCTGACAAAGCCACCTGCCCCGCGAACCTCGGAGGGCAGGTGGAGCGCGCGCAGAGCTTCCTCGAACGGTGCCGCGTTCTGAAGAGTCGAGCGGAGAAGAATGGCGAAGTCGCCCGGCCGGAGGGTGGAATCGGCCAGCAGGAGCTGGCGGATCTCACGGGCGACGAAGAAGGCTTCGTCGATGGCGTTGGCCTCCCTAGCCACGCTCACGCAGTCAGTCGCTGGCACCGCGCTCTGGAACTCGCGCTGGGGCGCTCCAGGCTGCGTCGCCCGCAGCAGCCGGCCCGCAGCGGAGAGCGCTTCAGGCGGGCAGCGATGGCTCAGGTTCAGCTCCAGCAAATGGCCGCCATAGACTGCCGCGAACCTCTTCGTCAGGAGATCTGGCACCGCGCCCCGGAAGCGGTAGATCGACTGGTCCGGATCTCCGGCGACCAGCAGCCGGGGCCGGCTGGCTGGGGGAACCAGAAGTGTCAGCAGGGCAAACTGCGCAGGATCCACATCCTGGAACTCGTCGACCAGCACGAAGCGGAACTTGTGGCGAAGCCGCTCGCACAGCTCAGGCCGGCGTTCCAACAGATGGATGGCATTGGCGATGAGATCACGAAAGTCCTCCAGCCCGGCCGCCTCACAGCGCTCCTGATAAGCGCTGTAGGCGGCTGAAAGCGCCTGCACGCGCTCCGAGCCGCTGGTGAGAGCCGCGAGCCGGAACTCGCGATGGCCCACGCGGTTCTGCTTCAGCATGGCGACGAAGCCGAGGGCGTCCTGGGCGAAGGTGTCGGTGGGGGCGACTGCCGAGAGCCCGCCCAGCTCGGCTGCGGGCATGCCCGTGAGCGCCGCCTGCATTGAGAGCCACTCCTGAAACCCGTTCAGAAGGAGCTTTTCTGAACGTGGCTCCTGCTCGCGAAGAAGGCGGGCGCAGAAGCTGTGAAACGTGCTGATCCAGGCCTCCGGATAGGAGTCGACCAGCCGGTCGTCGATCCGGCGCGCCAGCTCCTCCGCCGCCGCCTTGGAGAAGGTCAGAACCAGGATCTCGCCGCGCGTGGCCCGACCTGTGCTGATCAGACTTTGGTAGAGGTCGACCAGCGCCTTGGTCTTACCGGCGCCGGGGCCGGCGATCAGCCGGACAGGGCCGTCGAATTCAGCGGCGGACAGGGCGTTACCGAACATGCGTTCCTAATTATGAGGCCGGGATTTCGGGCCGTCCATTGTTAAGGAAGGCGCCCTGCACCAAGGCAGGGCGCGCACCCTCACAATTCGGGGGTGGCCCTTCGCCTGAGGAAGCAGTATGCCCACCCGCCCGAACGGGTGGAGGTTCGGCGCAGCCAGCTCAGCGACAGCCTCGGCTGGATGCGCCAGGACATCGCGCGGCGGTTGCTTCCCTTCGCGGCGGTGGTCGTCACCGTCTGGGTCCTGCTCCGACCGCGCTGGCTGGGCGTGAGCGCTGGCGACCCGTCGACACAGCTGGCCGCGGGAGCGGTGGGCGCCGTGCTGCTCTTCTTCGGCGGTGCTGCAGTACAGCTGGGGCTGAGCCGGCGGCGCCGGGCGCTGGCCGTTCCGGGCTCAGGCGCGGATCTGTGGCTGCAGGCCGGCTACTACCTCCTGCTCAACGCTCCGCTCGAGGAGGCTGTCTTCCGCGGGCTGCTCCAGGGTGCGCTCACCGCACTCGCGGGCCCGGCTCTCGGCCTGCCGGCAGCCACTGCCGCGTACGTGCTGTATCACCGGTTAGGTGCCTGGGCCTGGCAGGAGGTCGCGGCGACCACCCTGGTTGGAATGCCCCTGGCGCTTCTCTACTGGCTGCTGCCCGGACCGCCGTCTCTCTTGGCGGTGAGCCTTGCCCATGCCGGTGCCACCTGCGGATTCCTGGGCCCAGGCCCTTGGCTCCTCTGGCGACTGAGACTTCTGGCCTGGGGACACTAAGGCGCCTCCGGCAGCTGGCCTCCGGTCAGCTGGGCCTGGCTCTGGCGGGATTGGCTGTCGGGCTGGTCAGCTTCGACAGCTCCATCCTCACCCTCGCTTTGCCGGCGATCGGTCAAGAGTTCCACGCAAATGTTCCAACCCTCGCGGCTCTGGGGGCGCTCCTGGCCGTGGGTTCTCTTCTGGGCCTGCCCCTGGCGGTGAGCGCCGACCGCTTCGGCCGGCGCCGCGTGATAGTGGCCGGGGTGGCAGGTTTCTCGCTTGCGAACCTGCTCAGCGCCGCTGCGCCCGGTCTGCCCTGGCTGGCCGCCAGCCGGCTCCTGGCAGTCGCTCTCGAGACCGCCGTGGCGGGGACGGCAGCGGCGTACGCTGTCGAGCAGGCGCCGGCCCGCGGCCGCGGCACTGCGTTGTCATTTCTGGCGGTGGCCGGCGGCGCCGGGGCGGGGCTGAGCGTGGTTCTCTATCCCTTCCTGGCGCCGAACTGGCGGCTTCTCTACGCCCTGGGCGCCGCCGGGCTGCTGGCGCTGCCCCTGCTTCTGCGCCGGCTGCCAGAGAGCCGCGCCTGGCGCAGATTGGAAGCGGCGCCCGGGGGCCTGCGCCTGCTGTTGGCCCCTCCCTGGCGGCAGCGACTGGCATTCTTGGCGCTCGCCACAGCGCTCGGGGAAGCCCTCTTCGGCCCTGCCAACCTGCTGCTCGCGCTCTTCGGACAGCGCGAGCTCCATCTGAGTGCAACGGTGATCAGTCTGGTCTTCGTCGCGGCGGGCCTCGGCTCACTCCCTGGGTTCGCCGCCGGCTCGTGGTTGGCGGCAAGGGGTTATCGCCGGCTGCCGGCGGTTGGGCTGGCTTTGGCGACCGCGCTCACAACCGGTTTGAGCTTCGCCGGAGGACCGGGGCCCTACCTGGCGGGCGACCTGCTCTGGACGCTGCTCGCCGGCGCCAACGTGGCCATTGCCGGGGCCTGGCTGGGAGAGCTGTTCCCGACGCGAGCTCGGGCCACCGCCGACACCACCGCGGCCGTTGCGGCCGCCGCGGGCGGGGCGGCCGGGCTTCTTCTGGTCGGGTTTGTGGAACCCCAGCTGGGCCTTGGCCGGAGCCTGCTGCTGATGATGTCGGCAGGAGTCGGGGGGGCGCTGCTGCTCCTGCTCCTGCCGGGCACTTCAGGCGGACGACTGCCTGATTGACACACCTCGGGCGCTGTTGGCTCGAACGAATGTGTAAACTCCCTGCAGGGCACCGGCCAGCCTGATCTCAGGCGCTCGGCGCGAGGGCGTGCCCGGGAAACGACTTGATCCCACCTTTCTCCTCGGCCACTGACGTGGCTGGCGCTCCAGCCCCAACCTTTCCGCGCGTCTGCGCCCATCTGTCTGGGCAGTGGGCGGCGGCTTTTAGCCCATGAGCACACCAAACCCTGGCGACATCCTGCCCCTGTGGGATCCGGATCTGCCGGGGGAGGTCATCAAGACTGGACGCCTGGGCATCCGCGTCCGCCCCGGCAGCCCCGCCGCTCAGAAGCTGGAGTTCATCCCGGGCGGCCCCGAGTGGCTGCGCCAGGTGCTGGAGGAACACCGAGAGATCGACGGCACCTACACGGTCAGCAAGGCGGACCGGCCACTTGACTTCATGGGCCAGGTGGACCAGACGCTGGTCACCGGCCGCCTGGGCCGCACTCAGCGCGGCCTCGCGCTCGAGATCACCGAGATGCAGCAGCTGGAAAAGGAGTTCGAGATCGAGAAGGCTCGTCTCAACCTTCGCTACTCCGAGTTGGCGCTGGTCCAGGAGTGGGACGGCGAGCTGGAGGCGCTGACCTCGTTCGTGCTGCGAGAGAAGGCCAAGACCCTGCCCATCCTGGACTCAACCCTGCGCTTCATCGAGCATCTCCGCGACTTCCGCGAACACCTCGCGGAGGCCACCATCCGCCGCTTCGAGGCCACCGAGCAGTGGATCGAATGCCCCCGCTGCGAGAACCGGGCGCCGATCTCGCTGGGCATTCAATGTCCTGAATGCGGCGAGGATATGCGTGGCGGCGAGTATGTACGAGCTGCGCTGCAGCTGGTCGACGGCACAGACGCCCGCATCTACCGTGGCATCGACTCCCTGACCGTTCGCTCGCCCAGCTTTCCTGAATACCGCGGCATGACCCTTGACCGCGCCAGCGGCAACACGCTCATCGTCTCCTTCCGCCGCTACGACCCTCTGCCTGACGAGGGAGTGGTGCTGCCCACGGCCAGTGTGGAGATGTTCGAAGCGCAGCGTTCGGTGATCCGGCAGCTGATGATCGGCTCGCCTCGCACCGGCGCCCTCGGCGCCCAGCTCGCCGATCCCGGGTGGCTCGGGATCCCGCCCCGCGTTTCCCTCGACGGCAAGCGTGCCGCCCACCTGCCTCAACCCAACGACGAGCAGTCGGAAGCGGTGAGCCGCGTGATGGGCATGCGGCCGGGCCAGATGTATCTGATCCAGGGACCACCGGGAACCGGCAAGACCACAGCCATCGTGGAGTCGATCCGCCGCATCCTGAGCCGCAACAACGAGGCCTCGATCCTGCTCTCGTCGCACTCCAACGATGCTGTGGACACCGGCCAGGAGCGCCTGCTCGGCTTCAGCCACGTCCGCCAGGTCCGCATCGCCGAGCCTGGCAAGGTGCCGCGACGGCTGCGCCATACGCTGGTCGACGGCGACGACCTGGAGCCGTTCAACCTGGTGGCAGGAACCGTGAACCGGCTTGCCATCGACTCGCGTCTGCGCTTCCGCGTCTTCGACTGGGTGATCCTCGATGAGGCCAACAAGGTGCGCGCCAACGAGGCGCTGTCACTGCTGCCGCTCGCCAAGCGCTGGGTGATGATCGGCGACATGAACCAGCTGCCGCCGGTCATGGAGGAGGCGGCGATCGGCTTCGAGATCAGGAGCCCGCTGGACGAGCTCGTGCGTGATTCAAGCTTTTACGGCTGGGCTTGGGACGAATCGCCGGCGGGAGCGAAGATCATGCTGCCGCGCCAGTACAGGATGCGGGAGCCCATCGGCCGGGTGGTCTCCGATCTGTTCTACGAAGGCAAGCTGATCCACGAATCGCCTCACCAGCGCATGCCGCTGCCCTGGCCGTTCGACCGGGAGCTGGTCTGGGTTGACACAGGCGCCCAGGACGAGTATCGCGACGCCCAGCGCTCGGTGGCGAACGAGTTCGAGGTGGCGCTCTGCAAGGACATCACATCGATCATCCGGCGCCGCGTGCGCAAGTCGCGCCTGGCTGTCATCGCCATGTACTCGTCCCAGGTGAACAGGCTCGTCTCGGCCCTGAAGGGCATAGTGCCGCCAGACGACATCGAATCCGTGGACGCCTTCGAGGGCCGCGAGTCCGACGCGGTGATCCTCTCGCTGGTCCGTTCCAACGATCGCTCGGCGATCGGCTTCCTGAACGACCCAAACCGCGTCAACGTCGCCATCTCCCGAGCCAAGAAGCTGCTGGTGGTGGTGGGCGACTCCAAGACAGTCATCGGCGGCGCGCCCGAGCTCTTCGGGCCGCTCTTCGAGCACGCCAAGGAAGAGGGTTTGGTGGCCGGCGTGGGAGCTGTGGTCACCGCCTGCCAGCGGGTCGGCGTCCGCTCGCAGGTCCAGCGGCTGTCTCGGCCCCGCCGCGGCGAGCGTGGACGGAATCGCCGGCGACGGCGCGGTTCGGACGGCCGCGGGCCGCAGCTCGCCCCGCTGGAGCAGGGAGTTACCAGCGGGGAGACGGCCGAGCTGCTGCAGGCAGAAGAGTTCGCTCTCGCACCGGCCGGTAAGGACGAGCGGGGACGCCCGGACGGATCCGAGCCCACCGCTGCTGCGGCGCAGTCCCCGGCAGTTGCTCAGACGGACCTCGCCGACAAGTCCGCCGGCGGTGCCTCAGACCAGACTGGCGACCATGCCCCTGCTGGCGGAGCCGCAGCCAGGAACGGGCGTGGGGGCCGCCGGCGCCGACCCCGACGGGGGGCAGCGCCGGATCAACAGCGTGGCGCCGAAGCTGCCGTTGCGCGGAACGGCTCCGGCCCCCAGGGGCCGGAATCCGGAGACCCGGCTCAGGCGGCGGCCGCGGGGGAACGGGGCGGTCAGGGACCCGGCTCCCATGACGGCGCAGAGGAGCGGCCGACAGCTGTCGAGCTCGTCCAGCTTCCTCTTGACACCCGCGCCAGCACAACGCGATCGGTAGGGCTGAAGCCCAAGGCCATTCGGGAGATCCTGGCGGCCGCGCAAGAGCAGGGTGGCCTGGCCGTTGTCCGCCGCCAGGAACCAGTCCGATCGCGCCGGGCACGCCCCTCACCGGAGCGAGTTAACGGCCAACCGAACGGTGAGGAGGTCACCCCGAAGGGTGACGAGAGCAGGCCCGCCCCGACTGGCGCCAGGCGGAGTAGCAAAGGCTTGACGGAGCCCGCCGCTGCCCCTCAACAGCCAGCCTTGAAGGAGACCTCCGCCAAGCGCCCGGCGACTGCCAGGCGGCCACCCGCTGAGAAGCTCCCGCGGAACGCGGCGGAAGCCGGCGCACAGCCGGCAGCGAAGCGCCGGCGGGCCGCCGCGGGCCAGACGCCGCTGAACCTCGACGTGAGCCAAGCGGGGGAATAGCCCTCCGGCCGAGCTCGGCAAGGGTGCACGCCGCTATCCTCCAGGGATGGCTCCGAGGCCGCGCCCCAGCCTGCCTGAGCGTTGGGAGGCGCTTTCAACGCCTGTGCAGGTTGCAATCTCCTTCCCACCGCTGGTCATCCTGCTCTTCGCGGCCAACCTCGGCCCCTTCAACCAACCGCTCTGGCGCTCGATCCTCTACGGGATTCTCGAGGGCGGAGTACTGACGGGCTTGCTGCTCGCCGCGACGGCCAGCGAGCGGGCCAAGCGGCGGAACCTGCAGGAGCGGAGCAACCGGACGCGCTGAGTCGTACGATGCGCTGACAACAGCGGCGGACTCACCCAGTAGGAGAGGGGAGCATGTTTCTAGCCTTTCATCAGGTCCTGAACCCGGCCGGCAACCTGCTGCTGACCACTTTGCTGGCCCTGGTGCCGGTGATTCTCCTGCTTCTTCTGCTGGCAGTTTTCCGAATCACCGCCTGGCTGGCAGTGATCATCGGCTCCGCCGTCACGCTGCTCTTGGGCCTGCTCTTCTGGCAGGCTCCGCTGGACGGCTCGCTGCGAGCCTACGTGCTGGGCAGCGCGACGGGCCTCTGGGCCGTCAACTGGATCACCTTCTGGGGCGTGATGATCTTCAACACTCTCGTGCTCACGGGACTGTTCGAAAGCTTCAAGCGCTGGCTGCTGGTCCAGGCCACGGCGGACATCCGGGTCCAGACGCTGCTCCTGGCCTGGGCCTTCGGCGCGTTGCTGGAAGGACTGGTGGGCTTTGGCTACCCGTGGGCGGTGGTGGCGCCTATCCTGATCGCCTTCGGCATCGCCGAACTCGACGCCATCCGCGTGGCAGCCATCGCCAACAACGCGCCTGTCTCCTATGGCGCTTTAGGCGCGCCCATCATCGGCCTGGCCGCCGTCACCCAGCTCAACCTGTATGAGCTCTCGGCCTCGATCGGGAAGATCGTCGCTGTGCTGGCTCTGCTCCCGCCCTGGGTGCTGATCTTCCTGGTCAGCGGCCGGCGGGGCATTCGAACCGGGTGGCCGCTGGCGATCGTCGGCTCGCTCTCTTACATCGCCGGTCAGTTCCCCACCTCCCAATTTCTGGGACCTTACCTACCCGACATCGTCGGCTCGCTCGTCTGCTTTGCTGTGCTGCTGCTGTTCATCAAGGTCTGGCAGCCCAAGGAGACGCTCGGCTTCGGCGGGGTGCCCGTCAGCCCTGAGGCGCAGAAGCGGGCGGAGGTCCTGACGCCGGCTGTGCCTGCGGGCGAGCACGCGCCCCTGACTGAGGTGGCCAATCGACCCCAGACGCGAACGGATCTCTGGCTGGGCCTGGCGCCGTTCATCATCCTGGTGATCGTCGTGGTGCTGTGGACGGGACCCTGGTCCCCGCTGCCCAAGTACATGCCCTTCAAGGCGTCGGCCGCCTACCTCTCCTCCATCTCCGGCAAGGCTGGGTCAGTGACCTTCAGCTGGGCACCGGGCGTCGCCGGCACTGCGATCTTCGTCGCCTGGCTGCTGATCCTGGCGCTGCTCGCGGTGACCATCAAGCCCAACTTCGGCAAGTTGCTGCCCGCGGTCCTGGCTCGAAGCTGGAAGCAGATGTGGGGCGCCTTCCTCGTTGCGTTCTTCATCTTCGGCCTGGCCAACGTCTTCAACTTCTCAGGCATGGCGAACTCCATGGCCTACGGCTTCTCCAAGATCGGCCCTGCCTACATCCTGATTGTGGCGGTGGTCGGCTGGATCGGCGTCGCCCTCTCCGGCAGCAACACCTCCACCAACGCGCTGTTCGGGGCCTTCCAGAAAACAGTCGGCCAGCTGTTGGGCTTTCCGGCGCTGCTGCTGCCGTCGCTCAACTCGGTGGGTGCTGAGGTGGGCAAGCCGGTCGCCCCGCAGACCTGCAGCGTGGGCGTGGCGACCACCAGCTATGTCCGCAACGAGGGCGCAGCGATCAGGCACAACATGGGCTGGACGCTGGTCCTGCTCGCCTACCTCATCCTGATCGGCGTGCTGTTCTACGTCTTCTTCCCGGGCACGATGCAAGCGCACTAGAGGCGCGGCGTAGGCGCGCCGTCGCATTTCTCGACGGCGCGCTTCGCTAGCCTCAGCAGCGCGTCATGATCCCCCGCTCGCCTGCCGCCGGCTCGCTTCAGGCTGCCATTCGGATCGGCGCCGGTTGGTTCTGGCTCTACTTCGCATCCCGAGCCTGGAATGGCGTGGGTTGGATGCAGCCGCTCTATCTGGCGGTGCTGGTCAACCTGGCTTGCGTGGTGGGAGGATCGGGAGCGCTGGCCGGCGAACGGCTGAAGGGCGTCCCCCGCTGGCTCCGTAGCTGAGCCGCGCTTGCCCTGGCAGCCAGGGGTCCACACCGGCCTCCGGCGCCGAAATCGTCCGCGACTGGCAAATCGACCTTGCAGTCGATCTGAGGCTGCCTACGTCACGCTGGGCTGGACGCTCGACCTGGCGGTGCGAGCCTGGCGCACGATTTCGGCGGTCTGCGCCAGGTGGCCCTCGTCATGGCTCAGGCTGGCGAGAAAGCGATCAAACGCGTTCCGACCACTGCTCTCCGGCCGGGATTTGTATTCGTTGAGCAAATCGGGCGCATCCGGCCACGCGTCAAGCATTGACTGGCGCATACGGCGGCTCTCCGTCAGGCGCTGACGAAGAAACTGGGCAGTGGTCGCCTTCTCGCAGGGCACCTCTGACCGGGACCGGGCGCCGAGCGCAATCTCGACTCCCCGCGCCAGCTCCAGCGCCTGGGCGCTGCCCTCTTCCGAAGACGCCGTGGCGTGGACGATGACATGGCCCAGAGTCCAGGCGAGATTTCTCTCGCTCTCCGCCGCGGCGAAGGTGTCGTCGGCCTGGGGGTCGTTCGGAACGAACACAACGTCCTCGTCCTGCACCTCGGCGATCAGCTGCAGCTGCTGGTCGACGATCTCATCGGTCAGCTGCTTCAAGTCGTTCCGGTCGAGCCCCTGGCTCAGCTCCCGGAGAGTCTTCTCCTTGCGGCGATAGGGTCCAAAATCGATCATTCATCACCCAACCGCTCGGCTGCCGCGTTCCATTCCGGCTCGACCAGTCCCAGCCAGCTCGCCCGGTATTATGTCGGGCTGTCCGACCAGGGCCCGTGGCGCAGTTGGGAGCGCGTCTGAATGGCATTCAGAAGGTCAGGGGTTCGAATCCCCTCGGGTCCACCACTGTCATGTCTCAGGAGACAGTGG
>QHBT01000001.1 GCA_003244185.1 Candidatus Dormiibacter spiritus | reverse complement strand
GGCTGGGATGACCCGGTGGGCTGCCGGCGACTGGCCGACGCCTGGGATGTACGCCTGGGCATCGACGTGGAGGGAGGCGGCCTGCGTCCGGACGGGTCCTGGATCCAGGGCTGGCTGGACGCTGCCGGTCGCGACCGCACCGGCCTCTATGGCAACTACTGGGTCTTCCAGCGCGGCTGCCAGGCTGCCTTCTACGTGGTCGGCGGCTACCCCGGGCACGACCCCGGGCAGACCTGGGGCTACACCGCCCACCCCAACGGTCCCTGCGGCTGGCAGTGGGTGGGCGGCCACTCCGAATTCGGGCTCAACGTCGACCGCGGCTGGTACGACGACTTCTTTGCAGGAACCGAGGAGGATGACTTGCCCTACAGCGAATCCCAGCTCATCCAGATCGTGCAAAAGGCCACCAGCGGGATCTATGAATTCACCAAGGCCACCTACGACGGCGTCAAGTACGGAGCCACCGGCGATGACGGAAGCGGCCATGACCCGGCCGGGCAACCCGCGGGCAAGGTGGCCGCCGTCACCCTGCTGGAGAAGCTGGCCCAGGCGCCGGTGGCCGCCGTCGACGTGGCCGCCCTGGCAGCCGCCCTGGCACCCCACCTGCCCCCCACCGTCGACGTGCAGGCGGTGGCCAAGGCGGTGGTCAACGAGATCGGGGTGCGCGTCAAACCTACCTAGATGAGTGGTTCTGACCCTGGACTCCACAGCTTTTTAGAGGACGGAATCCCCCTACGCCAGTACGTGGAGCAGCGCTTCGCCGCCGCCGAGCAGAACGCGGAGGCCACCCGCAAGGCGCTCGCCGATCAGGTCAAGGAGGCCAAGGAAACCCTGGCCGTACAGGTCAAGGAGTCCAAGGACACCCTGGCCGAGCAGGTCCAGATGCGCTTTACCGCCACCCAGTTGGCGATCGACAAGGCCGAGAAGGCGGACAGTGATCGGTTGAGCACCATCAATGCCGCCCTGCAGGCCCTGGCCACCCGAGCCGAGACCTTCATCACCCGCGGCGAGCTGGCCATCCTGCTAGACAAGGTCGCCGAACAGAACGCCAGTCTGGTCCAAGACCAGATCCATGAGCTGGACAACAAATCGGAGATGCGCCTGATCTCCATGCGGCGGGAGTTCGAGGTCTGGCGGGAAGGCTACGTCCTCAGCCAGCAGCAATGGCAGTCCGGGCTCCAACGCGAGATGAAACTGACCGACGACGCGGTCAGGGCTCGCTTCGAAAGCCAGGAGCGGGCGGTCGTCAAAGCCGACGAGATGCTCCGGGAGTACAAGGCAGGCGCCAACGATGTCCGCGGCGTACTCGCCGACATGAGCAATCGCGCGCTCTCTCGCACCGAAGCAGAATCGAAGTGGAATCAACTCAGGGAGCTGATCGACATGGCGGCTACGGAGCGCCGCCAGAGCCTGGCCAAGCTGGAGCAGGAGATCGCCACCCTGCGTGAGTCGAACTCCCAGAAGTTGGGCCGCGACGAGGCAGTCGCCGCCAACCAGGAGCAGGGCAACTGGAACAACGGCCAGATCGTCGCCGTGGCGCTGGGCCTGCTCTCCCTGATCACCAGCGTCGGGCTCTACATCGCCGCCCATCACTGAGGAAGTAAAGCCATGAACCCAGCCCCGTCCTACAGCCCCACCGACATCGGGCTAGCCGTGATCGGGCTGGTCTCGGTGGTGATCGACCTGCTTACTGCCTTCGGTGTACTGCCTGCCCTGGACCCGGCCACCAAGACCACGCTGATTCAGAGCCTAACCGTGCTCTCCATCTTCGTGGTCAGCGCCTACGCCTACAACCGGGTGGGCAAGCACAAGGCGGCTGCTCAGGTCAGCGCGGCTGCCGCGATGGCGGCCAGCGCGGTCCCAGAGCCCCCGCACAACGTCGTCTGATCCTTTAGCAGTTCCCCCTCCTCGCAAGCCCCGTCGCCCGGCCATCGGGCGGCGGGGCTCTTTCCTATTTCTGGCTGCTCCTCCTCGGCGAGCTCGGCCAGCGCTTTGAACATCTCATACAGAGCACGTTCCATTCGGGTCAGCCGCTGCTCCACGCTCATCCCGCCACCTCCCAGCGCAGCTCCTGCATTTGCAGGACCCGGCCACCGTCCATTTGTAGGAGGCTCTCTGCCGCCAGCCAGCGCCCGGCCTGCTCCAGCTCCGCTCGCCGCCGCTCGGCCGCCTCCGGCTTGAGGTAGCCGCTGACCTCGTAGGCCGCCTCCAGCTCGCCATCGGCCGCCAGGTGGAGCTCGAGCACGACCTGGCGACGGCCGGAGCGAGAGGCGGCCAGGGTCCGGAGGCGCAAGGTTTCCGCTACTGTTGGCGTAGTCATCAGAAGAGCCATGGCCGTCAGGATGGCCGATGGCTCCCCTGATCGCCAGATCGGCGAGGTATCGAGTAGGTATCGGCTGCGAGGAAATCATGCTGAGGGAACTGCGTAAGCAGCAGTCGCTGACCCAGGAGGAGCTGGCCGAGCGCGTCGGCGTCTCCGTGGGCACGCTGAAGCGCTGGGAATCCGGCCGCCAGCGGCCCTTTCCGTCCCAGCGGCGACACCTCTGCGAGGTGCTGGAAGTCAGTCCCGAGGAGCTGAGGTTCCAGACCGAAGAGGATGAGGAAGAGATGAAGAGACGTCAGTTCCTGAGCGGCCTAGCCGCCACCGGGGGCCTGCTCTGGCTGGGCCAGGACCCCCTCGAGCCGCCCACCCTGCAGGACTTTGAGGAGATCAACCGGCAATACGGCTCCTGGTTCTGGCGACTTTCGCCAGGCGCCATTCAGCCCCTCTTGCGAGAGCAGCAGCGGCGGCTACTGGAGGCCATAACGCGAGTTGGTAGCAGCAAGCTGCGGGCTCCACTGGGCTCCCTGGCCGCTCAGACCACGGTCATGTACGGGTTGACCAGCATTCGTCAGGCCGACCCCACCGTCTCCGAGGAGCGCTTCCTGGCCGCCGCCCGGCTGGCCCAGCTGGCCGGCGACCGCGACTCCGAGGTGATGGCCATGATCGCCCAGCGCACACTGCACATCGGGCCCTCGCCGGTCGAACCGCGCCCCCACGACGGCGGCTATCAGATCCTGGAGCAGGCCGCCCGCGTCATCAGCCCCACAGCGCCGGCCACGCTGCGCACCTGGCTGAACTGCTGTCTGGCCGAGGACGCCGGAGCCCTGGGTCGGGAGACGGTCGCCATGCGTCATCTGGAAGACGCCGAGCGCAGCTTCACCCAGATCAGCCCCGAGCAGCTGGTCGGCTACTACGACCACTGGGACGCCATCCGGCTGGAGGGCTGGCGCGCCAGCACCCTGCTGGCGCTGGGGCAGCCGGCCAAGGCAGCACCCATCCTGGAAGTGGTGGCGGCGCAGACTCCGCCCGAGCTGATCGGCCCCCGCTCAGCCGTGGTCACCGATCGCGGTGACGCCTACGGCCACGCCGGCGAGGTGGAGCTGGCCTGCAGCATCCTGGGCGAGGCCTGGCAGACCGCCTACCAGGGCGGGGACCGGGAGATGATGACGCGTACGCGGCGAGTGCAGCAGCGGCTGGCGGCTAGGACTGACTCTCCGGCGCTGGGTCAGTTGGCTCAGCTGATGGCTTCCTGACCGCCATCGAGAGGCGGGCGGCGGCCTCCTCGCGGGTGGAAGCAACCCCTATCCGAGCCTCAGGAAATGGTCGATCATCTTCTCCGACGATCCAGATCTTGGAATCGTCACGATCAAAGCCGACGGAAGTTATGCCCGCCTCCTCCAGCATCTCCAGCCAGTCGGAGAGGGTGGGAAGCCAGATGGCTCTGGCGGATGCTGGATAGGGGCTCTTCTTGTAGACGATTACATGGACCCGGCCGTCCTCCACGTAGTACCAGTCCCCATTCGTCAGCGTCCGCTCCAGCCGCAGCTCCCGACAGAGCTGGACGTAGGAGGCGTACTCCGGGCGGCTGAAGTCAGCCATCGACCGCCTCGTAGGTAGCCTCAAAGATGCTGGGCTTGCAGGGGTAGAACTCGGACTCCACCCCCTTGCAGACCCACCAGCCAGGATGGACGGTGGCCAGCCCGGTGCTGGTGGCGATGACGATTTCGTGGGAACCGTCGAGGGTGGTTTGGATCCACATGGCCTCCGGGTCTTCGTGGCCGGAAGCCCAGCTCAGGATGTCGTCTTCGTTGGAGCCATCGAAGCGCATGGCCTCGATCTCGATCGGCTTCTTGCGGTAGCGCTGGGGATGAACCTTGGTCTCCATCATTCCTCCAAGGGGGTGCTGGAGTTCAGTGAGTGGATGTCCAGAATCAGGCGGCGGTAGGAGTGCTGAGTCTGCTCGGGGTCGCCGACCAGGCGGTAGCGGGTGGTCAGGCTGGGCTCAGCCATCCTGAAACGTTCCCAACAACGAGACCCGCAACAGATTCATGCTTGCGAGCAGATCCCTCTCGATGGCCGTGGACTCCCCACCGCTCAGCCAGCGTGAGGCTGCAAAGGAACGTCGGCAGAACTGGCAGAGGTGCATGTCTTCTGTCCCCGGCCCGTGTCCATACGTCTGCCCTTTACGCGGGGTCACCCAATCAGGACTCCCTTCCCAGCCACAGAAGCCGCACTCGTGGCGCTCGTCAGCCACCGCGCTTACGCCTCTGCGGGCTGCTGCCCGGATTACCCGGCCGCTGATCCCAGGTCGGCGCCCACGCGATCACGTCCGCACGGCGCCAAGCGCGCCGGGGACGCAAGCCGTCATTGAACACGACATGAGGCTTAGGGAAGGGTGGGTTGGTCCCCCCTTTGGTGATCACCGTCACGCGCTTATAGGAAAGCGGCTCTCCGTCTCGATTAACCTTGCCCATCTCGGCGAGGATCTCGCGAATCTCCTCGTACCCCACCAAATCCAGTCTCCGCGGTGACACCTCATCGGGAATCGTATCAGCCGATTCTAGGAAGGTAGTCAACAGTTGGCCGGCCAGGCTATCCATCGCTCCCCTGATCGCCGAAGAGGTTCCCGAATCCTTTGGTCGGAGGAGCGTCGATGGCTCCACCCCAGACCTTGACATCGCAGATGCCGCACTGATCGAAGGGAGTGGGGGGCAGGTTGAGTTGCCCGGGCTCGGTCATCTGGATACCGGACCAGCGGTGGGTGCAATCCTTGACGCCTTCCATGAACTCCGGCATCAGGCTGCCTGCTCTTCCACCGCTTCGACCGGCTCTGGCCTTGCGCTATGGGCATTCACATCCTCGCCTGGGCGAACGGGGCGGACGAAGCCAAGACGCCCTGCTTCATGGAGGGCGATCAGGACCAGGGCGCCGAGGAGAACCAGGAAGACAACCCCGAGCAGGCCGGCCGCCTGAAACTCCCAGAGAGGGCAGGGTGCCGTGCCGGGAGCGCCGCAGACCATCAGGCCGCCCTCTCTTCCGACTGTGGCAGCGGGAGTTGGCCCTGAGCCTTCTCCCAGGTTGTCCACTGACCGCCCGGTACCCGGGTGTAGTGGGTGGCGACGTAGCGCAGGCAGCCGACTGCCCAGAGGCCGAAGACGGCGGCTCCGATGAGCCCGATACGGGTCGGCAGATCCGTCCAGAGGTAGCTCCAGGCCATCAGTAACATGGCCCTCATCCTAGCACGGGAACTAGGTAATTATCTCCTAGTTGGGCTATGCTTTCCGTATTCGGAATCCCCAAATACGGAGGTACAAATGGCAATTACGGCAGAGGTACTGGAGCGGTCGAGCGACGAGAGATGGGCGCCCGTCATGGAGCAGCCCTACATCCTGACCAGAGAGGACGCCAAGCACCTGCGCGTGGCCATGACCGGCAAGCAGATGACGGATCGGCTGGCCAACTTCCGCCACCTGGAGCCCCTCTTCCAGCCCCAGGTCTGGGAGCAGGTGCTGGCCCACATCGAGGGCATGGAGGGATGAGGCAGCCACGCTGGGACGAACCGATCGAGTACCGCGGCCAGCTGCGCCCGGCCCGCCCGGAGGAGATGATCGAGCTGACCGAGCTCGAGAAGCGGCAGACCATGGCCAGCGAACTGGACCCGCCGATAGAGGAGGAGGAGGAGCGGTGATCTACGAACTCTGGGACGAGTCCAGCGGTAACCGCATCGACGGTGCCAATGGAGAAGACGGGCTACGCCACCTGCTCCAGATCGCCAAAGAGATCCACCGCGACCAACGAGGCGCTCCCCCTCGCCTCTTCATTGAAGTCTGGGACTCCCTAGCAGCCTCGGAACCCTGGGCGTTGCTGCAGATCGGCACCTCTTGACCCGCGCATAAGAGGCATTACGCGCCTGCTCGGAACCAGGAGTTGACAAATAGGCGCATCTACAAGCAGACCCGGCGTCCTCCTGGACGACCGAGGAAGCGGTAGCAGGCCTAGCGACCGAGCGGGGCCCTGGGCTACCCTCAGCCATCGTGCTGGTGCCAGCCTGATACGCCCTGGATATTTTCACCATACCTCCGAAGTCTTAGAGGCTAAAATCCCAGCAGCAGGCTCTGGCTGTAGGGTGGTGAGTGAGGGGGTCTCGTGGTGTCCCAAGCGTGCGATGTCTAACCAGATGGATGCCGAAGCGCGTGTCCTGGCCCTGGAGCAGACAGTAGGTCAGCTCCAGCTGGCGGTCAGCAAGCTCTCCGAGCTGGAGGCGGATGAGGAGGAGGAGAGTGCCCGACTCCACCTCCACCTCCTACGCCGCCCCCGCAGACGGTTGCCTGGCAGTCCCTTGCCCCGCCAGCTGGTTGAGCACAAACGATTGGTCACCCTCTACGCGCTGACCGGCGGGCTCGCCGCCCTGAGCGCCTTCGTCTTTGCTCTACCCACCTCCAACCCCGCCCGGCGGGCGGTCGACGCCACCGTGACCGCGCTGGTCCAGCGACTGCCCGACTCCGTACCGGTGCCCGAGCTCAGCTTCCAGAACGGGGTCCCGGTGATCCGCACCACCCAGCTGCCCTCGAGCACTCAGCGGGTAGCCAGGGCCGAGCCCAGCAGTAACAGCGAGCCCTCGCCCTCCCAGCTCGCGGTAGCCCAGGGCAACCAGCCCACGCCGGCGCCCTCACAGACCGCGGTACCGCTCCTCAGCCAGGGTTCGACAGCGTCGGTGATGCCCACCGATCCGCCGCCGCTGGTCAACATGACGGCCCCGGCCCCGCCGGCGGCTCCCACCGATCCGCCGGCCGTCGTGGCGGCAGTCCCCAACCCAGCCCCGGCACCCGCACCGCCGCCCGTGGTGGCACCCACCGCAGTTCCCGCCCTGCCGCCTCCGGATCCCACCGCAGCACCGACTCCGCTGCCGACCAACGTTCCCACACCGACGCCCACGCCGCTGCCGACCGCAGTGCCGACGCCTGTACCCACGCCTGCACCGACGCCTGCACCTACCCTCGTACCGACTCCGACCCCGACTCCAGCTCCCAGCCCGTCGCCTTCGCCGAGCCCGTAACCGTTACAGTAGTCCCTAGTTATGGCGGAGTGGTACATCCTCGAAGGTCACGACTACCGGGCAGCTCGCTCCGATGAGGTAGGACTGCAAACTGCCGAGGAACGGACGGTCCAGAAGACCAGGGTGGGCGATACCCGCATATCTACCGTCTTCCTGGGGCTTGACCACGGCTTGGGTGACTACCCTCCCATCCTGTTTGAGACCATGGTCTTTGGTGGCCCCCTGGACGGCGAGATGGACCGCTACTCCACTTGGGATCAGGCTGAAGCCGGCCACGAGCAAATGGTGGAGCGGGTGCAGGCTCATCCCCCGTTAGGGACCGAACACCCGAGCGATAGTTCCTCCACTAGCTCGTGATTACACCCAGGCGCGAGGCTGCGAGTTCAGCTCCGGCGATTCGATAACTCATCTGACTCTGGATCAGGAGAGCGGAAGTTCGAATCTTCCCCGCCCAGCCACTACTCGTGACTCTCCGAAGCTGATCTCTGTAGCTCCCCTGCTGCCCTTGTCTGTGCGAACTTCCCTGATGGCTGGCATAACGGTGTCAGGCGCGCTTGTGGAGGATGGTTGGGGAAAAGTACGAGGTTAGGCGAAGGGATAACTCGCCTAACGATGGGAGGGCGAGGCTGTGAATCGAATCAGGCTTCTAGACTTGGTTCATCCGGTCGGCCTCGCGGCCCAACCCCGGGAGGCCGACTCGGAGAATCCTGGTTGGGAGGATTCCTTCGTTTTGACTACGTCCGGCCTCGAACAGGAGGTCGAGGACTTCCTGGCCGACTGCCGAGCCCGCGGCCTCTCCCGCAAGACGGTGGTCGACGGCTACGGCTATCCCCTACAGAAGGTGCTGGTGCCCTGGGCGGCCGGGGAAGGCCTGGACTCCTCAGCCGAGCTCGACCAGGCCGCCCTCAACCGTCTGAGCTCCGAGCTGCTGAATCGCAAGCTCAGCCCCAACAGCGTCAACTCCTACCTGCGCGCTGTGCGTCAGCTGCTGAACTGGGCTCAGCGCCAGGGCATCGCCGGCACCGACCGCCCGCAGCTGGCGCGGACCCGCAAGAAGACGCTGGACACACTCACGCGCGAGGAGATCCAGCAGCTGGAGGACGCGGCCGCCACGGAGAGGGACAAGCTGATCATCCGGGTGCTGGCCGATACCGGCATGCGGCTGGGCGAGTTGCTGAGCATCCGCGTCAAAGACCTGGTCCAGCGCGACCGCAACGGCTTCGTCAGGATCAGCGGCAAGACCGGAGAGCGGATGCCGCCCCTGCGGCCCTCGGTCTACCGGCGGCTCGTCGTCTACCGCGACAAGGTGCGGCCTCAGCACCCGGGTACCGACTTCCTCTTCCTGGCCGAGCGGCGGGACAGCGGTCAGTACATACCGCTGGGACCGAAAGGGGTGCAGATGCTGGTCAGCGAGCTGACCTACCGGACCCAGCTCTCCAAACGTGTGCATCCCCACCTCTTCCGGCACAGCGCCATCACCTGGATGCTGCAGCGCGGCATGGACGTGGTGACCATCAGTAACATCACTGGGGTGAGCGTGGAGTTGATCGCCCACACCTACGGCCATCTGCGCCATGAGGACCACGCCCGAGCCATGATGCGGATCTTCGCCGAGGAGGAGTAGGTACTCCGGGCGCCTGGCGCGTTACCTGTCTACGAGGAGGGGGTTTTGAGAGATCCGACAGTCATCGCGGTGGTACCTGCCCACAACGAGGAAGAGCAGATCGGCGACTGTCTCCACTCTCTGCTGGCTCAAACTCGCTCGCCTGACCAGATCCTCGTGATCCTTGACAACTGCACTGATCGGACGAAGGAGATCGTCCGGGAGTTCCCGGTCGATGCCACGGCGACTGTGGGTAACCGGAATAGGAAGGCTGGCGCCCTCAACCAAGCGTTTGCCCGCTGCCAGGAGTTCGATTACTTGGTCAGCATGGACGCCGACTCGGTGCTGGATCCCCGGTTCATCGAGAACGCCATCCAGGAAATGGAGGGCAGTGAGCAGATAGGAGCGGTCTCCGGTCGCTACGCCATTAAGGACTTCGGGCGGCTACCCCTCCGTAGGCGGATCATCCATGCCGTTGTCCAGCATGAGATCTGCTTCTGGGACACGCTTCGTATGGGGAACCCCGGAGATGCTCTACTGGCCTGCGGTGCTGGCTCGATGTTTCGCGTCGAGGCCCTCCGCCAGGTCGGCGGCTGGGATATCGCGTCACTGACTGAGGACAACGCGCTTTCGTTGGATTTGCGTCTTGCCAGGTGGCGGATCGTAGTCGGCAAGCGCTGCTACCTTTACGCTGACACTCCGCTTGACTTCAGGCTGCTCTGGCGGCAACGGGTGCGCTGGTCGCGGGGCGTCGAGGACTATAAGCGGCGCCCGCTCGGACGCGCCACCTACAAGGGCCGGCTGACCAACGTGTATAGCTGGCTCATCCTCCTTTGGTGGGTCGCTTTGGTAGCGGTGGACATCACTTACCGAGAGAGCTTCAATCCGCTCTGGCTACTCCCGCTCGCTGGCCTCTACCTAGAGAGACTCTGGCGCTTCCGTTTCTTTCCTCGGGTTGGGGTCAGCAACTTCATCCTGGCATTACCCATCTGCGAGTTTTTCATGATCCTCCTATGGAGGTCCGCGACCATCGTCGGCATTTATAGGCGTGCAAGACACGTCGAGCAATGGTGAAGGAGTAGAAGATTGAACTATCCAGGTCCGCCTGCCACCGGAATGATGGGGGTAGCAGCCGTCGCCCCAACTGCGGCTGTTCTAGGTTGGAGGGTGTTCTTTGTGGCTGGCCTTGTCGTAAGCGCCGTGGCCGTCGTGGGAGCTGTTCGGGCGTTCACCCGCCGTGGCGGCAAGTTCGGCCAGTAGCTAGACGGTCAGGCCGAAAGGAAGGTTCGGGAGCTAAGGGAATCGGTTACTTTCCCGCCCTCGCGCGTTTCCTTTGCCGAGAACCATCCCCCTTCCAGCTGCCCGCCTGAGCCATCGGGCGGGCAGCATCCTTAGACTCCAGGGGGTTCCAGGCTGCTCAATGAGGAGGGGTGATCATGCCTCGTTATCTATTCGTCGCCGCGGTCCTGCTGACCTTGCTCGCGATTCCCGGCAGCAGTGCGCTGGCCACCACCGCGGTCAGCCCGACGCCCTTCTGCCAGAGGATCACGCCCGGCAACCCACCGACCCTTCAGCAGATCCCCTGTCCGACCGCCACCCCCAGCTCGACGCCGACCCCCAGCGCCAGTGCCACCGCCAGCGCCAGCCCCAGCCCGTCGGCGGAGCCTGAGAGTAGTCCTACCCCTGCGGCCTCGAGCACTCCCGCCCCCAGCGTCAGCCCCAGCCCAACCGCAACTCCACTGCCGGCACTGGTCCAGCTGCCCGCGCCACCGGTGACCGGGGACGGTTCGGCTGCGTAAGCTGGACTGAGTCAGGGAGCGCCCGGGAATTCAACCCTCCTCAGCGTTCCCTAACAACCTCTTTTCAGAGGCTGGAGGAAGCCGGCGCCCCCGCTAACCCAAGGCGCCGGAGAAGGGCCTTTACACATCAGCGGGCTTCACGGCAGGGTGCGCCGGCAACGTGACGGTCGTTCCGTATGTCCCGTCCTAGCTTAGAGGAAGGGAAGGGGCGTCGACCAGAGCGACATCAAGGGGGATTTCCTCTAACTGCAGCCCAGGCCCACCCCTTCCTGTCAGCAGTCTAGCTAAACCCGGCAGGCGAGCCCTGTCTGCTCTCTGGTGGCTGCCCGAGAATCCAAGTGACGCGCGCTCTCCAATTGTTAACGGCATCCCTCGCCCGCCAGGCAGCCTCAGTCTAGCGAAGGGGGGAGATGGTGCGAGAGGGGCACCGATCGGTTTGCAGCTCCTTGAGGCAGATCCCTCTCGCAGCCCTAGCCTAACCCTTTCTTGAGGGTAACCAGATCGCCCGCGGACAGACTAGCATTGAGGGTGCAACGGCGGGGACACAGAGCGCCTGACGCGGTGCTCTCTGGCGGGCTTGCTATGGTCGACCTTCGGATTGGGCCCAGCCCGCCCTCCCCGCCGGTTCGGAGCTCGTCTCCCCGGCGGGAGGTCATGCCGTCAGGCGCTTTACTAAGGGATTCTAGCTACCGGCGACCGCTTCGGCAGGATTGCCCCCCGATTGTCCTCGGCGCTGACGCCGGCGCACCAGCTCCTGGACCTGCGGGATCAGCCGCTCCACCGCCTGCTCCAGGATCCCCAGCCGGTCCAGGGTGCCCGGTGGCAGCGGTACCAACGGCTCGCTGCCCAGCAGCTGCCGCAGGCTCAGGTTCAGCTCCTCGCAGAGGAAGATCAGGAACCAGCCGGGCATCCGCCGGCTGCCTGACTCCCAGCGGTTGAGCGTGCTCTCGTCGGGGGCATCCGCCCCCAGCCGCTCCTCGGCCTCCAGCCAGCGCGCGAACTCCACATGGCTGCCGGCCTCCAACTCGCCGCGGTCGTGGAGATAGCCGCGGACACGGATCAACGCCTGTGCCGCCTTCTGGCTGGCCCCCGCCTTACTGAGCGCGGTCATCTTTAGCTCCCCCATCGCAAACGTCCCTGACGGTTACCCCTCCTTCTCAGGAACCCCATGACTCTAACGCATGAGTTGGCGTGAGTCTTGACAAAAGGCTTGGCAAGTGCCTGCCAATCTGCCACACTCCTTCCATTCGGCAGTCATTGGCAGACTAGCTCCGACAAAGGGAGACAGCAGGACAAAGATGCGAGGAGAGACCCCGATCAGAGAACGCGTCAGGCAGCGCGGCTACCCGATGAGCGCCGAGGAGCGCGCCCGACTCCGTCAGGGTCTGCACAAGCGCGGGCTCTCCATCCGCGGCTTCGCCGCCCGCGCCGGCGTCCACCCGGCCACCCTCTCGGCGATCCTGGCCGGGCAGTCTGACCCCAGCCCCCAGACGCTGACCCGGCTGGCCGGGGCCTGGAAGGACATCCGCCCCCACGCGGCCACCACCCAGCTCCTCCGCGACCTCGAAACCGCCTCCCCCTAACTAAGCACTAATCTCCTAATTAGGAGCTTGCCTAAACTGTTGTATTAGTCCATAGTTGAGGGGTACTAACGGAGAAGCCGGGGAAACCCGGGGGAGGTGTCGAATGGAGTTGCAAACGCTGGTCCGACCGGGCCAGCCCAGGACGGTCAGGGTGCTCACGGACGCGGGCCCGGTCTTCGAGTTCCGCTCCCGCTACCAGGAGTTCTGCCCGACCAACGAGGGGGCCGAGGGGCTCTACCACTTCGGGGAGGTGGTCTGCCCCCACTGCGGCCGCTCCACGGCCGTCAGCGCCCAGCTCGGCGAGGTCGAGTTCGGCTGCTGTCCGCGCTGCCGGACCCCCATCCCCGTCCGCGTCGATCCCCTGCACCTGCGCATGGACGATTCCCGCTCGGCCGCCTCCGGCCACGGCTGCGTCTGCGGGAATCGCTACTGCCAGGACTGGGAGGCGTCGTGATCGCGAATCCTTACGGCCACATTAAGGATGGAGCCGACCGCTGTATCCCTCTCTTCTGCACGGCTTGCGCCTTCGAGGCGGGCTTCCGAGCGGCTACTGCCGAACCAATAGCGACCTTCACAATCCCCGCCGAATCCTTCTTCACCCCGGCTGAACAGCGCTGGCAGGCTCACTGCGAAGAGACAGGCCGACCCTGGATCTGGCCGACCCCTCATGGGGAACTTCCCTGATGGGCCTGCCCGCCCGCCAGGGCCACCGCAATGCCCGCCGCCGCGGTCAGCAGTGGACGGCCGAAGAGGACAGCCGACTGGTGGGCTGGCTGAAGGGCCATCCGACCTGCGACCGCTCCCTGGCCGTGACCTTGGGGCGCACCACGCAGGCGGTCAAGAACCGCGCCACCTACCTGCGTCAGATCGGCCGCGCGCCAGCCGTCCCGCCCCGTCATCACGAGGATCAGCGCATGACCGCCAACGGCAACAGCAAGACCAGCAAGGCCCTGGCCGAGCAGACCAGCCACGACCTCGAGGCCGAGATCGCCCAGCTGGAAAAGGAGATCCAGGAGCGCCGCAACAAGCTGCACGCCTTGAAGCTGCAGCGCGGTCCTGGCTACTACCTGCGCCGCGAGGCCGGGCTGGAAGAGAAGAGCTACCCGTGATGCTGGCCGAGATCATTCCCCTGCGGCCCTGGCTGGATGACCACCAGCGGATCATCGAGCAGCTGCCGGAGAAATCCCGCCCAGCCTTCACGGCGTTCCTGCGCCACTTCGTGGGGGACTCCGACCTGGAGCCCTGCCCAAAGTGCTCCAACGGGACAGAGGAGGGCCAACACTTCCGGCTCTGTCCGGAAGGACTCAGCCTGTGGGCCGAGTGGATCGCGGCACTCCCCAAGGAGGCACGACCCTTCTTCAGCCGGCTGGTGCGGGCGCTGCCTGTCCGACCACGACGCCATCTGAGCGTCCATTCACCTCGCGAGGAGGACTAAGCCGTTATGGCACGAATCACACCGTCCACCGCCGAATACGTACAGCTCGAGGACTTCGAGCCCTACCGATTCACCTTCAAGGACTGGGAGTGGAGCACCGGCTCCGAGAAGTACGGCAGCAAGCGCCGGGTCCAGGTCACCCTGGCCGTCAACAACGACCCCAACGACACCGTCCTGGACTGGATCAACTGCGCGGTCGGCAAGCAGCAGGGCACCGGGGCTCCCTCCAAGCTCTGCGAGTTCATCAACGCCTTCGCCGGCAAGCCCGCTGCCACCGAGATCGCCTGGTTCGATGACGAGACCGGGGAGTGGGGCTACGAGGACGCGGCCACCCACGGCAAGCTCGATGACCTGTTCGGGCGCGAGGTGATCGGCCGCGGTCGCAACAAGCCCAAGGAAGACGGCAGCGGCAGCCGCTACCGCATCGAGCACTACCAGTCGGCGACCGCCAAGAAGCCCGCAGCGGCCAGCAATGGTGGCGGCGGCCGCGCCAAGCCCGCTCCAGCGACTGCCGAAGTGGATCCGGATTCGGTGCCCTTCTAGCCTTGCAGTTCATCCTCCCTTTCTCCGCGGGGGCGGCCTTCGGGCCGCTCCCGTTCCCGGGAGCTAACTGATGGCGCGCGTCACAGCCGGCACGCAGCAACCCCCCAAGCGTCCGCGCCTGGACTTCGGGGCCAAGGTCCAGGCCCACACCCGCTATGTGGCCGCCGACGGCAAGCAGGTGCCCGGCGTGACCACCATCGCCGGCATCCTCAACAAGGAGCTGACCGACTGGGCCAATAACCTCGGCCTGCAGGGCATCAGTAGTGAGGCCTACCTGGCCGAAGCCCAGCAGATGGGCAACCTGGCCCACTACCTGATCGAGTGCCAGCTGGTCGACCAGGAGCCGGAGTTGGGCGACTTCAGCGGCGACCAGATCAAGCGGGTGGAACAGTCCTCCCACCTCTATCAGCTCTGGCGTCAGGGCAAGACTCTGGAGGCAGAGCTGGTGGAAGGCAAGCTGGTCTCTGAGGAGCACCGCTACGGCGGCACCGTGGACTTCTATGGACTACTCGACGGTGTACCCACCCTGCTCGACTACAAGACCAGCGGCAACATCTACCGCGAGCACAAGGTCCAGGTGCTGGGCGGCTACTGGGGCCTGCTCAAAGAGAACGGGTACCCGGTCAAGGGCATCCGCATCCTGCGCCTCCCCTATGACGGGAGCGGTCACCAGGAGTACGTGGCCACCGGCCAGGAAGTGCTCCGCTACTGGGAGATCTTCAAGCGCTGCCGCGAGCTCTATGAGCTGCTGCGGGGACTGAAGTGAGCCGCACATTGCGCCCTAGGCGACAACGTCGGCTGCTCTGGATCGCCAGCCAAGGACGATGCGGAATCTGCGGGGAGCCGCTCGACCCTAGGGAATGGGATGCCCACCATACGACTCCCTGGGTGGAATCCCAGCGAACCAATGTTCATGAAATGCAAGCCACTCATCCCCGCTGCAACCGAGGGCTAAAGGCGCGAGGAGAACCGATGATCCTACGTAAACATCAGGCCGAATTCCAGGATCTAACCCGTCGCATTCGAAGCGGTGAGGACGTGCGCAAGATTCTGGGCCGAATCACGCCCGGAGGCGGTAAGAGCACATGGCCGCAGTTGATCGCGCGCGACCTGATACCAACCCGCGTCGACAAGATCGCTTGGATCGTCCCCCGGCTGACCCTAGCTCAACAGGGCGCGCAGAACTTTGTGGATCCAGCCAGCCGATCGCTACTCGGCCACCAACTTGAGATCCGGCAAAGCACAAACGACCTTGACCCTTCGCGCGGCCTAGCTGGTTTCGTCACCACCTATCAGGCCGTCGCAACTGACCCCAAGACTGTCGTGGATGAGTTGAAACGCTTCAGATATGCAGTGGTCCTCGATGAACCACACCACGTCGAACGGGGTGGGATTTGGCATCAGAAACTGCAGCCTATTGTGGACCTAGCCAAAGTACTCGTGATGATGACAGGCACCCTCGACCGCGCAAATCTACGTCCGGTCGCCTTCCTGGAATATGTCGCCCGTTCTGCCGATGGACTACTCATTGTGGACCGAGCTGGCGGCGATTGGCGTGTCCTCGAATATGGACGTTCAGATGCCATCCGTGAGCAGGCGATCATCCGCCTGGAATTCAGATTCCACGATTCAAAGGGTGTAATCCAGGGTCTGGACGGCGAGGGCAATCGTATTGAAAGCGTATTGAGCGAAGCTGGAGAGGATGTACGCGCGGTCCTCGGCGCAGCTCTGGATACACGCTACGCAAAGGAACTCCTTGAGTACTGCGTCAAGGACTGGAGGGCCTATCAGGGCCATCATCCTTGGGCGAAGCTCCTAGTAGTCGCTCGCAGTATTGAAGCGGCTAAGAAAACCAGAGGTTGGCTGAGATCGATGAGCGTCGCCGCGGATATCGCGACTTCCGATGACTCAGTTGAGGCGTTGGCCAACATCAACAGGTTTAAAGGATCTTCAGATTGCCTAATAACGGTAGCCATGGCATATGAGGGGCTGGACGTCAAAGCCATAACACACATCGCCTGCCTGACGCATTATCGAAGCACGCCCTGGATCGAGCAGATGGTCGCCCGGGCAGTGCGTGTTTATGACGGTCCGCAAGCCCCACCCTGGGAGGCGCAGAGAGCCATCATCTATGCCCCTGACGATCGGCTAATGAGAGAAATCTGGGCGCTGATTAAGGTCGACCAAGAAGCCGGTGCGCGAGAGCCGGGTAACGGGCCAGGAGGCGGTAATGGTCCGGCAATCGCCATCGGAATCGATGGTTCTGCCGATACTGGGCGAGCCGAGACAGACGATCATTCCTACGATCTCGGACGCACCGCTGTGTACAACCAAGTTGCTGGTGAGTTTGGGTTAGCTGGGGTGGATACTGTGGCCGACATAGTTAGAAAAGCGACGGCGACAATCGACCTGGAAGAACTACGCGTCGTTGCACCGACCCCGGCAATATTGACACCCAACCAGCGGGAAGATTCGAAGAAGAGGTGGATTGAGAACATCTGCCGACGGCTGGATGGCAATGGCATCCGGGCTGGGGACTTGGCAGGCGATGGGTGGGGTACGCACAACAGATTGCTCTATGCCCGATTTCACAAGTCGAGAGAGAACATGCGCGAGAACGAGCTAGACGCAGTCATCGCCTGGA
>QHBT01000054.1 GCA_003244185.1 Candidatus Dormiibacter spiritus | reverse complement strand
GAGGGCTGGGTCGAGCTGGGCCGCGAGCTGACAGCCGGCCAGCTGAGCAGGATCTGCCGCCTCTACCGCCAGGCTCGGGACGGCAACCCTGAAGCGCAGCTTGCCAACCGCGGCCTCTGGACCAGCTACCGCGAGGACGGGATGCTGCCGCCTGGTCGCGCTTTTGCCGCCGGAGGAGGGTGCGCTGGTGGCTTCGGTGCTGGAGTCGATCGCTCTGGAGCGGGCGCAGCAGCCGGCTCAGGCGGCTGGAGAGACGCTGGCCGAGGGGCAGGAAGCGCCCCAGGTGCCGGATCCAGCGGAGGACCCCTGGGCGGCGCGCCGGGCTGACGCGCTGGTAGCTGTCTGCGAGCATGCCACCGGCGTGGCACCGGCCGATCTGGAGGGCGCACCTGGTCGGACTCGGATGGTGGTTCACGTCGATGCCTCGCTGCTGAGCGGCAAGCAGGAGGGTGGTCGCTGCACGTTGGAGGATGGGCAGGCACTGCCGCCCTCGGTGGCGGAGCGGCTGGCCTGCGAGGCAGAGGTGATGGAGCTCTGGGAGCGCGAGGGACTGCCGATCGACCTCGGCCGCTCGCGGCGGACTGGCTCGCCCCGGCTGCGCACTGCTCTCAACGCGCGGGACAGGCCTGCTGTTTTCCTGGTCGCCCGGTCCCTGTGCGGCGGACGCATGCTCACCACCTGCAGCCCTGGGGACAAGGTGGCCGCACTGATCGGAGCAACCTGGTCTCGCTCTGCGGCTTTCATCACCGGCGGCTGCACGAGGGTGCCTACACGATCGGGCACCAGCGCGATGGAAGCCTCAGCTTTGAGGCGAGAAGCGGCAGGCTGATCAAGGGCCAGTCACAGCGGCGGGACGCGCCAGTGCGGGTGCGCCGCACTTGCGTGGGCTGCATCAAGGTCGGGGTCTGACCATGACAGCGGGGACAGCGGGTGCTCGCTCGGGTGGCGAACGCTGCGACGTCGATCACACGCTCTTCGTCCTGTGCACGAACGCGGAGTACAGGGACCGCCAGGCCGGCCACTCACCCCGACCGGTCCCGCAAGGGATGGGCTGTGCCGATGTTATCCCCCTCCCGCGCCTGCCGCCGGAGAACCTATGGCCGACAACCCGGCGCCGCGGTCCGGCGATGGCGGGTCACCTTCACCGCGAGGGCCTGGTAGCCCGACATGAGGCCCTGGACGGTCAGCGACGATTCACCGCCTTGACCGATCGCGCAGTATCGTGTGTGCGGGGTTCGCGTGACTTCCACAGGGATGCCTGCTCCGCAGCATGGCGTCGGCGAGAATCGCTCGTGCCGGATTGGAGGGGCGCTAATGTCGGATCAGGCGAACAAGCGGCGAGTACGAGACGCATACGAGGCCTTCAGCCGGCGCGACCTGGGACCATTCATGGACGCCATCGCAGACGACGTCGACTGGATCGACCCGCTTCCCCCAGATCATCCTGTGGGCGGCGTGTTCCGCGGCAAGAATGAGGTTGCACGCTACTTTGAGGAACTTGGTAAGCTCGCGTCCTTCAAAGCGTTTGATGTCGTTGACATCGTGGCCGAGGGCGACACGGTTGTAGCATTCCTGCACCTAGAGACGACGATGCGACACAACGGGCGCGACTTCGTTGGGGACTCCGCACACGTGTGGACGTTTGCCGACGGTGTCGCAATCCGCTACCGAATCTTCGCCGACACGGCCCGCATCATGGCCGCGTTTCGCGGCGACTGAATATCGTAGGAATCGCACGTACCATGCGCCGGGCGGTTGGTTCCCTGGCTATTCGAAGGGCTCGAGATGCTGCTGTATAAGCCCACCGGTGCTGTTCACCCGAATGCGGCTGTGGTGATCGACGGTCACACTCGGCTTGAACGCGGTGATCTCGACGCCATCCGCCGGATGTTCAGTGCTGACATCATTTGGCACGAGTCCGGGGTCGTGCCGCCCGCTCGACGCTATGTTGGCGTCGAGGATGTGATGAAGTATTGGAAGGTGTACTTCGGTGCTGCTGGCGCTGGTTTTCAGCAGGACATCGTCTCGATAATGGCAAACGACGAATATGCGACAAGCATTGTACAGATGCGCGGTTCAAAAACGTCGCTCTCATTCACCGGTACGGCGGTCGACGTCATGCGGATGGACGCCGGCCTCATCGTTGAGTTCTGGCGCTACTACGACAATTTCGAGCTGGCTCGCGCGTTCTTTGCGGGGCCGTCATAGCCAAGGTCGGCACCACATTGCGGCGCCGAATGGGTAGCGTGCCCAAGGCGAGATGCGGACTCAACCCGATACTGTGCTAGACAGGGTGGTGTCGGCGTGAGGCTTGTTAGCTTCGGCTTGCACGGGGCAGAGCGCCCGGCCGTGCTGGCGGATGATGAGCACCTTGTGCCTTTGGCGCCGCTACTTGGGAGTCTCGGCATGTCGGTGGATATGACGCCCCTGGTTGGTCTCCTAGGACACCTTCGGCCGGCGATATCTTCATGGGCCGTGGAAGGCGCGCCGCGCATGCGCATCAGCGAGGTCAGGCTCGGTCCGCCGGTACCGGCGCCCCGTCAGATCATCGCCGTCGGGGCGAACTATGCAGGTCACATGAACGAGGTCAGTAGCGGCCAACCTAGCCCTTCTCGACCGGTGCTGTTTGCCAAATCACCCGGATCGGTCGTTGGTCCCAACGATGACATCATCCGGCCGCCCGAAACCCGTTTGCTGGATTACGAGGCAGAGCTTGCGGTAGTGATCGGGACCGGAGGCAGGCGGGTGCGATACTCGGATGCCATGGCCCATGTGGCGGGCTTCATGATCGCGAACGACGTCACCGCTCGCGATGTCGTGCTCGAAGACCAAGCGAAGCATCCCCTCTTCCTCCAGGTCCTCCGTGGCAAAGGCTACGACTCATTCTGTCCGACCGGACCGTGGCTCGTCACGCCAGACAGTTCGGCTGATCCGCACGCTATGGGTCTCCGACTTTGGGTAAACGGAGAATTGCGGCAGGACGACACGACAGCCCACATGACCTACGATGTTGAGAGCCTGATCGAGTCAATCAGTGCAAGCATCCGGCTGTTTCCGGGCGATATCATTCTCACGGGAACTCCTGCTGGCGTCGGGATGGCAATGAAAACTCCGCGTTCACTCACGGCCGGTGACGTTGTCCGAATAGCTATCGACTCCCTTGGCACGATGAGCACCAATGTCAAGGACGAGGATGATCCTACGGCTGCGACACTCTGGGAGAAACGGCAGTAAACCGACGGTTCTGCAAACCGTGCCTCACATCCTGGATTGGCTCCAATGGAACTCCGCGGTCCCTCCGCCCCACGCCGCCGCTGGTTCCCGCAAACCTGAATCCCGGCGCAACCGTGCTGCCTGACTTCGAGCATTGGGGCAGAGCTTTGCGATGCCTGCCTTCGCCGTTGGAGTCTTCCTCTAAAGCGGGATGTTGCCGTGTTTGCGGGCGGGGCGGTCGACCTTCTTGCGCAAGCACAGCTTCAGCGCGTTGATCAGCTCCCGGCGAGTTTCGCGCGGTTCGATCACGTCGTCCACATAGCCCCGCTCTGCCGCCACATAGGGGTTGGCGAAGCGCGCTGTGTACTCCGCGACCAGCTCCGCCCGCAGCTTTGCCGGGTCGGACTCCCCGGCCAGCTCGCGGCGGTAGATGATGTTCACCGCGGCCTCAGGCCCCATCACCGCGATCTCGGCCGTCGGCCAGGCCAGGTTCAGGTCGGCGCCCATCTGCTTGGGCGACATGACGCAGTAGGCGCCTCCGTAGTCCTTGCGTGTGATCACCGTCAGCTTCGGCACGGTGGCCTCTGCATACGCGTAGAGCAGCTTGGCGCCGTGGCGGATGATGCCCTCGTGCTCCTGCGCGGTGCCGGGCAGATAGCCGGGTACGTCGACCAGCGACACGATGGGGATGTTGAAGGCGTCGCAGAAGCGGATGAACCGCGCTGCTTTGATCGACGCCTTGATGTCGATAGCTCCCGCCAGCACCTTGGGCTGGTTGCCCACCAGGCCCACCGTGTGGCCGCCGAGCCGACCCAGACCCACAACTATGTTCTGCGCGAAGAACGGCTGCACCTCCAAGAACTGTCGGTCGTCCAAGAGTCGCCCAATCAGCTCCCGCATGTCGTAGGGCAGGTTGGGACTGTCAGGCACCAGCGTCTGCAGCTCGGGATCCGCCCGTTCCGGGTCGTCGTCACTGGGGACGAAGGGTGGCGGCTCGCCGTTCCAAGCGGGCAGGTAGCTGAGCAGCCGGCGGATACCCGCCCAGCACTCTGCCTCGGTCTCCGGTAGGAAGTGGCCGACTCCCGAGAGCGTGTTGTGCACATCGCCGCCGCCGAGCTGGTCGAAGGTGACCTCCTCGCCAGTCGTGACCCTCACCACCTCAGGCCCCGTGATGAACATGTAGCCGGAGCCGTCCACTATGTAGATGAAGTCGGTGATGGCCGGCGAGTAGACAGCGCCACCCGTGCAGGGCCCGGCGATGACGCTCAGCTGCGGGATCACACCCGACGACTGCACATTGCGGAAGAAGATGTCAGCGTAGCCGGCCAGCGCCACCACGCCCTCCTGGATGCGGGCGCCCCCAGAGTCGTTGATGCCAATGATCGGCACCCGGTTGCGCAGTGCAAGCTCTTGCACCTTCACAATCTTTTCAGCAGTCACCTCGCCCAGAGAACCGCCCAGCACAGTCGGGTCGTAGGCGTAGACGCAGACTTGGCGACCGTCGATGGAGCCGAAGCCCGTAACCACGCCGTCGCCTGGCACCCGCTTTGACTCCATGCCGAAGCCGGTCGCCCGGTTGGTGGCGAACATGTCCAGCTCGACGAAACTTTCGCGGTCCAGGAGAGCCGTGATGCGGTCGCGCGCGTCCGGCTTGCCCTGCTCTCGCCGCTTCCGGGCCGGCTCGGTCTCCTGGTGGAGCACCTGATAACGGCGGTTGCGGTACTGGTTGATCTTCTGCTCGCTGGCGCTGACCGGTCGCACCTCCGGCGCGGGGGTCGCGTCCTGCTTGGGCCGGATCCGGCGGACGGGACTCAGCTGCGGCTTCCGCTGATCCATCGCTCGACCAATGCTAGGCTGCGCCCCCCTCGGGGCGGCCGAGACCGAATAGGGTAAGTGCCACGCCCCTGGCAAAACCAACGGTGAGGAGGGAAGACATGCCCATCAATGACGAGGTTCGCTTTACCTGGATCGGTCACGGCACCTGGCTCGCGCGCAGCGCGCGGGGCAAGCAGCTCCTGCTGGACGCCTGGGTCGCCGGCAACCCTGTCGCTCCCGAGCACCTGAAGAAGATCGACAGCCTGGATCTCATCCTCATCACGCACGGCCACTTCGACCACACAGCTGACGCTGTCGAGATCGGCAAGGCCACCCGCGCCAAGCTGATAGGCATTCCGGAAACCGTCGGCGTTCTGACCGGCCTCGGCTTCCCCGGCAGCGACAACATCGGGATGAACAAGGGCGGCACTATCGACATCGACGGGATCAAGATCACCATGGTCGACGCCCGCCACTCCGGTGGCATCGAGGCAGGCGAGCAGAAGCTCTACGGTGGCGATCCGGCCGGTTACGTGATCGAGTTCGAGAACGGCTTCACCATCTACTTCGCCGGGGACACCGACGTCTTCATGGACATGAAGCTGTTCGGTGAGCTGCACCGGCTCGACGCGGCCTTCCTGCCCATCGGCGGCCACTACACGATGGATCCCAAGAGGGCGGCCAAGGCAGTCGAGCTGCTGGGCGTCAAGACTGTGGTGCCCATGCACTTCGCCACCTTCCCAATGCTGACGGGGCGCCCGAGCCAGCTCCAGGAGCTTGTTGGCCCCGGGGTCAAGGTGCTGGACATTCAGCCGGGCGCCGAGGTCTGACCTCCGCTCGGCCGGGTTCCCGGCCGCATCTCTCGCTGTAACGTTGGCGCCAACGGCTCATGCCAGCCAGCTTCAGGTACTCGCGGTGGGACGGCAGCCAGCTCTTCGAGGAGCTTGATCCCGAGCGGACTCTCGACGCCCTGGCCGACGACCTGATGAACTACGGCGACCTCAATGCCGCGCTCCAGCGCCTGAACCGCTGGGGCAATCAGGACCTGGCAGGCCTGGAGAAGCTGCTCCAGGATCTGCAGAAGAAGCGCGAGGAGGAGCTGGCCCGGTACGACCTGGACACGGCTGTCGACGCCATCCGCGAGCAGCTCCAGCAGGTGGTCGACCAGGAGCGGGCGGGTATCGAGCGCAAGCTTGCCGAGGCGCCGCCGGAAAGCCGCCGGCTGCTGGAGCGCATGGCCAAGCAGCGCCGGGACAAGCTCGACCGCTTGCCTGACGACCTCGGTGGGCGCGTCAAGGCGCTGCGGAACTACGAGTTCATGGACGAGGGCGCCCGCGAGGCCTTCGAGAAGCTGGTCAGCCAGCTGCAGCAGCAGGTCATGAACCAGATGTTCCAGGGCATGAAGCAGTCCATCTCTCAGATGACTCAGCAGGATCTGGGCGCAGTCAGGGAGATGGTCAGGGATCTGAACGCCATGCTGGAGGCGCGGCGACAGGGCCGCCAGCCCGACTTTCCAGGCTTCATGCAGAAGCACGGCCACTTCTTTCCGCCGGGTATCGAGAGCTTGGACCAGCTGCTGGAGCACCTGCAGCGGCAGATGGCTCAGATGCAGTCGCTCCTGCAGTCGATGTCGCCCGAAGCGCGGGCCGAGCTCCGGCTGATGATGGACGAGCTGCTCCAAGACGATTCCTTGCGCCTGGAACTGGCCAGGCTGGCCGGTCTCATGCAGCAGATGGCGCCGCCCTCAGAGCTCAGCGAACGTTATCCCTTCTTCGGCGACGAACCCGTCTCCATGCAGCAGGCGATGGGCTTGATGGACCAGCTGCAGCAGATGGACCGCTTGGAATCGCAGCTGCAGCGGGGCAGCTTCCGCCTGGATGACGTCGACCCCAGCCTGGCCGAGAGCCTGCTCGGGCCCGAGGCGCGCCGCCAGCTGGATCAGCTGCAGCAGGTCTCACGCGTGCTGGAGAAGGCCGGCTACATCGAGCGCAAGGGTCGGCGCTTGGAGCTCACCCCGAAGGGCATGCGCCGGATCGGCAAGGGAGCCTTGAAGGACATCTTCGCCCAGCTCAAGAAGAGTCAGGTCGGTCAGCACCAGCTGCGCGCCGGCGGCCTCGGCACTGAGGCGGCGGAAGAGCTGAAGCGCTATGAATACGGCGACCCCTTTCTTCTGGACATGAAGGAGACGCTTTTCAACTCACTTCAGCGCGAGGGTCCAGGGGTGCCTGTGCGACTGCAGCCGGACGACTTCCAGGTCCACCACACCGAGCACGCCAGCCAGGCGTCAACAGTGCTGATGATCGACATGAGCCGCTCGATGTTCCTGCGCGGCTGCTTTCTGGCCGCCAAGAAAGTCGCCATCGCGCTGGACGCACTCATCCGTTCCCAGTTTCCGCGCGACAGCCTCTACGTGATCGGCTTCTCCAACACAGCTGTGCAGCTGAAACCGCAGAACCTGCCGAGCCTGGCGCTGAACGACTACGTCTACGGCACCAACATGCAGCACGGCTTCCAGGTCGCGCGCTCTCTACTCGCCCGGCATCGCGGCAACCGTCAGATAGTCATGATCACTGACGGCGAGCCAACCGCCCACCTGGACGAGGGCGGTCAGGTGTTTTTCCACTACCCGCCCACGTTCCGCACGGTGCAGGAGACCCTGAAGGAGGTTCAGCGCTGCACCCGCGACCACATAGTCATCAACACCTTCATGCTCGAGCGAAGCCCTTATCTGGCCGACTTCGTCAGCCAGATGACACGCATCAACAAGGGCCGGGCGTTCTTCGTCTCGCCTGAGCGGTTGGGCGAGTATGTCCTGCTCGACTTCGTCTCCGGCAGGCAGCGCCGCCGCTACGCTCGCGCCGCCGGCTGAACGCCTGAATGGAGGCGTAACCGCGTAAGTCCGTGAGTATGATCGACGAATGCAGGTGATCGAGAGGCCCCTGCTGGGCCATGTCGGCCTGGGCGGCGCCATGCGAAGCTGGCACAACCTCGCTCCTGCCGAGCTTTACGAGCAGGCCATCGTCCGCGGCGAAGCCAACATCGTCAGTTCAGGTGCGCTGATCGCTGACACCGGCCAGCACACCGGCCGCTCGCCCAAGGACAAGTTCTTCGTCGAGGAGCCGAGCTCGCAGGACAAGATCTGGTGGCACTCCGGCAATCGGCCGATCTCATTCGAGCATTTCGACCAGCTGTTCGAGCGCATGGCCAAGTACATCCGGGCCAACGAGGTTTACGTGCGAGACCTATTCGCCTGCGCCGATCCACGCTACCGCCTCAAGGTGCGCGTGGTCACCCAGTACGCCTGGCACAGCCTATTCGTCAACAACCTTTTCATCAGACCTTCGCCGCAGGAGCTGGAGGGCTTCGAGCCTGACTTCACAGTCGTGGCGCTGCCCGAGGTCAAAGCCGATCCCTCGCTCCACGGCACCCGCTCCGAGACCTTCATCCTCGTCAATTTCGCGCGCCGGACTGTGCTGATCGGCGGCACGCGCTACGCCGGCGAGATGAAGAAGTCGATATTCACAGCTCTCAATTACCTCATGCCCGAGGCTGGAGCTCTGCCCATGCACTGCTCGGCGAACGTCGGTCATGACGGCAATGTGGCACTCTTCTTCGGCCTCTCAGGAACTGGCAAGACGACCCTCTCCTCGGATCCCACTCGCAAGCTGATCGGCGACGACGAGCACGGCTGGTCGGACGAAGGCGTGTTCAATTTCGAGGGCGGCTGCTACGCAAAAACCATCCGCATCTCGAAGGACGCCGAACCGGAGATCTACGCCGCCACCAACAGCTTCGGCACCGTCCTGGAAAACGTCGCTTTTGATCCTGACACCCGAGTCCCCGACTACGACGACGGCAGCAAGACCGAGAACACGCGGTCCGCCTATCCTGTCGAGCTCATCCCCAACGCCGATTTGAGCGGCCGCGCCGCTCACCCGAGCAACGTTGTCTTTCTCTCAGCCGACGCCTTCGGCGTGCTGCCCCCGGTCGCGCGCCTAAATGACGAACAGGTCCGCTACTTCTTCCTCTCCGGCTACACCGCCAAGGTCGCCGGCACCGAGCGCGGGGTGACCGAACCCGAGCCCACGTTCAGCTCCTGCTTCGCCGGCCCGTTCCTGGTGCTGTCGCCGGAGACCTACGCCCAGATGCTGGTCGAGCGCCTGCACAAGCACGATGCCCAGGTGTGGATGCTGAACACCGGCTGGGTGGGGGGCGCCTACGGGGTCGGCAAGCGCATCTCGATAGCTCACACGCGCGCGATCGTCAGAGCGGTGGTCGAGGGAAGGCTGCGGGACGTCGAGACGCGAACGGATCCGGTCTTCGGCCTGGCAGTGCCCGTGGCAGTGCCCAAGGTGCCTGCCGAGGTTCTCAATCCTCGCTCCGCCTGGCCGGATCCGCACGCGTACGACCAGCAGGCTCGGCGGCTCCGGGAGATGTTCGAGGCGAACCTGGCCCGGCTCGCCGAGGCGGGCGCGGTAGAGCCTACCGAAGAAGATTGACGGCAGCCCAGCGTGTCGGCATCGTCGGCAGCCGGCACTATCCCGACCTCGACCGAGTCGCCAGCTACGTGCGCGAGCTGCCCCGGGCGGCGAGCTTGGTCACCGGCAGCGCCAGCGGCGTGGACGCTACAGCAGCCCGAACTGCACGCGAACGAGGTTTACCGGTGAAGGTGCTGGCGGCATCTTTCGAGGAGGCGCGGGATGACGAGGTCGCCGCCAGTCGCAATCAGCGCCTGGTCGGAGCAGTGGATGTGCTGGTGGCTTTCTGGGACGGGGCCTCCAGCGGCACCCGTCGAACCATCGAGCGGGCCCTCGACAGCGGCAAGGAGGTGCACGTGCTCACTGCCCTCGGTTCGCCGGGAAAGGAGGCCTGATGGTCACCGTCAGGCTCTTCGCCCGCCTCCGCGAGCAGGCCGGGGTGGCCTCCGAGCAGCTGCCGGGCGGCGGCAGTATCGGCGACCTCTACCAGGCGTTGCGGCGGCGGCATCCCGGCCTGGAAGCAGACCAGAACCTGATCCGGCCTGCCCGCAACCAGAACTACGCCGGCTGGGAGGACGAGGTAGCTGACGGTGACGAGATCGCCTTCATCCCCCCGGTGAGCGGCGGCTCCGGGCCAGTGGCCCTGATCGAGCTGAGCGCCGAGGTGCTGGACGCCCGGCGCCTCGAAGCGGCTGTGACACACCCGGGCGCGGGCGCGATCTGCACCTTCACCGGCATCGTCCGCGACAGCGCTCGGGGTGAGAGCGTCACCCACCTGGAGTACGAGGCCTACGCCGGCATGGCCGAGGCCAAGATGACTGAGCTGGCCGACGAGATGGGCCGCCGCTGGCCTGCCGCTCGAGTGGCGATGGCGCACCGCATCGGCAAGCTGGACATCGGCGAGGCGTCGGTGGTGGTGACTGTCGCCTGCCCCCACCGGGGCGAAGCCATCGAAGCCTGCCACTGGGGCATCGACAGGCTGAAGGAGTCGGTGCCGGTCTGGAAGAAGGAGTTCGCCAGCTCCGGCGCGGTCTGGATCGAAGGCCCCGACGCCCGCCCCTGACCACTGCGCTGGAGCGGTGCGACCTCGCGGCGGCGCAGGCCTTCGTTCACAATCGATCGGTATCGTCGCCGCGCTCCGCATGCTCAGCCGCGAGGCGTGCCGCCTCGGTGTCCTGCCGCCCTCGCCGCCGAAGCGCCGAGCGAGGACCGAGGGGACGCCACCAGCGACGCGGGACATCAGCTGTCAACCTCCCTCGCAGTGCGTTGTACTCGGCCGCGAGCCCGTCCCTTCGGAGGCGAGCCAGCTGGACGTGGTCAAGGCTGATGTAGGGCTGCGCCAGTAGGTCGGCCTCGTGCTCGGCGGCGCGCACGAGTGCCTCGGAGATCGCGCCGGATGCCACCAGTCGGCTGACACGGCGAGTCGGCCCTCGGCTCATGACCGACAGGATGGCACACGCGGCGCCCCGACGCGAGGGACCAACCAACCGAAGATGTCAGCTTTCAGTGACCCTTGAAAGCCTCCTCCAGCCACGGAGCCACCACCGTGGGGACCACCTTGGCGTCGACCAGGAGCGATCTGTCCCGGCTGCCGGCCAGCCACTCCCCCACCTGAGCCAGGTCCTCGCGGCGGCGGACGGTAACTCCGTCCAAGCCGGCCGCCCGCGCCAGCGGCACAAAGTCAGTTTCCTCGAATCGCACCAGGCTCAGATCCTCGCCGAGTGGCTCGAAGTGATGTACCTCAGCCCCGAAGGCGGCATCGTTGAAGACCACGATCAGCATGCCCAACCGGAAGCGGGCGACAGTCTCGAGCTCCGAGATGCCCATCAGCGCGCCGCCGTCACCGAGCGCAGTGACCGTGAGCCGGTCGGGTCGGCCGATGGCCGCGCCGATGCCCGTGGCGAGTCCAATCCCCACCACTTGAAAGTTCTGCGTGAACGCGAAAGCCGCCGGCTCGGGCACAGTCCAGTAGAGCGCCGCATTGCCGCAGAAGTGGCCGCCGTCAGTGGCGATGTTCACCTCCCGCGGCAGCAGCTCACCGACGGCCAGCGACAGCGTTCGCGGGTCGATCCGCTCGGGCGTGCTCTCATCTTGGTACGGCTGCTTCAGCCAGCTACCCGCCGCGATGCGCGCCGCCAGCTCGTCGCTGCGCCAGCCGGGGACAGCCCGATCCGCCAGCTCGGCGCTCAGCCCGCAGACGGTGCTGCGGGCGTCGCCGACCAGCGCCAGGTCGACCCGGTGGTGCTGACCAAGCGCTCGAGCGTCACTGTCGATGGCAATCACCCTCGCCTGCCGGCTCAGCAGGCTGCCCTGGCGCGTTGTCCACATGTTGAGGCTGGCGCCTGCCGCCAGCACGAGGTCTGCCTCGGCGATCAGCTCCGCCGCCAGGTCGCTGGAAAAGCCGCCGGAGATGCCGAGTGACCAGCGACTGCTCTGGAAGTAGTCCTTGGCCGGCGCGCTCGTCGCCAGCAGGGCACCTATCTGCTCGGCCAGGCGCTCCAGCGCCTCACCGGCTCCGGCCAGGACCGCTCCGCGGCCGGCGATGACAAGAGGCCGGCGGCCTTTTGCCAGCAGCGCCGCCGCCGTCTTCAGCTCTGTCTGACCGGGGACGGCAGGCGGCAGGGCGACCAACGGCGGGAGCTCAGCCGGGGGCTCCGGGCAGTCAGCGTGCTGCACGTCGAGCGGCATCATCAGGACCACCGGGATGCGCTCCGCGAGCGCCCTGCGATAGGCCCGCACCGTGTCGACCACAGCGGTCTCCGGGCTGAGCAGCCGCGCCACGACGGCTCCCACTGCCACAACCAGCTGGGCCTGGTCGATCCTGAAGTTGGAGAGTAGAGCCGTGGCACCGACATCCGAGGTGACCAGGAGCAGCGGCGTCCGACTCTTCACAGCTTCGGTGAGTCCGGTCACGGCGTTGGTCAGACCCGGTCCGTGGTGCACAGTGCAGACACCCACCCGGCCGGTGACCCGGGAGTAGGCATCCGCCATTGTGATGGCACCGCCCTCGTGCCGGGCGCCAAAGAAGCGGGCCCCGGCCGCCACCATGGCGTTGGTGGCGACCAGGTTGCCGCTGCCGATCACACCGAAGACCTCTTCTACACCCAGCCTGACCAGCGTCTGTCCCACCGCGCGGGCTGTATTCATGACGGACCGGGCGTCAGACGGTGGGCAGCGCCAGGTCTGCCTTGCGCGCGAGGGAAACGCCGTCCCGCAGCGGCACGATGACGCTCTCCAGACTCGGTTCGTCGGCCACCAGCTGGTTGTAGCGCGCGACGTTCCGAGCGCCGCGCGACCGGGGATCCACCACCTCGCCCCGGCGCAGCGCGTTGTCAGCTAGCAGCAGTCCGCCCGGGCGCAGCCGCTTGAAGGAAAGCCGGAACGAGCGCTCCGCCGCCGCCTCGTCGGGAAAAGAGTTGAGGAGGTCGTTAAAGATCGCGTCGACTTCGACCGCCATGCCCTCCAGGTACTCCAGCGCATCCGCCTCCACCACCTCGATCCGGTCAGCCAGGCCCGCTTCGGCGATGTTGGCACGCGCCAGCCGGGCTCGCTCTGGATCCAGCTCCAAGCTCAGCACGCGGCCGCCGCAGCCGTTGGCCAGCCAGAGGGCGCTGTACCCGGCGGCAGTCCCGAGCTCGAGCACGTCGACGCAGCGGTTCATCCGGAGCAGCAGGGCGAGAAGACGGCCGACCGCAGGGCCGATGGCTGGCAGATTGTTGCTTTCCAACTCCTTCTCAAGGCGCGCCAGCACACCGCTGCTCGGCGGCAGCAAAGATTGGAGGTAGCCGTCAAGCTCCGGCGTCATCTCCAGCGCTTCCAGCTTCACTCAGCGAACCTCCAACGGCGCCAGCACCTCCAGCACTCTGTCCATCTCCCGCTCCAGGTTGTAGAAGTGCGGCGAGAGTCTGACCAGATCGCCGTGCAGGCGCGACACGATGCCGGCCGCAGTCAGCTCCCGCCAGACTGCTGAGGCGGGCGAACCGGGGCGCCGAAAGCTGACTATGCCTGAGCACTCTCCGGGCGCGCGGGGCCAGGGTTCCACCAGCTCGTAGCCGAGACCGTCCAGGCCTTCGCGGAGGCGGGCGGCCAGGCCCAGTACGCGCTCCTCCACCTGCGCCGGACCGGCGTCCAGAAGGATCTGCAGGCCGGCCAGGTAGCCGGTCAGATCCAGGAGCGAGAGAGCTGACTCCTCGAAGCGGCGGGCGGTGGCCGCCGGCTCGTAACGCGGCTGGAAGTACTCGAAGGGGCTGGTCACGCTGCCGGTGCCGACCAGCACCGGACTGAGCTTGCGAACGAGCTCGGGCCGGCAGTAACAGAAGCCCATGCCGATCGGACCGAGTTGCCACTTGTAGCCGCCCGCCGCGGCGAAGTCGACAGGCAGGCGGTCCAAATCAAGCTGCAGCGCTCCAGCCGATTGGATCAAGTCCACGGCAAAGATGACGCCGCGCCGGTCCAGCTCGGCGCCGATCTGAGCCAGGTCCAGCCGGTAGCCGTTCCAGAACTGGACATGGCTGAGCGCCACCACGCGCGTGCGCTCGTCCACCAGGGAGAGGACCGCGTTGGGCGTGATCCGGCCTGCCTCAGGCTCGACCAAGCGGAACTCGACCCCCCGCTCGCGCAGGGAGAGCCAGGGATAGAGGTTGGCCGGGTACTCGCCGCGGGCTCCCACCACGTTGTCGCCGGCGTGCCAGTTCAGACCCCCCGCCAGGAGCGAGAGGCCGTGAGCGGTGCTCCTGACAAGCGCCAGGGTGTCGGGCTCGGCGCCGACCAGCCGGGAAAGGGCCGAGCGGACCTCCTCGGCCAGCTCCTGGCTGTGGCCGGCGCGGTAGGGCCGGCTGGTCAGTTGCTCAGTCAGCTCCTCCAGCGCCGCCCGAGCCCGCTCCGAGAGCGGCGCGTTGCCGGCGTGGTTCAGGTAGAGACACTGGCGCGTGATGGGGAAGAGGTCGCGAGCGTCGTTCGGGCGGAGAAGGGGCATCAGGCCTCCCAGAAGTTTTCCAGCAACGGTTCCAGCGTGCCAATGTAGGCGGCCAGCAGATCGCTCGCCTGGTCCAGCAGCTGGTCGCTCAGCTCGGTCCCCGGCAGCGTCTCATACAGGCGTGACCAGCCCCTGTCCCACGGCTCCAGCTCCGCCCGCGGCAGCGTGCCCTTGACCTGCACCATATGGGCGCGGAAGAACTCGCGCGCTCGATCGTTCAGGGCCCTGTCGCCTTCGAAATGGAGGCCGACCTCCAACCTGCCGATGGCTCGATGGTGCCAGACCTCGAAGTGCGTTTCGCGATGACCGTAGTCGAACTTCAGCAGACGGGGCCCGGGCCGGGAGTCGAAGCCCCGAAGTTGGGCCGGCAGCCGGCCGGCCAGCTTCACCTGCACCGCGGCGAAGAAGTCCTTGGCGGTAAGGATCTGGGCGGCCGACCGGCTGGCTGTCACTCGGCAAAGCCTAAGTGTCCTGACCGGACAACGGGGCTGCGGGCCGACGACCGGGGGCGGCAGAGCAATCGGCAGGAGCTGGGAAGCTCGGCTTCGGCAATATAGTGACGGGGATGGAACCTCTGGCCTGGGTGCCGACTGTGATCGAGAACGAGGGCGGCAACCGCGAACGCTCGTTCGACATCTACTCTCGCCTGCTGCGAGACAGGATAGTCATAGTCGGGCGCCAGATCGACGACACGATGGCCAACTTGATAGTGGCCCAGCTTATCTTTCTCGCCGCTGAGGATCCCGAGAAGGAGATCCAGATGTTCATCAACTCTCCGGGGGGCTCGGTGGCCTCCGGCTTCGCCATCTACGACACCATGCAGTTCGTCTCGCCACCCATCTCCACCATCGCCATCGGCCGGGCTGCCAGCTTTGGCACGGTGCTACTGATGGCCGGCGAGAAGGGTAAGCGCTTTGCCCTTCCTTCGACCCGCATCCACCTGCATCAGCCACTGATCGCCGGTCAGGGCATCACCGGTCAGGCCACCGACTTGGACATCCACGCCCGCGAGATCATCCGAATCAAGGCGGAGATGAACGATCTCATCGCGTACCACACGGGTCAGCCGCTGGAGCGGATCGAGCGCGACACCGAGCGCGACTTCTACATGTCACCCGAGGAGTCGATCGAATATGGCCTCATCGATGGTCTGATCGAGACGCCTCCCCTGGCGGTAGCCGGATAGCGGGCAAGGGAACGGGCACGGGGAGGCAGGCTGTGGCTAAGTGGACGTCCGGTACCGACCGGGATGAACCCGGCCTATCGACCTGACGTTGGGGCGAGGTAAGCAGGTCTCCCGCTTCGAAGCTCCAAGCGGCAGCACATGGCAAGGGGAGGCAGGCGCAGAGCGTTAGAGCTCTAGTGTCATGCCGTCGCGGGCGGCCTTCACCTCGCTGCCGACTCGCTGGCTCATGGCGGCCGCCACCTCCCAGGGTCGGGCTCGCCACACGCCCATGCCGAAGTGGCTGATGACCGCCAAGCGCGGCTTCGCCTCCCGGATGATGCGCTCCGCGTCGTCCAGTCCCAAATGCGGCAGGTCTGGCCGGCTCTCCGTCAGCACTGTGTGAATCAGCATGACCTCCGCCCGGTGGTCTTCGGCAATGCCTTCATAGAACTTGGAGTCAGTCACCCAGCCCAGCTGGTCCCGGTCAGCGCCGAGCGTCCGGAAGCGGAAGCCGTAGGTCTCCACGCCGTGCACGTGGCGGCGGGTGCTGTGAAAGCTCAGCTCGCCCAGCTGGTAGGCACAGTCGGGCTCCAGCCTCACCAGTTCGTGGGGAAAACCGCGCAGGTAGTTCAGGATGACCGGGTCTTCGTCCAATGCGTCCGAGGGGCAGAAGACGGAGCCGCGGGAGCAAAAGCCGCCTTCCGTCATGCCCTCGATCATCACGTTGATGTCGCAGGAGTGGTCCAGGTGCTTGTGGCTGAGCATGATGCCGCCGAGCTTGGTCAGGTCGACCTTGCGCTTTGCGTACTGCACGACAGCGCCTGGCCCTGGATCGAGGGCCAGTCGGGTGCCGCCCGCCTCCAGGTAGAGCCCGCCCGAAGCTGCGAGCTGCTTGGCCACCATGAAGCGGGCGCCGGCAGTGCCCATGAAGGTCAGCTTCACCTGCCGTCCCCGGCAGAATCTTCTCCCGCCACCTCCGCCGCCGCTTCCGCCAGGCCGGGTCCTGTCGCGACTTCGGCCAGCGGCACCTCGCGCTCGAAGTAGCGGCTGTAGAGCTCCTCGACCCGGCCGAGAGTGTCGATCTCGCTCGCCGGCTTGTCAGGCCGCAGGCGGACGATGCGCGGAAAGCGCATGGCGTAGCCGCTGCGGTGGCGGTTGGAGCGCTGGAGGGCGTCGAAGGTCACCTCCAAGACCACCTCCGGCTTCACGACAAGGGTGCGGCCGTGCTCGGAGATGGTCTGAGCGAGGAAGTGCTTGGTCATAGTCTCGATCTCGCGGTCGGTGAGCCCGGTGTAGGCCTTGCCGACGTTGAGCAGGCGGCCGTCCTCGGTGCGAACCGCGAAGGTGTAGTCGGAGAGGACCTGACGCCGCTTGCCGTGCCCCCATTCGACGGCTGTGACCACCACGTCGAGTGAAGCCAGGGGCCGCTTCAGCTTGAGCCAGGCCAGGCCGCGGCGGCCAGGCGTGTAAGGGCTCTGCGGGTCCTTCAGCATCAGCCCCTCGTTGCCGCGCTCCCGCGTCTCGGCGAAGATCTGGTCCAGGTGCGGCGGATCCGCCGCATCTTCCAGCCGGGCAAGGAGGAACGGCCACGCGAGGCCGAGGGCCTCCAGCCGCCGCCGGCGCTCGGCCAGCGGCAGGTCGAGAAGCGGTTCGCCATCCAGCCAGAGCAGGTCGAAGGCGACCAGCACGACAGGCGCCTCCAGGCGCAGCTTGCGACTGACCAGCTTCCGGCCCAGCCGCCGCTGGAGTTGGGAGAACGGCAGCACTCGGTCGCCGCGATGGGCCAGGATCTCGCCGTCGATCAGCAGTTCATGGCCAGCGCCGGCCGCAGCCTCGACCACCTCGGGAAAGGCGGCAGTCGTCTCCTTCAGGTCGCGGCTGAAGAGCTCGCAGCGGCCATCGCGAGACAGATGCAGCTGGCAGCGAACGCCGTCGTACTTCTCCTCCGTCCAGAGCACAGGCGTGCGCATCCTGGCGAAGGCTTCAGCAGCCGTTTCGACCGGACTGGCGAGCATGAAGCGCACCGGCTGAAAGAGCTGCAGCTCGCCTTTCTCAAGGTCGCCCACCTGGCAGCGAAGAGCTGTCACGCCGAGATCGCCGGTCAGCATGTGCGTGCGCTGTACCGCCGCCAGCGGCACGTCGAAGGCCCGCGCCAGAGCCGCTTCGACCAGACCTTCCTGCATGCCTATTCGCATCTCCAGACTCAGGATCTTGAGCACGTACTTGACTTGAAGTGGTTCCAGCCGGGCCAGAAGCGCCTGCAGGCAGCGCTGTTTTTGGGCCGCGCTCTTAGCAAGCCGGATGGCGTCGAAGCCGGCGGCTATCTCGCCCAGGCTGACCTGCTCGCCGCCGCTTCGGCCCGCCAGCGCCTCCTGGCCCCAGTCGCCGAGGTCGGAATGCTTCAGGTAGAGGGCACTCAGCTCGGCGGAAGAGAGGTCCGACAGTTCGCTGACCGCCTGTGCGATGGCCTTCCAGCCCAGGTTCAAGCGGTATCTCTGCGAGCGGCCGTAGGGCTGGCCGCTCATCCAGAGGACCGCGCGGCTCAGGTCATCACTCTGGAGTGTGCTGAGATACTCGGCCAGGACGCGACCCTTCTCCAGCGTGGAACCCGTCGCGCCGATCTGCTCAGCGGTCTGCGCGAACTGAAGCACCGTTCCTTATCGTAGGTTCGGTGCGCCGCTGTCCGTATCTGGAGGAGCTGGTGAAAGAGCGGCAGCTGATGCTGCGGCGCTACCGCTTCGACTGCCACGTCGATCACCAGAGCCACCACAAGGTCAGCCTCCACGAGTCTCCCCCGATCTGTGTCCGCAACTACGAGGACTGCCACCTGTACAGGGAGGAGCGCCGCCGGGAGGACGACGTGATCCTCCGCTACACGGAATGAGCCAGCCCACCTGCGAGGTGTGCGCCGCCCCTGCCCTGCCTCTGCACGGCGCCTGCGCTTTCTGCCGTTCGCCGCTGGCCGATAGCTCCGCGGACCCTGAGCGGTTGCTGGTCTATCTGACGGAAAAGCTGCCCCGCGGCAGGGCGCGCCGGGCGGTGCTGAATCACAATCGGCTGAAGCGCTTCAGCGTGGTGGCGGCGGAGCAGACGTTCGAGGCGCGGCTCCAAAAGGTGGGCCTTCGCCTGAGCCCGGAGTCCGATCCCGCCGACTGGGTCGACAGTTTGCTGCAGGCGCTGAGCCGGGACGCCGCCCGCGATACCTCTCTGCGGACGGCCCTCAGTAAGGCCGGCTGGGCCCTGCGTTAGGCAACCGTCGAGCCGGGCGGCACAAGATGTCCGACTGGCCGACTCAGGTGCGCTGAGAGCACATGAGGCACCAGATCATCTCGTATTCGATCACGGCTTCCGGCGTCTCCCGGGCGAGCTGCTCCAGCTGATTGGCGCCCGCCTCGAACTCCTTTTCCGGGAGCAGCGCCAGGGTCGAGATGTAGCGGGACCGCACGCTCTCGGCCAGGCGCCGGACTGTAGTCTGGCGCCGCATTCGCACCTGCTCCTCGACGGCCCACAGAAAGCCCGCCCGGGTCAGCGCTTGCAGCCACCGCTCAGGGGACCGGAAGCGAGGCAGGTCTGCGCCGGGCAGCGAGGGGAACCAGCGGTTCAGCACATGTCCCCCGACATGCTCAGGCGTCAGCGTCCAGGTGGCGCTCCAACCGCCTGGTTTCAGCACCCGATGAACCTCCGCTGCGGCCGCCGGCCAGTCCGGGATCAGGTGCAGCGCCAGCGAGCTGAAGGCAAGATCCGCGCTCGCGCTGGGCAGCGGCAGCGCTTCGGCGCGGCCCAGGCGAGCCTCGAAGCCGTCCGCCTGGGCCAGCATATTGCGCTCAGGGTCGATGCCGATAACTGAGGCCGCGTTCGTCAGCTCGGCGGCAGCCTTCAGCAGCTTGCCCGGTCCGCAGCCGATCTCCACGATCGCCGGGGCGGCGGGCAGCGGACAACGTTCAAGCATCAGCTGCAGGCGCCTCGAGTCCTGTTCGCTCAGCGGCCGGAGTGCCGCGTAGCTGCCGGCGATCGCCTGGAAGTGGTCGCTCAGATCGCCAGCGCCAGCTGCTCGGTCCGGGCCAGCGCGTGCGCCCGCACTCCCCGCCGGCGGAGGTGCCGAGCGAGCTCATCCGCGTAGCCGTGGACCGTGTAGACGTGCTCCGCGCCAGAGAGACGGACCACCTCCAGCAGCTCGTCGAAGTCGCAGTGGTCGGAGAGCGGAAAGCTGCTGTCGGCCCCGAAGAGGCGGGCGAACTGGGGATCCTTGGCCCAGCCGGAGACGAGGGCCGTGCGGTAGCGCGCAAGGCGCCGGAGAGCCTGCTTGCCGGCAGGAGGCATGAGCACCACCCTGTCCTCCAAGCGTTCCTCGACCTGGCTCAGCTCAGCCCATTCGGGCAGCTTTACACCAGCCGCCTCATAGCCGCGGGCGAAGGGAAGGCAGCGTTCTTCGAGGGCGAACCGAAAGCCCAGGCGGCCGAGCAACAGCATCACCTCCTGCGCCTTGCCCAGGGCCTGGGCAAGGATGACAGGGGTCGCGCCGCCCGCTATGGCCTGACGGCACCAGAGGGCCAGCTCCGCGACGACCGAGTCCGGCTCGGGGAAGCGGAAATGCGGCAGGCCGTAGGTGCTCTCCACCACCAGGGCCTGCGCCCGGGGCACAGCGGTGGACAGCCCTGCGGGGCGCCGGAGCTTCATGTCACCTGTGTAGAGCAGGCTCCTGCCAGGCTGCTCGAAGAGCAGCATCGCCGAGCCCAACATGTGGCCCGCGTCATGCAGGGTCACCCTGGCCCCGTCCACCACCACCGTCTCGCCCAGCGGCACCACTTCCACGTCATGCGGGCGCCGATGCTGGCTGAGAAGGGCCAGGGTTGGCTCGGTCAGCAGAGCTCGGCGGTGGCGACGAGCGTGGTCGGAGTGGGCATGTGACACGAACGCGAGCTCCCGCACCACCTGCGGATCCAGCCAGAGCTGATGGCCGACGACCGAGATGCCTCGATCCCAGTTGACGTCGCAGCTCATAAACGCAGCGCCGAGAGCTGAAGCGTGTCGTGCATTGCAAACAGGTGCGGCGGGACGTCGGCGCCCACTGCGGCGTAGGCCGCGAAGGGGATGCCGATGTCAGCCAGCCACACATCACCCGCCAGCTCGGGACCACGCCCGGCCAGCAGGCCAGCCTTTGGTAGGCCGAGAGTCACGGTGATGGCGGCCTCGATGGCGATTCCTGGCGCGGCGCCGCTGTCCGCATCAAGGCCAGAAGGTACATCAGCGGCGATCACCTTGAGGCGCGCTCCGTTGATGGCTTCCAGGCACGACTTGAGCCTGCCCTCTGGCGCTCGATGCAGGCCTGTGCCAAAGACGGCGTCGAGCACTACTTTGGCGCCGCGCCAGCGTGGCTCCGGGTCGATACTGACTCCCAGCGCTCGCAGCGCCGTCAGCTGCTCCGCCGGCAGCGGACCGAGCCGTTCGGGCTCGGCCAACGCCACGCCGGCAAGCCGTCCCCAGCGGTGGAGATGACGAGCAGCAGCCAGGCCGTCACCACCGTTGTTTCCGGGCCCGCAGACTACATACGTACCACCCGGGCAATGCCTGGCCAGCTGCCAGCCGGCGGCCTCCATCAGCCAGGACACGGCCAGCCCGTAACGCTCATGTGCCAAGCGGTCGACCTCCGTGACCTGAGCGCTGCTGAGAGTGGAAAGAACTCGCGCCGGCTGCGCGGGAAAAGTCTGCAAAGATGCGATGACTGAACTGTACTTCACCTATTTATCAGCCAGACTCTTGACAAACCGGCGGCCCGACACGGAAGATCAATCGGGAGTACACGGACAGGGCTGTCCGAGTCAATCGTTCACAGCCGGAGGTCAGCCGATGATCCGAGAAGCGTCGATGGCGATCGAGACTGTCACAGTCTCACAGCAGCGGGAGCAGGCCGAGAAGTACGCCAAGCGCAACAAGATGCGCTACTTGGACCGCCTTTTGGATCAGCTCGAGCGGTTGAATCTGGCGGACCAGTCGGAGGTCCCCAAACCGCTCGCCGAGGCGGTCAAGACGCTCGTGGTGGCGTCGCCGCCGACGGCCGCCTGTGATCAGTGCGGCGACGAGGTGCTGGCGACCATGGAGTGCCTCTACGAGATCCAGGACGCACTCATGGGCCACCCGGACGACGATTAGTCCTGGGTTTGCCGGCTCAGCCCTCGTGCGGTAGTTCTTCCAGGTAGCGCTCGTAGCGCTGATACGCGTCTTGTTTGCGCGCGTCGACGATCTTGGTGTAGCCCTGCAAGGTGTTGAGGTTCGCGTGGCCCAGCACCTCCTGCACCAGCCGCACGTCGCCGCCAGTCACCTCCAGCAGGCTGGTCGCCGCCGTGTGGCGGGCGACATGGGGGGACTTGAAGGCCCAGGCGCCGACTGACCGCCGCACCCGGTTGACTATGTGCCGCGCTCCGTCAGCGGTGAGCCGCCGCTCGCCGCGGGCTGCCCGCGCCCGGTCGAAGTTCACGAAGAGCGCCAGCGAAGCATCCTCCCGCGCGTCGAGGTAATCAGTCAGGGCCACTTTCGCCTGCTCCGTCAGGTACACGGCGCGCTGCTTTTGGCCCTTGCCGGTCACGATCAGGCGGTGGCCCTGCTTGGGGACGTCGGTACGGTCCAGGCTCAGGGCTTCCGAAATCCGGCAGCCGGTGCTGATGAGGAAGTGCACCAGCGCCCGATCGCGCTTCTCGAGTGGTGTGACCCTGGGCAGCGCGGTCAGGAGATGGGAGAGCTCATCGGGCGGCAGCGGTTTGGGCAGGCGCTGTTCAAGCTTCGGCAGCGTGATGCGGTTGGACAGGTCGATTGGGATCAGGTTCTCGCGGGCCAGCCAGCGGAGCCAGGAGCGGATGGCCACGAGCGAGCGAGCCCTGGAGGCTGGACGTGGCACAGAGGCAGCGAGATGGCGCTGATAAGCTCGCAGGTCCTCGTAGGTCAGCTCATCCATCTGCAAGCTGTGCCGGCGCTCGCTGAGGAACTCGCGGAAGCGGTTCAGCTCGCCGCGGTAGGCCCGCACTGTGTTGGGGCTGCGGTTGGCCTCGAGCTCGAGCCAGCCCAGGTACTCATCCTGGGCGGTCGGGAAATCCAGAGACATCTCAGGGGGAGCCGGGCCGGAGGCTGCGGCGCGAGCGGCTCAGGACTCCTCGGCGCGGTCAGGTACCTTCCTGGCCTGAACCGCCCGTTTCGGTTTACCGGGCTCGCTGGCGCGATTCACCTGGATCCTGACCCGTTCCGGGTGTTTGCGAGTGGCCTTGGGCACGCGGAGAGTGAGCAGGCCGTGTTCGACCTGAGCCGCGGTCTCTTCCAGCAGGCAGTCGGCCGGCATGGCGATCTGGCGGAAGTAGCAGGTGCCCGGCAGCTCCTGGTGGAGGTAGTCACGATCGGGGCTGGTGACCTCGGCCTGGATCGTGAGCATATTCTCCGCGCAGAGGACCTCCACATCCTCGGGCCGGAGCCCAGGCATCGCCGCTTCGAGCATGAGCATGCCGCCCTCTTCCCAGACATTGATAGGCATTGATTGAGCTGACCGCTGCGGTTGGCCGCCCTGTCCTATCACCCGCAGCATCTCGCGCACCAGCGGGTCGGTCCGATAATCGGAGAAGCGCGAGTCAGCCACGTGGTTGATTCTAGTCGCCGCCTCTATGCCGATTGATGGACTGTCGGTTACAAGCAGTCAGTAGCCGCCGCCGGCGGTGGGCGAAGTTCCCGGGGCAAGGTTGGGACTCACCACGAACCACTTTCCACCGACTCCCTGGCCGTAGGTGTCGCCGCTGTCCTTGTCCATGGCGTAGTAATACAGCGGCCAGCCGTTGTAGGTGACCTGGGTGCCGCCCTCGGGGTTGGGGATTGTGCCCAGCTTGCCGGTCACACCTGGGCCCGCTGCCGGCTGGCTGGTGCCGGCCTCCAGCCGCAGAGGCGGCCAAGCCTTGGCGCATGGCCCGACGCAAGTCACCTTGCCCTGGGAATCGGGAGCAAAGTAGTAGAGCGACAAGCCTTTGCCATCGACCAGGATGGTCTGTGACGTTCCCGCCACCGTCTTGGTGGCGGTCTTGACAATCGGCGCCGCGGCGGGGCTGGTAGCCGTGGAGGCGGAGGAGCCCGATGAGTAGGAGCCTCCGCCACCACCGCAGGCGATCACGAGCAGCGCGATGGCCAGGGCGAACACCGACCGTCCTCGCTGCACGAGTTCAGCAGCCATTGGCAACCCAACTATGCGTTTCCATCAGTGGTTAGTACGGGTCCGGTTGCCTCGATGGTTCTAACCATCTCAACCAATCTGCGGTCGCATCCAACCGATCGCTGCCCGTACGACCCCTGCTCCCCAACCTCAACTCTTAGCCCCCTGCTTGCCCAGCCTTAAGGGCCCGTCCGGCAAGCTACCAGCAGGATGCAGCTTGCTTCCCATTCGGAGCCGATCGGGATCGAGGTGGTGCACCGGCTCCCGGGCCGATGCCGGCTGCGCTTCGGCGCGGATCGAGCCGCCAGCGGCCGGTTGCTCGCGCAACGGTTGGCCGGCCATCCGGGAGTGGTCTGCGTGCGCTGGCGGCCGGCCAATCGGTCACTGACAGTCGAGTACCTACCCTCGGTCGAGCTTGATGAGCTGCTCCAGCAGGCGAACGGGCGCGTGGGGCGTGGCCTGCCCGAAGTGGCGGGCTCAGGGTTGGAACACTTCGCCGCCCTGGGTGTAGCTGTCCTGAGCGGAAATCTGGCGGAAGCGCTCTTGCTGCTGCTGCTGCCGGTTCTCCTGCCGTGGGCTCCTGGATCGCCGCAGGTATATTAGCTGTACTCTGCGCTATCAAGTTTTGTCCCTCCATGGTCTCTGACGCTGCCCCGCGGCGCGCTCGGCAGCGACCTGCGCCGTTGGCCCGCAGCCTCCGCATCGCTCATGCAATTCCCGGCCGGGTGCGCTTTCAGGTCGCGACTGAAGACCAGGCCCACGGCGCAGAGCTGGCGCGCCGGATGGCGGCCCATCCCGCCGTTTCGGCGGCGAGCTGGCGCGAGAGCTCCCGCTCCCTCGTCGTCCGGTTCGACCCCGCTCTCAAGTCAGGCGACCTGCTCAGTGCGCTGCCTGCCGCCGCTCAAGACGCCGAGGCGCCTGCCACGCCGGCGACGCCTCTCTGGCGGCAGATGCTGGTCCCGGCCGTATCTCTCACCACCGGCCTGCTGGTCCCGGCGCCACCTGCTTCTTTCGTCATCGCCACATGCGCGCTGCCAATCGCGCGGCGGGCGGTCAGGGGTCTGGTCGGCCGGAAGCTAAACATCGACGTGCTGGATGGAGTGGCCGTAGGCCTGCTGCTCGCCAGCGGCGACGTGCTGGCGGCAGGCGTCTCGGTCGGTCTGATCGAGACCGGTGAGCGGATCCGGCGGCGAGCCTCGGGCCGAGCTCGTCGCGTTCTCCGTTCCTGGCTCGGCACGACGCCCAGCGCGGTCCGCCTCCATGAGGCTGGTAAGGAACGCATGATCCCGCTGGAGGAGGTCAAGGCGGGTGACCGCATCTCCGTCTACGCCGGCGAGTCGGTGCCTGTCGACGGGGTTGTCATCGAAGGTCTGGGTGACCTGGACGACAAGACGTGGTCGGGCGAAGCGATGCCGCGCCGGGTGGCCACGAGTGCCCAGGTGTTGGCTGGCAGCTCGCTTTACGACGGCCGCGTGCTGATCGAGGTCCTTGCTTCAGGTGATGAAACTCGCGCAGCCAAGTTGGCCATAGCGCTGGAGGACGCCATCGCCGCCGACACCAAGGTCTCCGACATGGTCTATCGCATTGCCGACCGCTTCGTGCTGCCGGTACTGGCCACCGGCGGGATCGCATTTGCGGTGACCGGGCAGGTTGGCCGCCTGGTGTCCATCCTGATTATCGACTATGGCACCGGCTTCCGAGTCTCCATCCCCACGACCGTGCTCACCACCATGATCACCGGCGCCCGCCAGAAGGTGCTGTTCAAGAACGGACGCGCGATCGAGGAGCTCGCCCAGGTCGACACCATCATCTTCGACAAGACTGGGACGCTGACCAGTGGCAGGCCGAGCGTAGCAGCCATCGAGCTTCTGGCCGACCTGGATCGGCAGGAGGTGCTCCGCCTCGCCGCCGCTGCCGAGGGCCAGATCCAGCACCCGATGGCTGCCGCCATCCGCCGCGCGGCCAAGGCTGATGGCCTCAGAGCTGAGACGCCTCACGAGGTCCGGTATCAGGTCGGCGGCGGCGTCATCTCCCGAGTCGGTGAGCACCTGGTGGTGGTGGGCCAGCCCGCACTGCTGGCGCAGCAAGGGATCACGTGTCCTGACACTTCGATCGCCGGCTCCTCAGTGGTCATAGTGGCAGTGGACGGCCGCGCAGTGGCGCGCATGTCACTGCGAGACCGGGTTGACAGCAACGCCAAGGACGTGCTGGCAAGCCTGCGGCGGTTGGGCATCCAAGGCTTCATCCTGGCGACCGGCGATCGAGGCTCCGCCGCCGCTGCTGTCGCCAGGCAGCTGGGACTGGACGAGTATCACGGCGGCATGCTGCCCGAGGACAAGGTTGCGTTGGTCCGCCGGCTGCGTGCTGAAGGCCACGGCGTCGCGGTCGTCGGCGACGGCATAAACGATGCCTACGCCATGGCCGAGGCAAGTGTCGGCATAGCGGTTCCAGACGGGGCTCACCTCGCGCGTGAAACGGCTGACGTCGTCCTGCTCGCAGAGGATCTGGCGCCGCTGCCCACTGCTGTTCGGTTGTCGCGCGAGGCAATGGGCATCATGCGCCAGAACATCGGCCTGGTCGCCCTTCCCAACACAGTTGGCATGGGCTTGGCAGTCGCCGGGCAGCTGACGCCGTTGGCGGCGACGCTCATGAACAACGGCTCCACTGTGCTCGCCGCAGCCAACGCTCTGCGCCCGCTGCAGAAGAACCGGCTGCCGGCTAAGAGCTAGTCGTCGCTCCCTCGCCTGCTGAGCCGCCTGCCTCTGGCGTCGCGGTCCGAGCCGCTGGGCTGCGCCGTGTGGCCCGGCGGCGGGGTGCAGCTGTGGTCTCAGCCGTCGCGGTCGGCCGCCGGCGGCGCCTACCGTTGCCGGTGGTCGCGTCGCTGGCTCCGGCCCGGCGGCGAGTCCGGGTGGCGCCGGCGGCCCCGTCACTGGTGGTCCCAGCTGCGGCGCGGCGGCGCCTGGTGGTACCAGCGCCCCCTCCAGCGGCGCGGCGGCGGCTCCGAGTGCCGGCTGCGCGGCGGGCGGCGCGACCGGCGGCCCCGGCTTTTCCTGCGACCGCACCGGCCGGATCGGCCTGCGCCGCCCGGCGCAGCGGCCGAGGCGTGCTGGTCAGTTCCACAGTGCCCTCGGCATCGCCGCCGACGGGCTTGGCGGCTCCCTCGAAGAGCTGGACTACGAAGTTGACAGGCCGCCCAAGATCCTGCCGGCGCAGCATCTGCACAGCTGGGATCGCCCCTATGAAGACCGCCACCGGCCACTCGATGAGGCCGAAGGCAAGCGCCAAGCCAACTCCGCCGTAGTACCCCGCCGTTCGGGGCACGTCCATGCTCATGGGACCAACTCGGACACTGATCGGTCCGCTGTTCTTCATAGGGGCTCCCTCCTTACTCCTTGTTTGGTGGCCGGTGCATGCTCGGGATACAGCTTGAGAAACGAATCGGCGCCGTAGTAGAGCAGCACATACCACGGCACAGTGCCGATGGTGAAACCTGTGTTCATGAGCTGGCGCACGCCGATGGTGAAGAAGGCGGCGGGGACAACCCAGCGCAGGGAAACACGTCCCTTACTGGCTGCTTTGAGCCTGTCGTCACCCAGTCTGACAGCCGCCACGAGAGCGTTGACCTGCGTCTGGGCCTGGCGCTCGAAGGGCGCCAGATCGAGCACGGTTTGCAGCCCCTCCCGCACCCGCGGTCCATTCGACGAGTGGATGAGAATCGACCCTGTGCGCTGGTTGACATGGACCTCGTCCACCGCATCAATCTCCGCCACATGGGAGCGGATCCGCTCGATCTGCTGAGGGTCACGGTCTTCCTTGGCGATCCGGACACGGATGCGGCCATGCGCAGCGTGTTCGATCCGCGCCCGCGGGCGCTCGGCGGCTCGGGGCGCCACAGACTATTCCGGCGCGATGGTCAGCGCGTTGCCCGCCGCTGTGCGGCGGCGCGGCCGCCGGGGGGTGGTGGTACGAGCAGTGGCCCGGGTGCGGCGCACAGGAGCCTTCTGTTCGGCGACCTGCTCATAGCGCGCTTCCGCCACCAGATCCTGAGCCTTCTCCAGCGCCTCCGCGCTGATCTCCTGCAGGCGCTCGGCGCCGGTCATACCCACCTTTACAGCACGCTTGGCGACAGGGCGCAGACGCTCACTGAACGCAGCGCCAATGGCGACTCCGAGACCGATGTACAGGCCGCCCGGGATGACAGCTTCCAACAAGTCAGCAAACATGCTTTTCTCCTCCAGCTTTTGGTGTGGTCTGAACCGTGTCTGACAGGTTACAACTGCTCGCGGCCGATGCGCACAGTTGACTTGGCAGAGTCAGCGGCAGACCTGGTTTGCGCGGGCACAGATGTGCCCTTGCGCCCGACCCGGTTGACACTCAGCAGCTAGGCATCGATCTCAGTTTGTCCGGAACAACCGCGTTGGCTCGGCCGGTAGGAATGAGCGGTGTCTACTTGACGCGCCGCGGCCTCCTGCTGTTCGCATCGATGTCCCTGATCTGGGGCATTCCGTACTTCTTCATCCGGATAGCTGTGAGCGAGCTCTCGCCGGCCACGCTCGTTTTCATGCGTACTACGCTGGCCGCGCTGGTCCTGCTTCCCTTCGCGCTGGCTCGCGGAGGCGGCTTCGCTGTCGCGTTTCTGCTCTTCTTCGCGCTGATCACCGAGATCGGGCCTGTGCGTCATCACCTACATCAATCCAGCGGTGGCGGCGCTACTCGGGGTCTTCGTGCTCGGTGAGACCTTCACCCTGGGCATGGCCGCCGGCTTTGTGCTGGTGGTGTGTGGCGCGGCGCTTGCCACCAGTCGGACAACGCAGTTCCGCCGGTTCCGCCAGCTTATCAGCCGAGAGCGGACCGGACCCGACGTCACCGGCTAGCGGGCAGTGCTTCGCCGATCCGATTTCAGCGGGGAAGTAGCGGCTGGCGGAGTTCCTGCGCCGCTGGGTCGCTGACCGGCACAGTGCTGCCGTCGGCCGCCTGGAGCAGGGAAGACTCCAGGTACCACCGCTCAGGCACTGTATGGCCCCAGAAGCTGCGGCGCTGCTCGTCGTTGACGCTCCAGCGCACCGGGTCCAGATCGGGATCGCCAGTCCAGTAATCAGCCGTGTAGAGCTCGATGCGGTGACCATCAGGATCGCGGAGATAGAGGTAGAAGGCGTTACTTACCCCATGGCGGCCGGGTCCACGCTCGATAGTCTCCTGCCAGCCCGCTCCGCCGAGCGCGTCGCAGGTGTTGAGGATGGCATCCTTGTCAGCCGCCCAGAAGCCCAGGTGGTGCAGCCGAGGACCGCGGCCGGCTGTGAGCGCCACATCGTGGACATGCGGCTTGCGGAACATCCAGGCCGCGTAGATGGTGCTGTCGCCACTATCGCCGCCGATGTACTCGGAGCAGCCGAAACCGAGTTCGTGATAGAGGTCGAAAGCCCGCTGCACGTCAGGCACATGCAGGTTGAAGTGGTCCAATCGCTGCATGCGCGCCCCCTGCTGAAGGTGATAGCGCTGCAGCAGGCAGGGCACCTTCTCCATCCGGCTGAAGAACTCGAGCGGACAGCCGAGTCGATCCTGGACGCGCAACGCCCGACCTTGACCTCGTTCCTCGCCCGCGTCCAGCCAGCGCGTGAAGCAGCCGGCCGCCCGGTAGTGGTCGGCTGCGCGCTCCAGCTCGGCCTCAGAGGCAACCAGGAAGGAGAGATGACCGGCTGCCGCCACGCGTCCCGAGCGGAGCACCAGGCAATGATGGTGCCTGTCCTCATAGCCGCGAAGGTAGATGGCTGAGTCATCCTCTTCGGTCACCACGAAGCCCAGGAGGTTGACGTAGAACTCGCGCGAGTGCCTGAGGTCAGTGACCAGCAGTTCGGCGTGCGCGGCGCGCACGATGTCGAAGGGAGCCGCCCGGCGGGCGCCTAGCCAGTCCTGGGGATCGCCTGGCTGGGCCATCAGCCGCCGGTGCCAAAGCGGGGGATGGGGTGCTCACCAAGCGCCACATGCACGGTCTGCAGCTCGCAGTAGAACTCGAAGCTGTAGTGGCCGCCCTCGCGCCCGATGCCGCTCCACTTGCTGCCTCCGAACGGAGTGCGCAGGTCGCGCACGTTCTGCGAGTTCAGCCAGACGAGTCCTGAGTCGATCGCCTGCGCCACCCGCTGACCCCGCTGCAGGTCGCGAGTCCAGACGTAGGCGGCCAGACCGTAGCGGACGTCGTTGGCAAGCCTGACCGCCTCCGCCTCGCCGTTGAAGGGCGTCGCCACCACCACCGGGCCGAAGATCTCCTCCTGGAAGACGCGCGCCTTCGGCTTGACGTCGGCGATGAGAGTGGCGGGCAGGTAGTTGCCCTGGGCCAGGTGCTGGGGTCGCTCACCGCCGGCGAGCAGCCGGCCCTCCTGGCGGCCGATCTCGACGTAGCTCTTCACGCGCTCGTAATGTTCGCGGTGGATCAGCGGTCCCAGCTCCGTGGCGGGGTCGAAGGGATCACCCAGCCGCACCTGGCTCGCGCGCTCTGCTGTGCGCTCCACGAACTCGTCGTAGATCGGCTCCTCGATGAGCAGCCGGGTTCCGGCAGTGCAGCGCTCGCCGTTGAGGGAGAAGACGCCGAAGACTGCCGCGTCCACAGCCCGCTCCAGGTCCGCGTCGGCGAAGACGACCACCGGAGACTTGCCGCCCAGCTCCATCGAGCAGCGCTTCAAGGTCTTCGCTCCGTTGGCGATGATCGCGCTGCCGGTGGTGGTCTCGCCGGTGAAGGAGATGAGCTGTACGCCTGGGTGCTCGACCAGCGGTGCGCCGCACGTCTCACCGAAGCCGTGAACCACATTGCAGACGCCCTCAGGGAGGCCCGACTCGGCGATGATGGCAGCCAACCGCGAAGCGCTCAGCGGCGACCACTCGGCAGGCTTCAACACGCAGGTGTCGCCGGCGGCCAGGCACGGCGCCACCTTCCAGGTCTCCAGCATGAAAGGGGTGTTCCAGGGTGTGATCAAACCGGCCACGCCGACCGGTTTCAGAAGCGTGTAGTTGAGAAAATCCCCTGTCTGGTAGGAGGCCGTGCCCAGGGTCTCGATCTGGGCGGCGAAGAAGTGGAAGTTCTGCGCCGCCCGCTTGGCCTGGCCCTTGGCCTGGGTGATGGGAAGCCCGGTGTCCAGCGTCTCCACCTCGGCGATCTCGGTGTCTGCCGCCTCGATCAGCTCGGCAATCCGTCGCAGATAGCGAGCCCGCTCGGCGGCACGCAGGCGGGGCCAGGGGCCTTCCTCGAATGCGTTGCGGGCAGCTCTGACTGCAAGGTCGATGTCCGCCTCAAGTCCTTCGGCGACAGTCGTGATCACCTCGTTGGTGGCGGGGTCGATGGTCTCGAAGGTGCCACCGGCCTGGCTGGGCTGGAACCTGCCGTCGATGAAGTGCTCGACAGGTCGGACGCTTGCCTTCACGTGAGGCCGCTCTGACCCGGTTGCCATTTGGCCCATCAGCCAAAAGCCTCCTGCTCACTGACTATGTGGTTTTCGAGAACGCCGAGCCCTTCCACCTCCAGCCGCATGCGATCGCCGGGATGAACGTGCGAGATGCCCTTGGGCGTGCCGGTCAGGATGAGATCGCCCGGCTCCAGGGTCATGAAGTGCGTGACGTATTCGATAATCTCCGGGATCTTGCGCATAAGGTCCCGCGTGCTGCCCTCCTGGCGCAGCTCGTCGTTGACGAAGGCCTTGAGCGTCAGGTCGTGGGGATCCTCCACCTCGTCTTGGACCAGATAGGGACCGATCGGGCAGAAGGTGTCCCAGCACTTGCCTCGCAGGGGGGGCCGAAAAAGGTTGGTCACGAAGTCGCGGATGACGAGATCGTTGGCGATCGTGTAACCGCCGATGTAGTTCAGCGCTTGCTCCGGTTTGACACGCCGGGCGCGCCGGCCGATCGCGACTGCCAGCTCCACCTCGTAATGAACGAACTTGCCGCCCTCGGGATAGATGACTGGCGCGCGGTGCGGCACCCAGGTGTTGGGCGACTTGAAGAAGAGCGCCGGCTCCTGAGGTTCCTTCAGCTCCAGCTCCGCCGCGTGGTCCGCATAGTTCAGAGCCAGGGCGATGACCTTGGTCGGCTCGACGGGCAGCAGGAACTGGAGGTCTGCCTCCTCGTGCTCAGCCCCGTCAGCAGTGCGCAGCAGACCCGGCGTGATCAGCTCGGCCGGCTCTGCCCGGCCATCCCTGAGCACGCGGGCCCGCTTCACCGCCTAGCACCCACCGGCACGGCGAAGTCGTACTGCGCCATCACCTCTCGGAGCCGGCGCTGGTTCTCAGCGCTGGGTTCGCAGAGCGGGAGGCGGTAGACCGGCTCGATCAGGCCCAACTCGCTCATCACCCACTTGAGCGGGCCGGGATTCGTCTCCCAGAAGAGGGCGTCATTGAGCGGCAAGAGCCGGTAGTGCAGATCCAGCGCCTCGGCGGGCTTGCCGGCCTGGACCAGATCGTAGATGGCGGCGACCTCCTTGGGCAGCAGATTGCCGGTGGCGCTGACGTGGCCGGCGCCGCCGATCGCCAGCATCGGGTAGCAGAGCAGCTCGATGCCTGAAAAGACGAGGAAGTCGCGACCGCACTCGTGCAACACCCGGCAGACGTGCTCGAAGTCCTTGTTCGACTCTTTCACCCCGATGATCTGGGGCTGATCGCGGCGGAGGCGGGCCAGCGTGGCGGGTGCGATGTTGATGGCCGTGCGGCCCGGGATGTTGTAGACCAGGAGCGGGATTTCGACTGACTCGGCGATGGCCGTGAAGTAGCGGTACAGGCCCTCCTGCGAGGGTCGGTTGTAGTAGGGCACGATCAGCAGCGCGGCGCTGGCCCCCAGGTCCTGCGCAAAGCGCGTGAGGCGCAGGGTCTCGGCCAGGTTGTTAGTGCCGGTGCCGGGAACGAACGGCACCCGCCCGGCGATGCGCTCGGCCACGTAGCGCATCACGTCCTCCCGCTCGTCCAGGGTCAGGGCGCTGGGCTCGCCGGTGGTGCCGGTGACTGAAAGACCGTGACTGCCGGAGGCGATCTGCCAGTCGACCAGCCGGCCCATCGCCTCCAGGTCGAGCTCGCCGCCGGCCTTGAAGGGAGTGACCAGGGGGACTATCGATCCCCGCAACTCCGTCATCCGCCTTGCCTGGCGGCCGGCGCCGCCAGCAGCTCCGAGCCGGCCAGTGGCGCCAGGGGCCCGTCGGTGTTGAGGAAGGCGTTGACGCGCTCCTTGACCTCGCTGCGATCATAGCTGCCGACCAGCGCCTGGGCCATCCGCACAGGATCGCCAAAGAAAAAGAACTCGTAGATCTCCTGCCGGCTGGCAAAGGAGCTCGCTGACGCATCCCAGGCGAGGCGGAACAGCTTCACGCGGTCGATGCCGTTCAAGCTCGCGGCCTGGAGGAAGCGATCGACGTCCACCCCGGTCTCGCCTTTTGTATCGGCCTCGGTGGGGAGGCCGAAGAGGCCGCTGGCGGCAAGCTGCCAGACGATCTCCCGCAGCCGCGGGTAGGTGCGCGGGAACCAGTTGCGAGCGGTGTTGAGCGGTGCCCAGGCGGGCGTCATCAGGCCCCACTGGTTCACTTCTGCGTCCGCCTCAGCCGCCCGGAGCACTGCCCGGAGCAGCTCGCGGGTGTTGATCACCTCGGCGATCTTCTCCTGCACATGCTGGAAGCTCTCGATCTGGATGGCATCGCAGATGAGGGATGTCAGGCCGAGCATGAACTCGGTCTTGGCCAGGTCCTTCAACACCACCTGGTGGGTCATGTGGGCCAGGGCACCCGTCTCGCTGTACATCTTGCCCCTGGTCAGCACCTCGGGATGGCGGATCATGAAGCAGCGCTCGTAGGGAACCTGCACGTCGTCGAAGATCGCGACGGCGTCCATCTCGTCGAAGCGCGAGCCCAGCGGGTGGTCGAAGTGGCTGCGGCCGTAGTCCAGCGACTCGCGACAGAGAAAACGCAGACCCGGCGTGTCACAGGACACGGCAAAGGCGAAGGAGTAGGGCTCATCCTCCGGCCGGGCTTGGAGCACGGTGGAGGGGAAGACCACAATCTCATCAGCGATGGGGCCGATGGTGGCGAGCATGCGGGCGCCCCGGATCACTATGCCGCTGTCGGTCTCCTTCAGTATCTGAGCCGCCTGGTAGGGGTCGCGCTGCTCCGCTGCCGACTGCGAGCGATTGGCCTGCGGGTTGATCAGCGTGTGAGTCATCAGCAGGTCGTTGTCGCGCACGTGTTCGTAGTAGCTGCGCATGTTCTTGCCGAAGCCGCTGTCGACCTGGGCGAACCAGTCCTGGGCGGCGGCCATGGCCATGACCGAGCTGTTGAGGTAGTCGCCGGTGCGGCCCAGCAGGCCCAGGCTGCGATCGGACCAGAGCTTCATCATCTCGGAGCGCTGGGCGAGATCCGCCTTCGTCCGCGGCTGCAGGAAGGAGGTGCCGACGGGCTCGCCGGTGGTCGGCGAGGGATAGGTGAGAACATCCTTCACCCGCTCGTCGTGCTGCAAGTCGTAGAGCGCGGCATAGGCCTGCGCGACGCCCTTGAAGGCGGGGTGGCTGCCGATGTCGGAACGCACTGTTTCACCGTGTACGCGGATATCGCGGCGCGACTCATTGAGTGCCTCTAGGTACTGGGCGCCGGTTCTCGCTGACATACGCTCAACCTCCTGGGGTTGGATTGCGATTGCTCATCAAGCGTCGTAGGGAAGCTCGAACGGGTCGAAGGGCAGCGTCGGCTGCGAGGGAATGGGCCGGGCAATCGGGATGAAGCGACTGGCGAAGAAGCCGAGCGCGTCACCCTCGCTCACCTGCAGGTCGATCACCTGACCCACCAAGATGGAGTGGTCCCCCCCGTCGTAGGTGCGCCAGGGACTGCACTCGAGCTGGACCAGGGCACCGTAGAGGCGCGGGCTGGCGTGGCCCTCGTACCACGGAATCTGGACCTGGTCGGCGATGCCTGCGAAGTGCTTGGCCAGCGCTTCCTGCTCGGGCTTCAGAACATTGACGGTGAACGGCTGATCAACCACCAGGTCATGGCTCCGAGACCAACGCGCGATCGAGACAAGGATCAGTGGGGGGTCAAGCGACACCGAGCAGAAGGCGTTGACTGTCAGGCCGCGAGGCCCGTCCGGACCGCGGTAGGTGACCACCGTTACGCCGCTGGCGAAGCGGCCCAGAGCGGAGCGGTAGGAAGTGGGGTCCAGCGGGCGCGTTGGGGCGCTCACGTCCTTCTCTCGCCATGACGATGGGGCTGCATCGCTCCCATTGTTTCACCGCGGCGTCCAGGCTGCCTAAGCGACGGCCCAGGCTCTGTTGGACGTCAGGCGCCGCGTTGCATGGTTTTCAGAGCTTCCAGCAGCTCGCGACGTGACGGCTCGACCAGCACCCTGCCATCCGGGAAGACCAGGGTGGGCACGCTGCGGTAGCCGCCGTTCAGGGCCATGACTGTCGCGGCGGCCTCGGGGGACTCGTCCAGGTTGACGTGGCGATAGGGCGTTCCTGTCTCGGCCAGCACGGCCTTGGCCAGGCGGCAGTCCGAGCAGTGGGTAGTCGTGTAAACGACGAGCGTGCCACTCTCACCGGACATGGGCTCCATGCAGTCCTGTACGGCGGCCGGGGAGGTTCTGTTCCGGGCTTTGGCCACCAGGCCGGGTGCTGCTGTCCGCTGAGTGGGTCTGCCATCTCAGGGATGGCGATGACTCACCAGGTCGAGAGAGAGCGGCCGAGCCAGTACAGGTGAGGACTGCACTATGTGCACCGCGAGCCTCAGGTGTAGGCGGCGGCGGCTCTCGCTGATCATCCGCAGGAGCGGAGACATTGGTGCAACGCCTCTGTGCGGCGCTAGCTTGTCAGCATGAGCCGCGCCAGAACGCGGCCGGCAGCCCGCTTGTTGGCCTGGGCGTCGGTCGCCGGCCTGGCTGTCGGAGTCGTTCTGGAGCTGTTGACAGTGCTGCTCGCGATCGCAGGCCCCGAGGACCCGGATGGTCGCTGCGGGGAAACGGTGCCCTAATCGTGCCGACCGGCCTGGCTCCTGCTGCTCTGGGCGCCGGCTGGACGGCCTTGGTGCTCCAGGCACATGGCCGCTCCTGGATCGCCGTCGCCGTCACGGTCGGTGCGCTCGGACTACTCTGGTCGGCGCTCGACCTTGTGGCGATCAGCCTGGTTCAGCGTGAGCTGGCGGTCATTGTGGTCGGCGTCGCCGTCTACCCGATCTGGCTCATGCCCGTGCTGGCTCCCCTGGCTGCTTGGCTGACAACCGGCGGCCGGGGCGGCTGCGCGGTGAGCCGGCACGCGGCGGGTGGGGTTGCCTATCTGCTGACACTCGTGGTGGGCTTCGCTGCCAGCACGCGCGTGCTGCCGCCCGGGTAACCTGCCCGCGGCCGGATGGTTTCCAGGTCGGGCAAAAGGGCCCAGTGCGGGGGTAGCAGCGAGGCGCCAGTCGGCCACCCGGTCGTCGGCGGTCCGAACCTTCTCCTCAACCCTCAGAGGGAGGCAGTCTGCGCACGTGCCGAAGGGGCAGACCAAGCGCAGGGGTGACTTGACTCAGCCAGCCTGCACGACGGCGGCGATTCGAGTTAGTCTGCGGTCGGCTGAGCAGGAAGCCCACCACACTCAGCAGGCCACCGAGAGCCATCGGCAGCACGAATGCGGACCCCGTGGCCGCCGGCATGGAGGATTGGCAGTCAATCGGCCCAGCGCCACCCTCAATGCAGACCATTGGCCCTCCGGACGACTCGCAGGCCTGGATCCGGGCCCCCAGAGAGATGCAGGAGTAGATGCTGTTGGACTGAAGCGAGTTGGCCGTGGCAGCGTTTCCGGAGGCAAGAGCGCGTGTCTGGCTTCCGCTGCCCGGATTGAACCAGGCGCTCGATGGTGGATCGGCAGCTGCCGCGCCGGACGAATCACTGGCGGTCGGGCCGGCCGCTCCGGCAGGCTCGACAGGGGAGGCGGCCGCTGCCGTGGCCTGGTCCGTCGGGCTGGCGCTTCCACCGGGGTCAGTCGGCGCACCGGACTGCTCGGACGGCGAAGCGGGGCCAGGAACATTCGCAGCCGGAACTGAAACAGACGGCCCCGCTGGGCCAACATTCACCTGCGCAGGGGGTCCGGAGGGTAGGGACACCCCGACGTTTACAGTCGGCGCAGCTGGCAGGGGCGGCTGCACTTTCACTGGCGGCGCGGTTGGGGCTGGCACTTGGACTTTCACGGCCGGCGCGGTTGGGGCTGGCACTTGGACTTTCACGGCCGGCGCAGTCGGGACGGGCACCGGGGCCTTCACCCTCACCGCTGGAGCAGCCGGCAGCTGCACGTTCACGGCTGGCGCAGCCGGCGTAGGAACTGGGATCTGCACCTTCACCGCCGGCGGGGGTGGCATAGCGATAGACACATTCAGGGCCGGAGCCGCGGCGGCGGAAAGGACGGGCGTGCAGAGGAGAGCGGCCACGCACACGAGCGTGGCCGACGTGGATCGCCTAACGAGAGAGCGCAGTTTCGAATTGTTCTTGTCAAACAACTTCGCAGTCCTCCTCTTCCCGGCCAGCGCCGACAGCCGGGCTCGGGTGAGCTGAAGTGGTGGTCTTAGGTTTGGGGACGACGATACTGCAGATGGGCAAGAATTGCATTAGTACATTCGTCCCGGTGGGTAGGGACTGGCGAGGCTACGTCAGCCGTTTCGCCCAGGCGTAGTGGTTTTCCGGCTAAGGCGGTGGCGTCCGAGAATGGCTGTTGCGATTGTGGGTGTTCGGAACCCGGAAATGCACCCGCCTCTGATCGATCTTGCGCAAATTGCGGTAGCGAGTGATTAATTGGAAGAAGGTGTGGGCCCACTTAGATGACTTAAGATAGGGATAGAGCCGAGCGAGTTCAGCGAATTCTCGCGAACCGGGAAGACATTGCCGGTCGGCGGCTCTCCTTTTCTGGGGGATGGCAGCATGAGCTGCGGCGTGACTGGTAGTGGATTGATGGTTCGGGTGGGCGCCGGGAGCTCGCGAGCGAGCGCTGGCCGAGCCACACGTGCGGCCGATGGAGTTCGCAGGCTCCAGACGCGGCAGGCGCACTGTCTTGGTGATCTGGACGGTGAGCAGGTTGGTGCGCCTGGCAGGAATCGAACCTGCTGCCTCTTGCTCCGCAGGCAAGCGCTCTATCCGGTGAGCTACAGGCGCACGCGCAGCCCCCAAGTGTACTGACGCTTCGGTTCAGCCCGCCCGCCCGTCAATGGCCACCAAAGCCCGCTGCAGCTCGACCGAGTCGAGTGCCGAGGCGAGTACGAAGATACAAAATTGGTGAGACTGCCAGAAGGCCACTGAAAGATTACGGTTGTCAACTGTCCGCTGGCGCAGCCAGGAGTGCGCGCCGAGCTGAGTCCCGACTCCCTGCCGAAGGCCTGGCTCCAGCTGGTCCTCGGCGGGCGTCGGGAAGCCGAAGAGGCCGGCCTGGAAGGCTCGCTGAGCGGCTCCGTCGTCCGAGAAGCGAGCCACGACGGATATGACACTCCGGCTCGGGCCTGAGCCCGGCTCAGCTGTGCATGAATCGCTGCCCGTGGCAAACTCGGTCACGGCAGACGCGTTGGCCCCCTCCCCTTGCAGCTGCTTCCAACCGCTGGACAGCAGCGCCCGCCACTGTGAGGTGGCCGGGAGACGCTTGAGGTAGGTCTCTATGTCGCGGGGCGGGTCGCAGGGCTTGAACTCAGCCGAAACGTCTCGGGCCTGCAGGCCCACCTGGGCCGGATCGACTTGGGTGAAGGCCAGGGGACCGCAGGCCATGGCTGAGAGCATCGTCAGGGTGACGCAGACGAGGACAAGGATGCGTCCCGGCCGAAGGCTCGTCGGTCTGGGTGGCATGACTGGGCAAGGTTAGACTGGCTTCGCGTCGCGCCCGTAGCTCATCGGACAGAGCGTGCGGCTCCGGACCGCAAGGCAGGGGGTTCGATTCCCTCCGGGCGCACCAATTTTGAATACGAATCTGGTCTGCGCCGCTCCTCGGCAGGCTGACCGTGTAGCAAATATGTAGCAATTTGTAGCAACGGCCGAACGATCCGGCCCCACGTGTTCAGCTTGTCGCCCCGACCCCGCCCGGCTGCACCGATCAGCGGTCCTGCCTTCCTGTGAGCAGGCTGCGGCCGACACGGTACTGCAGATCCTTGCGACTGAAGCCGAGCCGACCGCCGCACCATCTGCTTTTGAGTGCCCGCCACACTCCCGAGCGCGAGCCGATCTCGTGTTCACGTTTCCCGGGGGAAGTAACCAAGGCGTCCCTGAGTGAACGTCTCGACCATCGAGCGGTAGCGCTCGGCAACCGTCCGCACGGCGTCCTCGCGGCGGTCCTCACCTGCGGCCCACCTCCGCACCGCGTCAGCCCAGGCCGTTCGGCCCACCGCGAAACCCGCATAGCCGGGCGCTCCTGACGCCGCTTCCAGCCAGCGCAGCACAGTGGTCATATCAGCCCCCTGGCCAAGCATCACGCAGCACGCGTGATCCCGGCCCTCCGCGGTCGCCACCCTGCCGAGTCGCTCACAGTCTTGGGGGCTGTCCATGCCCTCGACCTTCCAGACATCCGGTTCGAGGCCGGCGGCCCTTAGTTCCTGGAGAGCCTCGAGCATCAGGGCGGGGCGAATCTCGCGCTGGAAGCGACGTCGGTCGCCACCGCAAGCGGCGAGCTGGTCCGAAAGGGGTTCGACCAGGTACTCGAGCATGTACTTCTGGCCGTTCCGCTTGCACCATTGGTCGAGGACGAGGACCCGCCCAGCCTGGCGCCGATTCCGACTCTCGTCGTCGCGGGGGTTGTGGCGGACCAAGGCCTTGGCATAGGTCGGGGCGAATTCCTGGAGGTGGGCGGCGAAGTCCTCGAAGCGAAACTCGAACTCACCGGGACCGAAGCGCTCAACCGGCATGGCGACCGAGAATCCGCGGCTGGCGGCCTCCCGGGCGATGTCGCCGCCGTACTCCTCGTCAACGAGTATGCCGGCGCCGGCCGGCTGGACGCCAGAGTCAAGCGCGAGCAGCAGGCCGTCGAAGATCAGTCGCTTGGCCGCCTGCACAAGGCCGCGCTCAGTTCCCACCAGCTCGAACAGTTCGTAGTGATGATCAAAAGCCAGCACATTCAGGCGGTTCTCACCGCTCATTCTCACCTCGCTATGTTCCATCTCCCGGAACGGGCCAGGAGCACGACTATTGCCTCTGGCCGGTTGGAATGCTAGCATGCAAGAACGGAATATGAGGAGAGGGAGCGGGCAGTCGGTGCGTGCCCAGGGCTATGCGGTGATCCGCGAACGAATCGTCGCGCTGGACTACAAGCCTGGCCGTCAGCTATCCGAAAATGAGCTCGGCGCCGAGTTGGGGGTAAGCCGGACTCCAGTTCGGGAGGCACTGATTCGCCTCGCCGATGAGGGTCTGGTCGAGGTGGTGCCACAGCTAGGCACGTTCGTCTCGCTTATAAATGTCCAGCAGATTCGCGACCAGCAGTTCGTCAGGGAGGCTGTCGAACGGGCAGCATTGAGTATCAGGGGCGACCGGCTCAGGCCCGACGAGCTGGACGCCCTGCGCTCGTACGTCGCCCGACAACGCGACACCGAGCCGGCCGCTGATTACGAGGGTTTCTTCGCGCTCGACGAGTCGTTTCATCGAATGCTGGTCGGTATCAGCGGTTACTCCGGAGCTTGGCCGGCCGCCCGGCGGGCTTGGGCACATTTGAACCGGGTCCGGCGCCTGAGCCTGATGATGCCCACTGTGCTGAAGCGGCTGATCGCGGAGCACGAGACTCTGGTGGCGGCGCTCTCACTGCCTGATCTACAGGAGGCCGACCGGATTCTGACGCGCCACCTTCGTGCAGTCCTCGAGTTGCTGCCGGCCCTGCGGGAACAGTACCCAGGCTACTTCTTGGACGATGAGGCGGGCTCCGCCGAACCGGCGATCGGCGTAACCACAGCAGCCGGAACTGATGGCTGGCGGGGATTCCGAGGAGGCTGGCAAATGCGTACGCCCATCTGAGCCACCACGATTTGCGACCGGTGGTCGGCGACGGCTGGCCGGCTGACCGGTGGACTAACCACAGACGAGTGAGAGGAGATGGAAGAGTGATCTTAAGAGCCAGGCAAGCTTGGTGGCCACGGATGGCCGGAGTTCTGGGTCTGCTGACGGTGCTTACTGCCGCATGCGGGGGGAGCGGTGGCGGCCAACAATCAGCCAGCAAGCCGAAGATCGGGGTGATTCAGATCACGCTGACTCACGGTTACCAGCAGATTCTCAACGAGGGCTACAAGACCCAGGCTGCCAAGAACGGCGTCGATGTCGCTTTCTGCATCAACAATCTGAATCCGAGCCAGGACGTACGGTGCGCTGAGGACCTGCTTTCCGGCGGTGCCACCGTGCTGATCAACGCTCCGGCCGATCCCGGCAGCTGGAGCTCGGTTCTACAAGTCGCGAAGGCCAAGAACGTCCCCGTGGTGAACGACGGCTCACCGGAGACGATCACGCCCGGCATGGTGCCGTTCACGGGCACCGACAGCGTGCTGGCGGGCAAGCTCGATGGGGATTTCACGGTCAATTGGATCAAGACCAACCTTGGCGGCAAGGCAACTGTCGCGGAGCTCACCCTGCCAACCTTCACTGACTGCCAGAATCGGAACAAAGGCTTCCACCAATCGCTGGACACGCTCCCGACCGCACCTATAGTGGCCAGCGCGGACGGCAAAGGCCAGCGGGCGTCGGCGCTCCCCGCGACTGAGAACATGCTCCAGGGCCACCCTGACATCAACGTCGTGTTCGGCTGCAACGATGACTCCGCACTGGGTGCCCTGAGCGCCCTCCAGGGCAAGAACAAGGCCCCGGCGAGCACGCTGGTGGTAGGCATAGACGGTACCCAGGAGGCCTTCCAGGAGATCCAAAAGGGCGGCATGTTCCGCGCCGACGTGGCGCAGCGTCCCGACTGCTACTCGCGGCGGATGATGGACATTGCGTCACAGCTCGCGAAGAAGGAGAAGACCGTTGAGTCCTACAACTCGAAGGGTTTCTACTTCATGAAGCCGGCTCTTGTGACCAAGGACAACGTCGACAACTGGCTCAAGTGGAAGGGGACGCCCGAAACGGCACCTGAACCCTGTGCATTCTCGACCAACCACCAATAGTCAGGCTGGAGCCTTAAAAGGGTGATCGCCCCGGAAGCTGTTGACATGCGCGGCATCTCCAAGCGGTTTCCTGGCGTGCAGGCGGCCAAGGATGTCACCCTCCAGGTCCGCCAGGGCGAGATCCATGCCCTGGTGGGGGAGAACGGAGCTGGCAAGTCGACCCTCATGAAGATACTTGCCGGCGTTTACGGCGCCGACGAGGGTGAGATCCTCGTCGGCGGCCGGCCCGCCGTGTTCCATAGTCCGATCGATGCCATCGAAGCAGGGATCTCCACGATCTATCAGGAGCTGATGCTCTGTTCGAACCTGAGCGTCGGCGCCAACATCTTCTTGGGGCACGAGCGAGCCTACTGGCCCGGCTTCGTCGACGAGCGTGAGGTGCGCCGCCGTGCCCGCGAATACCTCGAACTAGTGGGATTGACTGTCGATCCTGCCACCCCTGTGCGCCTGCTCTCGGTGGCGCAGCAACAGATGGTCGAGATCGCTCGTGCGCTCTCGCTGGACACCGGTGTGATCATCATGGATGAGCCCACGGCGACGTTGAGCGAGCGGGAGACAACCAACCTGTTCCGCGTGCTCAACCTTCTGCGCCAGCGTGGCACGTCGGTCGTGTACATCTCGCACCGGCTGGAGGAGATCTTCCAGATCGCCGATCGGGTCACTGTCATGCGCGACGGGCAGGTAGTGGGGACGGCGGCAGTCTCAGAGATGACAGAGGATCGGTTGGTCGAGATGATGGTAGGCCGCTCGCTGAGCGGCGAGTACGAGAAGCGGCCCCGCCCGGCGCCGCGAAGACCACGCCAGGCACCGCTCCTTGAAGTCCGCGGGCTGATGCGCAGCGGCTATTTCCACGAAATCGACTTCAGCCTCGAAGCCGGCGAAGTGCTGGGTTTCGCAGGTCTGGTCGGCGCGGGCCGGACGGAGGTGATGCGGGCGATCTTCGGCCTGGACCCGATCGAGGCGGGGCAGGTTTTGCGCGATGGAGCGCGGGTTTACCTTCGCGGTGCAGCGGACGCCATCAGACATGGCATGGCCATGGTGACCGAAGACCGGAAGGCAGACGGGCTTTTCCCCAACTGGGTGGTTCGCCAGAACGCATCGTCGGCGAACCTGCCCCGACTGAGCAGGTTCGGGTTCGTTCGGCGAGGAGTCGAGGGCCGCGCGGTCCAGCGACTGATGCGCGACCTTGATGTCCGTCCCCACAACCCGGAACAAATGATGGCGAACCTATCAGGGGGCAACCAGCAGAAGGCGATCATTGGCCGCTGGCTGCTGACCGAGCCTGAGGTGTTGATCCTCGACGAGCCGACGCGCGGCGTGGACGTGGGCGCGAAAGCGGAGATCCGGCGTCTGATCAGGCGCCTAGCCGCGGATGGGAAGGGGGTGTTGATGGTGTCGTCGGAGCTGCCGGAGTTGCTGGCGACCGCGGACCGGATAGTGGTGATGCGGGAAGGCCGGATCACTGCTCAGCTGTCTGGTAGCGACGTGACGCAGGAGGAGATCATGACGTACGCAGCAACTGCCACGACGGCGGCCGGCAGCGAGCTGGCTAAGAACAAGGAATTCGGAGGCTCCAATGGCTGATTCGAGACGCCCGGCGGAAGCCCAAGCGGTACTCCACAGGCCGCCCCAGGGAGGTCTCGGTCGTGCCGGGGCGGCGCTAACCCGAGGCTGGGGCGCCGTTCGCATCCAGGACTTCGGCGCTCTCCTCGCGCTGGTGCTGCTCTGCCTGCTCTTCGCCTGGCTGGCCCCCGGCTTCCGCACGTTCAGCAACGTGGTCACGGTGTCTCGCCAGGTCGCGACGGAGGCGATAGTGGCCGCCGGGATGACCTTCGTCATCATCACCGCTGGAATCGACCTGTCAGTCGGATCCCTGGTTGCGGTCGGCGGCGTGGTCGTGGCAGGACTCATGACCCGCCAGCACCTCCCCTTGCCGCTGGCCATCCTTCTGACGCTCGTAGTGCTCGGCCTCTTCGGCGCATTCAACGGGCTGTCCGTCGCCCGGCTCGGGCTCCAGCCGTTCATCGTCACCCTCGCGATGTTCGCCTCCGCCCGCGGCATTGCCGAGGTTTACACAGGCGGGACCGTGATCACAGTCGCCGATCCCTCGTTCAGCGTGATTGGCAACGGCTACCTCGGTCCCGTTCCGGTGCCCGTGATCATTGCGTTGGCAGTGCTCCTGGTGGCCTACGTCGTGCTGTCCAGGACGCGGTTCGGCCGTTACGTCTACGCGATTGGCGGCAACGAGCAGGCGGCGCGGATCTCTGGGATCCCGATCGCCCGGGTCAAGACGACTGTCTACATCCTGACCGGGCTGGCCGCGGGCATCGGCGGCATCATCACCGCATCAAGGTTGTTTTCCGGCGACCCTCAGGCTGGCCTCAGCCTTGAGCTGGACGTGATCGCAGCCGTGGTGATAGGCGGTACCAGCCTCTTCGGCGGCATAGGCAACATCCGCGGCACGCTGATCGGCGTCCTCATCATCGGCGTCATCTCCAACGGCCTGACGATCCTGAACGTACAGACGTTCTGGCAGGACGTCACCAAGGGCGCCGTGATCTTCATCGCCATGCTTCTGGACATGCTGCTGCGCAAGCTGGAGAGCCGCCGGATCCGGGCGGCCGCGCAGGCGTGAACCGGCTCCGGGCCCCGCTGATTGCCATCGTGGTGGTCGCCGGCCTGACGTTGGGGGGAGCCCTCCGAGTCGTACCCCACCTCGCCTCTCCGGCGGGGGCCGCTGGCGGGGTTGGCAGCCAAACGGTCACCTACCTGGATGCGCCGAAGCTCACGACCCCGACCGACCCCGTTGCCCGCGCGACCGTCACGTTCTACCGGTCGGTCATCCAAGGTCAATTCGACCGGGCGTACGACCTGAGCGTCGAGCTCCGCCAGACGGGCTCCGAGGCGGGTGGGCTCACCTCGCGGCAGGACTTCGTGGCCAGTCTCCGGCAGGAGATCGGCCCTGACGGTCTGCCCGTCGGCATCGCCGCGCTGAAGGTCGACTGGGAGCGACCGTTCAGCCCGGCATCAGTCGCGACAAAGGAGGTTCCGGAGTTGGCGGCGCTGCGCTGGCTCCCCGGCCAGAGCCGTCTGATGCTGGCGCGCGTCAGCGGCCAGCTCGTGGGCAACTGCGCTATTGGTACTTTCTTCCGGACGGACGTGCTGGCCGAGGTGGGCGGCCGCTGGAAGGTGCTGCTGCCCGGCCGCGCCGCAACGTCAGCGGCGCATTTCGAGACGTGGTTCCTGCCGCGTTCAGGAGCGCTTGGAGATTGACCGGGCGCTTCCGGCCCAACGCAGTGCACTATGGCGTCGTCGCCGGCTTGGGAGCTGTCGCCGTCGAGGCGTTCTTCGGTGTCCGGCAACCGTCCGCTTACGGCGTCTGCATGGCCTGTCACGGTCAGGACCTGGTCGGCTGGTTTACCAATCACCTCGTCGGAACGCATCTGGCGATCTCGCCCGACGCCTCTGCCGCCCCTCTGCTCACGACCGTGGGCGTTTTCCTCGGCGCAGGCGCTGCTGCAGCGCGCAACGGCGAGCTCAGGTGGCGCAGGGTGATGGGCAGTCCACTGGCTTCCCTGCTCCTCGGGGCGCTGATCGCAGTGTTCGCCCTCATTGTGGCGGGTTGTCCAACTCGTCTCTGGCTGCGTCTGGCCTACGGTGACCCGGCGGCCGTGGCGGCCGTACCCGCGCTTGTCCTGGGCGTGGTGGCGGGCACCGCGGTGCTGCGAAGGCGGGCGGCATGACCGCCGAGCCCGCAATCGCCACCCTGGTCCTCGGCCTTCTCATCGGTTACGTCGGCCAGCGTTCTCGCATGTGCTTCATCGGGGGTGTCCGGGACTTCATGCTCGTGCGCGATGGCGAGCTGCTGAAGGGGCTGCTGGCGTTCTTCGTGACCGCGTGGACCGCCTTCGCAGTGGCCGGACTGATGGGACTGCTGGGCGACGGCTGGTCGCGCGGTGGTCTGTCGGTGGCGGCCGCCGGCTGGACGGTCGGGCTCCTCGCCCAGGGTTGGATGCTGGCCATCGCGGTGGTGGCGGGCTTCGCGGTCGGGCTCTTCTCGGTCTTCGCCAATGGCTGCCCTTTCCGCCAGCACGTGCTGGCTGCCCAGGGCGACGGCAACGCCGCCCTCTACCTGGCCGGGTTCTACGGCGGCATCCTGATCTACGGCTTGGTGTTGGTGCGGCTGGCCTCACGTCTGCTGACCGGTTGAGCGCCGCAGCGACCGGATCACCGGTCATCTACCTGGACAACGCGGCGACCTCGTGGCCGAAACCGGAGGCGGTTGGAGCGGCAATGCTCGACTGCCTCGAGCGAATCGGGGGCAGCCCCGGCCGCTCAGGGCACCGCATGGCGGTCGCCGCGGCTCGTGTGGTCGCCGAGACACGCGTCGCGCTGGGTGAGCTGTTCAACATCGACGATCCCTCGCGGATTGTCCTGACAAAAAACGTCACGGAGGCCTTGAACCAAGCGCTTTACGGCTTGGTCGGGCAGGGCGATCGTGTTATCACCACCGCCATCGAGCACAACTCAGTGATGCGGCCGCTGCGGCATCTGGAGCAGAAGGGCGCAGAGATCAGCGTGGTTCCAGGCTCGCCCGACGGCGCCCTGGATCTCGAGAGCTTGGCGCTGGCGCTCGAGCGACCGGCCCGTCTCCTGGTGCTAACCCACGCCTCCAACGTGATCGGAAACGTATTGCCGGTCGCCGAAGTGGCATGCCTCGCTCATGCCCAGGGGATTCCGGTGCTGCTCGACGCGGCGCAGACGGCGGGCGCCTGGCCGGTCGACGTTCAGGCGCTCGGGGTCGACATGCTGGCTTTCACGGGGCACAAGGCGCTGTTCGGGCCGACCGGCACCGGTGGGCTGTGGCTGCGGGAAGGGCTCGAGCTGGAACCTCTGGTGCGAGGTGGCACCGGCAGCAACTCCGAGCTGGAGCTGCAGCCAGACTTCCTGCCGGATCAGCTCGAGAGCGGCACGCTCAACGTGGTTGGTATCGCAGGGCTTGGCGCCGGCGTCTCGCATGTGCTGGCCTGCGGAGTCGGCACGATCCGGGATCACGAGGGTTGCCTTGGAGCGCGGTTTCTTGACGGACTGCGCCAGGTTCCCCGCGCTCGGCCGCTCGGTCCCCAGGACGCCGCGGCCAGGGTCGGCCTCGCTTCGTTCAACCTGGACGGAGTGTCGCCCTCAGACGTCGGCTTGATCCTCGACCGCCGGTTCGGGATCATGTGCCGGATCGGCCTCCACTGCGCGCCGGCCGCTCACCAGGCGCTCGGCACCTATCCAGTCGGAACCGTGCGCTTCTCCTGGAGCGCCTTTACAACGGAAGGGGAGATCGATGCTGCCATCGAGGCTCTGGCGACGATCGCCCGCGGCTGATCAGCGGGTCGCGGCCGACCCCGAGCCAGCTCCCGCCACCGCCGCCTGCGGGGTGCCGTTCGACGGTCTCGTCACCTTCTATTCGTCCTTCCACGCCCTGCGCGCCGAGAGCCTCCTCCTCCGCGCCGGCCACGCTGCGCGATTGATCCCGGGACCTCGCGACATCAGCCCGCACTGCGGAACTGCGCTGCAGTTCCGCTACGAGCAGAATGAGGCAGTGGCTGCCCTGCTGGCCATCAGGCGGGTCCAGATCGAGGCGATTCACCACTTCAGGCTCGGCCGTCTCGCCGAGGAGTTCGGATGATCGGCTGGATCGAGCCTCGCAAGCACGGCTGCCGGCTTGCGGCGTTCCAGCAGCATGGTCTGCAGGTGGTGGTGCTCGAGAACCGCGCGCTGCGGGTAACTGTGCTGCCGGACAAGGGTAGCGACGTCGTGGAACTGCGGCTCAAGGAGCTGGACCTGGACGTACTCTGGGCTTCCCCGACGAGCCTGCGCGACTGGCGCGCCGCGCGGGCGTCGTCGCCGGGTCTGGGACCGATGATGGACTTCTACGAAGGAGGCTGGCTGGAGGCGCTGCCAAATGGAGGGCCGCCGGCGGCTCATGCAGGCACTGAATGGGGCCAGCACGGGGAAACTCCCAGCCTGCCGTGGGAGTGGGGGGTGGTCGCCGACAGGCCGGAGGAGGTCGCGGTCGTACTTCGGGTCCGCCTCCTGCGCTATCCGTTGGTACTGCAGAAGGTCATGCGTCTTCGCGGGGACCGGGCCGTGCTGGAACTTGATGAGACGCTCGTCAACGAAGGGGCTGAGCCCATCGACTTGATGTGGGGTCATCACCCGGTCCTGGGCGCGCCGTTTCTTGCGGGAGGCTGCTCTTTTCACTTGCCCGGCGGGATGGTCCGGGTCCCCGATGCCGTCGCATTCGACCGCCAGCGCGCTCTTCCTGCCGCCACCGGCCGCTGGCCGCTGGTCGCCGACCGGGAGGGCGGCGAGATGGACCTCTCGCAGATGCCGCCACCCGAAGCTCGGCGCGCCGAGTTCCTCTACATCACCGATGTTCCGGAGGGCTGGTACGCGGTGACCAACCCGGAGTTGAGGGCTGGGTTCGGGCTCAGCTGGGACCCCGCTGTATTTCCCCACCTGTGGTACTGGCAGGTCGCCCGAGGCGGATACGGCTACCCCTGGTTCGGCCGCACTTACAGCATGGCGCTCGAGCCCTGGACCTCCTGGCCCGGCGAGGGGCTGGCCGAGGCCGTCCGCCGGGGCACCTCCCGGCGGCTGGAGGCCGGCGGATGCATTGACACCCACCTCGCCGCCGTGCTCTTCCGAGCTGGGGGCCGAGTGGAACGGATCGCGCCCGACGGCAGTGTGACCTCGGGTGCGGAGTCGGACTGATCAGAGGGGGAGAATGACGGACACTCAAACCAACCTGGCTGGCAAGGTGGCCGTTGTGAGCGGCGGCAGCACCGGGATTGGCCGGGGCGCGGCGCGCCGACTGGCTCAAGCCGGCACTGCTGTGATCATCGGCAGCCACGACGAGGCATCTCTGGAGCGGGCAGTGGCGGAGCTGAGCCAGGAGGGCCTGATCGTGAGCGGCATGCGGGCCGACGTTCGCGCTGCCGGCGAGGTCGAGGCTCTCGTGGCAGCGGCGGTCGCCCGTCATGGGGGCCTGGACATTCTGGTTAACTCCGCCGGCATTCAGACCTACGGCAGCGTGGTGGACATGCCGGAGGAGACCTGGGACCGGACGCTCGAGATCAACTTGAAGGGCATGTTCCTGACCGGCAAATATGCGGTGCCAGAGATGCGCCGCCGCGGGGGCGGCGCGATCGTAAACGTCTCGTCGGTGCAGGCGTTCGGGGCGCAGACGGGCGTCGTCGCGTACGCCGCCAGCAAGGGAGGCGTGAACGCGTTGACTCGAGCGATGGCGGTGGACCACGCGGCGGACGGCATCCGTGTCAACGCAGTCTGTCCCGGCTCGGTGGACACACCCATGTTGCGCTGGGCAGCCGACAAATTCAAGGGCGAGCAGAGCGTCGAGGCATTGATCCGGAGCTGGGGGGCGCTGCATCCGCTGGGGCGGGTGGCGACGGTGGAGGAGGTGGCTGAGGTCATCACGTTCCTGGCCAGCCCCGCCGCCAGCTTCGTAACTGGCATCGAAGTCCGCGTTGACGGCGGGATGCTGGCCAGCCTTCCGGTCACCCTACCGAAATGAGACTTTGAGCGAGGAGGTGGTCCGCTGAAGATACGCGACGTCCGCGCGACCACTGTGACGGTACCCATCGAGGCGCCGCTGCGCCACAGCAACGGGGCGCACTGGGGCCGTTTCGTGCGCACCATCATCGAGCTGGAAACCGACGAAGGACTGGTCGGGTTGGGTGAGATGGGCGGCGGTGGCGAAAGCGCCGCCGCGGCATTTGCGGGCCTCCGGCCCTACCTGTTGGGACATGATCCCTTCGATCTTGAAGCGCTTCGTTTCAAGATCTGTAATCCCACCGCCAGCCTCTATAACAACCGCACACAGCTGCACGCCGCGATTGAATTCGCCTGCCTGGACCTGGTTGGCAAGCGGCTGGGCGTGCCCGTCTACCAACTCCTCGGCGGGCGGCTTCGTGCCGAAGTCCCTTTCGCGAGCTACCTGTTCTTTCGGCATCCGAATCCCAGCACGGGCGAGGGTGAAGTTCGCACGCCAGACCAGCTGGTCGCACTTGCGCGAACCCTGAAGAAGCGGCACGGGTTCACCACGCACAAGCTGAAGGGCGGCGTCTACCCTCCGGAATACGAGGCGGAGTGCTTTGAGGCGCTGGCCGCCGCATTCCCGGAGGACCGTGTGCGTTACGACCCCAACGCTGTTCTCAGCGTCGAGGCGGCCATTCGCTTCGGCCGCCGCATCGAGCGGTTGCGCAACGACTACTTCGAGGATCCGACCTGGGGACTGAACGGGATGCGCCAGGTGCGGGACAGAGTCGCCATGCCGATGGCCACCAACACCGTGGTAGTCAACTTCGAGCAGCTGGCTCAGAACGTGCAGCATCCTGCTGTCGATGTGATCCTGCTCGATACCACGTTTTGGGGCGGGATCCGTGCGTGTGTCAAAGCGGCCGCCGTCTGTGAGACCTTCCAGCTGGGCGTTGCCGTGCACTCGTCCGGAGAGCTGGGGATCCAGCTGGCCACGATGCTGCACCTGGGTGCAGTACTGCCCAACCTCAGCTTCGCGGCCGACGCGCACTATCACCATCTCGTCGACGATGTGGTACAAGGCGGCAAGCTGGAGTACTGCAACGGCTGTATCAGCGTGCCGTCCGCTCCCGGTCTCGGGATCGAGCTGGATCCGGACCGAATGGCGCGCTACGCCGAGCTCTATCGCGAGCTGGGCGGCTATCCCTACGATCGCGACCCCGGGCGTCCGGGTTGGTATCCGCTGGTTCCCAACCAGGATTGGGCCGATCCGACGGTGGGAGGCCCCGTTGCCCTGATCAATCAGGATTCGGCCCTTGAGAATCGCTGAGGCAGGGCCTGCCGGAGTGGCCCCTAATGGCGGTTGGCTGGGCAATCCGCTCCACGAGTCGTGGCTATTGGCCGAGGCAAACCGCCTGCTGGACTTCTACCAGTACGCCTGCGTGGATCCGGGCGGCGGCTTCTTCGAGCTCGACTCGGAGGGGGTGCCGGCAAAGGTCCCCAACAAGGAGATAGTCGTCTCCGCCCGGATGACGTACACGTTTTCGCTCGCACACCTGATGGGGCGGCCGGGCGCCGGAGCCGTCGCCGACCACGGCATCCGCTTCCTTCTCGAGCGGCACCGCGACCCGCAGCACGGCGGCTACTACTGGACGGCTGGGGCGGACCGGCCGATCGACAGCGCGAAGCAAGGCTACGGCCACGCCCATGTGCTGCTTGCCGCCGCCACCGCGGTGCTGGCCGATCGACCGGAGGGGGACAGGCTTCTGCAGGACGTGACCGAGGTGCTCGACCGGCGGTTCTGGTCGGAGGAGGAGGGCCTGTTTGTCGAGGAGTTTCCGCGCGACTGGGCCGGCGGCTCCGGCTATCGCGGCCAGAACAGCAATATGCACATGGTCGAGGGGCTGCTCGCCGCGCACGACGCCACTGGCGAATCCGAATACCTGCGCCGGGCTCTCAGCGTCTGCCGCCGCCTGATCACGGAGAAGACGGCGAGCAACGACTGGCGGCTGGCGGAGCACTACACGGCCGACTGGGAGATCGATCCCGACTACAACCGGGACGACCCGGACCACCTCTACAGGCCCTACGGCTCGATCGTCGGGCACTGGCTCGAGTGGGCCCGTCTGCTCTGCCAGGCCTGGGCCGCTACGGGCAATCGGGAGGCCTGGTGCCTAGAGAGCGCAAGGCGACTGTTCCGTCAGGCTCTGAGCGACGGTTGGAACGTCTCCGGCGAGGGGTTGATATATACGGTGGACTTCCAGGGCAGGCCGCTCAGCCGCGACAGGTACTGGTGGACGTTCGCGGAGGCGCTCGGAGCGGCCGCCTACCTCGCGGACGTCACGGGCGTCGCGGAGTACGAGCGCTGGTACCGGACGTTCTGGGACTTCACTCACCGCCACGTCATCGACCACCGGAGAGGCGGCTGGCATGCGGTTCTGGACTCGGACAATCAACCCAAGAGCCAGCCGTGGAGCGGCAAGCCCGACCTCTATCACGCGCTGCATGCCTGCCTTCTTCCGCTGCTGCCAACCGACCGGGGACTGGCGGTCTCGCTGCGCCAGGGCCTGACACGGTCCGGCGCGGCGCGCGGAGTGCGCTGATGTCGGGCTGCTTGGTCGACCTCGCGCGCACGCGCGTCTTCTACGACGGCACCCTCACCGACCCGCAGCTCGACCACCCTGAGGGGATCGCAATCCACCCCGATGGCAGCGTCTGGTGCGGAGGCGAGCGGGGGCAGATCTTCCGCATCGCGCGCGACGGCAGCTCAATGGATCAGGTGGCGTCGACGGGAGGCTTTTGCCTGGGTCTGGCCTTCGCCGGCGACCGACTTTACGTCTGCGATATGAAGCACCGCGCTGTGTTTGCCCTGGATACCCGCACGGGGCGCCTCGAGCGATTCGCCGAGGGGGCCGGCGGCGTTCGCATGCGCGTGCCGAACGCGATAGCTGTTCTCCCTGGAGGCGACTTATTTGTCTCGGACAGCCACGGCATGAAGGAGCCGGGACCGGGCATCTTCAGGTTTCAGCCTGATGGCTCGGGCGAGCTCTGGTACGACGCCGATGTGGATTTCGCCAACGGCGTGGCGCTCTCGCCGGACAGTCGCTTTCTGTATGTGGCTGCGACATTCGGCAGCGCCGTCTTCCGCATCCCGATCGGAGAGGACGGCTCACCGGGTGGCCGGGAGGAGGTGGTTCACCTGCCGGGGGTGTTGCCCGACGGCCTCGCGCTGGACACTGCCGGGCGGCTCTACATCGCCTGCTACGAGCCGAGCAAGGTGCTGCGCGTAGCCCCCGACGGCACCGTTCGCTGCCTGGTGGCCGACCCGGAGGCCCACCAGCTCTGCCACCCGACCAACGTTGCGCTGCGCGGCGGCGAGATGTTCATCTCGAACCTCGGGCGCTGGCACGTCACCGCCCTACAGCTCCCGGAAGAGTGACGGCAGCCGGCCTGCTCGGCCTCGATGTCGGCACCACCGCGGTCAAGGGCGTTGCCCTTTCGCCGGCCGGTGATCCACTGGCGGTGGCGGAGGCCTCCTATCCGCTCCGGACTCCTCGGCCGGGATGGGCCGAACAGGACCCGGAGGACTGGTGGCGCGCTACCCAGCAGGTGCTCGGCCGACTGACGCAGTCGGTCACGGAGGTCCTAGCGATAGGCTTCTCGGGGCAGATGCACGGGCTGGTCTGCCTGGACGAGCAAGACCGGGTGATCCGTCCCGCGATCCTGTGGAACGACCAGCGTACCGCCGCCGAATGCGAGGCGATCGAGAAGGCCATCGGGCTCCAGCGACTGATCCAGCTGACTGGGAACCGGGCGCTCCCCGGCTTCACAGCACCGAAGCTTCTGTGGCTGCGCAGCCAGGAGCCGGCCAGCTTCGCCCGCATCCGCCACGTCATGCTGCCCAAGGACTACATACGCTTCCGGCTCACCGGCGAGCGCGCGATGGACGTTACCGACGCCTCCGGGACGCTGCTCTTGGAGGTGGCGGCGCGGCGCTGGAGCACCGAGGTGTTGGAGGGGCTGGAGCTGCCGCCCTCGTGGCTGCCGCGACTGCTCGAGAGCACGGAGCCGGCCGGTCGGGCGCCCAACGGTTCCCCCGTCGCGGCCGGCGCCGGCGACCAGGCGGCCGCAGCCATAGGTGTCGGCATCGACCGGCCCGGTCCCCTCTCGGTGGTGCTGGGGACGTCCGGCGTCGTGTTCGCCGTCCTGCGCAACTACGCGCCGGAGCCGGAAGGACGCGCGCACACTTTCTGCCACGCGGTGCCCGGTACGTGGCACGCGATGGGGGTGATGCTCTCCGCGGCCGGCTCGCTGCGCTGGTTCCGGGACACGTTGGCACCGGGGCTGGACTACGAGGCCCTTCTGGCCGAAGCTGCCGCCTCCCCGGCGGGCGCGGGAGGGCTGCTGTTCCTGCCCTACCTGGCGGGTGAGCGCACGCCGCATGTGGACCCGGCCGCGCGCGGCACCTTCCACGGCCTCTCGCTGCAGCATGATCGCGGAGCCCTCACGCGGTCGGTGCTGGAGGGCGTGGCGTTTGGCCTTCGGGACTGCCTGGAGCTCCTGCGCGGGCTTGGTGTGGGCTCGGCCGTGGGCAGGGCCTCGGGAGGTGGTGCCCGCAGCAAGTTCTGGCTCCGTGTCGTCGCCAGCGTGCTCGGGATCTCGCTGGAGGTCTCGACGGTAGAGGAGAGCTCGGCGTTGGGAGCAGCCATGCTGGGCGGTGTCGCCGCCCGAGTCTTCGCCGACGTGCCACAGGCGGTGAGCGTGTGCGTCAGGCTGAAGCCCGGTGCCGAGCCGGACCGCGACTGGCTGCCGGTCTACGAGGATGGGTACGCGCGCTTCCGTTCCCTGTACCCAGCGCTGCGCGCCCTCCGACCACCGTTGGTCGCTTCGGCGGACGGATCCGGATGATTGCCGTCGCGGGGCATACGACCGTGGACCTGAGGGTGCGCCCGGTGCCGCGCGACCTCCAGTGGCTGGGCTTGACGACGGTCGACGTGGTCTCGCTCCACAGCGGGGGGCTGGTGGCCAACGCCGGCTCCGTGATCGCCAATTTCGGCGTGCCGGTTATGACCCTTGGCTGCATCGGCGATGACGAGCTGGGCGCCATCCTGGGCGACCGGGTCCGGTCGTGGGCGACCGACGCCCGCCTGCACGTGGTCGAGGGCGTTCCCACATCGAGCACGATCGTGCTTGTCCACCCTTCCGGGGAGCGCACCTTCCTCCACTGCCACGGCGCGAGCGACGACTTCGGCACGGAGGACGTCCCGATTGCGACTCTAGTCGACGTTGGCGTCCGTGCCCTGCATCTCGGATATGCACTGCTTCTGCGGCGGCTCGACGGCGCACGCCTGCGATCGCTCCTGACCGAAGCATCTGGTGCCGGTCTCCTTACATCGCTCGACGTCACGCATGGGCCGGAGATGCGATGGGAGGAGCTGGTGCCGGCGCTCCCGCTTGTGGACGTCTTCTGTCCCAGCCTGGCGGAGGCCACCGCCATCACCGGACTCCCGGACCGCCGTGCCGCGGCCCGCCGGCTTCTGGAGATGGGCGTGCGTCAGTTCGTCGCCGTAACGGACGGGAACCGCGGCTGCTCCGCGGCGACGCGGGAGGGCTGGGAGCAGGACGTCCCCCCGACTCCTGTCGAGGCGGTCGACACCACTGGGGCCGGAGACGCCTTCGCCGCCGCCATCCTAGTCTCCTGGTATCGGGGCCTGGACTGGCCGCAGGCCGCGCGGGTGGCATCCTGGGTCGGTGCCCGGGCGGCCACGACGATCGACGCCGTCCGGGCGCTACCCGGCTGGGAGGAGGCTGTGTCCGCGTCAATCGGCTGAGTTGCTCCTTAGCCCGTGGTCGTTGCTCTGCCGGGCGCAGCGACCCGTCGACAACTGGGGCCCGATGAGAAGTCTGGCCGCCTGCGGCGGAGTGCTGGTGGCTGTCGTCGCAGCCCTGAAGGTGGCCGGTGAGAACCTGCTAGCGGGTGAGAACCTGCTAGCGGGTGAGCAGGTCCTCCATACGATCTGCGGCGTCGCGCCGCAGTTCGGGAATTACATGCGAGTACGTGTTCATGGTCATGGCGATCTCCGAGTGCCCGAGTACGTCCATGACCACCCTCGGCGAGACGCCCTGGACCATGAGGAGCGTTGCGCATGAGTGCCGAAGGTCGTGGAAACGCCGCTGTGAAAGGCCTGCTTGATCCAAGTGCCGGTGAAAGTGACGGGAGACCGTGGTTCCCTCCAACGGCTCCCCTTCTGGAGTTGTGAAGACAAGATCGTCGCGTCGAACTGAATTACCTGTTGCCGCCCGCTCTTCGGCCTGACGAACCTTGTGCTGCCGGAGCCCATCGACAATCGAAGCGGGTATGACTAGCGTCCGTCGGCTGCGGTCCGTCTTCAGATCAACGAGTTGCAGCTTTCCGTCGAGCCGCTGCAGTTGCTTGGAAACGCGAATGTATCCCATGTCCAAGTCAATGTCCTGCCAGCGGAGTCCGAGGGCTTCCCCCTGCCGCAGGCCCATAGTCAGAGCGACCGAATAGAGGGCCTCCAGGCGATCACCTTTGATCGCTGCCAGGAACCGCCGCGCCTCATCGGTGGTGAAGGGCCGGATTTCGTATCTGCTGACCTTGGGCAGCTCGACCATGGTGGCGGCGTTTCGAGAGAGAAGGCCCCACCGGATCGCCTGGTTGAGCGCCGTCCGCAGCGTGCCTCGGATGTACTTGACGCTCTTGGGCGACAGACCTTCTTGAAGCTTGCGATTGATCATCGACTGGACGTGCATTGGCGTCAGCCTGTCAAGAGCAACGGTTCCGAGGATTGGCTTGATGTGTAGCCGGACATGGACCTCGTAGCCTAGGTACGTCCAGCGCCGAACAGACGGCTTGACGACCTCCTCGAGCCATTGGTCGAGATACTTCCCGAGAGTTAGCCCAGCTGCGTCGGTGTAAGTGCCGCTGTCGATGGAGTGCTGAATCCCCGTCAGCTTTCTGCGGACCGCCTCTCGGGTGGTGCCGTAGAGCACCTTCCTATAGCCATCAGGCGTCGTCGCGGCAGCGCACCATTTGCCGTCTTTGCGCTGATAGATGGAACCCTCGCCGTTACCCCGCCTTCGGGGCATTTAAAGCTCTCGATCGCCCATCTGGAAGGTCTCTCGGAACCTGGCGCCACGGTCCGATCGCTGTTCTCGAATGGAGAT
>QHBT01000022.1 GCA_003244185.1 Candidatus Dormiibacter spiritus | reverse complement strand
GCGGGATCTCGTGCGCTGTTCAGTCTAGAGCGGCAGAGGGAACATCGGCACTCCGTCAAAGCTGCTCCTCAACAACCATGGTTTCGACGGTCGTTTGCAGGCAGCCGGCCGCTCACGACTCCAGGGCCGCACCAGCCGATCAGCACGTCGGACCGCTGATCCACATTCGTCGCCAGGGATGCCCTGTAATGTCTGGCTTGGCAACCTGCCCGAGCTCGCTACCCTGGCGAGTTTGATCAACCTCGGTACCTCGGGCTGCCGCCGCTGGATCCGTAAGCGAGCTGCTTCCAACGCATGAACAACCGGAGCTGCGTGCACACCGGCATTCCCAGCAGTGTTGGCTTGGCGCCGTGCCGGGGGTCGGGCGCTGGCCCACGGGGAATCACGTGGTCACGGCGGTGAATGTGGAACGCTTAATGGCCGATTCGTTACCTGCCAACTCCAGACGGCACCAATTCGAGGCTTACGGCTCTGCGCTTTCTTTAGGACCCCACGGGCAACCGGGTGAAGACAGCGAGATTGCGGCCAATGGACAACAGCTTCCGCGTAACGTCCAATGGTGTCTTCGGGGCGCAAATGCAGGTGTCCCAGGTCTGGGATTGAAGCGACAGAGCCTGAAGACGTCCGTCGGTCGGCCTTCACTCGCTCGCCAGCCTCGGCCGTGCAGCAATTGGGGTGCGAAATCGCGTCAAACGACGGGCGGCAGCGGCACTCTGCGAATACGACATCGCTCCATGGAAGGGGGCTAGGACGACCTCCGGACCGCAAGGCAGGGGGTTCGATTCCCTCCGGGCGCACCAATTTTCAACACCGACTGTAAAGAGGCGCGCGCCTCCGGTACCCGGCTAGGCTAGGCGAGGCGCAGTACCCGAAACCCCGGAGACGAGGGCGCCTTGGTCTCCGGTTGGGTGCGCGCGTGAGGCGCGAAGGCGGTGGGGTCTCTGCACCAAGCGCTTGTGAGCGGGGTGATGGTCCAGTGGCTGATCGACCCCGAGCACGCCCCCACGGGCCCTGCCGAAGGAGAGCACAGGGCCGATTCGCCTGGCGGTGCTCCGGCCCGGTCCCCTGCACCTGGACGCTTCGGCGCTCAACTCCGATTGGAGGTCTGCGGCACTCTTTGGACGACGCGCCCGACTCGTGCGCGCCATGCCGACTCGACTCGTCACCTGCCGCCCGCATTGGACGGGACTGGGGATGAGGAGCATCCCGTCCACGCGGAAGCCTGCGCCGATGGCGGACTCCGGGACCCCGGCCACCCAGTCCTGCTGGTGGCCTTGGCGGCTGTCTGCTGCAGCCTGCCGCTGGTGATCGAGCGCTGCTTGGCGTGGGCGCCGCGAGGTGGTTTGCCGTCCACCGTCCATAATCGGCGCCACAATGGCTTTGCCACAGTGATCGTCATATGCTCCTGGCACGACCGGCGATGACGCTGAACCGTGGCGTGAGTGCGCGACGTGCGCCGGGTGGGTGGCGGCCATTCACCGCACTCCTTGTAGCTGTCGCCGTCAACAGCGCCAGCGTCAGGGCCGAGCAGCACTGGTGCCTGCACACAAGGGTCTTCGGGCGCTGGGCCGCGCTCGCCCATGCCGGCTTGATCATCCCGCCCTGGATCGCCTTTCTCGCAACGTCGCGGTCAGTTCCGAACGGCGATTTACCAGTCCCCCCCTTTCTTGCCTCGCGAGTCGGGGCGCTCCTGCGGGGGGGCGGGGTCCTGTTCACGGTCCTCGGCTTCAGGGAACTGGGTTTGGGCGCCCTCATCAATCTCGACCAGTTTCGGCCGCCCGTCGAGCCAACCGCGGCCGCAATCTACCGGCTGCTCGACGATCCCATCTACACGGGTTACGCCCTGGGCACCGCCGGGTGGGCGCTGCGGCGGCGCAGCACTTCAGGCCTCCTGCTGGCGGGCTTCATGTACGTGCTGCTGACATGCGTTCAGTCGCCGATCGAAAAGGCCCGCGTCCGCCGAGCCGGGTGAACGCCCGCTCTCGGTGGTCCACTCGCAGAATCAACCGAAGAGCAAGGAGGGCCTGAGCGATTGCAGACGCACGGCGGACAAGGACCGGCCTTGGATAGTCGATTGAGCGACCGGCCACAAAATACCCGGCCGTGATGGCCGCTGCCGGGACGGTCCATAGACCCAGGATTGCAAGCCGTTCCGGGCGTCCAATCGGTCCACAAAGCGCAACCGCGGTCCAGAAGGCGAGATCCGCGAGGGGATCGGCGTAGGAGCCGAATGCAGTCGGGCCAGCGCGGCGGGCAACAAGACCGTCAGCGAGGTCGGTTCCTACGGCGGTGAGCACCGCCCATCGACGGACGGGGAGACTGGCTCGAAAAAGGCTCAACGCATTGGCCAGGCCGATCGACCGACGGTCTCCGAGGAGCCCGAGATGCGTGATTGCGAGCAGGCAGGCTGCGGCGGTGCGAGCGCGCCCACCGCGGAGGATCACCAGCATCGCGAAGATTCCGACGATCTCTACCGAGGCGCGTTCATGCTCGGCGATCTGCTCCAGAGAACGGATGGACGAGGCGACAACGAAGCGCCCCCAGGCCGACGGCCGATACCTCTCTCGCTTGAGATTGAGGAGGACGCCATCGACGAACAGCCTCGAGTCCGAGCGCCTTTCGATCGGCGGACGCTGACCGGAAGAGACCGCATACAGCCGGCGAGCCCATTTCGCTCTGATTCTGCGATCGACGTCCACTGCGGGAAGTATCACGCCCTCGGCTCCGACTCCCCAAACTGTCGCCGATCGGACCTTGACACCAGAAGCCTGCAGGACGATCGCGAGGGTCGCGCTGGCCGGCGCGGCCAGGATGCCGCTGGTGGAGGGTGTGGTGATCGTGGCTGCGAGTGTCAGGGATGGCGGCGAGCAGATGAGGGTCGCAAAACGCCCCGGGCGATCTCGAACCGCCGGTGTCTGGTCACTGCCGCCCCAGCCAGGGCGGCAACACCCATTGCGTCGTCGTTGTATCCGTTGGCGCGAGGCTGACGGCCAGGGTGAAACGACACCGCTCAGACCGGCTTCCTCGCGGTCACGACCGCGTAACCCAGGCCGCCCGAGCGGATCGTCGCCAGAGCGGATCGCACCACCGCCCGCGCGTTGCCCAGATCGATTCCTGGCAGCGCAAGGTGCCGGAGGGCGACCGCGAGTTCCGCGGCCAAGATCCGGGCCCGAATCCGTTCAACCATCTCCACGAGTGCCTGGTCATGGGTCTCGGTCACCTCCACCGACAGACCCGCGCCGTCAAGCCAGGTCACGTAGTCCGCCACGGACCCGGAGTCGGCGATGCAGGCCACCCAGGCCAGCAGCCCCTCCAGCTCGCGCGGCAGGGCCCCTGAGCGGGTGAGATCGCCGAGCCCCACCCGTCCGCCCGATGCAAGGACACGCGCCATCTCGCTGGCGGCGACGGCCTTGGTGGGGAAGGTGCAGAAGGCGCATTCGCAGATCACCGCGGAGAATTCACCGCCGTCAAAGGGGAGCAGCTCCGCGTCGGCCACCTCGAACCTGACCGACCGATCGAGACCGGACCGGCGCGCCTCTTCGCGGGCGAAGGCGACATTGGCCGGGCTGAGATCGACTCCCACCACTTCGCACCCGAACCGCCGAGCCAATGTCAGTGCCGAAGCCCCCCGGCCCGAGGCGACATCGAGCACGCGCGACCCCGTCCCCAAATCGATGAGGCTCCCCAGCCGCTCGGTAAGTGCAGCGCCGCCAGGATGCATCGAATCGCCGATCAGCAGGCGCGCCCACTCGCTCCCATACACGGTCGCACAGCACGCCTTGATCGCCTGGCTCTCTGCGACCGGGGGCACGATCAGGGCCGCGGGAAGTCGAAGGTCAGGGCCACGGGCTCAAAGTGGCGTCCCTCGCGCTTGGCCAGGCGGCGCTCGCGCTCCCGCGCCACCAGCTGCGCCCGCGCCTGCTCACGGTACCCGACGCTGTTGTAGGAGCAGAAGGGAACCTGGAGCCCGCCCGGCAGGAGGAACTCCTTGCAGCACTTCATGAGATTCTTCTGGTTGAACGTCCAGGCGTCCATGAAGTCCTGGAGCATGATCATGAACATCCGCCTCCCGATCTCGCCGAGGTCGATCGTGCCGAGGTCGCAGGATGCGCAGGAGAGGGCGAAATCGTTCGCAGCCTTCTCCCCGCCGGGTACTGCGGACGACGACCAGAGACCTTCGAGCGCATGGCGGATGTCCTCGCTCAGATCGGGAACTGCACGATTGGTGATGTAGTCGAGATGGGACTCGACGTCGAGCAGCCGCGCTAGCGGGATCACCTGGTCGCCGTCGACCCACCCATAGCTGACCGAGTTGCAGGTCGGAAAGCAGCAGGGCACAGGTACGAAATCGGTGGCGACGAAGAGTCCTGACGTCTGCTGTTCAATGAGGTCAACAACGTCTGGGATGGTCATCCGCTCCAGCGCTTGGTGGTCACCATGACGGCCGGCGTGGAAGGCGGGCTGGAAGTTGATGCCCCGGACTGCTGGATGGTCAAGTCCGAAGCGCACGATCGCCCCCACTTCGTGCTCGTTGACCCCGCGCTCCACCGCCGGGACCAGGATGACGCCGCAATCGATCTCGGCCAGCCGGTCGAGGGCTCGCAGCTTCTCGGGCAGGATTCCGGGTTCGCCGCGCAGCCGCTGATAGGTGTTCTCGGAGAAACCGTCGAACTGAAAATAGATCGAGGGGCGGATCTCGGCGAGTTCGGCGAGGAAGCGGTCGTCGCGCGCGATTCGCTTGCCATTGGTATTGAGCATCACGTGCCGGATCCCTCGCTTCCTGGCAGCCCGTAGCATCAGCCCGATCTGCGGATGGATGCTCGGCTCCCCGCCCGAGAACTGCACAACCTCGGGGCTGCCCTCGGTTTCAACGAGATGGTCGAGGATCTCCTCCACCTCCGCCAGGGTCAGGTTGAAGCCTGGCCCGGCATCCGCAAAGCAGAGCGGACATTCCATGTTGCATGCACTGTTGACCTCGATGATCCCGAGGCAGACATGCTGCTGGTGATCCGGGCAGAGGCCGCAGTCGTGCGGGCAGCCGTTCCGAATCTCAGTGCTGAAGGCGAGTGGGATACTGCCCGGCTTGTTGAAGCGGGAATTCCGGACGTAGGCCTCGGCGTCGCCGTAGACGAGCGCTTCGAACTCGCCGTGCTCCGGGCAGCGCTTGTGCATTAACACCTTTCCCGAGCGAAGGAGAACCTTGGCATCGATCGGTCGCCTGCATTCCGGGCAGATGCTGCGAGTCAGTTCGTAGAAGACGTAGTCGGAATCGCGCTTCAGCCTCGCCGCAGCGTCTGCCTTGGGCAAGGTCTGCAGCCGCGAGCTCTCGCCGGGCGAAGCAGCGGTTTCACGGCTCACCGACCGAACGCTACGTCCCTGGGGCTGTCGGATTCGGTGATCCAAATCACGTTTGCCCGTGCTCGGGAGCTGGCGTCGACTGACTCTGCGCGCACGGGGTCTAGCTGAGAAGTCAAGCCCGTCGGGCTTCGCGGTGGCCGTTGTGCTGGCTCGGCGCGTCGGCCGCCCGGCGGAGGCGCTCAGGGTCCAGAACGACGATTCGACGACCCCGCATCTTTATCAAGCGCCCCTCTCGCCATACGCCCAGGCTCCGGGAAACCGATTCACGGGTGGTGCCGACCAGTTTGGCCAGCTCGTCCTGGCTCTGCCTGTGCAGAAGGATCCCCTCGTCAGTCGTCTCTCCGTCGGCCATTGCCTCCAGAAGAAGGCCGGCCAGCCGCTGCGGCACCGACTGGGAGGCCATGCTCTCAATCGTCTGCTCGAGCCGGAAGATCTGCCGGGCCATGACCATCACCACTCGCGCCATGAGCAACGGGTGCCGTGCCAGCATTGCGAGGAAGTCCTGTGCGCCGGCTTCACAGAGATAGCTCTCCTCGAGGACCTCTGCGTGGGTTGCCATTCCATCGACTCCGATGAAGGCCGCGAGGCCGAAGAGCTGGCCCGGGGTCACGACCGCGGTCGTGACCTCCTGCCCATCAGACGTCAGGTGGTACAGCCTGACTCGGCCTTGCTTCAGCAGGTACACCCGGTCGCCGCCATCAGTGATGAGCGAATGCCTAGCTGCGCAGGACCGCATCTTCAGCTCGCGTGAGATCTCCTCGATCTCTTCGTGGGCCATGCCTTCGAACAGGTTCAGGCGGCGAAGGAACCAGATCTTGTCCGGCATGGCCTCAAGACTGCACCAATTCTCTCGACCGAATCGTGACGCCGATCACAAAGGAGGCCGCCATCAGTTCCAGACTCGGTGGTAGGCCGGTCTCCCCGCCTCATCGAGAACTAATGGAGGCGTTTAAAATGGCAACTCAATTGCGGAGCGAGGGCGGGGTGAAAGTCGCCACCCGCTGGATTCTGCCCGGCGTCGTGCAGGCCTGCTCCGGAACCCGAGATGTCGTGAGCGTAAGCGAGCTAACGCAGCACTCTATGTGATACCGGTCACGATTGTGGCCACCCTCTTCGGCGATAGTGGAGGTCGAGATGAGTGACTACGACCTCCTCGTTCTTGGCGGCGGCTCGGCAGGACTGGTCGCCGCCACTACGGCAGCGCGGCTCGGCGCGCGAGTTGCACTCATCGAATCAGAGCGCCTCGGAGGTGACTGCACCTGGACCGGATGCGTTCCAAGCAAAGCCCTCATCCATGCGGCCGCGGTCTCGTACGCCGCCGCAACATCCCCGTGGATCTCGAACGCCGCAAGCTTCTACCCGCCGGTAGCTCTCCACGTCAGATCGGCTATGGCGGCCGTCGCCGCCCGCGAAACACCGGAAGACCTGGCAACCATTGGTGTGGATGTTGTCCAGGGCGCCGCACGATTTCGCGATCGCCATACGATCACGGTCGGTGGCCGAACGCTGACTGCCCCAAAAGTGATCGTATGCACGGGGGCATCCCCCGCGATGCCCTCGGTGCCGGGGATCGAGGGGGTCCATGCACTCACTTACCGCACTATCTTCGAGCTGGAATGCCTCCCCCGCAGGCTGATCGTCCTCGGTGGTGGGCCAATCGGGGCAGAGCTGGCGCAGGCCTGCGCGCGCCTCGGCTCGGAGGTGACCTTACTGGATCAGGTTGACCGGCTTCTGCCGGTGGCGGACCCGGACGCAAGCGCTCTGCTCGCCCAGGTCTTCTCCGATGAGGGTATACATCTTCGTCTCGGAGCGCCGGTCGAGCGGGTATCACGGCGGGGACCGCAGGTGGTGGTGGAGACAGGTGGCACCCAACTCGAAGGCGATGCGATCCTCGTCGCGACCGGTCGTCGGCCGACCATCGCAGGTCTCGACCTGGAGCGAGCTGGGATCGAGGTCCGAAATGCCGCCATCAGCGTTGACAGGCGGCTTGCGACGACAGCCGACGGCGTCTATGCCGCCGGCGATGTCACCGGAGGTCTGCAGTTCACCCACTATGCGGGCTGGCAAGGCTATGCGGCGGCCCGAAACGCGCTGCTGCCTGGATCGGTGAACGGTGTTCGTGAAGGACTCCCCTGGACTGTGTTCACCGATCCCGCTGTCGGTCAGGTTGGAACGACTTCTGGCGAGTCGACGAGTGGGCGGCGTGACTTGCACGAGCATCATGTCGACCTCAGCCGCGTCGACCGCGCAGAAACGGAGAGCGCCAAGCGTGGCTTCGTCAAGCTCTACCTTGACGGCAAACGCCTCGCCGGGGCCTCGATCGTCTCGCCGCACGCTGGCGAACTGATCAACGAGCTTTCGCTGGCAATCGAGTCGGGTGCGCGCATCGGTGACCTCGCACGAGCGATCCACGTATATCCGACATACGGCTCGGCGATCCAACAGCTGGCCGGCGATGCCTCCATCGATCGCGCCACGTCTGGTGTGCGCGGGCGCATCACCGGCTGGCTCATTCATAGGGTCAATCGCAAATAGCAATCCACCGCTGGCCGGCGCTACGCCGGGAAGGAGTCGGAAACGATGCCCAAGTCGATCGATCGTGAAGAGGTTCAGCGTATGGTGAGGGCGGGCGCGCAGCTGGTTGAGGTGCTGCCAAGCCCCGAGTACGAGGAGGACCACCTTCCTGGCGCTATCCACCTTGCGCTCAGGCACATTGAGGACCAGGGAGTGGAAAAGCTAGACCGCAACAGACCCGTCATCGTGTACTGCTGGGACACAGCTTGAGACATGTCCCCGCGAGCCGCGTGGCGGCTCGAGAGTCTCGGATTCGGCGATGTGTACGACTACGAGAACGGCAAGCTTGATTGGCTGGCGGCCGGTCTTCCCACTGAGGGGACCAACGCCAGTCGTCCTCGAGCAGGTGACGTGTCCCGCAAGGAAGTGCCAACCTGCGGCATCAAGGAGAGGCTTCGAGACGTAGCGAACCGGGTGCGGGGGCAGGGCTGGGATGCAGCGGTCGTCGTCAGCGGGGAGCGAGTCGTCCTGGGCTTGCTGCGGTCGAAGGAATTGTCGAAGGAGCCGGATCAACCTGTGGAGGCCGCAATGCGGCCGGGCCCGAGCACGTTTCGGCCATTTGTGGCAATTGACGAGATGGCCCGCTTCATGACAGAGCACAACCTTGAGAGCGCTCCGATTACCACCTCGGACGGCCGGCTCGTAGGCCTGCTACTGCGCGGCGATGTCGTTGCTCGACCGCGGGAGGGTTGTTGATGAATAGCTCCGTGCCGAGTGGTGTGTTGATAGCCAGCAATGCGCTGAGAAATTCCGCCGGGAGCCTGAACGGTACGCACCGGTGTCCGAGGAGGAGGCATTGGGATCGCGCCGCGCGCAGATAGGGAGGCAAGATCTAAAAGGGATGAGTCAGCCTGTTCGGAAGGCTGTCATCTTCGACATTATCGGAACGTGCTTCACGCTCAGCGCCCCTGAGGCGCGGCTGAGCGAGCTCGGCGCGCCCCCCGGCACCCTACAACTCTGGTTCGCCCAGTCCCTACGCGATGCCATGGCCCTGTCCCTGGCCGGGGGATACAAGCCGCTCAAAGAAGTTCTCTCGGCTGACCTGCCGCGCACGCTCGCCCGCCAGGGCGTCACGGCGACGAAGGATGAGGTGAGCCGCGTGATTGAAAGCTTCAATGAGCTTTCGCCAAGGCCCTCCTTGGGAGAAGCGGTCCGGTCGGCAGATCGATCCGGTGCCAAGCTGATTGCTCTGACTAACAGCAGCGAGCAGGCGACGCGCGGCTTACTCGAGTCGGCCGGCCTCCGTCAGCACTTCGATGTCCTTCTGTCCGTGGACGATGTCAGCCATATCAAGCCTCACCCAGCGGCCTATGGTCTCGCGCGACACCATGCCGTCGGCGAGACGTGGATGGTTGCAGCGCACGCGTGGGATATCCTGGGTGCAGCACAGTCCGGTTTCAAGACTGCATACGTCACCGAACTCGAGGGCGACTATCCGGATGCGATCTTCCCCGCTCCAGACGTGGTTGCAGCCAATCTGACCGCGGCTGTGAGCGCGCTGCTGAAAGCCTGATCCGGAGAGCGTCGGCTCGGCGGGTTCGAACTGGTCGGCCAGCTCAGGCCGCGCTTGGAGAGCACCGACGACGGTACGGCCGCTCAGTGACTAAGGAGTCTCTCTGCTTGCGGAAGCATCGCCCCGACCCCTTCGAAAACTCTCGCAGGCGCCCACGAACGCAGGCGCCAGCCCCGGATCGCTGGCGAAATGGAGATGGATGTAGCTGGCCAGGACGCCGCCCACCTGATAGCCCTCATCGCCCAAATCGCCACTGCACGTTCTCACCTGGTAGCAGCGGCCGGTCTCGGCGGCGCCGCGAATCTCCGAGTGGTGGAACAGGTGCCCGCGCGCGCCTGCCTGCCCCGAACAGCCCACCCGTGGTATGCACCTCGGCGTAGGAGAGCTTGAGCCCGCCCGAGATCGCGGTGGAGAAGGGCAGGACCCCCCACAGCGGGACTTTGGAGCCAGCCATACAGAGGTGTTCGCCCAGGTACATGAGACCGCCGCACTCCGCGTAGATCGGCGCGCCGCCGGCGGTCAGTTCGCGGACCGCCGCGATCGTATTGGTGTTCTGCGCGAGGGCTTCGGCGTGAAGCTCAGGATAACCGCCTGTCGAGCAGCCGGTGGATCTCCCCCAGGGTGAGTCCCAAGCCCTGCGCACGCCGAATGAACTGGAGCCGGCCCGCGGCCTCCGGCCCGTACAACCGGTAGCCGGCCTCGGAGCGTTCGCCAGGTTGCAACAGTCCCGCCTCTTCGTAGAAGCGAAGTGCGGAAGGCGAGACGCCGGCGATGCCGGCAAGCTGCCCGATGCGGTACCTCGTTGCGATCACAGAGCGACCGTACACCCTCAAGTTGACTTGAAGGTCAAGGGCCTGAAGTAATGACAGGCCTTCGTTGCATCCGGATGGGCTCACGCACCGCACTGACCTTCGCGGACCGAGCCGCGCCCAATGACCATTTGCCGCGCCACCGCTGGCCGAGCAGGTGAGCAGAGCGACCATCGCGAGCATGCCGTTGGCACGTGAGCGGCCCAGGAGAGCCGGTCACCGACTTCTGGCACTGGAATCCGTTGAACCTCATGTTGGACTCGCACGTCCGGACCTACACCAGTTCTCGCGACGCTACGTCCCCTCCGGCAGCAGGAGCTTGACGGTGGGCTGGTAGGGCGCGGGGACCCGAACCAAGCAGCTCCGACCTGTAGCCATTACTGTAGCCAAGTCGACCGGAGTTGGCCGCACCAGGCCGTACCAGACAGCATGGCGGGGTCCCACTTCCCAATACGAAAGTGGCCCAAACAGGACACAGCAGACCGTTCGTGGCCGGTCTCTTAATCCCAAGGTTCAGGGTTCAAGTCCCTGCGCGGGCACCAGAAATCGATAGGAACGCCCAGGAATAGGTTGGGCTCTTCACCGCTCGACTTAGTGCCGAATGTGTCCTGGTAGGCGCGGCAGCACCTCTCGGCTGAGCAGCTGAAGGCCTTTGGCCACGCCATCGACCCCTAGTGGAAGGCCGAATTCGACCCGAAGCACGCCAGCGGCGAAAAGCTCTTCAGTCTTCCCCGCGACGTCCCCCGAGGTGCCCGCGAAGGCATAGCGTCGGAGCACGTCGTCCGGGATCAGGGCCGCCGCGGCCGCCCGGTCGCCAGCCTTCATCAGCTTGCGGAGTTGGGAAAGCAGGTCCGGATCCACTCCACCCGAGGGGTCCAGGCCGCCAACCACGTCCAGATACATCGCGAGATCGGCCTTGGCCGCCTGGCGTGCACGCGAACCGTCCTCGTCCACAACTGTTACAGCGCCCATCACCACTGCGGTGCGGGCCTTGCCCAGGCGCGCCCGGGCCAGTGCGGCCATAGCCGGGCTGGCGCTGCCGCCGACCTTGAGCTCGTCCGCGATGACGGCGGCCAGCTCGGTCAGCTTCTCGCCCCAGGTCCCGATCATCAGCGGCACCGCCGGCCTCAGCACCGGCTGATGGAGCCGGAGACCAGGTTCGAGGTGGTAGACGAGGCCCTCGAAGCCGCGGTCATCGCCCGCCAGTAGCCGGCTGACGACCTCGTGGGCCTCGCGGATCGTGCGCACTGGCCGCGGCGTCTCCAGCCCAGCCTGCTCCAGCCAAGCGCCGCGGGCCAGCCCCAAGTAGGAGCGGCCGCCGGAGAGGTGGTCCAGCGCGGCCATCTGGCCGGCGATCTCGACCGGGTGGGTGGTGTAGGGGTTGAGACAGGCCGGCCCGAGGCGAATGCGGGTGGTCTCCATGGCAGCCAGCAGCAACCCCGGCAGCGGCAGTCCGAAGCCGAGATCGCCGAACACGCTGAGCACGTCGAAGCCGCCAGCCTCGGCGGCTGCGCCCAGCTCTCGGTAGGCGGCCGGAGGGAGGTCGCCGCGCAGGCCCAGGCCGACCTCGGTCACGTCACCCGGTCGAGGTCGATCCGCCGCCGCCGGGTGCGCTCGATGCGCATTACCAGGCGCTCCTCGGGGTCCGGGCAGCAGACCAGGGAGTCCCGCTCCAGCCAGTCACCGGGGGCGAGGCGGCGCTGCTTGGCGGGCAGCAGCGGCAGCACCGCCTGCAGCGCGTAGATACAGAAATGACGGCCGGGCGGGATCACGAGCCGGCTGGAGTCGATCAGTTCAAACCAGTCGCCGACCTGAAGGCCGCAGACCGACCGGCCTTCGATCCGCTCGACGGTTACCCGCAGGTCGTAGAGATAAGCGGCCCGGCGCGCAGTCATCCCAGCTTCCGGAGCGCCGGCAGTACTTCGAGTCCGAGCGCTCGGACCGCGAGCTCCGGTTCGGGTCCGAGGGGTGGCCCGAACGAGAGGTGGCTGGCGCCTGCTCGGACGAGCGCAGCACAGCGGTTAGCTACGTCGTCGGGGCTCCCAACGACGCCCAAAGAGAGCATCCGTTCAGTGACCAGTGAACTGGCACGGTCGAGGTCGGTGGTCGCCATGGCCGCTTGTATCGGCTCGAAGTCCGCCACTGTGAGGTCGGCCCGAGCCAGCAGGTGGGGCGCGAAAGAGGCGCCGTAGTAGGCGATCTTCTCCGCCAGGGCACGTCGCGCCCGCCCGGCGTCAGCGTCGATCGAGCACCAGAGGCAAGCGGCGACATCAAGCAGACAGGGATCGCGACCGGCGGCGCGGGCGCCTCCGGCGACCTGCTCCGCAGCGGTGGCGAAATGCTCCGGCGGAAACAGCAGTGGTAGCGCCCCGTCAGCCATCTCTCCCGCGAGCGCCAGCATCCGTGCGCCCATGGCCCCGATGTAGATAGGAGTCGGTGACGGCCCGGTGCGCAGCCGGCCGTCGGCGGTCCAGGCGTTGGGGGCAGCTCCCGCCAGTAGCGACCGCAGCGCCTGCAACGCGCGGCGGGTGCGTGCCACTGGAGGGTCGAACGTCAAACCGGCCCAGGCGAGGAACTGATCAGCCCCCGCGCCGAGTCCAAGCAGGAAGCGGCCGCCGGAGACTTCCTGCAAAGTGGCGGCGGTCATCGCGATCTCGCTGGGATGTTGGGATACCGGGTTGAATACGCCGACGCCGAGATGGATACGCGATGTGGCCCCGAAAGCGGCGGTCAGCAGCACTGGCGCCGAGCGCCAGAACAGGTCGTGCGATACCCAGAGCTGCTGGAATCCGAGCTCTTCGCAAAGGGCGGCCAGACGCACGAAGCGCGCCACCCCGAGGTCGTTATTGACGCGGATGCTGGCCCTCACCATCGGCCGTCGGTGTTGGTGCTAACGTCGCCGCCATGTCCACTCGATACCGAGACGGCAGGGGCTGGGAGCAGCAGGCTGGCTACTCGCGCGCGGCCCGAAGGGGGCACCGAATAGCGGTGAGCGGCACCACCGCTTCTGGCCCAGACGGCCGGGCCCTCCATCCGGGCGACGTTTACGGCCAGGCACGGGTCGCGTTGGAGCGGTCTCTTGAGGCGCTCAATGCGCTGGGCGGGGCGCCCGAGGACGTTCTCCGGACCCGCCTTTACCTCGCTCCTGGCGCCGATTGGGAGGCAGCGAGCCGCGCCCACGCGGACATGCTGGGAGAGGTCGCGCCCGCCAACACAACCCTCCACGTGGCCGGGCTCATCGGCGAGGGCTACCTGGTAGAGGTCGAGTTGGAAGCCGAGCTCAGCCCCGACTGAAACCGGCCCCATCGTTCTGCTATCGCGGCTGGCCAAAGGGGAATGTCTTGAGGTTGGTTGTCTGGCCTGCCTGGTGCTGCCAGAGCACGTAGGTCGCCGCCGTGGGGTCGCCGTTCTGATCGAACGCAATCTGCCCCCAGGCCCCCTGGTAGCTGATCGACTTGCCCTGCTGCGCGGCTTTGAAGGCATCGGGCAGCTGCTGCCAGCCGAATTTGTCACCGGAGGGGCCGGAAACCGCGCGCATCTGCAGCTTGATCTTCGAGGGGTCGGCGGAGCCGGCCTTGACGGCGGCCAGGCTGGCGAGCACTACCGCGTCGAATGACGTGCCCTCGAAGCTCGTGAACTTGGCTCCTGGATTGGCCGCCTTGAACGCCGACTCGAAGGCGTCCGCGCTCGGCCCGGCCGGGGCGCTGCCGGCTGTACCGCGGAGGCCGTCGGTGGCAGGCGCGCCGATCTGGTTCAGAGAGTCGTTGTTGTCCATCGCCTCGGTCATGAAGGTCTTCGCCGGCGCCCACTGGCCGGTCCGGACCAGGGCCGGCCCCATCTTGGCGAACGTGGGCGGAAAGTCCGCGATCATCCACGCGGTGGGGTTGCCGGAAGCGAGTTTCTGGGCATCGGCGTCGAAGCTGGCCTGGTTGGTGTTGTAGATCACCTCCTGCCCGATCTTGCCGCCGGCGGCCTTCCAAACTCGCTCGAACTCCTGGGCCAGGGCGGTGCCGAAGGCATCGTTGCGAGCCCCTACGTTGATAGTGGCGCTCTTGCCGAAGGTGTCGCCCATCGCCTGGGCGAGCGCAGCGCCCTGGAGAAGGTCGGAGGGGTAGATCCGCCAGACCAGCTGATTCTTCCCCTTCAAGGTTGTCAGCGCCGGGTCGGAGGACGTCGGCGTGACCAGCAGCACGTTGTTGGGAATCGCGACCGACTGCGCGACGGCCAGCGTGACGCCGCTGGACATGGATCCGACGACCACCTGCGCACCGTCTGTCTTTACCAACTTGGTCGCCGCCTCCACGCCGGCCGCGGGTGTGGTCTGGTCATCCTCGGAGCCTGCCACCTGGACCGTGACATTGATGCCGTCCTTCTTCAGCGCGTCGTTGACCATCTTGACGGCCATCCGGGCCGACTTGTCGAGCGACGGACCGTACGTGGCCAGGTCGCCCGTGAAGGGCAGCACCATGCCCACCTTGAGAGTGAAGTTGGCGTTGCCGGAGGAGGAGCTGCTCGCGCCGCCGCAGGCGGTCATCGTCAGAGCAAAGACCGCCGCGAGAACCCTGATCAGCTGGTTGCCTCTTGCCATCTCTCCTCCTGGGCCTGAATGATCCCTACTGGTCTGCAGCCGCGGGTGTGGCCGGCGTCGTCGCATGTGCCCCGCCGCCCAGGTAGAGCTCGACAACCCGCGCGTCCTGCAGCAGCTCCGGGCCGGGCCCCTCGTAGCGGTTGCGGCCCCCCTCCAACACGTAGGCATTATCCGCTCTGGCCAGGACCAGGCGCGCGTTCTGCTCCACGATGACGATCGTCAGGCCCTCGCTTCGCAGCCGGGCCAGGTGGCCGAAGACAGTCCCCACCGCACTCGGCGCCAGACCCGCCGAGGGCTCGTCGAGGAGCAGGAGCACCGGCTCCGACATCAGCGCCCGCGCCACCGCCAAGCTCTGTCGCTGACCACCGGAGAGCGCACCGGCGGGTCGGTCGAGCACCGTCCGGAGCGGTCCAAACTCGACCAGCAGCCGCTCCATCCGCGCCAGCGCCTGCCGCGGTCGCGCCGTCGCCCCCAGCAGCAGATTCTCGCGCACCGACAGCGCGGCGAAGACGTTGTCGGTCTGAGGCACGTAGTTGAGGCCCAGCGCCGTCAGGCGGTGCGGCGGCCAGCCCGTGATGTCGTGCTCGGCGCCGTCGCGCCGGAACACGACTCGGCCGGAACGCACTCGGGCCAGCCCGTACACCGCCTTGAGCAGTGTTGACTTGCCGGCGCCGTTGGGGCCCACGATGGCGACTGTCGAGCCTGGCGTGGCGGTCATCGAGACGCCATCGAGGACCGGCACGTCCTCGAAGCCGGCGCTGAGGCCGGTCACCTGGAGCATCGGCAGCATCAGCCCGGCGTCCCCGAGGCCACAATCGCTTCGGCCGAGCCGAGGTAGGCGTCGATCACGGCCGGGTCACGGCGGGTCGCCTCGGGAGAGCCCTGAAAGATGACTCGCCCCTCGCTCATCACGGCCACCTCGTCGCTGACTCGAAGCACCGATCCCAGGTCGTGCTCGATGACGAGGAAGGTGATCCCGCCGCCGGCCTGGACCTCGCGCAGCCGCTGCAGCAGCAGTTCGCGCAAGGTGGGGTTGACGCCGGCCAGAGGCTCGTCGAGGAGGACGAGCAGTGGCTCCGCCATCAGCGCTTTGGCGAACTCCAGCAACTTGCGCTGACCGCCTGAGAGGACACCCGCGTACGCCTCAGCCCGGTCATCGAGCCGAACCAGTGCCAGCAGCTCCAGGGCTCGGCGCCGCAGCTCCTGATCGCGCCGCCCGGCCCCCGGAGCGAGCGCCCGCCAGAACGATTCGGCGGGCTGTCGAGGCCCAGCCAGCAGCAGGTTGTCCAGCACCGTTAGGCGGCGAAGGACGCGCGGCTGCTGGAACGTTCGCACCGATCCAGCGCGGGCCACCCGGTGCGGCGGCAGACGGGAGATGCTGCGGCCGCGGTAGCGCACGCTTCCCGAGTCCGCCCGAGCAAAACCCGAGACGATGTTGAAGAGCGACGTCTTGCCGGCGCCATTGGGTCCGATCAGGGCGGTGATCGAGCCCTCGGCCACATTGAGTGTGGCCCTGTCCACCGCGGCGACGCCCTGGTAGCGCTTCACAATGTCCCGGACCTCGAGAAGCCGCGTTCGGTCGACCTCCGCTCCGGTTCCCCCGCGGAGCGAAGCGTTCATTCGAGCAGCATCTCTTGGCGGCGGCCGAGCAGCCCCTGGGGGCGGTAGTACATGAGGCCAATCAGAAGGAGCCCGATGATGATGAGGCGGAGGTAGGCGCGGTCGGCCGAATCCAGCAGCGAGAGCGGCCAGAAGTCGAAGAATCGGGTGCCGGCGAACAACAGGCCGAACAAGAGCGCGCCCAGTGGAACCCCGAACACTCGCGCCGCCCCGCCCAGGATCAGCACCACCCAGGCAAAGAACGTGACCAGCGGCTCGAAGTCGTCAGGTGTGAAGAAGGAGAACTGCAGCGCGTAGAGCACACCGGCTGCGCCTGCGATGGCGGCTCCCAGCGCCAGCGCCTGAAGCTTGCGCGCGAAGACGTTCTTGCCCACCGAGCTGGCGGCCTCCTCATCCTCGCGGATCGAGCGCAGGACCCTGCCCCAGGGCATGACCGACGCCCGGCGCACAACGAGCAGCAGCCCAGCCGCGACGAGCCAGATCAGGAGAAGCATGAGGATGTCTCGGCTGACGTCGAGCCCCGTGACGGAGGAGACGGTCTCCCGGACTCGAGCGATCAGGCTGTCCCAGTCGGTGTTGTAGGCCGCCGCCTGGCCGCGACCGAGCAGACCGATCGTGCCCTCCGGGCCGCCGGTCAGGTCCTGCCGGTTGAGCAGGACGTAGCGGACGATCTCGCTGAAGCAGATGGTGACGATTGCGAAGTAGTCGGCGCGCAGGCGGAGCGATGTGAGCCCCACCAGCAGGCCGGCCGCCATTGCGGCTGCGATGCCGGCGGCTGCCGCCTGCCACTCGGCGAGTCCGAAGCGGACCACCAGGATGGCCATCGTGTAGGCGGCGATCGCCATCGATGCGACGTGGCCGAAATTGAGCAGGCCGGCGAGGCCGTACTGAACCTGGAGGCCGAGCGCGAAGATGGCGTAGATGCCAGCGGTCAGTCCGACGAAGGACCAAAAGCCGGGGTCAAGCACGGCTACAGGGCCCGGGCCCGCCGGCCGAGCAGGCCCTGCGGTCGGACCAGCAGCATCAGGATCAGGGCGAGAAAGGCGACGACGTACTTGTAGCTGGCCGGGATGCCGCCGCCCAGAACGCTCCAGGTCGAGAGTTCCATCACCAGGCCGAGCACGAAGCCACCGAGCAGCGCCCCGTAGGCATTGCCGATGGTGCCCAGCACCACGGCGGCAAAGATCGGGAGGAGCAGGTTCCAGCCCATGTTGGGGTCGAATGCACCCTGGATCAGACCCTGGAGCTCCCCCGCCAGCCCCGCTAAGGCGCCGGCGACGAGCCATGTCGCGAGCACGATCCGGCCGACGTCGACGCCGGCCACGGCGGCCAGTTCGGGGTTATCAGCGAAGGCGCGCATGCTGCGGCCGATGCTCGTGCGGGCCAGCAGGACCCCGATCACAGCGATCGCCACGATTGAGAGGCTGATCGCAATGAGCTGGCTTATGGAAACGCGCACCGGGCCCAGCCGTTCGACGCTGAACTGGTCCACCGGGTAAGCGCGGGAGCCCGCGCCGACGACGAGGAAAATGGCGTGACGGAGTACTAACGCCAGCCCGATCGCGGTGATGAAGCTGCTTAGCAGCCCAGCACGACGGCGCCGCACGGGTCCCCAGAGCACCAGCTGCAGGCCGACCGCCAGCGCGGCCGTGGCAGCGACCGCGACCACAGTGGCGACGACCATGCTGAGGCCCAAGGCGGTGACGCCGAGCCCGGCGTAGGCGCCGAAAGTCAGGTAGTCACCGTGAGCGAAGTTGACCAGGTGCAGGATTCCGTAGACGAGCGATACCCCGACGGCGGCGATGGCGAGGACGGCACCACTGACTAGCCCGTCGACAATCAGCTGCGGCAGCTCGCTCATCTGGCTGGCCGCCGGGGCGAGGCGGGGCCCCGGGCCGGGTGGGCGTGCGGCACACATCCCGGCCATGGCCGCGTGCCCCTGCGCCAACCCATCGAGAGTGGCAGCATAGCAAACGGCCAACGCCCTCTTCCGATTGCGCGGACGAGGAGTGTAGCTTCCGTCCCGTGCGCCGCTCCGTGCCCTCGGCGACCCATCACAATCGGCACGGCCGCCCGCGCAGGAGGCAGCCTTCCCGACTCGGTTGGGGCTCCGGCTGGAATTGGAGTTTGGCGACAAGGCGGAGGTGACATTGGCGCGCTGCTCGGCGACGACTGGCGGTCAGAGGCTGACGAAAGGCGGCCGCGCGACGTGCCGGGCTGGCGCCGGATCACACCACCCCGATGAGCTGGTGCTGCGCGGCGACGTCTGCGCTAACGACACCGTTCCGCTCGCTCGGCATCATCAATAGGTGGCTGTTGCCGACCGCTACCCAGAGTAGGTCTGCCAGGTTTGTTCGAGGTCAGCTGGCCAGCTGGCGGCAGCTCTACGGCCGCGCCCGTCCGGGCTCGGTGCCAGCCCGCTAGGACGGCCGTACGGCGCGGCTTTTAGACAGTGGCAGCATAGTGCGCGTCCGCCTCGGCGTCCGCTTCGCCTGGGAGTCGCTACGGGCGCGCTGACCCCCGATCCACAGACGTGTGGGACACACTCTGGTTCGTGCCCCAGCGGTCTCAGATCGCGCCCGCTCGCTCCAGCTCCTCGACCGCAGCAGGACCCAACCCCAGTTCGGCGAGTATGGCTTTGGTCTGCTCGCCAAGCGCTGGCACCCGATTCATGGCAACCTCTGCGCCCTCCATGATCACTGGCGGCAGAAGGCTGCGCAGCTTGCCGGCCGGCGAGTCCACCTCCCGCCAGCGTCCACGGGCCTCCAGTTGAGGGTGCTGGAGGAACTCGCTCACATCGTTGAGCCTGGCATTGGCGATCTGGGCCGCCTCCAGCCTCTCGATGATCTCACTCCGGTCAAGCCGGGAGAAGGCGGCGATGATGGCGGCATCGAGGTCCTTCCGATTGGCGACCCGAGCCTGGTTGGACGCGAAACGGGGATCTTCGGCCAGCTCGCTCCGTTCCAGAACAGACTGGCAGAATCGCACCCACTCACGCTCGTTCTGGATCCCGATGAAGACGGCCTTCCCGTCGGCTGTAGGAAACGGACCGTAGGGGTAGATGGTGGCATGGCTGGCACCTGTCCGAGGCGGCTGTTGGCCGCCGTAGGCGGTGTAGTAGGCCGCGTAACTCATCCACTCGGCCAGCGCGTCGAACATGGAGATCTGCAGGCTGGTGCCGCGGCCCGTCCGCTCCCGCTGATAGAGAGCCGTCAGGATGCCTGAATAGGCGTACATGCCGGCCGCGATGTCGGCAATCGAGAGGCCGACCTTCGACGGCGTCTCCGGGGTCCCGGTAATGGAGACCAGACCGGTCTCGCACTGCACGAGCAGGTCGTAAGCCTTCTTGTTCCGGTAGGGTCCCTCGTCGCCATAACCGGAGATCGAACAGGCGATCAGCTTCGGGTGCTGCGCGACCAACCGGTCTGCGCCCAGCCCCATCCGCTCGGCGGCACCGGGAGCCAGGTTTTGGACGAAGACATCTGACCGGCCGATCAGCCGTTCCAGGATCTCAAGCGAGGATCGATGCTTCAGGTCGAGGGTGATCGACTCCTTGGAGCGATTGGTCCAAACGAAATGGCTTGCCATGCCCAGAACGGTGGTGTCGTAGCCACGGGCGAAGTCGCCGGATCCGGGTCGCTCGACCTTTGATGACGCGCGCGCCCAGGTCCGCGAGCTGCCGGGTGGCGAACGGTGCGGCGATCGCCTGCTCCAGGGAGACGACAGAGACGCCCTCGAGGGGGAGCATCAGTAGGAGCG
>QHBT01000046.1 GCA_003244185.1 Candidatus Dormiibacter spiritus | reverse complement strand
CACTGTCTCCTGAGACATGACAATGGCGGAGGGAGAGGGATTCGAACCCCCGGTGGCGTTGCCGCCACGACTGTTTTCAAGACAGTTGCCATCAACCGGACTCGGCCATCCCTCCGGTGTCAGGCGAGCATACAAAGAGGGCCGGCGCCCGACGCCAGCCCTCCTCGACTGCCTTGGCAACCGCCGTCAGTGCGCCTGAGGTGGAGCCACCTCGCCGCGCCAGCCGCCATTGGCGCTGCCGCCTCCTTCCATCAGCTTCTTGAAGCGCTCGAGATCACCCTTGACCTGCCGGTCCAGGAAGCCGAGCTTCTCGCCCACCTGCTCCTTCAGTCCCTCCGGCTCGACGTCCATCGCGAGGGAGACCTCGCAGCGCGCGTCGTCCAGGCGATGGAAGTCAACCACGCCGGCGTTCGTGCGGCCAGTGGTGTTACGCCAGGCGATGCGGGTGTCGGGCACCTGCTCGGTGATCTCCGCATCCCACTCCAGCTTCTGACCAGCGACCTCGGCCTTCCAGTGCAGGCGCTTGTCGTCCAGCTGGGTGACCGACTCCACGCCTTCCATGAACGAAGGAAAGCCCTCGAACTGCGTCCATTGGTTGTAGACCTCCCGGACCGGCGCGGGGATCTCGAGGGTTTGCTGAACTCGTGACATGAAGTACTCCTTTCGCTTGAAACCTAAGTATCTCGACAAATGAGCATTATAAGGATCCCCGCAGGCAGTCCAGGCCGAGAAGATACGGGCGCAGCGCATCCGGCACGGTGACCGAACCGTCAGGCTGCTGGTAGGTCTCCAGCACGCAGTCAAGGGTCCGGGTCAGGGCGAGCGCACTGCCGTTCAGCGTGTGCAGGTAGCGGGGTGGCTCGCCGGGGCCTGGGCGGTAACGCAGGTTGGCGCGCCGGGCCTGGAAGTCGCTGAACACCGAGCAGGAAGACACCTCCAGGTAACGACCGAGCCCGGGCGCCCAGGCTTCCAGGTCGTACTTCTTGTACTGCCCGAAGCCCATGTCGCCAGTGCACATGCTGAGCACCCGGTAATGCAGGCCCAGCCGTCGCAGCACCTCCTCGGCCTGCCCAGTCAGCTCTTCCAACGCGGCGAGCGAGGCGTCCGGCTCGACCAGCTTGACCAGCTCCACCTTCGAAAACTGGTGGAGGCGGATGTAGCCCCGTGTGTCCTTGCCGGCCGAGCCGGCCTCAGAGCGGAAGCAGGGCGAGTAGGCGACGTAGTTGAGCGGCAGCTGCGCTGCGTCCAGCATCTCCTCCCGGTGCAGGTTGGTGACAGGTACCTCGGCGGTTGGGATGAGCCAGAGATCCCTGCCCACCACCTTGAACGCGTCAGCGCCGAACTTGGGCAGCTGCCCGGTGCCGACCATGGCGGCGGTGTTCACCAGGAACGGCGCCAACACCTCGGTGTAGCCGTGCTCGCGCGTGTGCAGATCGAGCATGAACTGCACCATCGCCCGCTCCAGCCGCGCGCCCTCGCCCTTCAGGAAGGCGAAGCGCGAACCCGCCACTCGGGCGGCCCGCTCGAAGTCCATGATGCCCAGCGCTTCACCGATGTCGTAGTGCGTGCGGGGCGTGAATTCGAAGCGGGGCTGCGTCCCCCACTCCCTTACGACAACGTTGTCGTCGGCAGTCTCCCCGATCGGCACGCTCTCGTGGAACACGTTGGGGATCTGGAGCAGCAGCTCATCCCGCTGTCGCGCCAGCTCCTCAGCCTGCGCCATGAGCGCCTTCGCCTGCGCGGACAGCTCTCGCATCCTCGGCAGGAGCGTTTGGTCGCGGCTGCTGCCGAACTGCTTGGAGACCGCGTTCTGCTCCGCCCGGCTCGTTTCGGCTGCAGCCGTCATCTCGCGCCAGCGCCGATCCACCTCCAGCAGCTGGTCCACCGGCGCGTCCTCACCCTTGAGCGCCGCCGCCCGCCGGACCTGATCGGGATGGGCCCGGATGAACTCCATCGCCAGCATGCGGGCTACTGCTCCTTCTTCAGCTGTGGGAAGAGGATGACGTCGCGGATGGCCGCCTGCCCCGTCAGCAGCATCACCAGGCGGTCGATCCCTACCCCGAGCCCCCCGCTCGGCGGCATGCCATACTCGAGCGCGCGGACGAAATCCTCATCGAAGGGGTGCGCCTCTTCGAAGCCTGCCGACTTCTGAGCCAGCTGATCCTCGAAGCGCTGGCGCTGGTCGATGGGGTCGGTCAGCTCCGTGAAGGCGTTGGCGTACTCGCGGCCGCCGATGATGAGCTCCGACCGCTCCACGAACCGGGGATCGTCCTCCCGGCGGCGGGCCAGCGGCGAGGTCTCCACCGGATAGTCGGTGACAAAGGTGGGCTGCACGATCCCTGGCTCCACCAGCTCCTCATACGCCCCCGCCAGTTCGAGTCCGGTGAGCCGGCGCCCTGTCTGCTCGGCAACGAGGTCGACCATGCTCCGGCGCTGAAAGGGAGGTCGGAGATCGATCCGCTCACCCTCGTACTCCGGCTCCAGCTCGGTTCCCGCTGCCTCGGCGGCCGCTGTGAAGATTCGCTCGGTCAGGTCCAACATGCCGCTCAGATCGGTGAACGCGTGGTAGCACTCGAGCGTGGTGAACTCCGGGCTGTGCGTTCTGTCGATGCCCTCGTTGCGAAAGTTGCGGCCGATCTCATAGACCCGCTCCAGGCCGCCGACTATCAGCCGCTTCAGCGGAAGCTCCAGTGCAATGCGGAGGTAGAGGTCATGCTGGAGTGCGTTGTGGTGGGTGCTGAACGGCCTGGCGTGACCGCCACCAGGAATTTCCTGCAGGGTGGGCGTCTCCACCTCGATGTATCCGTCAGCGTCCAGCAGCCGGCGAACTGCGCTGATGATCCGGGAGCGCTTCAGGAAGACCTCTCGTGACTCGGCGTTCACTATCAGGTCCACGTAGCGCTGCCGGTAGCGCGTCTCCACATCCTTCAGGCCGTGCCATTTCTCGGGCAGCGGCCGCAGGGACTTGGCAAGCAGCCGGAATGAGTCCAGCCAAACGCTCGGCTCGCCGCGCCGGGTCTTTCGCGCCGGCCCGCTGGCGCCGACGATGTCGCCTCGATCCAGATCCGCAAAGCCGGCGTAGGCAGCCTCGCCCACGACGTCGCGCTGCGCCACCAGCTGGATTTGTCCGCTCCGGTCCTGCAGCGGAGCGAAGGTCATACCGCCCGACCCCCGCTTGGCGAGCAGACGGCCCGCCACCGTCACCCGCTCCACCTGGCCCTCCGCCTCCACGCGGCTGCGCACCTGAGCCGCTGTGTGATCGCGAGAGAAGCGGGGCGGGTACGGCTCCACCCCCGCCTGGCGAAGCGCCGACAGCTTCTCCAATCGATCTCGCATCTCGCCGGACGCGTCGAAGTGGTCGGGGGGCGAATCCATGGACGGATTCAGGGTAGGGAAGCTGCCCTATCGCCTAGCTGAGATTCACCTAACTGACTCTCAAGATCTTGCCCGAGCTGATGCCGCCGGGCGAAGACCAGGTGACCTCGTCGCCAGCACGCCTGCCCAGCAGGGCTCTGCCCAGCGGGCTCTCATTGGAGATCCGGCCGCCCAGGGGATCGGCTTCCGCCGCGCCCACGATGGAGTAGGTCTCGCTGCCTTCGGCCGAGAGGACTTCAACCTGGGTGCCGACGGTGACCACACCGGTCTCTCGCGGCGCCTCCTCGATCAGCACAGCGCTCTGGAGCAGGCCCTCCAGCGTCTGGATGCGGCCCTCGACCAGCCCCTGCTCATTCTTCGCCTCGATGTATTCGGCGTTCTCGGCTATCTCGCCGAAATCGCGCGCCTGCCGGATGCGGTCAGCTACCTCAACCCGGCGCACAGTCACCAGGTGCTTCAGCTCCGCCTCGAGCTGGCGCAAACCTTCAACGGTGAGCAGTACTGGCTTGCCCTCCATCAGCGAGCCGCCGATTCTACTGCCGGCGCCAGGAAACGTGCCGCTCAAGAAGGAGGATGGCTCGCGGCCCACTGTTGCAGTTCGCCCACCTCTGCCTCGAGGGCTGTGACACGACCTGTCGTGTCCAGGCCGCGCAGCTCCAGCGAACGCTCGGCTCCCCAGGGTGGCTGGTGCCTGCCCTCTCGCACCGCCGCGGCCACCTGCTGATGCGCTTCCCGGAAGGCGACACCCCGGCCGACGAGCTGCTCAGCGGTATCAGTGGCGTAGAGGCCGGGATCGCCCAACCCCTGCGCCAAGCGCTCCGAGTCGAAGGCCAGGTTCACCACCAGCAGCCGCGCCGCCTCCAGGCAGTCGAGGGCGTTCTCGACGGCCGGAAAGAGGGCTATCTTGTCCTCCTGCAGGTCACGGTCGTACGCCAGCGGCAGGCCCTTCAGGACAAGAAGGAGGCTCATGAGCGAGCCTATCGCCCTGCCGCTCCGACCTCGGATCAGCTCAGCGATGTCGGGGTTCTTCTTCTGGGGCATGAGGCTGGAACCTGTCGCCACCCGATCGGCGAGCTGGATGAAACCGAACTCGGCGCTGGCCCAGAGCACGAAGTCCTCGCCCAACCGGCTCAGGTGGATGGCGATGGAGGCGCAGGCGTAGATCAGATCCAGGGCAAAGTCGCGGTCCGCCACCGCATCCACAGTGTTGGCTGTCAAACCAGAGAAGCCGAGCTCGTCCGCAACGTGCTGGCGCAGGAGCGGCAGGGTGCTGCCGGCCAGCGCGCCCGAGCCCAGCGGCAGTAGATCTGCGAACGCATAGGCATGGCGCACCCGCTCCGCGTCTCGCAGCAGCGGCTCGGCGTGAGCCAGCAGATGCCAGCCCACAGTGATCGGCTGCGCCCGCTGGAGATGCGTGTAGCCAGGCATTGCCGTGGCGGCGTGACGGCGGGCCTGCTCCCCCAGGGCGGAGATCAGGGCCGCCAGGGCCGTGACCAGCGCCCCGGAGGCGGCCCGACAGTAGAGCCGCAGATCCAGCGCCACCTGGTCGTTGCGGGAGCGGCCGGCGTGGAGGCGCGCGCCGGCGTCCGGCGCCAGCTCGGTGAGCCGCCGCTCCACGGCTGTGTGAATGTCCTCGTCCGACTCCTGGAAGTCAAACGTACCGCCAGCGATCTCCTCTCCCACCCGTTTCAGGCCCTTCTCGACGCTCCGCAGCTGACCCTTCGTCAGGAGCCCCGCCGCCTGGAGCCCGCGGGCGTGGGCGATCGAGCCGGCTATGTCGTGTGGCGCCAGCTCGACATCGATCTCCAGAGAGCTGGAGAAGCCCTCCAGCTCAGGCAGCAGCCCCTCGTGGAAGCGGCCGCTGTAGAGCTTGCCCTTGGCGGAGGTTGGCATCAATCTCTAGGGAGTGAGCCGCTTCAGGTCGGCCGGCAGCAGCTTCTCGAGATCCAGGCTGGAGAGCTTGCCCTGAACCTCAGAGGCAGTGCGCACACCCATGCCGAACAGCTTGATGAAGCCGGCGGCGGCCCCCTGGTCGAACTCGTCGCCGCGGCCGTAGGTCGCCAGTTCCATGCGGTAGAGCTGCTCCGGCGCCTTCCGGCCCGCGACGCTGGCGTGGCCCTTGTAGAGCTTCAGCCGCACCTCACCGGAGACGTGCCGCTGCGTGTGGGCGACGAAGGCGTAGAGCGCCTCGCGCAGCGGGCTGAACCAGAGACCGTCGTAGACCATCTGCGCCCACTGCTGGCCAACAACGTCCTTGAACCGGGCGACGTCCTTCGGCAGCGTGATGTCCTCCAGCGCCTGGTGGGCCTGGAGCAAGAGCATCGCCGCCGGCGCCTCGTAGATCTCGCGCGACTTGATGCCCACCAGCCGGTTCTCCAGGTGGTCGATCCTGCCCACGCCGTGCTCACCGCCTATGCGGTTCAGGGTCTCGACCAGCTCCACAGCGTTGGTCGGCATACCGTCCAGCGCGATCGGCAGGCCGTCTTGGAAGGACAGCTCGACGTAGGCGGGTTCGTCAGGAGCCTTGGCCGGGTCCACCGTCCACTCGTAGACCTCGGCCGGAGGCTCGGCCCAGGGATCCTCCAGGACGCCGGCCTCGATCGAGCGTCCCCAGAGGTTGGCGTCGACCGAGTAGGGCGACTCGACCGAGGCGGGCACCGGGATGCCGTGCTGGCGCGCGTACTCGATCTCATCGTCGCGGTTCATCCCCCACTCCCTGACCGGGGCCACCACCCTGAGCTCGGGCGCCAGCGCGGCCGTCGCGATGTCGAAGCGCACCTGATCGTTACCCTTGCCGGTGCAGCCGTGAGCGATGCCCTGCGCACCCTCGCGGCGGGCGATCTGGACCAGCATGGCCGCGATGAGCGGCCTGCCCAGCGCGGTGGCCAGCGGATACTCCTTCTCATAGAGGGCCCCTGTCTGCAGGGAGGGCCAGACGAAGTCGCGCAGGAACGGCACCTTGCCGTCGACCACGTAGGCTGCCACCGCGCCGACCAGCAGCGCCCGCTGCTGGATGGCATCGAGATCCCTGTTCTCGCCCAGGTCGATGGTCAGGGCCACCACTTCGTAGCCCTGGTCCTTGAGCCAGCGGATGGCGACCGAAGTGTCGAGTCCGCCCGAGTAGGCAAGGACCAGCTTTTCACCCGATTCAGGCAACTCAGACCCCCAGAAACGAGCAGAGCCGCGGATAGGCGTCGGCGCGGGTCAGCACGACGATGATCGTGTCGTCCCCGGCCAGGGTGCCGGCGATCTCGTCCAGCGCCGATTCGTCGATGGTCCGCGCGACCAGACTGGCAGTGCCGGGCGGCGTGCGGATCACAGCGAGAAACTCCACCTGGGTGGCCGAGAGCACCAGCTCGCCCGCAGCCGAGACGGGCACAGCAGTGCGATAGCCGTCAGAAGTGCGCACCAGCCCCAGCTCCTGGATATCCCGCGAGACGGTCGCCTGGGTGGCGTGGATGCCAAGCTGGGCCAGCTCCTGGGAGAGCTCCTGCTGGGTGTGCAGGGAGCGGCGGCGGACCAGCCGCAGGATCGCCCGCCGCCGCTCTTCCTTGCTCTTGGTCGGCGCCGCCATGCTCGTCACCGGCTCAGATCCGCCTGGGCAGCCCGGACGCGCTCGACAGCTTGCTCGATCTGGTCGGCGGTGATGACGAGCGGCGGCACCAACCGCAAGGTGTGGTCGTCGGTCGCGTTGACTATCACACCGTGCTTCAGGCTCTGGAGCTGCAGGTCGCGAGCGACGGGCTCCTGGAAGACCACCGCCTGCATGAGCCCTCGGCCCCGTACTTCGCTGACCCCGGCGAGACCTGCCAGCTCCGACTGGAGCAGCTCGCCGAGCTCCAGGGACTGCTCAACAAGGCTCTGCTCCTCGATCGTCTTGAGGACCGCCAGCCCCGCCGCGCAGGCGAGCGGGTTGCCGCCGAAAGTCGAGCCGTGATCACCTGCCTCGAGCACGTCGGCCCGCGGCGCCGCCAGGCAGGCGCCGATCGGCACCCCCCCGCCCAGCCCCTTGGCCAGCGTCATCACGTCAGGTGCTATGCCCTCGTGCTGATGTGCGAACCAGTTGCCTGTCCGGCCGAGGCCGGTTTGCACCTCGTCCAGGATCAAGAGGAGGTTCTGTTCGTCGCACCACTCCCGCACCTGCTTCAGGAAGCCCGCGGGCGGCACCACCACTCCCGACTCGCCCAGGATCGGCTCCAGCAGTACAGCCGCAGTGCGCTCACCGGTCATCCGCTTCAGCGCCCCAATGTCGCCGTAGGGGATGTGGCAGAAGCCTTCGGGCAGAGGCGCGAACGGCTCCTTGTACTTGGCCGTGCCGCCGGCCGTGACGGTGGCCAGAGTCCGGCCGTGGAAGGCGCCCTCGGCGGCGATGATCTCGTTAGCGCCGCCGCGGTTCAGGCTGCCCCACTTGCGCGCCAGCTTGATGGCGCACTCATTCGCCTCGGCGCCGCTGTTGCAGAAGAAGACCCGGCTCGGAAAGGCCAGCTCGACCAGCCGCTGCGCCAGCTGCACCTGGGGTTCGGTGTAGTAGAGGTTGGAGGCGTGGATCAGGCGCTGAGCCTGCTCAGCGACAGCCTGGGCGACGGCTGGATGGGCGTGGCCCAAGACGTTGACGGCCAGCCCTCCCACCAGGTCCAGGTACTCGCGACCGTCGCTGTCCACCGCCACCGCCCCCTTACCTGAGGCCAGCGTGATGGGCAACCGCTTGAAGGTGCCCATCAGATAGCGGTGTTCGAGCTCGGCCAGGTTTTCTGCGCTCACGGTGTCACCATCGTGCCGATGCCGCCCTCGGTGAAGAGCTCAAGCAGGAGCGAGTGCGGCAGGCGACCGTCGATGATGTGGGCCAGCGGCACCGCCTCGAGTGAGCGCAGGCAGGCCTGCAGCTTGGGGATCATGCCGCCCGTGACCTCACCCCGGGTGAGCATCCGTTCGGCGCTGGCACGCTTGATCTCGCTCCTGACCTGACCCTCGCCATCGAGGATGCCGGTGACGTCGGTCATCAGGATCAGCTTTGCCGCGCGCAGGGCAACAGCTATCTCGGCCGCCACGGTGTCAGCGTTGATGTTGTAGGAGTTGCCGTCGTAGCCGAGTCCGATGGAGGCGATGATCGGCACGTAGCCGCGGTCGATCAGGGCCGTGATCGGCTCGGGGTTAACCTGGGTCACCTTGCCCACGAAACCCAAGGCAGGATCGAGTTCGCTCGCGATGATGCTGGGCCCGTCCTCGCCTGACATGCCCACCGCCTGCCCGCCCAGCCGGTTGAGGCGTGCCACCAAATCAGGATTGACCTTGCCGGTCAGCACCATCTTGACTACTTCCATGGTCTGCTCGTCGGTGACGCGCAGCCCGTTGCGAAACTCAGAAGTGAGGCCAAGCCGGCCCGACAGGGCGGAGATCTCCGGACCGCCGCCGTGGACCAGGACCGGCAGCATGCCCACATAGCGCAGCAGCACTATGTCCAGCAGCGTCTCCTCCTTGCGCTGCTCGATCGCGTTGCCGCCCACTTTGACGACGACTATCCGATTGTGGAAGCGCTTGATGTAAGGCAGGGCCTCGACCAGCACCTGGGCCCGAGCCTGCACGTCGAGGGTCACGGCCTCCTCCTCTGTCATGTCGTGTAGTCCGCGTTGATGTGCACGTACTCAGCGGAGAGGTCGCAGCCCCAGGCCTCGGCTTCACCGCTGCCCAGTCCGAGCTCCGCGTGGATCTCGATCTCCGCCCCCTCGAAGGCCCGCCGGACGGCACTTAGATCCACGTCCAGCCCTGCTCCCAGGCTGAAGATGGGCAGCCCGGCGATCTCCAGCCGGAGCCTGTCGAGGGCCAGCTCAGCACCGCTGTAGCCCAGCGCGCAGAGGATCCGGCCCCAGTTGGGGTCGCCGCCGTGAACAGCTGTCTTGACCAGGCTGGAGGACGCGACTGTGCGCGCCGCCAGCCGCGCCTGCTCTGAGTCGGCGGCGCCTGTCACTCGCACGGTGATGAGCTTGGTGGCGCCTTCGCCGTCCTGAGCTATCGAGCGAGCGAGCTCTCGGGCGACAGCCACTATCGCCCCCTCCAACAGCTCAGCTTCGGGCGTCGCCGGCTCTACCGGCTCGTTGCCCGCGGCGGCGTTGGCCAGGATGAGGAAGGTGTCGTTGGTCGAAGAGTCTCCGTCCACTGTCACCTGGTTGAAGCTGCGGTCGGCGACTCGCTTGGTGATCGCCTTGAGCCAGCCCGGGGCCACCGCGGCGTCGGTGGATATGAACGCAAGCATGGTCGCCAGGTTGGGATGGATCATGCCCGAGCCCTTGGCCATGCCGCCCACCCGCACAGTCACGCCAGCCATTTCCAGCTCCACAGCATGGGTCTTGGGCCGAGTGTCGGTGGTCATGATGGCGCGAGCGGCGAGCTCGCCCTGGTCTCTGCCCAGGCGGTTGCACGCATGGGCGATGCCTCGCTTCACCGCGTCCATGGGCAGGTTCCGGCCTATCACACCGGTGGTACCTACCAGGACCTGGTTGGGATCCAGGTCAAGCCGGTCAGCTGTCTGTTTGGCCATCTGAAGGGCGTCCTTGAAGCCCTGCGCTCCCGTGCAGGCGTTGGCGTTTCCCGAGCACACCACCAGGGCCTGGACCCGGTTGTTGGCCAGGTGAAGCTGGTCGATGATGACCGAGGCGCTCTTCACCCGGTTGGTGGTGAAGACGCCGCCGGCGTCGCAGGCTGATTCGCTGTAGAGGACAGTCAGGTCCTCCCGCTGCTCGTCCCCGAGAGCGCTGGCTCCTGCGGTGAAGGCCTTGACCCCGCAGACCGCCACACCTGCCTGCCAGCCCCGCGGCGCTGTGAGGCCGCCCTCGATGTGCCGGATGGGGGCGGTCACGGCCACTGCGCGGCCAGCCGCAGGCCTTCCCCCCGCTCGAAGGCGAAGGCCAGGTTGAAGCACTCGACCGCCTGGCCCGCGGCCCCCTTCAAGAGGTTGTCGATGGCAGCAGTCACGACTGCCTTCGGTCCCTGCTGAGAGACGTTGATGAGGCAGCGGTTGGTGTGCGCGGCAAGTTTGGTGGCAGCCGGCTCCCGCAGCACCTGGGTGAACGGCTGGCCGGCGTAGAAGTCGAAATACACCTTCTCCAGCTCATCGCGCGGGCTCATGAGGTCGAAGTAGCAGGTGGTGAGGATGCCCCGCACCATGGGGATCAGGTGGGGCACGAAGGTCAGCTGCGGCGGCTTGGCCGGCGCCAGTGAGCACAGCTCCTGCGTCAGCTCGGCCAGGTGCCGGTGGCCGCTGACCGCATATGCGTGAACTGAGTCGCTCACCTCCGAAAAGTGAGTGCCGAGACCGACGCTGCGGCCGGCGCCCGAGACTCCAGACTTGGCGTCGACCACCACATCGGGGCCCGCCAGGCCAGCCTTCACAGCAGGCGCCAGGGCGAGAATGGAGGCGGTCGAGTAGCAGCCGGGGACGGCTATCAATCGCGCCTGGGGCAATTCCGCGGCATGAAGTTCGGGCAGCCCGAACACCGCCTGGGCCAGCACTCCAGGGCTGGGGTGGTCCTGCCCATACCAGCGCGGATACTGATTGGCGTCCTTGAGCCGAAAGTCGGCGCTGAGGTCGATGACGCGCACCCCGCGGGTCAGCCACTCGGCGGCCAGACCGGCGCCGACGTTGTGGGGCAGGCAGCTGAAGATGACGTCGACCTGCTCGGGCTCCGGTGCGGCCAGAAATTCGCCTTTCCGCTCCAACAGAGGAAAGACCGATTGGTAAGGCCGGCCGGCGAACGAGCGCGAGGTGAGCTGGGCCAGCTCGACGCCCGGATGTAGTTCGAGGAGGTTGACCAGCGTCATTCCCGCATAGCCGTTGGCCCCGGCGACGGCTGCTCGAACCCTCCTCATACCTGCATAAACATACAAGGTGACGCATCTTTATGCAGGTCTGGCGCTTGCGCTGCTTGCCGGAATGAAGGTCGGGCGGCGCCGGTTCCATGGCCATGGCAAGAGCAACTTGGAACGGTGCAGTCCTGGCGGAGAGCGATTCGACAGTCGTCGTGGAGGGGAACCACTACTTTCCCCCGGATTCGGTCACTGAAGGGGTACTTCAGCCTTCCGAGGCGCACAGTACCTGTCCCTGGAAGGGCGAAGCGAGCTATTACAACGTTCTCGCCAAGGGCGAGACCAACACCGACGCGGCCTGGTACTACCCCGCACCGAAGGCCGCCGCCCAGCAGATCAAGGACCACGTGGCCTTCTGGAAGGGAGTTGAGGTAGAGGGCTAGACCACGCGGCACGGCCTCACTGTGTGATATCAGGCCGCGGCGCTTCAGCTTTTGAGCGACTGCCCAGCGTAGAAGTCCTTATACACTCGCTGTCACTCAACATGAAAACCGCGAAGGCGCTGGCCGGCGAGGGGCAACCGGCGCAGGCTGGGATTGCAGAGACGCTCCCGGCCACCTACGTCCTGCCCCTCCGCCGCGATCGGTCAGACCCTTCCGACGCTGAGCTGGCAGCCTATCTTGACTTGCTCTCGGCGCATGTGGAGGTGATAGTGGTCGACGCCTCCCCGGATCCCGTGTACTCCGCCCACACCCAGCTCTGGGGAGACACTGTGACGCAGCTCCGGCCGGCACCTGCGCTCCGCTGCCAGAACGGCAAGGTCTGGGGCGTGCTCACGGGACTGGCCGCCGCGGGACAGGAAGCTCTGGTCATCGCTGACGACGATGTTCGCTACGACCTGCCTCAGCTGCGCAGGCTCGTCGACGCGCTCACCGAGGCCGATGTGGTGAGGCCCCAGAACTATTTCTCTCCCCTGCCCTGGCACGCCCGCTGGGATACCGCCCGCAGCCTGATCAACCGCGCCACTGGTGGCGACTGGCCTGGCACCCTGGCCGTGCGCCGCTCCCGGCTGGCTGCCAGCGGCGGCTATAACGGCAGCGTGCTCTTCGAGAACCTGGAGCTGGTGCGGACCGTGCAGAGCACCGGCGGCCGCGAGCGGGTGCTCGGCGATCTCTTCGTCCGGCGCCAGCCCCCCAGCCAGAGACAGTTCTGGGGTCAGCGGGTTCGCCAGGCCTACGACGAGTTCGCCAGGCCCTGGCGGCTCGCCGTCTGGCTGGCCGTGCTGCCGCTTAGCGTCGCCCTGGCAGCTCGCCGCAGCTGGGCCGGGCTGGCCGTCGTCGCCGCGTCCTGGGTGGGCCTGGCTGAACTGGGTCGACGCCGGGACTCAGGCCGCACAGTGTTTCCCGCCTCCAGTTCCTGGCTGGCGCCGGCCTGGGTGTTGGAGCGCGGCGTCTGCAGCTGGCTGGCAGTCGGCTCGAGGCTCTGGCTGGGCGGGGTGCGCTACCGAGGCGGCCTGCTGACCCGGGCGGCCAGCTCGTCGGCGGCTCTTCGCCGCCGTCATCCGCTGAGTGAGGCGCAGTCATGATCGTCGAGCACTCGGCTGGCGGTCGGCTTGACGCCGCACCTGACGCTGATTCACTGGCGGCTCTGACCGAGTTCTTGGAGGCGCCCAGCTTTTCCTGTCTGGGGGCCAAATCCGCACTTCACCAGGGCGGGTTGCAAGCTCGCCGCTACGGTGAGCTCGGCTCGAGGGCGACCACTCGCCGGCTGGCCAGCGACCTGAACCGTTTCGCCGCGGGACATCGCCGACAGGCGCCCGGCTTCGCCAGCTACATCGCCTGTTTCAGCGGCCCCCGCGACCTGGATGAGGTCCGCTTCGAAGCGCGGCTCTGGCAGCAGCTCGCGGACCTGCACCGTTGGGATAGCGAGCAGTCCGATTGGGACGCCGGCGTGGATCGAGACCCGCAGAGCCCCCACTTCGGCTTCAGCTTCGGCGGCCAAGCCTTCTTTGTGGTCGGCCTGCATCCGGAGGCGAGCCGTCTGGCTCGTCGCTTCGACTGGCCCGCCCTCGCGTTCAACCCCCACGATCAGTTCGCTCGCCTTCGCACCGAGGGTCGCTTCAGCCGCTTGCGGGAAGCGATTCGGCGACGAGAGGTGGAGCTGCAGGGCAGCCTGAACCCCAACCTGGCCGACTTTGGCCTTGCGCCTGAGTCTCGCCAATATTCAGGCCGGCAGGTGCCGCCGGGCTGGCGCTGTCCCGTCAGCTTCACAGAGGACCAAACTGACTGACGTGAACCGGGCGAGGCTCGCCCCCCAGACCGGCACGGCGTTCCGGCTGGCGGCCGGGGAGCGGCTGCGGGTGGTTGATCCCTGCGGCGAGCAGGTGGCCGACCTGATGGCCTTCGCCGCCGACGACGTGGACGAGGTGCTCTCCTCAGGCCGCAGCCTTGACTACAACGAGACCCTCTTTCTCACCACCGGCCACATCCTCTATTCCAACCGCAGCCGGCCGCTGCTCACGATCGAGCGAGACGACGTCGGCCGTCACGACTTCCTTCTCACTCCCTGCAGCCCCGAGACCTTTCGCATCATCTATAAGCAAAACGGCCACCATCCGAGCTGCCTCGAAAACCTGAGCGGGAACCTGGCGCCCTTCGGCATTGCGGAGAGCCGCATCCCCACCACCTTCAACGTGTTCATGAACGTCCAGGTGGCCGCCGACGGCAGGCTCACCGTCGCCCGCCCGCTCTCCCGGGCTGGTGATCAGATAGTGTTCAGGGCCGAGCTCGACCTGATAGTCGGCCTCACCGCCTGCTCGGCCGAGATGTCCAACAACTACGCCTTCAAGCCGATCGACTACGAGGTCTTCAGCTGAGCTCCCACGAGGCCGCCGCCGGTCAGGTGCTGACCGATGAGCTCTGGCTCGACGCGCACTTTGTCGCCTGCCGGCCTGAGTACGAGTCCATGCTGCGGAGAGCCGGCATCCGGAACGGTGATCGCGTGCTCGACGCCGGCTGCGGTTCCGGCAGCTTCCTGCCCCTGCTGAGCGAGCTGGTCGGCGAGAGTGGCGGGCTGGAGGCGGTCGACCAGGCGCCGGCGAACGTGGCCGCGGCGCGCAAGGCCGGCTTTCAGGCGCGCACAGGTTCAGTGCTGAACCTGCCCTATCCGGACTCCAGCTTTGCTGCCGTGTGGTGCGCCAACGTCGGCCAGTACCTGAGCGACGAGGAGCTGGCGCGCGCGCTGCTCGAGTTCAAGCGGGTGGTGAAGCCTGGCGGTTTGGTTGCTGTCAAAGACGTCGACATGCTCCTGATGCGTGTCCACCCGGGCGATCCGTTTCTCCTCGCCCGGCTGGCGCAGGTCTGCGCCGAATCGGTGACCGCCAGCGTGCAGTCCCGCGGCTCAGTGCGGGGTCGTGAGCTGCGCCGCTGGTTGGAGCACGCTGGCCTCCAGTCGGTCTGGCAGAAGAGCGAGCTGATCGAACGCTGGGCTCCTCTCACTGACCAGGAGCGCGGCTTTTTCGCCGAGTGGCTCGCGTTCCTGGCCGCGGTCGCCTCCAACCAGGCGCTGCCTGACGCTGACCTCGAGGCGTGGTCTCGGCTGCGAGATCCCGCCCACCAGGACCACCCCCTGAACCACACTGACTTCTACCTCTGTGAGGGCCAGGTCCTGGCGGTGGGTCGCAAATGACCGGCTGGCCATGACCACTGTGGCTGCTGGCACGGGTTGACCGCGTCTTGAATGCCGACGCCGACAACGTGCCCAAGTTCCGCAGAAGAGGGCGTACGATGCACTCACCGCGTGAAGGAAATCCTCGCTTAGAGCAGTTGGCAGACCGAACGCAGAGGAGGGAGTAAATGTCTGAGCTGGCAGAGGAAACGAGACCGGTGCTCCCGGTCGCGGATCCGGCCCCGTTGGGTCTGGCCGCTTTCGCCCTCACCACCTTCGTGCTCAGCGCTCACAACGCCGGCTGGGCGCCGGAGCTCATCTTCGTGGGCCTGGCGTTCTTCTATGGCGGCCTCGCCCAGTTCGCGGCCGGTATGTGGGAGTTCAAGAACCGCAACACCTTCGGGGCCACCGCGTTCTCGTCCTACGGCGCCTTCTGGCTCTCGCTGGCAGCGTTCATCGTCCTGGTCCTGGCCGGGAAGGTGGCAGCTGCCGACGTGACGCACAGCCTGGGCTGGTTCGTGCTGGCCTTCGCGATCTTCAACACCTACATGTTGGCCTGGGCCGCCAGGGTCAACTGGGCGGTCTTCGGAGTCTTCCTGACCCTGGAGATCACGGAGATCCTGCTGTTCCTCGGATACTTGAGTGGCACCACCGCGCTGGTCACCCTTGGCGGCTACATGGGAATCGTTACGGCGCTCGTCGCCTGGTACACGTCAGCTGCCGGGGTCGTCAACAGCATGGCGGCGACACCGTTCCTCCCGGTGGGCAAGCCGCTCTGGGGCGCACTGCCGACCCCCGCACGGGCCGAGCTCCCGCAGGCCCGCACCCAGCCGTAGGGCAGCGCACAGGAGAGCCGACCAGCCCGGAGCTACTCCGGGGAATTGAAGAAGCAGCTCCGGGCGCCCGTGTGGCAGGCCGGGCCCTGAGGTGTGACGCGGAGCAGGATGGCGTCACCGTCGCAGTCGAGCCGGATCTCCACCACCTCCATGTGGTTGCCGGAGGTGGCGCCCTTCTCCCAGAGCCCGCGGCGGCGCGAGTGGAACCAGGCCCGGCCCGTTTCCCGCGTATGGCGCCAGGCCTCCCCGTCCATGTAGGCGAGCATCAACACCTCGCCCGTCGCCGCGTCCTGGGCCACCGCCGGGATCAGGCCCTGCGAGAAGTCGGGTCTCAGCGCCTGACCTCCACTCCGGCCTCGGCGAGAGCGGCCTTGACTTGGCCGATCGAGATCTCGCCGAAGTGGAAGATGGAGGCGGCCAGCGCTGCCTCCGCTCGTCCTGTGGTCACCGCCTCGACCAGATGCTGGGCGCTGCCGGCGCCACCCGAGGCGATGACCGGCAGCCGCACCGCCTCGCTCACGGCTCGGGTGAGATCGAGGTCAAAGCCCTCCTTGGTCCCGTCCCGATCCATTGAGGTGAGCAGAATCTCACCTGCACCGCGGCTCTCGCCCTCCCGCACCCATTCGATCGCGTCGCGGCCGGTGGGTCGCCGGCCGCCGTGGGAGAAGACCTCCCAGCCCGGGGCGTCCTGGCGGCGACGAGCGTCGACGGCGAGCACCATGCACTGGGCGCCAAAGAGCCCCGCGCCCTCGGTCAGAAGCTCCGGATCAGCCAGCGCTGCTGAGTTGACTGCCACCTTGTCGGCACCGTTCGAGAGCAGCTCCTGGACATCCTCGACTGAGCGGACACCGCCGCCCACGGTGAGCGGGATGAACAGCTGGTCAGCGGTCTGGGCCACCACGTCGAGCAGGATGCGGCGCTGGTCCGAAGAGGCAGTGATGTCGAGGAAGACGAGCTCATCAGCGCCCTCCCGGTCGTACCACGCCGCCAGCTCGACTGGGTCCCCGGCATCCTGCAGGTCGACGAAGCGAACGCCCTTCACCACCCGACCAGCCGTGACGTCGAGGCAGGGGATCACGCGCTTAGCGGGCAAGTTATCCGGCTCCGCACATGGCGAGAAAGTTGGCATAGATCTGGAGCCCGTTGGCGCCGCTCTTCTCCGGGTGAAACTGCGTTCCCTGCACATTCAGCCGGCCGGCCGCCGCGGCCCGGGTATGGGCGGCGGCCGCGACGGCGTCGGGCGAGGCTTCGGGTGTGTACGAGTGAACGAAGTAGAAGTAGGAGTCGTCGGCCACCCCAGCCAGCAGGGGTGACCACTCCAGCTGCCGAAGGCGGCACCAACCGGTGACAGGCAGCCGCTCGGCTCGCGAGACCTCGACGACCTCACCGCGGAGCAGGCCCAGGCCCTGGTGGCGGCCGTGCTCAGCCGACTGCTCGAAAAGCAGCTGGTAGCCCAGGCAGACGCCGAGCAGCGGCTTGCCCTTGCGCGCCAGCTCAACCAGGCCGCGGCCCAGGTTGCCGCTCTCCAGGTTGCGGAGAGCAGCGGCGAACGCGCCCACGCCGGGCAGCACGATGCCCTCACTGCGGGCAAGCTCGCCAAAGTCGGCGGTGAGCTGGGGCCGGGCGCCCTCTCTCATGAGCGCCCGCGCCACCGAGCGCACGTTGCCCAGGCCGTAGTCGACTATCGCGATCATCAGAACGCCTCGCCTCCGCTCAACCCAGCAACCCTTTGGAAGAGGGCGTCCCCGCCCCGCCTTCTTGCGCGACAGCCTGGCGCAGCGCCAAACCCAGGGCTTTGAAGGCGGCCTCCGCGACGTGATGCCGGTTGTGGCCGCGGATGCAGTCGACGTGCATGGTGGCTCCGGCGTGGATGGAGAAGGCCCGCCACCACTCCTCGATCGTCTCCGACTCCAGGCTGCCGATCCGGCCTCGCAGACCGAGGCCGTAGGCAAGATAAGGCCGCCTGCCCAGATCCAGCACCACCCGCGCCAGCGCGTCATCGAGCGGCGCGTAGGCGGAGCTGAATCGCGCTATGCCCGCTCGATCGCCAAGGGCCTGGGAGAGGGCCTCGCCGAGGACGATGCCGGCGTCCTCCAGCAGATGGTGGGGATCCACCTGGATGTCACCCCTGCCCAGCAGCCGGAGATGGAAGCAGCCATAGCGCCCGGTCTGCTCCAGCATGTGGTCAAGGAACGGCACTCCTGTGCTGATCTCGAACTCGGGCGCGGCGCCGGCGGCTTGGGCCGGGAGCCGGATCTCGCAGCGCAGCTGCGTCTCATGTGAATTGCGCTCGCAGCTGCCGACTCTCTCCACTACTCCTCCTTGGTTCTCGCGGCGATGGCGTGCGCGTGGGCTGTCAGACCCTCCAGCCGCGCCAGGGTCCGCGCCGCCCCCTCCAGCTTTCGGAACTGCGCCCGGTTCACGCGGGCGACGCTCGTCCGCTTGAGGAAGGTGTACACGCCCAGCGGCGACGAGTGGCGAGCGGAGCCGGCGGTGGGCAGCGTGTGGTTGGTGCCGATGACGTAGTCGCCGAGGGAGACCGGGCTCAGGGCTCCCACGAAAACTGCGCCGGCGTTCTCAACCCGCGCCAGCAGAGGCTCCGGATCGGCGGCAAGTATCTCCAGATGCTCAGGGGCGAATTCATTGGCCAGCTCGACCGCCTCCTCCAGTGAGGTGGTCAGCACTATCGCGCTTCTGCCCGCCGCCACCACGTCCGCGCGCTCCAGGCTCACCTGCAGCTCGCTGAACCCCTCCTCGGCGGCGTCGGCAAGAGCCGCCGAATCGGTCAACAGCACAGCCCAGGCCAGAGGGTCGTGTTCCAGCTGTGAGGCGAGATCCGCCGCCACCAGCGTGGCGTCGGCCTGGCCGTCTGCTATCACGAGGATCTCCGTCGGACCAGCCACACCGTCCACACCGACCGCCCCGAACACTTCCCGCTTGGCCAGCGCTACGTAGATGTTCCCGGGACCGGCTATGACGTCCACCGCCTGCACAGTCTCGGTGCCGTAGGCGAAGGCCGCGATCGCCTGGGCGCCGCCCATGCGGTAGACGCTGTCCACCCCGGCCAGTGCGGCGGCAGCGAGGATTGCGTCAGGTACCCTGCCGTCCGCGTTCGGCGGGGTGGCGAGCGCAACCTGTTGGACCCCTGCCACCCTGGCTGGGATTCCCGTCATCAGCACAGTCGAGGGATAAGCGGCACGGCCGCCGGGCGCGTAGAGGCCCGCTCGGCGCACTGGCCGGGTTAGCAGCTGCAGCCCGTCAGGGCCTTCCACATCGGCGTAGGTCTGGGCGGCATGGAAGGCGCGGATGCGCTGCGCTGCGAACTTCAGGGCAGCGATCTGGTCGGCTGGAAGACGCTGGGCGGCCAGCTGCATGTCTGCCTGGGACACCGCCCACGACTCACCAGACTGAGGGGCCCAGCCGTCGAAGCGACGGCTGTATTCTGCCAGAGCGGCATCGCCGCGCAGAGCCACCGCTCTGACGATGGCGGTCACGCTCTCCCGCTGCTCGTCGGTGCCGCCCAGGTTCAGCCGCCGGTCCAGGCGCATCTCTCTCCGCCAACCAGGCGCGTCGAACCGGCGCAGCGGCATCAGGCTTCCACGCTCTGGCGCAGCCGGGTGACCAGCCCCTGAACTGTGTCGCTGCGGGTTTTCAGCGACGCCTGGTTGGCTATCAGCCGGGCGCTGGACCGGCCCACCATCGCCACCACCCGCAGGTTGTTCTCGCGCAGCGTGCGGCCGGTCTGGGTCAGATCCACTATGCCGTGAACCAGCCCCAGGAGCGGCGCCAGCTCGATCGAGCCGTGGAGGTGGACCAGCTCCACAACCTGGCCCAGCCGTTGCATGAACCGCTGGGTGGCCAGGGGATACTTGGTGGCCAGGCGCAGCGTGGGCGGCCAGGTCTCCGGCGCAGCCAGCGGCGAGGCTTCCGGCACAGCCACTATCATGCTGCAGGCGCCAAAGCCGAGGTCCACCAGCTCGTAATGGCCGCCCGGGGCCTCCCACAGCTGGTCCTTGCCCGCAATTCCGAGGTCGGCCGCACCGTGATTCACGTAGGCAGCCACGTCGGCGGGACGAACCAGAACGCAGCGAAGTCCTGCCTTCTCCACGAGCAGCTTGCGGCCCAGCTCGGCGCGGTTCAGATCGACCACACCTGCTCTCCGCAGCAGCCCCAGGGAGTCGTCCAGAAGGGTGCCCGTCGGGATGGCGATGGTGATCACCGGGCGCTCGTCCCTGCCAGCTGCGCCACCGCGTCCGCCAGGGACAGGCGGAGCCAGCCCCTGTCCCGACCAACCGCTATCTCCCCTCGCGCGTTGACATGGCAATAGCCGCGAGCGCCCAGACCGGTCGCCCAGCTGCGCGCCGTCGGCGCCGCCCGAGGCTCGGTGCTGACGACTGTTCGCAGACCGAAGCCCCGCAGTGCCTGACCGAGGCGAAGGGCGACCTCCAGCCCGCCCTGGCTCCAGGCGATCGCCGCCTCCAGGTGCACAGGATCAGGTTGGACGCCTGCGCGCTGCAGGGCCTCACCCACCCGGTCCAGGTGGATCACGAACCCGGTGGCGGGAGCCGGACGTCCGAACCGCGCCAGCAGAGTGTCGTAGCGACCGCCCTGGGCGAGCGGCCTGCCGAGATCGGGTCCGTAGCCCTCGAAGGTGACGCCTGTGTAGTAGTCAAAGTCGCGGATCGCGCCCAGGTCCAGCGAGACCGGCGCTTCCAGGCCGTGCAGAGCCAGCAGCTCATGCACCCGGCGAAGCTCCGAGAGCGCGGCGTCGGAACGCCGGTTGCGGACCAGGCCGGCGGCGGCGTCCAAGATCTCCGGACCACCTCGCAGCGCGGGGAAGCGCAGCAGCAGCTGGTGCTCCTCGCGCCGGAGCGGAGTTTCGTTCAGGATCGCTTCCAGGCCCACAAAGTCCCGGGCGACGAGCTGCGCCTTGACCGCCGCCTTGGCAGCCTCGGGCAGCTTCAGCCCCTCCAGCAGGCCCATGAAGAAGCCTGAGTGACCCACATCGACCTGGTAGCGCCGCAGGCCCGCGGCCGCCAGCGCTTGAACAGCCAGGGCGATCACCTCGGAGTCGGCAAGTGGGCCCGAGGCGCCTATCAACTCCGCTCCCACCTGCTGGGTCTCCCGCTGTCGGCTGAAACCTTCAGGGTGGTTGCTCAGCACGGGTCCGGCGTAGCAGAGACGCAGCGGCAGGGGCGCTCCGCGGAGCTTGCCGGCCACCAGCCGCGCCACCGGCACAGTGCGCTCGGAGACCAGGCCCAGGACGGACCCATCCTGGTCGACCAGCTTGAAGAGGCGCCGGCGCTCCTCTTCGTCCAGGCCCAGCGCAAGCAGATCGACGCGCTCCAAGGAGGGCGTGACGACGTAGCGGTAGCCCCAGCGACGCATCTCCGCCAGCACAGCCTCCTGGCTGCGGCGGGTCGCCTCCGCCGTCTCGGGCAGCAGGTCGCTCAGGCCTGGAATGTCGCGCCGGCTGAGCGGGCTAGACGGCCTGGTGAAGAGACCTCCGGCTATTGGGCTCCAGCAACCTACTCTTCGTCCTCGTCGTCGACCTCGCCTTCGGCGTCGTCCTCATCGTCGACCACCTCATGCATGCCTTCCTCTTCCTCCAATTCGGCCTCGCTGCCGGCGACCAGGTCATCGCTCTCCTCGTCGTCGAGGACGAAGGCGTCAGCGTCGCGGTTGATGAGATTCTCCCGCGTGTAGGGACGAAATTCGGTCTCTCGCTTGCGAACAATCGGAAAGCTGGGCTTGCCCATGAACTTTGGATCCTGGTAGAGCTCGCGGAGGATCACCTTGACAGTGCTGCCGTCGCAGGACATGACCCCCACCTGATAGCGGTTGCCGCCCTGGATGAACTTCAGCAGCCGGCGGGCCAGCTTGGCCTCCAGACTGCCGACGCGGACGCCGCGCACTGTGTCGACCTCCACCCCGTCACCCTCGACGCGAAGCTCGGCCACGTCGCCCGGGACCACCTTGGAGCAGACGTCGCCTGCCGCCGCCTTGAGCGTGGTGACCACAGTCTTGCCCATCTCCTCCACGAAGAGGCTCAAGTCGACCTTCACTGTTCCGCCCTTCAGAGCCTGCTTGGCGCTCATCAGGCCCTTCAGCTTCTCGGCGTTCTTGCGGGCGACCGGGTTCATGGGGTTGAGCTTCAGGGCCGACTCATAGGCCTCCCGCGCATCCTTCAGCTTGCCCAGCTCAGTCAGGGCCTTGCCCAGCCGGTTGTAGGCACTCTCGTCGGGGCCGTAGGCGTCGACCAGCTCGCGGTTCAAGTCCGCTGCCTCCTCCCAGCGCGCGTCCACGGCGCACTGGACCGCCTGGTCCACATAGACGGACTTCGACTTGGCTGGCTCTTTGGTCTGAGTGCTCAACGGGCGCGCTCCAACTGCTGCTTCAGGATCATGGCGAGCGGGTGCGCTGCGCCGGACTGTCTAGTATAGGTGGACCGGGCGCGCCTATCGGCGTCTCCGGGGCTGAGTGCTGGCGTTAGGTCGATAGGCCGGGTTCATCCCGGCCCGTACACGACCTCGGCCCAGGCACCGATGCCGGCTTCACGAGAGCAACCGGCGCAGCCACTGACCTGAGGCTAAGCACAAACCCGGTGGGGTTCCGGAAGGGGAGGCCTGCCTCCCCTTGCCCGTGCCAGGCGGACGCCTCCGCATACGGGCGACTTGACAGAGGGACTCCGGCTGAGCAGTATTGGCGTCGGAGTACTATGCACGTCCTACGGGGCGGGCTATCCCCCGTCGGTGCACTCTCGCCCCGGACACCCGCCCGGGAAGAGGACGAGGGAAGGTAACCAGATTGCTTCAGAGGTTTCTGAAGGGAGAAGTGAATGACGAGACTGAAAGGTCTGAGACCGGTCGCGGTCGTGTTTGCGGCCAGCCTGGCCGCGGCAGCCTGCGGCGGCAGTAGCGGCGGCAGCAGCAGCACAGCTGACAAGGGTGAGATCCACATAGGCGTGGAGATGCCACTGTCAGGCACCGAGAGCACCCAGGGTCAACCGATCCTGAAGGGCGTCCAGTACGCCGCTCAGCGAGCCGGCAAGGTCAAGGGCTTCACCATCAAGGTGATCCCCTTCGACGACGCTGTGAACGGAGTGCACGACCCTCAGAAGGGCGCCCAGAACGTCCAGGCGATGGTCGGCGATACCAAACTGCTTGGCTTCGTGGGCCCGCTGAATTCAAACGTGGCCAAGACTGAGATCCCCATCGCGGCCGACGCGAACCTGACGATGATCAGCCCCGCCAACACGGGCGTCTGCCTGACGAAGGACAATGCTGACTCGCGCTTTCCCTACGACGCGGGCTGTGGCGGCCTGGCCAAGCAGCTTCGCAAGAGCAACCCGAACAACTACTTCCGCGTTGTGACCACCGACGACTATCAGGGCCCGGCGATGGCTGACTACTTCCTCCAGGTTCTGAAGATCCAGAAGGTAGGGGTCGCCTCTGACAACCAGACCTACGGCAAGGGCATAGCTGACGCCTTCACCGCTGAGTTCAAGGCCAAGGGCGGCCAGGTAGTCGGCCCCCGCAACGACTACGACCAGAACACGACTGACTTCAAGCCCTTCCTCACTGCCGCCAAGAACGCCGGCGCGCAGGGCATCTACGTGGGCGGCACGACAGGCACGAAGGTCTGCCAGGTCCGCGCCCAGATGAACGGCATCTTCGACGCCACCACTCCCTTCGGTGGGGGTGACGGCATTGTCCAGGACGGTGAGTGCGTCGGCCAGGCCGGCGCCATGGCCCCGAACGTCTTCGCCTCGATCGCGGCAGTGGACCCTGTCCACGTTCCTTCCGCCAAGTCGGTGATCGACGGCTACAAGAAGGCCTACCCCGATCCCGCCGACTACACCGCCTACTCGATCGTGGCGACCGATGCCGGAGGCATCCTGATCAACGCGATCAGCAAGGCGATCGACGACAACGGCGGCAACATGCCCAAGCGTGACGGTGTGCGCAAGGCAGCCGCTTCCACCAAGAATTACCAGGGTGCCCTGGGTTCGACCAGCTTTGATGCGAACGGCGACACCAGCGTCAAGATCATCTCGATCTACAAGTACGACAGCGCCGACCCCAAGAAGGCTAACGACGAGCCGTGGGTCGGGCAGGAGAACTTCGGCGAAGACAAGCCGACTGTGAAGACGTCCTAGGTAGATAGGTCTTTTCTCAGGGGAGCCCCGCATGGGGCTCCCCCTCTTCTTAATAAGGAGCAGCACCTGATTTGGCGACAGTCGCAGGCGCCCTGAAACAGACCCGGCTGGGCATCTCGGGCCGGGTTGGCGGCTGGATCTTCTACGGCGTCCCGCTGGTGGCGTTCCTCGTCCTGATCCTGCCCCGGCTTTTCTTGAACCCTGGCTTCTTCCTGCAGATCCTGGTGTTCGGGGTGACCGACGGAGCCGTGCTGGCCCTGATCGCCCTCGGCTACACCATGGTCTACGGGATCATCGAGCTGATCAACTTCGCCCACGGCGACATCTTCACCCTGGGTGGCTTCATCGGCGTCCTGATCTTCTCCCTCATCGGCATTGTGCCCGGCAAGGACTTGAACCTGGGCTTCCTGACCCTGTTCGTGGTGATCGGCGTCATGGCCGTGACGATGGCCATCAACGGCGGGATCAACGTTCTCATCGAGCGGGTCGCCTACCGTCCACTGCGGCATCAGCCGCGCCTGGCACCGCTCATCACGGCGGTCGGCATGTCGTTCATCCTGGAGGGCCTCATGTTCATCTGGAAGGGGCCCAACTTCATCCAGTCCCCCGACCTGCTGCCGGGCGGCCACTTCACGGTCCTCGCGGCCAACGTGGACTACAGGTCGATAGTTCTCATCGCAGCCGCCCTCGTCCTGGTGGTTCTGCTCACCCTCTTCATCGAACGCACCAAGCTGGGCAAGGCGATGCGGGCCACGGCTCAGGACCGCGATGCAGCCCAACTGATGGGCATCGACATCAACCGCACGATCTCCGCCACCTTCTTCATAGGCGCCGCCCTGGCGGCGGCGGGCGGCATTCTCTACGGCTTCTACCTCCACAACTTCCGCTTCGACACCGGCTTCATCACCGGCCTCTTTGCTTTCACGGCAGCTGTGCTGGGCGGCATCGGCAATATCCGGGGCGCCGCCCTCGGCGCGCTGCTGATCGGGCTGATCCGCGCCTTCAACGACGGCTACGGGCGCTCGGAATGGAGTGACGTGCTGATCTTCGCCATCCTGGTCTACGTGTTGGTCTTTCGGCCAACCGGCCTGCTCGGCATGCAGGTGCCCGAGAAATGAGCGTTGCAGTCGCCGCTCGGCGGCGCTTCTCAAAAGTCGACTGGCGAGACCCGAACACCCTCACCTATGTGGGGCTGGGCTTTCTGGCCCTCATCTATCCGACCCTCGTCTACCTGATCAACCCCGACCAGGGCCCTGCCCTGGTCAGCCAGGCGGCCGACGCGGGGGTGTTCGTCGTGATGGCGCTCGGGCTCAACGTGGTGGTCGGCTTCGCCGGCCTGCTGGATCTGGGCTACGCCGCCTTCTTCGCCATCGGCGCCTACACCTACGGCATGCTGGCCTCGGGCCAGCTGGCGCTGAGCCCGATCGGCCATGAGGTCCACCTGCCCTTCTGGGTGCTCCTGTTCGTGGCCGTCCTGGTCGCGGCGACCTGTGGCGCGATCCTGGGCGCGCCCACGCTGCGCCTGCGGGGAGACTACCTGGCCATAGTGACGCTCGGCTTCGGCGAGATAGTGCCGCGCGTATTCCGCAATCTGAGCCAGTTCACCGGCGGTGTGAACGCCATCTCCGCCATCGACGCTCCGGTCCTGCCCTACTGGATCGACGGGCCCTGGGACGGGGGAGCCAGCTTCGCAGTGGTGCAGAACTTGAAGTTCACGGCCGGCGAGCCGACGGCCTACTACGTGCTGATGGTGCTGATCATCGTCGCTGTCGTGGTTGTGATCCGCAACGCCCAGCGCTCCCGGATCGGCAGGGCCTGGATGGCCGTCCGCGAGGACGAGGTGGCCGCCGAGGCGATGGGCGTGAACACGGTGAACATCAAGCTCCTGGCCTTCGCCATCGGCGCCTCCGTCTCGGGTTTCGCCGGCTGCTACTTCGGCGCCAAGCTCTCGACGGTGAGTCCTGAGAACTTCACTTTCCTGGTCTCCGTGACCATCCTGCTCATGGTCACCCTGGGCGGCATGGGCAATATTCCGGGCGCCATCGTGGGCGCCTTGGTGATCTACTTCGTGCAGTACAAGCTATTGAGCGACCTGCCTCACTGGGTGGCCGCCGGGGCGGGTGCCCTGAACCTCAGCCAGCACGCCACCAACGTCGCCACCGACTACGCGACCCGGTTGAACTTCGTGATCTTCGGCCTCATCCTGGCAGTCACCATGCTGCTCAGACCGCAGGGCTTGCTGCCCAGCCGGGTGAGAGCGCAGGAACTGCAGAGAGGCACCACCGACGAATCAGTGTTTGACGCCGCGGCAACATGAGTGAAGTTCGTCCCGCTGGCGCGGGCGCCGCTGCCACCGCCGACGTTCGATCGCCGGCATCCCAGTTGGTCTTGGACCTGCGCACGGTGACCAAGCGCTTTGGCGGCCTCACCGCCGTCAATGACGCGAACTTCGCGGTGAAGCGGGGCGACGTGTTCGCTCTGATCGGCCCCAACGGCGCCGGCAAGACCACGCTCTTCAACTGCGTCACCGGCATCTTCGCGCCGACTAGCGGCGAGGTGGTTTTCCAGGGCCAGAACATCGCCGGCCTGAAACCGCACAAGGTGGCGCATCTCGGCATCGCCAGGACGTTCCAGAACATCCGCCTGTTCGACTACATGACAGCTCTTGACAACGTCAGGGTCGGCCAGCACGTCCGCATGCGAGCCAAGCTCTGGGACGCCATGCTCACGCTGCCCACCGCCCGAAACGAGGAGCGCCGGGTGACAGAGCGGGCCCATGAGCTGCTCCAGTTCGTAGGCATCCAGCGGCGGGCTCAGGACTACGCCCGCAACCTGGCCTACGGCCAGCAGCGCAGGCTGGAGATCGCTCGAGCTTTGGCCACGAACCCCACGCTTTTACTTCTGGACGAGCCTGCCGCCGGCTTCACGCCGCAGGAGAAGGTCGAGCTGATGGCGCTGGTCCGCAAGATAGTGGACAGCGGTGTCACGGTATTCCTGATCGAGCACGACATGAAGCTCGTGATGGGCATCTCGGACCGCATAGTGGTGCTGGACCACGGTGAGAAGATCGCCGAAGGCCTCCCCCAGGAGGTTCGCAGCAACCCCCGGGTGATCGAGGCCTATCTGGGCAAGGGAGCCTGATGTTCGGCGGCGGACACTGATGGCTGTCCTCGAGGTTGAAGGCCTCCAGACCTACTACGGGCGGGTTCGAGCCCTCCATGGCATCACCCTGCACGTGGACGCGGGCGAGATCGTCGCCCTTATCGGCTCCAACGGAGCCGGAAAGACGACCACCTTGCGCACCATCTCCGGCTTGATCCGGCCCACCGAAGGCACCATCACCTTCAATGGCCGCTCGCTGGACAACGTCACTGCAGCGGCTCGGGTGGGACAGGGCATCTGCCAGTCGCCGGAAGGCAGGCGGTTATTCGCCCGCATGACGGTGACTGACAACCTCTTCATGGGCGCCTACGCCCGCAGCGACAAGGCGGGCATCCAGAAGGACCTGGACCGGGTCTACGAACTCTTTCCCCGCCTAAAGGAACGGGCATCCCAGATCGCGGGCACGCTCTCCGGTGGGGAGCAGCAGATGCTGGCGATCGGCCGCGCTCTCATGTCCAAGCCCAAGCTGCTGATGCTGGACGAGCCATCGCTGGGCCTCGCCCCCATCTTCATTCAGACCATCTTCGACATAGTGCTTGAGATCAATGCGTCAGGGGTGCCCGTGCTCTTGGTCGAACAGAACGCCAACAAGGCGCTGGAGATCGCGCACCGCGCCTACGTTCTGGAGACCGGCAACATCGTCAAGGCGGGCACTGGCCGGGAGCTGCTCGAGTCTGAGGACATCGCCAAGGCTTATCTCGGCATGTAACGCGGCTCAGCGTCGGCACGACCCGGCCGCGCCCTGTGATCAGCCAGGCCGACTGAGCCGGGTCACCGAATAGCCGAGGTCGATTGTCCAGAGCGAGCCGGCGCCTGCGCTGGCTGCGTTGCACGTGTGCGGCTGCCGGCTCACCACCCGGTTGCTGCCCGGGTCGACAGCCTCCAGACTCAATCCCGGCACGTAGAGCCGGTTGCCGAGCGCTGCCAGCCCGTCCAGCCCATCCCGGCCGGCCTCCGGGCCGACCGGTACGCTGGCGACAACCCGATTGCTGCCGGGATCGATCCGGCTCAGGCTGCCGTTGCCCTCGCGCTCTTCGTTCCTCACCCAGACGCTGCCGAATGCCACCAGCACCGGCAGCGGCGTAAGGCCGACGGGGATGGTGGCGGCCACAGTGTTGCTGCTGGCGTCGATCCTCGTCACCAGCTGGGCCCGGCTGCTGGCCACCCAGACTGAGCCGAAACCGATTGCGAGCCCGCTCGGTCCGTGGCCAAGATGGCTCACTCGGGCCACCACTCGGTTGGTGCCGGGGTCGATCCTGACCACTGTGTCGGCGTCGTAGTCACTCGCCCAAACAGCGCTCTCGCCGGCGGCGATGTACCAGGCCTGGACGTCTGCGGCGATGGTCGCGATGACCTGCCCGGTTTTCGAGTCCAGCCTGACAATCGATCGGGTGTCGCCCCGCGCCACCCAAACGGAGCCCGGCGAGACAGCGACAGCCCGCGGCACATCACAGGAGCGGATGCGAAAGGAACCGTGCGGCACCTGGTGGATCGAAGCGGCCCCGCAGCCGGCATCCAGCAGCTGACGCGGATCTCCTATCGGGACTGTGCGGACCACCCGGTTGCTGGCGACGTCGATTTGGCTCATGGTTCCCTCGGCGGCATTCGCCACCCAGGCTGACCTGTCGTCGACAGCAATGCCCGCCGGGTTGGCCCCCACCTTGAAGGTGTGACTCGGGGCAGCGGACGAGGCCGGTTGGCCGCAGGCGCCGGCCAGACCTAGAACGAAGACCACCAGCAGCGGCGCCGACCGGCGCCGGATGGTGACCCTCACCTCCAACTCACTATCATGCCGGCGACAGCCGCGTCAAATAGCCGGTTGACATGCCCGCTAACCTCCTCTCTGTGGAATCGTTCGGCACACCGATCTGGGGCCTCTCACCGCGAGATCAGGTTGGCGCGCTGCCGGACCGCTGCGATGTGCTGATAGTGGGCGGAGGCATCACAGGGCTCGGACTGCTGCACTGGCTGCGCCCAATCCCTGGCGTAGTACTGGTGGAGCAGGATCGCCTGGGCGCTGGAGCCAGCGGCCGCAGCGCGGGCTTCCTGCTGGCTGGCACAGCCTCGTGCTACGCGGTAGCGGTGCGCAGGTTCGGCCGCCGGCGGGCCCAGGAGCTGTGGCACTTCACAGTCGAGACGCACGAGCTGCTCGCCGAGGCGCTGGGCGGACGTGCCCGCAGCTACCGCCGGCTGGGCAGCTACACCCAGCCCGCCTCCCCTCAGGAGGCCCTCGACCTGGAGGAGTCTGTGCTGCTGCTCCGCGAAGATGGCGCCGACGTTCGTCTCCAGGAGGGCCGGCTCCTGAACCCCGGCGACGGGGAGTTGAATCCGCTGGAGGCGCTGCTGGTCCTGGCCGCCCGGGCCCGGCCCGGGAGCGTTCGGGAAGGCGTCAAGGTGGATGGCTTGGACGCAGGCACCGACGGGGTTCGGGTTCGCGCGGGAGAGGCCGAGTGCCTGGCCGGCGCCGTCATCCTGGCCACCAACGCCTATACCGGCCAACTCGTGCCCGGAGCTCCCATCACACCCGTTCGGGCCCAGATGGCGGCGAGTGCCGGCGAGCGGCCCGGCCTGGTGGAGCGGCCGACCTACTCCGACGAGGGCTACCAGTACTGGCGGCAGCTGGCCGACGGCACACTGCTGGCCGGCGGCTACCGCAACCACTTCCTGACGACGGAGGTTGGCTACGAGGCGGTGCCGACGCCACAGCTGCAGGCCTGCCTGGACGAGCACCTGCGGGGGCTGGGCCAGAGCGGCCGGACAAGCCATCGCTGGGCCGGAATCATGGGCTTCACACAGACTGAGCTGCCGCTGGTGGGCCCGCTGCCGGATCTGCCGAACGTCTACCTCAGCGCCGGCTACAACGGCCACGGAATGGCCTACGCCTTCAACTGCGCCAAGCGCCTGGCCGAGCACCTCATCGGCCGGCGAAGGGTGCACGACCTCTTTCCCTGAAGCTCGACTGCCTGCGGCGGTCTCTCTGAGTCAGGAAGCGTACTGGCCCCGGTTTTGGCGGGCCGGCTCCCCTCGCGCGGTCAGCTCGACGACGCCGGCAGCGGCTCTGGCTCCACGGATTCCAACTCGCGCGCGACTACCTGCGGCGGCGCGTTCGCGGTCTTGTACTCCTTGAAGGCGGCCATCACTGTGGCCTGGAGGAGGCCGGCGATGGGCGCGCCGAAGAGGGCACCCCAAAGGCCGAACAGCTCGCTCCCTGCGACCAGGGCAAGAATGGCCACCGCGGGATGGATACCCACGGCTTTGCCCATGATTCGCGGCCCCACCACATCCCCTTCGATGATGTGAACGACTATGAACCAGATCAGCACCAGGCCGGCCCTGATCAGATCAGGCCCAGCACCGCCCCCGAAGAGTCCAACCAGCACGCACACGGCGCCCGAGACCATCACACCGAGAATGGGAACGAACTCCATGAAGAAGGCGAGGATGCCAAGCAGCAAGGCGTACCGAACGCCGATGAGCTCCATGCCTATGAAGACCAGGACACCGATCAGCACCGACAGGGTAAGGGTCCCGCGGACGTAGCCGCCCACCACAGTGTTCACGATGTGACGCATCTGGTTGGTCCGCTTCTGCTGCGTGCCAGGCAGTTGGTCGTGCATCCACTGGGTGAAGCGGGGCCCACTCGCCGTCAGGTAAATACTCAGGATCAGCACCAGGACTCCGTCAACGACTGTGCCAAGCACTGTCTGCACGACACCGAACACATCCTTCGCGGCATTGGCGGCCAAGCCCTGAAGCGAGGCGACCGCCTGGCGTTCCGCCGCGAGAACCTGAGCATGGCTCACCCCGAACGGCTGCAGCAGGCGTTCGTAGGTCGGCAGCAGGTCCTGCAGGGCGCGCGTGTAGTCCCCCAGATGGGAGACGAAGTTGCTGATCTCGTTGGCTGCCGAGAGCGCGATGAATGTGAGAAGGCCGAAGACCACAGTGAAACCAATGAGGTAGGAGATGGCGATCGCGAACACCCGCTTCATATAGCGGCTCAGCAGTTTGACCAGAGGCGTCACAGCAAACGCGATCACAGCCGCCAGCACAAGGATGAGCAGAGCTTTCGTGACGTGGCTGATCAGCCACACCACGATTACGGCGATGGCCAGCCAGGCCAGCACGATGAGCGGAACCATGAGAGCCCGCTGAAGGCGGGCGGGCGCTGGGGAGGGAATCATCGGCGGGGAGGCATTCCTTCTATCTGCCTAGTGAAGTGGTTGCCGGCTCACGAAGAAGAGGAATGCCGCCAGTAGGCCGAGCAGCCCGTATTCCAGGAAGACCTGCCGGGTGAGACTCCTCTCGTACGTGTGCCTGACGAAGCCGCGGTTGACGTACCAGATGAGCATCAGCATGACCGCAAACAACCCTTCGCCGAAATATGCTGTGGCGCTCAGGGCCCAGGCGAAGAAGGTGACCAGCTCCGCCACCAGCGCGGCGAACATGAGAGCCGGCCGGCCCGGAATCGGGGCGCCCAGTACCCGGAAGCTGCGATAGCTGGCCAGACCGGCGATGGCGAAGACAGCTCCCAGCCTGATGGCGAGGTCCTGGGTGGCTATCAACACGCCGAGGAAGGCGCCTGCCACGCAGACCACGAGGACCGTGTCCTGAACTATCAGATGGCCGGGTTTGGCCTGGGCTCGCAGGTGCTTCAGGTCCAGCTGCGCCACCGCCGCGAACGCGATCCCGAAGGCGGCGGCGGCAGCTGCGTAGCGCAAGAAGTGGCCGCGGCTGAGCAGCGCGACTCCGGTCAGCGCAACCACCGCCAGGGCGACCGGCACAAAGTGCTCGATCGCGGGCAGCCTCGACTCCACCCTCAGATAGCCGGCGAGGACTGCTGCGGCGAGCAGGACCAGCCCTCCGCTCAGAGCCCAGATCTGATTCCCCACCAGGTCTGACTGGAGGCCCAAAGCCAGCGCGACCAGGATGACGCCGGCGAAGACGAGGAAGCGGAAGTCCCTTTGCGGAACCGACCTCAGCGGAGGCAGCACGTGATCGTCGGCGGGAGGCGGTGTCTTCACGAGCGCTTGATGTTACCGAGCGACCTGTCCGCTTCGGCGGGCTCCGCAGGTGCCGGTCAGGTTCCCTGGCGCCCGTAGCGGTCTTCGAGCCTGATGACGTCGTCTATCTCTGGAGTGGAAACCTCGAAGATGTCACAGTCCTCGACAGCAGTCATGCGGTGCCGGGTGCCGGGCGTGATGTGGGCGGTGTCGCCTGGCTCAAGCCGATGCACCTCACCGTCCAGTTCCAGGTCCAAGATTCCTGACGAGAGCAGGATGCACTCGTCCTTCCGGACGTGATACTGCAGCGAGAGTGCCTCACCTCCATTCACGTGAAGGATCTTGCCCAGATACCTGTCGGTGATCGCCCAACGCAGCTCGTAGCCCCAGGGCTTGTCGGTGCGGCTCTCCGCCGCCTTCCGCACCTTGGTCGGCCGCGTCTCAGGCGGCGACGCGTCGTTCAAGTCCAACTATCTCCTCCAGCGCCGCGAGGCGGGCAGCCACCTCGTCGGCAGTCGCGGCCTCGGAGTAGACGCGGATCAGCGGCTCGGTTCCGCTGGCGCGCAGCAGCACCCAGCTGCCGTCGATCAGGGTGAATTTGTAGCCGTCGTCAACCCGGGTGGCAGCCACCCGCACTCCGGCAACCTCCTGCGGAGAACGCTCAGCCAGAAGGCCCAGGATCCTCCGCCGCTCCTGAGCGTAGTCGTCCCGGGGCAGGTGATGATCGTGCCGGGCGTACGCGCTCGGGCCGACGAGTTCCGCCAGCTCTTGGAGCAGTTCCGATAGACGCTTGCCGGTCCGGGCCAGGTAGTCGGCGAAGAAAAGGCCTGCCAGCAGCCCATCCCTTTCCGGGATGTGTCCCTGGAAGGCGAAGCCGCCTGACTCCTCACCGCCCACGAGCGCATCGACGGCCATCATCCTGGGCGCGATGCTCTTGAAGCCGATGGGAACCTCGTGCACCACCAGCCCGTAGCGCTCGGCCAGACGGTCTGCCATGAAGGTCATGTTGATGCTCTTCACGATCGGCGCCCGAAGGCCGCGGACCTCGACCAGATAACGGATCAGCAGCGCGAAAACCTGCAGCTGGTTGACGAAATGGCCGCGCTCGTCGATGACCCCCACCCGGTCGGCGTCACCGTCAGTGCAGATGGCAAGATCGTGACCGCCGGAGCCCATCAGGCCCAGCGCCTCCCGCAGGTTGGCCGGGATGGGCTCGGGGTTGACGCCGCCGAACCAGGGGTTGCGCTCAGCGTGCAGCTCGGTGACACCGGTTCGGCCGCCGCCGGCCAGCTCGGCCACGTAGCCGGCCCCCGAGCCGTGCATCGCTTCATGGACGAGACTCAGACCAGATCGCCGGATGGCTTCCAGGTCGACCATCCGGCCCACCTGCTGGAAGTACGATGGCCGCGGATCGAGGCGCTGGATCCGCTCGTCATTCGGCTCCGCCCGTTGGACGCGCGCAGCGCCCTCCGCCACTGCCGCGATCGCCTCCTCCAACCGCTCGATCAGGTCAGCCGGGGCTGAACTGCCTGTCTCCGGCCGGAACTTCAAGCCGTTGAAGATGTAGGGATTGTGGCTGGCGGTGACTATGACAGCTCCCGCAGCTCTTCGATCCACCACCGTCCAGCAGGCGACCTGGGTGGGCGTCGCCCGGTCGAAGAGAAGCGCCTGCAGGCCCTTGCCGGCCAGCACCCGCGCCACCTCTTCTGCGAACAGCTCTGAAGCAAAGCGGCGGTCGTAGCCGACAACCACTGTGCCGCTGCCCAAAGAACGGGCGATGCCGGCCGCAGCCAAGCGCACGTTCTCATAGGTGAAGTCGTCGCCGACGACACCGCGCCAGCCGTCGGTCCCGAACTTGATAGCCACCGCCGTACTAAAGGTACTGAGCGCGCCCGTCGCGACTCAGGGACTGGACCACCTTCTTCACGTCCTGGGCCCGCTCCTTGGGACAGACCAGGAGGGCGGCAGGAGTGTCGACCACTATCAGGTCCTGAACGCCGATCATAGCCACCAACTTGCCGGGGGCGGAGACGTAGGCGCCGGTCGTATCGATGAGCACGGCGTCGCCCTCCACATGGTTTCCCTCTTGGTCGGTCGGCAGCAGCTCGGCGAGATCCGCCCAAGACCCGACATCAGTCCACTCAAACTCCGCCGGCACCATGAGCAGCCGCTTGGTGCGCTCCATCACCGTGTAGTCGACAGCGTCGGTGGGCAGGCTGCAGTAGATCTCCGCCGCCTTCCCCTCGTCGCCTTCGCGCCGGGCCCGGAGGACACGAACCAGACCGTCGTAGTGATCCCTGCCGTGTTCGCGCAGCTGCTCGGCGAAAGCGTCGCAGCGGAAGCAGAACATGTTCAGGTTCCAGTAGTGGTGGCCACTCGCGACGTAGCGAGTCGCCGCTCGCAGCGGTGGCTTCTCAGTGAACCCATCCACCCGGCGCGCCGTCCAGCCCAGGCCCCTCATCTCCCTTCCCGCGTCGATGTAGCCGAAGCCGGTGGCCGGGTACGTGGGCAGCAGCCCAATAGTGACCAGCTCTCCCGTCGCCGCCGCCACGTGCCGAGCTGTTCGAACAGCGGCACGATAGGCGGCGGCACCCTTGATGACGTGGTCCGCCGCCAGGGAGAGCATCAGCGCCTCAGGGTCCCGCTCCAGGAGTGTCAATGCCGCCAGGCCGAGGGCATTGGTTGTGCCCCGAGCGGCCGGCTCGACTATGAATCCACTGCTGTCCAGCCCGGGTAGGAGCCCGCTCAGCAGGGACAGCTGGCTGACTTCCGTCAGGATGAGCGTCTCCGCGGCCAGGGGGGCGATCCGCTCGTACGCCTCCACCAGCAGCGGCTGGCCGCTGCCCGAGAGTGGCAGCACATGCTTGGGCGAGCTGCGCCGGGAGCGCGGCCAGAGCCTTGAGCCGGCGCCCCCGGCCGGAATGACAGCGTAGAAGTGTCGAGGGCGCGTCAAGCGACTTCCGCCGCCAGCTCCACCGCCCGACTCGTGTCCTCCCAGGGCGCATCGATGTCGGTCCGGCCGAAGTGACCGTAGCAGGCTGTCGCGCGGAACAGCGGCCGCCGCAGGTTGAGCTCCTTGATGATGCCCAGCGGGCTCAGATCAAAGAGGCGGTTGACAGCCCGCTCCAGCTCTCTCTCGCCCACTGTCCCGGTGCCCTGGGTGTCGATCCGCAGGGCCACCGGCTTGACGACGCCGATCGCGTAAGAGAGCTGCACCTCGCAGCGCTCGGCGAGGCCGCCGGCAACTATGTTCTTGGCGACGTAGCGCGCGCCGTACGCCCCGGCGCGGTCCACCTTGGTCGGATCCTTGCCCGAGAAGCAGCCGCCGCCGTGCCGGGCCCAACCGCCATAGGTGTCGACTATCACCTTGCGCCCTGTCAGGCCCACGTCGGCCGCCGGCCCCCCGATCACGAAACGGCCTGTGGGGTTGATCAGATAGCGGGTGCCGTCGGTCGCCAGCCCATCCTTCAAGACGGGTTCCAGGACCTGCTTTATGAGGTCGTCACGGAGCTGCTCCTGATCCACCTCCTCATTGTGCTGGGCGGAGACCACCACGGTTTCGACCGAGCAGGGACTGCCGGCCTCGTCGTAGCCGACTGTCACCTGCACCTTTCCATCGGGCCGCAGGTAGGGCAGCGCTCGCGACTTCCGCACCTCCGCCAGGCGGCGCGAGAGCCGGTGAGCGAGCTGGATCGGGAGCGGCATGAGCTCAGGTGTGTCCCGGCAGGCAAAGCCGAAGACCATGCCGGAGTCGCCGGCGCCCCCCACGTCAACCCCCTGGGCGATGTCGGGTGACTGCTCATCGATGCTGACCAGCACACCGCAGGTCTCGGCGTCCAGCCCGTACTTGGCTCGGGTGTAGCCGACCTCGCGGACGGTTTGTCGGATGATCCTCGGGATGTCGACATAGCAGTCGGTGCTGAGCTCACCGGAGACCAGCACCAGGCCAGTGGTGACTGTCGTCTCGCAGGCCACCCGCGCGAGTGGATCCTTGGCCAAAATGGAGTCGAGCACCGCGTCGGAGATCTGATCGGCCACCTTGTCAGGGTGGCCCTCCGCGACCGATTCAGACGTGAAAACCGACTGGGCTGGGCTGTGCGCGCTCTTCGCCATGCGTACCTCCTGAGACTCCGGACGCCGGCAAGGTCGCGCCACCGCATGGGCCGACCCCAGACGCCCCGGGCATTCCCGACTGGTTTTGGTCAGCCTACCAGCCCGTTGTGCCTGCCCTAAGCTCCTCGAATGCGGGTTCTCATCCTGGCCGACATGGAGGGGGTGGCCGGCATCAGCAAGTGGGCGCAGACCACTGGAGGCGACTCCTCGGCCTATCAGGAGGCCCGCATCCTCTACACGGAGGAGGTCAACGCGGCCGTGCGAGGAGCACGTTCGGGCGGAGCGAGCGAGGTGATAGTCCTCGATTGCCACGGCGCCGGCGGTGACTGGTCGTTCAACTCGCTGATCCCGGAGCGGCTGGAGCGGGGCTGCGAGTTTGCGGTCCAATCCTCCTGGACCGAGTACGTGGAGCCGCTCGAGCAGGGGTGCGACGGTGCCCTGCTGATCGGTATGCATGCCCGAGCCGGCACGCCTGCGGGCGTCCTGTCGCACACCGTATCAGGCAGCCAGTGGCACAACCTCTGGTTCAACGGCCGCCTGGTCGGCGAGACCGGCATCAACGCCGCCCTCTGCGGCCAGTGGGGCTGCCCGGTCCTGCTCGTGACCGGAGACGCCCAAACCGCGGCGGAGGCCAGCGACCTGCTCGGCTCCGGCCTTACCACGGTTGCCGTCAAGACGGGCATCGGCCGCTTCAGCGCCCGCCACCTGCAGCCGGCGGAGGCCCGGCGGAGGATCGAGGCAGCTGCCAGCTCGGCCCTCGGCGACCTGGCCGCGGTACGGCCCTACGACCCCGGTCGACCCTGCGCCATCGAGGTCGAGTACGCCCACGCCGACGGTCCTGAGCGGTATCGAAACCGGCCTCAAGTGGAGATTCTGGACGGCCGCCGTATCCGCAGCACAGGACCTGACTGGTGGACCGCCTGGCGGCAGTTCTACCTATAGCTAGCCGCCGGCCAGGTTCAAGTAGTGCACTGCTGAGCTGCGGAAGAGCGTCCGGCCGGCGTCCTGAAGCAGCTGGGTGGTGGCCTGGCGAGCTGCCTCGATCATCTCCTCGACGTGAGCGCGCTGCATGTCGAGACCCTGCTCAGGCTTCAGCACCGGACAGAGGAGCAGCAGCCGGACGCGTCGCTTCAGCCGCTCAAAGTCGCTCAGAGCCCGGTGATGGAGCGCCAACTGCAGAGTCCGCGCCAGCAACTCCGCCCAATTGCCAGGTAGGCGGTCGACCTCGCCCCCGGCCATCAGGCTGATCGCCAGGATCTCTCGCGCGCCGCTCTCCACGGCCAGCGAGATGGGCAGATTGTCGATGATGCCGCCGTCCAGATAGCCGTGGCCGTCGATGTCCACCGGTGGAAACACGCCCGGGATCGCTGTCGAAGCCTGCAGGGCGAGCCGCAGGGGCCCGCTGTCGAACACCCGGGAGGTGCCGGCGTGGAGGTTGGTGGCCACAACCTGCAGCGGCACCTTCAGCTGCTCAAAGGTCTCCGTCCCGGTCACGTCAACGCTGCGGTCGATCACCCGGGCAACGTTCCTGGCCGGCAGGACCGAGATGCCCTGAGTGCGCATGCGGGTCATCAGCAGGCTCAGCGGATGACCGCGAAACACGTCAGCTGCCGGCTTGGAGAGCCAGATCTCACGGAGCATGTGCGCTCCTGCCAGAGAGGGATAGGCGGCGATGACCACCGCGTTGAGCGCTCCCACGCTGACTCCGATCAGGCGCTCGGGTGGTGCGATACCCGCCTCGAACAGCGCCAGGAGGACGCCCACCTGGGCGGCGCCACGGGCGCCGCCGCCGCCCAGGACCCAGGTCCTTCGGCGGGCATCCTTGCCGTCTCTTCGGGCTAGGTTCCCTCTTCCCAGGAGTTGAGGTATCGCTCCTGCTCCTCGGTCAGGCGGTCGATGCCGATCTTCATCGCCTGCAGCTTCAGCCGGGCGACGTCCTTGTCGATCTCGACTGGAACCGAGTACACATTGCGCTCCAGCTCCTCGTGATGTCGCGCCATGTGCTCGACCGAGAGCGCCTGGTTGGCGAAGCTCATGTCCATCACAGCAGCGGGATGACCCTCGGCCGCCGCCAGGTTGACGAGCCGGCCCTCCCCCAGGACGTGCAGGCGACGATCGTCGCGCAGCCTGTACTGCTGCACCGAGGGCCGCACCGCTCGGACCTCGGTGGCCATGTCGTCGAGCGCCGAGAGGTTGATCTCGGAGTTGAAGTGACCCGAGTTGGCGAGGATGGCGCCGTCCTTCATGGTCTCGAAGTGGCTGCGGTCCAAGACGTTGACGTCACCTGTCACCGTGCAGAAGATGTCGCCCTGCCGGGCCGCGTCGGCCATCGGCATGACCCGGAAGCCGTCCATTGCCGCCTCCAGCGCCCGAACGGGATCGACCTCGGTGACTATCACGTCAGCGCCGTGACCCTTGGCCCGGCTCGCCAGGCCGCGCCCGCACCAGCCGTAACCGGCGACCACGAAGGTTTTGCCGGCAAGCAGCACGTTGGTGGCCCGAATGATTCCGTCCAGAGTGCTCTGCCCGGTGCCGTAACGGTTGTCGAAGAGGTGCTTGGTGTCGGCGTCATTGACGGCGATGATGGGATAACCGAGCACCCCCTGAGCGGCCATGGCCCGCAGGCGCACGACGCCAGTCGTTGTCTCCTCGGTCCCGCCCCTAACTGCCGGCAGCCCCTGCCTGCGGTCCCGATGGAGCATGGTGACCAGGTCGGCGCCGTCGTCCATCGTGAAGTTCGGCTCGTGATCGAGAGCAGCCGCCAAATGGCTGTAGTAGGTGTCGTTGTCCTCGCCCTTGATGGCGAAGGTCTTGATGCCGTGCCGCTCGGAGAGTGCGGCTGCGACCGCGTCGTTGGTGGAGAGCGGATTGGAGGCGCAGAGCGCGACGTCAGCCCCGCCGGCCTGCAGTGTGAGCATCAGATTGGCGGTTTCCGAAGTGACGTGGAGGCAAGCCGAGATTCGCAGCCCGGCCAGCGGCCGCTCTTGCTCGAAACGCTCTTGAATCAGCTTCAGAACCGGCATCTCGCGGGACGCCCACTCGATCAATGCCTGGCCCTGGCCGGCGAGCCCCGGGTCCTTCACGTCGGATAGCTTGAGTTCAGTTGTCATTCAGGTTCCTTCATACCGGATGACGCTCCGGACCTCCAATTGAGGCAGGTGATCCCGGCCGGCCAGACCTGCCAGCTCGACGAGGAATTGAGCGCCCACCACCTCTCCGCCCAGCTGCCTGATCAGTTCCACGACGGCGCCGGCGGTCCCGCCGGTGGCTATCACGTCGTCGACGACAAGCACCCGCTGACCTGCCCTGACCGCATCCTCATGCACGTGCAGGATGTCGTCGCGATATTCCAGCGTGTAGGAGATGGCCCGGGTCTTCCAGGGCAGCTTCCCCTCCTTGCGGACGGGCACGAAGCCGGCCCCGAGCCTGATCGCCATGGCGGCGCCGAACATGAAGCCCCGCGCCTCCATGGCGGCGATGAGATCGATCTTCTGTTCCAACCAGGGCCGGCTCATAACCTCGACCGATTCCCTCAGTGCTTCCGGATGAGCGAGCAGCGGCGTGATGTCCCGGAAGAGGATGCCCGGCTGGGGAAAGTCGGGCACCTCGCGGATGAAGTTGCGCAGCTCCATCAGCGCCCCGCCAAGGCCAGGCGGAAGTACTCATGCGTCAAGGCGAGCCCTTCCTCGATCGCGACCTGCGGCTCCCAGCCGAGCCGCTCCTTCGCCCGTTGGGTGTCTGGCCGCCGCTGCTTGGGGTCGTCCTGGGGCAGCGGCTGGAAGACGATTTCGGAGCTGCTGCCGGTCACCGACCTCACCCTCTGAGCCAGCTCCAGCATGGTGACCTCGTATTGAGTGCCGATGTTGAACGGGTCGGGATCCGGGCCGTCCAGCACCGCAAGAGCGCCGCTGATCAGGTCGTCCACGTAGCAGAGCGAGCGCGTCTGCGAACCGTCTCCGTACACGGTGAGCGGCTCTCCCTGCAGCGCCTGCCGGAAGTAGTTGGGAATCACCCGGCCATCATCCACTCGCATGCGGGAGCCGTAGGTGTTGAATATCCGCACGATCCGCGTCTCCACCCGGCGCGTGCGGTGGTAGGCGAAGGTGAAGGCCTCCGCGCAGCGCTTCGCCTCGTCGTAACAGCTGCGGGGACCAATCGGGTTCACGTTTCCCCAATAGGACTCCGGCTGCGGATGGACGAGGGGATCGCCATAGACCTCGGAGGTCGATGCCAGAAGGAAGCGGGCACCCTTGTCCTCGGCTAGCCGCAGCATCGCCTGGGTGCCGAAGGTGCCGACCCGCAGTATGTCCACAGGGATTTGCGCAAAGTCCACGGGCGAGGCGGGCGAGGCGAAGTGGAGGACGCAGTCGACAGGGCCCTCGATCCCGATTCCCTCGCTCACGTCGTGGCGCAGGAACGAGAACCGCCGCTCGCCGGCGAGGTGAGCCAGGTTGTCAGGCACCCCCGTCACCAGGTTGTCCAGCCCGACGACCTCCCAGCCACGCGCCAACAGGCGATCACAGAGGTGCGAGCCGAGAAAGCCGGCCGCGCCGGAAACCACAGCCCTGGTCGAGCCGGACTTCTTTTCCGCCGGCATCAGTTGCGGCCGATTCCGCGGTAGACGAAGCCCAGGCTGCGCATCCGCGCCGGGTCGTAGATGTTGCGCCCATCGACCACCACGGGCCGGCGCATGGCGCGCTTCAGCTTGGCCAGGTCGAGCTGCCGAAACTCGTTCCACTCGGTCACGACCACCACGGCATCGGCGTCCCGAGCAACTGCGTAGGCGTCCCGCCGTACGTCGAGCTCAGGCAGCAGGGCCTTGGCTTTCTTCCCGGCAGCCGGGTCGTAGCCACAGACCTTGGCGCCCTTCTGCAGCAGCAGGTGGGCGATCTCCAGGCTGGGCGCCTCCCGCATGTCGTCAGTGTTCGGCTTGAAGGCCAGCCCGAAGAGGCCTATGCGCTGACCGCGCAGCGTGCCCAGGCACTCACGCAGCTTCTCAACAGCGAGCGTGCGCTGATCGCGGTTGATGGCCATAACCGCGTGCAGCAGTTCGGGGTGGTAGTTGAACCGCTCAGCGATTGCGGCGAGCGCCTTCACGTCCTTCGGAAAGCACGAGCCACCATAGCCGATGCCAGCCTCCAAGAAGTGCGGGCCGATCCGCTTGTCAAGGCCCATGCCCTCCGCCACCCGCTTCGCGTCAGCGTCCACCCGCTCGCAGATGCGGGAGATCTCGTTGATGAAGGAGATTCGCGCGGCCAAGAAGGCGTTGGAGGCGTATTTCACCATCTCGGCCGTGTAGAGGTTGTAACGGAGGATGGGGGCGTTGAGCGGTTCGTAGAGCTTGGCCACCTGGTCGGCAGCCGCTTCGTTGTTGGCTCCGATGACCACGCGATCCGGCTTCATGAAGTCGTGCAGCGCCGAGCCCTCGCGAAGGAACTCGGGGTTGGAGACGACGTCGACCTGGAATTGGGGTTGGTGCTTCTGGAACACCTCTGACACGAAGTCCCCGGTTCCGATCGGCACGGTTGACTTGTTGACTATGACTATCGGACCTGTCAGGTGCTCGGCGATCGATGCGGCCGCGCTGCGCACGTGGTCGAGGTTGGCTTCACCGCCCTCCCCTTCCGGGGTGGCGACAGCTATGAAGGCGATGCCGGCGCCTGCGACCGCCTCTGAGTACACGGTAGTGAAGTTGAGACGGCCGGCCATGCCGTTGCGCTGGACCACCTCCTGCAGCCCGGGCTCATAGAAGTGCAGCCGGTGACGCCGCAGGGCGCGGATCTTCACGTCGTCGATGTCGATGACACAGACCTTGTTCCCGAGGTCCGCTAGACAGGCAGCCGTCGTCAGCCCGACGTAGCCGGCGCCCACCACCGCAATGTGGCTCAAGGCATCCGCATTATGTCAGGTAATCGGCGCCCGCTCATCCGAGCTGCGGCTGCCAAGCAGTGATTCGTAGGCTCGGATGGTGGCACGGGCCGTCGCCCGCCAGCTGAACTCGGCGGCGCGGGCCAGCCCGGCCTGCACCTGGGCAGCCCGTCTGGCCGGATTCAACACCAGTTCGGCAGCTGCCCGACCCATTGCCTCGGCGTCGCCGTCCTTGACCAGCACTCCGGCGTCCCCCATCACTTCGGGCAGGCTCGAGTTGTTGTAGGCCACCACCGGCGCCCCGCAGCTGAACGCCTCCAACACCGGCAGGCCGAACCCCTCGTAACGGCTGGGAAAGAGGAAGCAGGCTGCAGCAGAGTAGAGATCGACAAGTTCCTCATGGCTCACATAGCCGAGGCGCCGGGCCTCCCCCATATCGGGCGGCGCCTGACTGCCGGCGCTGCCGCCCAGCACCAGGTCGACATCGGCGCCCCCGAGCCGCGCCGTCTGCCAAGCCTTCAGCAGCGCGCGCGGATCCTTGCGGGCGTCCAGCGCTCCGGCATAGAACAGATAGGGCTTGCTGATCGCATGCCGAGCGGCCACGCGCCCTGCGGCGCCCCCCTGCGGCCGGAAGCCTCGCCCCAATCCAGGCTGTACGGTTCGGAGCCGGTCCGGTCGAAGCCCGGCATAGCGCAGGCCGTCGGCGGCGGTGTGCCGGGAGACTGCCAGTACCAGGTCTGCTCCGCTCAGCAGCCGCCGCCCCACCCGCCAGCGCAGTCGCTCGCCGAGCAGGCGTCGACCGCCCAACGCCCAGGGGATCAGGTCATGAAGGGTCGCCACCAGGGGAACTGACGACCGGCTGGGCAGCGCCAGCGTGGTGGCGTGGTAGAGGTCAGGCTGGATCAGAGTCAATTTTCGACCCATCGTCACAGCCTCTTCCCAGAGGCCGAGCCGGCCCCTGTAGCGCGGGCGGACGCCGTACGCGACGAAACCGCCGGCGGGCACCTCCGGCGCCGGCTCCCGGAGGTCGATCAGAAGAGCCACTCGATCGTCGAAGCCCTCCTCCAAAAGACCGGCGAGCAGACCCCGGACATAGGTGCCGATGCCCCGCTTGGCGTCCTCGCCCTGCAGCGGCCGGGCGTCGATCAGCACGCGGCCCCGCGCGCCACTCCGCTCGGGATCACTCGCCATCGGCGCCTCCTCTCGAGGCCAGCTGCAACACGCGGCGCACGCTGCGTAGGTTAGCCACAAGCTCTTGTGGCAATATCGGCAGGAAGTGCCCATCACCCAAACGGTCGGCGGCGCCTGAGAAATGGCCAGGACTGACTGGCCGCGGACCATCCTCCACGTCGACCTCGACGCCTTCTACACCTCGGTCCACCAGCGCGATGACGCCTCACTCAGGCACCGACCGCTGGCCGTGGCCGGACGCAACAAGCGAGCAGTCGTGATGGGCGCCTCCTATGAAGCGCGCAGCCATGGCGTGCACTCGGCTCAGCCTCTGCACGAGGCGCTGGAGCGGTGTCCGGGGCTGACGGTGGTACCCCCGGACCCAGCGCGCTACAAGGACGCCAGCCGCCGCGTTCACGCCATCTTCCGGCGCCTGACCACCGCCGAACTGATCGAAGGGGTAGCCCTGGACGAGGCGTATCTCGACGTCACCGTGCGGAGCCGGCACGCGGGGCCGGAGGAGATCGGGCGGCGGATCAAGTTCGCCATCCAGGAGGAGGTGAAGCTCACTGCCAGCGTCGGAGTGGCGACCAGCAAACTCGTCGCCAAGGTCGCCGGCGCCAGCCGAAAGCCTGACGGCCTGGTGATCATCCAGCCCGGCCAGGAAGCCAGCTTTCTCGGACCCCTGCCCGTGGGAGTGGTGCCGGGCCTGGGCCCGAAAACCGAAGAGAAGCTGCGCCTGATGGGCGTTCGCACAGTCGGGGAGCTGGCCGACTACGACACCCAGCGGCTGCTGCAGGCGTTCGGCAGTTCCGGCGCCATGCTGCAGCGGCTGGCCCAGGGGCGCGACCGGAACCCCGTGCGGGGGGCCAAGCCGGCTCAGACCATCAGCGCCGAGCGCACGTTTGAGGATGACGTCACCGACCGCGAGCAGCTGGAGGTTTCGCTCCGGGAGCTGGTCCAGGCGGTATCTGAGAGGCTGCGCGGAGATCTGCTCCAGGCCCGGACTGTCTACATCAAGCTGAAGCTCACCGGCTACGGCCAGCTGAGCCGCCAGGTCAGCCAGACCAGCCCCACCGACGACCCCGAAAGCATCTTCCGGGCCGCGCTGAGCGCGTTGCGGAAGTCGTACTTCGAAGACCGCCCGGTGCGCCTGCTGGGAGTCGGCGTCAGCGGCCTGAAGCACCCCCAGCCGCAGCTTCAACTCACGCTGTTCGAGTAGGGCCGGCCGGTAGCTCGCGGCCCGACATCTCGCCCGAACGCCGGCGCCGGCGCGGCTTGGCCCGGCCCTCCAGAGCTGAACGGTCCACCACCGGCCGCACCTGGGCCTGAAGGAGGTCCCCCACCGTCCGCCAGCCGAGCCGTTCTGAGCCCAGCAGCGCCAGGCGTCGGAAAACCGCCGCCGTGGCCTGCGCGTCGCTCAGCGCTGCATGCGCGGGTGAGGCCTCGACACCCAGCATCTCCACGACCCGGGCGAGGCCAGGCGTCTGCCCGGCGGGCAGCTCGAGCACCGCCCGGGCGAGGGCTGAGGTGTCGAGGACTGGGTGCTCCAGCTTCTGCTTCAGACCCCTGCCGATCAGGTAGCTGTCGAAGGCGTCATGACTGTGCTCGACCAGAGCGGCTCCTTCGGCGAAGTGGAGGAACGCTGGTCTGACATCGGCGAAGCCGGGTGCCCCTCTCAGCATGTCAGGGCTGATGAGATGTCGGCGCCGAGCGTACGGATTGATGGGAGCGCCGGTCTTGACCAGGGTGTCGAAGAGCGAGAGTGAGCCTTCCAGCTCAAAGCGTTCGGCGCCTATCTCGATGACCAGGAAGGGCGTATTGCCGGTGGTCTCGATGTCGAAGGCGACGAACTGGGCTTCACCGAGTGGAGTCTCCGACACCACCGGCGAGGGCTGCGGCAGCGGGCCGCGCTGGAACGGCACGAGGCCGCGGCCGCTCCGCGGCTTCAGCATCAGGTCCTTCACGAGCGGTCGGTTCACGAGGACCGGCCCAGGGCACGCCGGACCAGCGCCCACTCCTGTTCGTCCAGAGCGCGCAGCACGAGTAGAGCCAGCCCGTAGACCAAAGCCCCACCGGCTATGACCAGCAGTGCGGTGACGCCTGTCCGGTGCTGGAACGGATAGAGGGCGGCGCCCATGACCAGGCCTGCCAGCAGCACGCGCCAGCTGAGGTGGAAAAGCGGCATCCTGCCCAGGTGGCGAAAGACCAGCACGGCACCCAGGAGAGTAAGTGCCGCCTCGGTCAGCACAGTCGCGGCACTGGCGCCCAGATAGCCGTAGAGCGGGATCAGAATTAGGTTGCAGGCCACGTTCACCACCATCGAGCCCAGCGCGGCAACCGTGAACAGCGCCTGCCGATCGATGGCGTTGAGGGCGCCGGTGAAGGCTGTGCTGATGAACATGAACACGACGCCCAGGGAGAGGATGCGCAGGGCGGGCGTCGCCTCCGGGTACTGGTAGATCACGCGAAAGGCGTCGGTCAGGAGAAAGAGACCCACTGTGGCCGGCCAGCCCAACAGCAGCAGCGCCTTGTAGAAGCGGTTGACCGCCCAACCGACCTGGCCGGTTCCCTCGCGATGGTGCACAGCCAGGGCGGGAAAGACCACGTTGAGCATCGAGAGAGGGACGAAGAGAAGTGCCTCGAATGGCTTGTATGCCGCCCCGTACCAGCCCGCCTCCGTGAAGCCCCGCATGGCTTTCAGGATTGGCTGATCGATCTTGAAGTAGATGCCTGTGATGACCAGCGTGAGGGCAAAGGGCAGGCCTGCCCAGAGCCAGCGCCGGATCAGCTGCGGCTCGAAGTGGAGCTCGAGCCTGGCCAGCCCCCGCAGCCGCAGCACCAGCGCGAAGTAGACGCAGGAGAACCCGTAGCTGGCGGCGTAGGCCCAGAGGAAGAAGGGGAGTGTCTGCTTGGTCCTGATGCCGAACACCACCAGCGCGATGAGGATCAGGCTCTCGGCCACTATCGCGACCGCCTCGAAAGCCAGCCGCTGCACGGCGTACAGCGCGCCCCGCAGCAGGTTCGAGAAGGAGGTGACGAGCATGAGCACGAAGCCGGGCAATAGGAACTGAGCAAGGTCCAACGGCCAAAGCGCCAGGGCAAAGACCAGGAGTGCCAGCGGTGCGAAGAGGAGGCGAACTGGAATCAGGTTGCCCAGGTAGCGGCTGATCTCTGCCGGCCGCCGCGCCGCCTCCCGGGTGAAGAGGGTGTTGAAGCCCAGATCAAGAACCACTGTGACGAGGCCAGAGACGGTGATCAGGAGCTGGAAGCGACCGTAATCCTGGGCCAGCAGGTAGCCGGTCATGAGCCCCACTGTGAGGAGGGCCACGAGCCGCGACAGAACCCGGGCCGCGAGCACCAGCGTTGTATTGCGAAGTGATCGCGAGCCCATGCCCTCTCTGAGCTGACTGGCGGCGCCGCTCGGGGCCGGGACGTGTGCCAACGCGCTCATGCTAGTTGACGGCTGCGCTCGCAGGCTCGCGTCGAGGAGATGGCGTCACTTGGGCGGGCGCTTCGGTCTTGCGAGCGAGCGTGGCGTTGAGAGGTTCCCCCTGTGCTAGATTGGCCTCTGAAAGGAGCCAGAAAAGAGATCGCTACCCCGGCCGAAGAGACCACCTCGACACTGCTTCAGAAGACCAACCGCCGCAACTTCATAGTCTGGTTTCTGGGCGGCCTGATGGGCGCCATCGGCCTGGCCGGCCTGGCGCCGCTGCTCGTCTACATAGTTCCCGGCGCCGGCGCCAACAAGTTCCTGGACCTCCCAATCACCTTGGACAAGCCGCTGGATCAGCTGCAGGACGGTCAGGGTGTCAGCTTCGACGCTCCCGCAGGAAAGGGCTTCGTGATGGCAGACGGAGGCGGCGACAACCATCCGGGGAAGATCGCCTTCAAGGGTTTTGCGATCAAGGCAGGTGGCAACGTGGCACTGCTGTCGGCCACCTGCTCGCATTTGGGCTGCAGCGTTTCGCTGAACGAGGGCCAGGGCTTCAGCTGCCCCTGCCATGGCTCCGCGTTCGGCCTGAACGGCAATGTCAAGCGCGGCCCGGCGACGAGCCCGCTCTCTCACTACACCTGGAAGAAGGGCGCCAAGCCCAACGAGATCATCGTCCACGGCGTCGATCTGCCGGGCGTGGGCTAGCGGGAAACCAAAATGGCGAGCGTGCCCCGTCCCCGCCAGGTCCAGGTAGCCGTCGTCGACTGGCTCGACCGCCGCTTCCCCTTCACCTCGTCGGTGGACGAGGCGCTCTACCAGCGCGTGCCTAACTACGCCAACGCCTTCTACTACTGCTTCGGCGGGATGACTTTCATCCTGATTGCTCTCCAACTGGTGACCGGCGTCTTCCTGGCCTTCTACTACGTGCCTGACGTCGCCGGCAACCCGGCCCCGGCCTACACCAGCGTGCAGCACATCATGAAGGACGTCTACCTCGGTTGGCTGGTGCGGGGCGTCCACTTCTGGGCGGCCAACCTGCTGGTGGTGATGATAGTGCTGCACATGGCCCGCGTCTTCTGGACGGGCTCCTACCGGGCGCCTCGCGAGCTGAACTGGATGGTCGGCGTGATCATGCTGCTCGTCGTCCTCGCCTTCTCCCTCACCGGGTACCTGCTGCCCTGGGACACCAAGGCTTACTGGGCCACCTCGGTCACCATCCAGATCATCGCCGGAACGCCGATTTTGGGCGGGCTTCTGCAGTCGCTGGCGCAGGGAGGTCCCACGCTCGGGCCGGCTACCCTGCAGCGCTTCTTCACAATCCACGTCTTCCTGCTGCCGGGAGCGATCCTGCTGCTCATGTACGTGCACTTCAGGCTGATCCGGCAGCACGGCATTTCCGAGCCCATGTAAGAGGTGAGAGAGATGAGCGAAAAGGCCACACCAAATTCGGAAGGACTTCCGCCCACGGCGCTCTGGGATGGCTACCTGCGCGAAGGCCCCGGGGCGGCGACGGCGGCGCTTCGGGTGATCGAAGTGGACGGCCACGGCGGTCATGAGCTGGAACCCACCTACAAGCGGATGCCGATCGGCACTGACCACATCCTGTACCCGGTGGTGGTCAGCCTCGCCATGTTTCCCATCCTGATGGGCGCGTCGGGGCACCATCTGGCTGACGACATGCCGGAAGAGGAGACCCACCCCTTCTTCCCGGACCACTTCTGGCCCTACCCGATCATCGCAGTGATCATGCTGCTCGGCGTCGGCCTCCTGTCAGCTTTCGTGCAGGAGAACATGTCCCTTGAGCAGTCGGCCGACCCCCGGGCGGTGGTGGTGCCCCGGCCTGACTGGTACTTCCTGTTCCTCTTTCAGTTCCTGAAGCTGGGCCAGCCAGAGGTGGTGTTCTCCATCTTCATTCCCGGGGCCATAGTGACGGGGCTGCTGCTCTGGCCCTTCATCGACAACCTGGTCGGCACCCGGCTGGCCCGCCGCTTCGGCTGGGTCAGCTGGCCGGTGCCAGGACGCAACTTCATCACCGGCACCGGCTGGGTGCTCTTCCTCGGCTTCATAGTGGCGCTCACGTTCTGGTCGCTCTTCGGGATCACGATCTTGGGGATCGCCGGCGGGTAGCTGTCGTCATGAACCTCGTCGGCTCAGCCTGAGCGCTGACGCGATCCGGAAAGCTACCTGAACTTGAGGTAGTAGATCAGCACAACGGCGAGGACGAATGCCGGGTAGTAGAGCCGGGACAGGAAGGCAAGCCGGTTCAGCGCCACAGTCCGCCTGTCGTCGTAGTAGCGATCTCCCAGAAGTCCGATCAGAAGGCACGTGCCGGATAGGAAGATGAAGGCGTAGTAGCCCCACTCGATGGCCACTGTGTACTCGACATTCGGCAGCGAGCCGGTCACACCGCTCAGCAGCACAGCACCAGTGAGGATGCCCGTGATACCGAAGGAGACGCGGGCTCCCGTCTGGTTGGCCGGGAAGAACAGTGACACATAGGTCACGAGCGCCAGCAGCGCGAGGGGCAGCAGGTTCTTGACCAGGAAGGAAGACAGATTGCGCTCGATCGAGAGGTCGGTGACGAACTGGGAGTACTCGATCCCACTGGCCGGGACTTCCCGCTGCGGGCCCCCCAGCAGCGATGTGTTGCCGACCGACGCCCGATAGAACTGCAGCTCGATGGGCTGCCAGTTGTCGATCGAATTGATGGACTGTGAAGCGTTCGCCCCGCTGGTCAGCCGTTCGCTCTGGGGTTGCGTCAGCAGCACCGAATCAGCGACGTAGACCACCTCGGCGGAGGACAGGGTCTTGTTCTGGATGGCGATCGTCAGATCCTGCTTGTCGAAGGGGAAGTTTCGGAAGTCCAGAGTTGCCTTGAACTTGCTGTTGACTCGGTACAGCCGGTAATTCACGCCAGCCGTCGTCTCAGAGCGCAGCGGCTCGCCGAGACTCAGCGAAGGATCGACGGCATTGACAAACGTGATGTTGGCGGCGTCATCGCTGCCTATGTACTTGAGCCAGAGAAAGAAGTCGGCACTGAACGTTTGCGCCTGCTGGTCCAGATCGCCTACCTCATTCATGTTGACGCCGGTATAGACGATGCGCTTGCGCACGAGGTAGCCGTTGCCGGCCTGGATCAGGTCACCGGCCGCGAGCTTGCGGGCGAAGTCAGGTCCGGCGCTGGCCCCAAACGAGGCGAGCTGCACCGGTGCGGAGGTGAGGTCCTGATTATTGGCGATGCCCACATCTATGGATCGGACCGCGGAACCAGCCGGGCTGAAGTAGAGAGGCCCGGTCAGACCGGGTATGGCGTTGTCCCGATTCTTGAATGAGGCCAGGGCATCCCGAATCCGCTGCCGAGCCGCGCCGGCGTCCTTGGGCGGTCCGCTGACGCCGGTGTCCCGAAGGACCTGAACCGCAGCGATGGCGGCGTCGTAGCTGGTCAGACCGCGCCAGCTCGGCTCGGTCCCGAACCTCGCCTGGAAGTCGTGATACCAGCGGAGGCCGTCACCGGTCAGGCCGTCAATCATGGCAGGAGTCGCCACATACATGCCATCTGTGAAGGCGCCAGGCGTGGCCTTCTCCTCGGGCTGATCGCGGAAAGAGTCGAGGAAGGTCACGTCGCCCAGAGAGTCGCTGCCCAGCAGGAGCGGATGCAGGTTCGCCTTCTTGAAGCCGATGACCACCTGCTTGGCGAGATCGGGCGACATCGCGAGGACCACTGGTCCCGGGTTGGGATCGGCCTGCAGCTCCTGGATCGCAGGGCTGACAGTCGCTTGGTCGATGACACCGGTGGCAGAGTTGAGCTGGATCACGTGCTTCAGGTGGCCGCCCTGGGTGTAGGCGGCCTGGAAACCTGCGAAGAGGTTGCTGCCGTAGGTCCGGTTGCCCCAGATGACGCTCGCCTCCTTGTGCCCCAAGACGTCCCGGAGATAGGCGGCCAGGAGGCTGTCCTCGTCGTGGTTGTCGAAGATGGTGCTGAAATACCAGGGGCTGGCCTGGGTGACCGCATCAGTTGTGGCGGTGGCCGAGATGGCCGGCATGTGAGCCTGCTGGTAGACGGGACTGGCGGCCAGCGACGCATCGCTCGTGCGGTGGCCGATCACGAGGAGCGCCCGTCCGTCCTTGACTATCTCCTGGGCGCGCAGCCGCGCCTCGGCGGGATCGTCCTTGTCGTCGTAGAGAAGCAGGGAGACCGGGTGGCCGTGCACACCTCCGTGCGCGTTGACTTGATCCAGGTACATCTGGACGCTGCCGGCCATCTCCTTGCCGTAGGCAGCGGAGCTGCCCGACATCCCGGCCACCAGGGCGACGTACACAGGGCTGGCCCCGTTGGACCTGCTCAGCACTATCCCCATGCTGCCCAGCGCAATCAGCGCCACCAGGGCGGCGCTGGCGCCGATCAACCAGCTAGGGCGGCGACGCCAGACCGAAACGCGCTCTTCAATCAGCCGGGACGGGGCCGGCGGCTCCGCCAGGTGATCCAGTTCGGGCGGGTGTTTCTCCGGCACCGACCGCAGCCGACGCGCGGCGTCGCGCGCCACGCTCCTGTCATTGGCGTCGCGCGCCCGCTCCAGGCAGTACCGCCGTTCGCCGTCGTTCCTGGCCAGTGAGGCGAACCAGAGCCAGGCGCGTTCGTATTTCGGGTTGAGTTGGATCGCCTCGGCGAGCAGCTGGCGGGCTTCATCAGAGTTGCCGTCGTTTGCAGCCTGGATCGCCTGTCGCGTGAGCGAGAGCGCAGTCGGCGTCTGATCAGCCATCGGCCTCCCTCGGGCCAAGGGCCCCTGCCGCTCCCACCGTCACGGTTTCGCTATCGGCCCCGGGTCTGCCCGCTGTGCGACACGGTCGCCAAGTGCCGCCAGCTGCGTGTCATCGGGGATCGTTCCTTCGGGCGTCAGCGCATTCACCACGTGCGGTAAAGCCTGGGCGAGCCCCGCCTTTACAGCCTCGGGCGACTGACCCGCCTGCTGAGCCACGGCCTCGATCTTCTCGCCGCCGAGCATGCGCTCGATGTCGTCAGGGTGGAGCGGCTGGTTCTCGCCGCCGACACCCACGACTGGGCCTTGTCCCCCAGACCCGCCGCGCTGCATTTGTCGACCAGGCCCTGAAGAGCGCCTCTCCCCCCAGCGCCCCCGAGCAAATCCTCCATCGCGTTGCCCATGGCGTTTCCTGCGCCTTCGCCCAAGGCGCCGCCGGGCATCTTGCCAGTGAGCTGCCCGAGCATCGCCGTGACGGCGGGCATCGCCCAATCGGGCATGGGCCGGGAGTGCTCATCGCCGCTCGGAGCGAGCAGTCTGTCGAGCTCATCGTCACTCATTCCAGTCGCGTCAGACATCACTTTCCCCTGAGTCGCTGAGCCAAAGGCAGATGTCACTATGTGTAACCGGCACAGTTGGCTTCACGAGCGGTGCCCGGTTTAGGCTCGGGCAGCCAGTTCCTGGAGGGCCTCTCCCGTCAGGCGGTAGACAGTCCAGCCGCTCCGCGGCCGCGCCCCCAGTTTGTCGTAGAAGCCGATGGCCGAGTCGTTCCAGTTCAGCACCGACCACTCCAGGCGTCCGCACCCGCGCTCCTGGGCCAGGCCCGCCAGTTGAGCGAGCAGCTTGAGACCCACTCCCCTACCGCGCTGCTCGGGTCTGACAAAAAGGTCCTCCAAGTAGAGGCCAGGCCGGCCGAGGAAGGTCGAGTAGGTGTGGAAGAACAGCGCGAAGCCCAGCGGCTCCCGCTCCTGCTCAGCGATCAGCACCTCGGCATAGCGCTGTTCGCCGAAAAGCGTGAGGCGCAGGTCGGCTTCGGTCATCACCACCTCCCGCGCAAGGCGTTCATATGCCGCCAGCTCCCGGATGAAGCCGGCGATCAGTGGCACGTCCTGCTCGGTGGCGCTGCGAACGGTGACGCTCACACTTTCTCAGTCACGCGGTACTCCAGGTACTTGCCCAGGAGCAGCCGAGTGTGCGCCTCCAGGGCGGGCAGGACGCTCAGCATCAGGCCCACCACCGGGTAGCTGAAGTACTGCAGGTAGATGAGAAAGCGCCGAGCCCGGCTCCAGTGCGCTGGTTTGGGCGGCAGCATCAGGTGCTCGAGCGCTATGAGCGCCAGAACCGTCGACAGGGTGGTTGTCAGGATGGCGAGGCTGTAGATCCAGAGATGCTGGCCCAGATCGGTCAGGGAGAAGTCGACGCTTGCGTACACCGGGATCGACGCCCCGAACATGAGGAGGATCGGCAGGAAGATCCAGTTCAGGTGGTTCAGGTAAAGGTTGAGGAAGCGCCGCAGGCGCGCCGCCAGCGGAATCTCGGGGTGGTTGAACAAGCGCTTGAGCACGTAGGGGATGTCGGTGATGCCCCAGGACCAGCGCTTGATCTGGTTGTACTGATTCAGGTGGGTGGCGGCGTAGTCGCGCGACTGCGGTGAATCTCCGTAGAGCGGCAGATAGCAGGACACCACCTTGAATTTCGTGCCGAATGTGAAGAACGACTTCCAGTAGAAGCGGGAGTCTTCAGGGATGACGTCCTTGTCCCAATAGCCGACATCGTGCACGAACTTCAGGCTGCACGTGTAGCTGGAGAAGGCCACCAACCGGTGCGGCTGGGAGTGGAGGAACATCTGCCACTGCGTGGTGCTGGCGGACATGACGCGGACAGCTGTGGGCACCTGCCAGATGTTGTTGTGGAACATGGGCACCGGCTGCCAGATGACAGTTTCCCGGTCAGGATGGCGCGCGTGGTGCCAGCTGATCCAAGCGAAGTACTGGGGGTGGACGCGGTAGTCGGAGTCCAGGTCGGTGATGAGCACCTGTCGGAGGTCATAGCCGAGCTTGCCGAGACGCTTCACCATGTCCTTGCCGCCATGGTTCATGGCCGCCGACTTGCCGGGAACCAGCGGCGGCTCCATCGGGTCCTTGATGTGGAAGAAGCCGGCGAAGTGGTCGCCGAAGGTCTCCTGCAGGCGCGCAACGTTGACCCAGCCGGCCTTATCGTCCACCCGCGTGATGACGCCGACCAGCTTCAACTCCTTCGGATAGTTGGCTTCCGCGATGGCCCGCACGGTCCTCTCCAGCACCGCGTAGGGCTCCGTGTAGGTGGGAATGACGCTCAGGTGGTGATAGGAGAGCGGGTCGACCACGCCTTCAGGGACAGGCTGCCGGCAAAGCTCCAGCCAGTCAGTCGCCATGTCACGCCGCATGCGCACGTAGGTGGACCAGATGCCAGTGATGACCATGAAGGAGCGAACGAACCAGTAGAGATCGAAAACCAGCACGGCGATGGCCACCGCGAAAGCTCCGTTTGAGGCGAACACGATGGGGATCCAGGCAGGGGCCAGCAGGAGGATCCAGGTGCTGCCGCCGGGGATCGCTTCCAGCAGACGATCGCCCGCCTGGCGCAGGGGCGAGGGCTGGGGCGGCGCCAACGGCCTGGCTACAGTGGACATCCGGCCCGATTATGCAGCGGCCTCAGGTCTCCACCGGCAGGAATACCTCGACCACCTGGCCGCTTTTACTGGTCATGAGCAACCTCCCCAAGTTCGAAGAGGCAACCTTCGACGACACAGTCCTCAAGTCAGACAAGCCGGTCCTGGTGGACTTCTACGCCGACTGGTGTGGGCCCTGCCGCATGATGGCCCCGGTGATCGACCAGCTGGCGAGTCAGTTCGAGGGCAGGATCACAGTCGGCAAGCTGGACGTGGACCACGCCCAGAGCATCGCCATGCGCTATGGCGTCATGGGCATCCCCACGCTGGGCGTCTTCAGCGCCGGCAAGCTGGTGGATCGACTCACCGGCTATCCGGGCCCCGGCGCGGTCCGCGCGTTCGTGGAGAAGCACGCAGCTCAGCCGGCTCAGCCCTAACGTTGACGGCCGGTTTGGCCGGCCGTCTTGTCGGTCGAGCTGCGCAGTTGGCAGGTCGCCCAGCATTCGATAATGGGCTGAGCGTGCCCGCCTACCTCCTCGCCAACGTCAGAGTCACCAATCCGGAAGCCTATGCCGAGTACAGCCGGCAGGTGCCTGCCACCGTCGCCGCGCACGGCGGCCGCTTTCTGGTCAGGGGTGGCCCGGGCGAGGTGGTGGAGGGAGAGTTCTCGCTCCAGCGGCTGGTCATCATCGAGTTCCCTGACCGCGATCGGCTCCGAGCCTGGTACGACTCCCCCGAGTACCAGGCGATCTACCCATCCGGCAGGCGAATGGTGAGTCGACAATTGTCTTCCTGGACGGTTATTCAGACCCCGAACTGGGCGCTCGGGCCTGATATCAGCCGGCACCTGCGGCATCCGGGCGTCAGGCGCTGGGCGAGCCTAAGGGGGTGAACTGGCCGGTGTCGACGCCGCTCTCGGCACGGATCACATGCATCACAGCGTTGATCAGCGCCAGATGGGTGAAGGCCTGGGGGAAGTTGCCCAGGTGACGGCCGCTCCGGGCGTCGATCTCCTCCGCATAGAGCTGGAGCGGACTCGCGTACGAGAGCAGCTTCTCGCAGAGCTGACGGGCGCGAGCGACCTCGCCGATCTCGACCAGCGCCGAGACCAGCCAGAAGGAGCAGATGGCGAAAGTGCCCTCTTCGCCGCTGAGCCCGTCGTCTGTCTCCTCGACCTTGTAGCGCAGCACCAGCCCGTCCACTGTGAGCTCATCGGCGATGGCGAGCACCGTCGCCTTGATCCGAGGATCGTCCGGGGCGAGGAAGCGCAGCAGCGGGATCAGCAGCACTGACGCATCCAGCGCCTTGGTTTCGTAGTGCTGGACGAAGACCCCGCGCTCGTCGACGGCATGCTCGCAGATGTCCGCGTGGATTTCGTCAGCGATCTTCTGCCAGCGCGCTGCCAGGTCCGTGTCGGCGTGCAGCTCGGCCAGCCGGGCGCCCCGGTCCAGGGCGACCCAGCACATGACCTTGGAGGAGGTGAAGTGGCGCGGCTCACCACGCACCTCCCAGATGCCCCGGTCAGGCTTCTGCCAGTTCGCTATGGCAGCTTCGACGGCCCTCTTCAGGATCGGCCAGACCAGCTCGGGCAGATAATCGCGGGAGCGGGTGTGCAAGTAGACGGAGTCGAGCAGCGCTCCCCAGACGTCGTGCTGCCGCTGGCTGTAGGCGCCGTTGCCCACCCGCACCGGTCGCGCCCCCTCGTAGCCGCTCAGATGGTCCAGGGTCCGCTCGTCCAGCTGTTTCTCCCCGCCGATGCCGTAGAGGATCTGGACGTCGTCAGACTCCTTGGCGACGTCCGCCGTGAAGTAGAAAAAGTCGTTAGCCTCGCGGGCGAAGCCGAGCGTGTAAAGCCCCCAGAGCATGAACGTGGAGTCGCGGATCCAGGTGTAGCGGTAGTCCCAGTTGCGCTCGCCACCTGGAGTCTCAGGCAGCGAGGTGGTTGCCGCCGCCAGCACGGCCCCGGTGGGGGCGTAGGTCAGGCCTTTCAAAGTCAGGGCGCTGCGCTGCAGGTAGCTCTGCCAGGGATGTTCGGGAAAGATGCCGTGGTTGATCCAGCCGCGCCAGAAGTTGGCGGTTCGCTCGATCCGCTGAAAGGCCTCCTCGGCGGTCCTCGGCGGCGGGTGCTCGGCCAGGAACTCGTCCGACGCCGAGAACTGCGAACGCGGCCAGCAGAGCGCTGCGAAGGCGGTCTCGCCCTCGCGCAGGGTCTTGGTGGCGTGGGCGCCGGGCCCCTCGAAGCCTACGCGCAGGTCGGTCACCAAGCGCAGGGGAACGTCCGTCTTCCCGCCGGTGGCAACCGCCTCGTCGTAGCCAGGCCCCGCATAGGACCAGCTGGCGCCCGTCTCACCGTAGTTGAAGACAGGCTCGCAATCGAGGCTCAGCTCGACGGTGCCGATGATGCAGCGGGCGGTGCGCACCAGCATGTGCTCCGCCTCGTGGTCGGTCGGCGGCCGGCGGTGGGTCCCGGAGCGCCGGTGTTCGTGGTACCAGGGACCCAGGCAGAGCGCGTCGCGGATGATCAGCCAGCCGGTGCGAGTACGCCAGGTGGTCTCCAGGACCAGGGTGCCGGGGAGATAGCGGCGGCCGGCCGGAACCATCGACCCGCTGGGTCCGAACCGGAAGCTGCCGGCCGCCCTGTCGAGCATGGCGCCAAAGACGCTGGGACCGTCAGGCCGGGGCAGGCAGAGCCACTCCACGCGGCCGCCGGGGGCGAGGAGCGCGTTGACCTCGCAGTCCGACAGGAAGGCGTACTCGGCGATCGGAGGATAGGCGCTGGCGGTGGGCATCGCCTCTACGCCGGCGAGGCCCTGAACCTGGGCCACCTCCTGAAGCTGGCCAGCAGCCTGCTCACCGTCGACGGGATGGCCGGCCGCCTTCAACGGCGTGCTCATCTTTTCGCTTCTCTCGGCTCCCACGCGCCGATCATAACTGCGGTGACCCCGAAGCGCCAGTCCTCCGGTTTAAAGGTCCAGTCGCCAGCGGCAGGGCTGAGAGAGTGGCAGCTGCCGATGCCTAGTCGGGCCGCCAACCCCATCTCAGCGAACCGCTCAAGAGATCTCCCACTCTTGCCAATCGTCAGGTCGAAAGGCCGGGTTCATCCCGGCCGGTTCACGGCGTCCGGGACGACACCGCAACGGCGGCTTCAAGGCGACCAAACCAACTACGGCAGCTGCAGGCGGTTCGGCACCGGCCGGGTGGGGTTCTGGAAGGGGAGGCCAGCCTCCCCTTGCCTTCCTGCCTCCCCTTGCCCTAATGTCCCCACATCTCGCGCTGCTGGTGCTGCACTGTCGCCGCGCCGTGCTCGCCGGTCCTGATCCGGACGGCGTCCTCGACGCCGATTACAAAGATCTTGCCGTCACCCACTTCGCCTGACTCACCGGTGCGGGCGGCAGCTGCCATCTTATCGATCACGACTGGCACAATCTCCTGCCGCATCACGGCTTCGACCTTGAGCCGGGGCCTGAGTGAGATGTTCACCGAGGTACCGCGATAGCGCTCTGTGTAGCCGCGCTGGGCGCCACAGCCTTTCACCTCCGTCACCGTGACGCCCGATACGCCGCATTCATCGAGCACGTCTTGGACTGCCTGGAGATGCTCGTGCCGGATGATCGCGATGACCATCTTCACGCCGGTTCCACCTCCTGCCGCTCCGCCTCTCTCAGCTTGACGCGCCGACTGCTCAAAGCTTCCTGACCGGCAGGGCGGTAGGCACCGCCCGGCACTGGCATGAACGCCTCGGGATAGCCCCACATGCCGTGCTCGCTGATGTCCAGGCCGTCAAGTTCGTCGTGAGCTTCCGCTCTCAGGCCGACAGTTCGCTTGATGAGCCAGAAGATTCCGTAGCTGAGTCCGAAGGTGACCAGGAAGGAGCCCGCCACAGCCACCGCCTGAGCGCCCAGCTGATGCACGCTGCCTGTGTAGAAGAGGCCGCCCTCACCGACACCGTTGAACTTGGCCAGCGCCGGGACTGTGAAGAGTCCGCAGGAGAGAGTGCCCCAGATTCCCGCCAGACCGTGGGCGGAGAGACAGCCGACCGGATCGTCGAGCTTCTTGTCGATGAGCGGGATCGCCACCACCACTATGGTGCCGGCAACTGCGCCGATGACGATGGCCGCCCAGGGCTCGACGTAGCCCGAGGGCGCTGTGATGGCGACCAGCGCAGCTATCGCGCCGTTTCCGATCATGCCTACATCGAGCGTCCGGCTGGTCAGATAGATGCCCAGCAGCGCCGCCAGGGCGCCGGCGGAGGCCGCCAGCTGGGTGGTTATGACCACGTCGGCAAAGTGCAGGTTCACGGCATTCAGGGTGGAGCCTGGGTTGAAGCCGAACCAGCCGAACCAGAGGATCAGCACCCCGAGCTGGGCCAGGGGCATGTTGTGACCGGGGATGGCGTTCGGCCGGTGGTCCTTTTCGTACTTGCCCAGCCGCGGACCGAGCAGCAGTAGCCCGGCCAGCCCGGCGGTGGCGCCCGTCAGGTGGACAACTGTGGAACCGGCGAAGTCCTGTGCGCCCAGTGTGGCCTGGAGGAAACCGCCGCCAAAGAGCTGGTGGCTGATGAGCGGATAGATGATGGCAGCGAACGGGATGCCGAAGAGCACGTAGACGATGAACTTTGTGCGCTCGAGCATGGTGCCCCAGACGATCGCCAAGGAGACCGCGCAAAAGACGAACTGGAACATGAACTTGGCTGCGGCGGGGGCTGTGCTGCCCGACATGGCGGGAAGGTTCAGCGTCGAACCGGGCGAGAAGGTGGGAAAGAAGTTGCTGCCGCCGATCAGGGGAAAGAGCCAGGTGGCGGCCGCCCCGAAGGCCAGCGCAAAGCCGACAGCCCAGTAGGAGAGCGCTGCGACACTGAAATTGGTGATGACCTTGGCCACCACCGTGCCCACGTTCTTCATGCGGCTGAAGCCGACTTCCAGCATCGCAAAGCCCGCCTGCATGAACATGACGAGCACTGCGGCGACCACCACCCAGACGGTGTCGGCGCCCACGCTCGCGGCCTGAGCGACCTGGCCCGGGTCCTGGGCGGCAGCCTGGACGTTGAGCGGGAAGGCGAAGAGGAGTACGAGCGGCAGCAGGAGCACTTTCCAGGCTTTCATGGCCGCACAGTAACCTAGCGGGTCGGGGGCTGGTTGCGGTCTATTCACACAGCTTTCCGACCGCGAAGTTGGTTCAAACGCATGATGGGCTGTGGGGGTTGCCCTCTAGCGACACCGCCTCGCGGGGCGGACCGCCGTCAGTCGACTGTCTGGTTGCTGGCTGGTGGTCGGTAGTGCTGGAAGGCGGCAACCCAGTTGCTGGCGATGTCGTGGCGGGCCTGCTCCAAGGGCAGCCCGCCAAAGCAAACGCGGCCGTAGAGGTAGTACTCGAGGTCGTCCTTCCGCTGGGAGCCCCAGTATCCCGCTCGTGGCTGGGGCCAGAGGTTGCGGGTGTCGGTCGGGCTACCGCCCAACCCAAGTGGGATCAGGTGATCCTCCTGGTAGTCAGAGGCCTTGCCGGGGCGCCCATACTCCCGCATCTGCTGCTTCTTCAGCTGGTCTGTGTAGGCAGGCGGCGGCCTGACAGTCTTGGTGTAGCCGCCCACACAGACAGTGGTCTTCAGCGTTTGCTGGGTCACCTTGGCATCGGCCATGCCAGGCGTCAGGTCCGGGTTTGGCAAATCCTCGGGAGGCACCACGGTAGGCGCGGTGGGCGCCGCCACAGGCGCATGGGCCGCCGTCCACTCCTGATAGCCGATGCCCGCCACCACTGCTACGATCAGGAGACCGACCAGAAGGCCGACCAGCTTCCCCACTGCCAAAGTGTGACCCAGCGGTGACGCAGGCATGCCCTCGGGACGACCTGCCGCAATCGCCTCCAAACCTTAGTTGGATGGTTTAACTAGTGCGGAGCCGGTCTTCTCTGTGTGCCTCGTACACAGAGAAGAATCCTCCGACAGCCTAGCCTGAAGGCTGGCGAGCAAACAGCTCGCCGGCCCACCATGTGTCCCAGGAGATGCCGATGGCTATCGACGTAGAAGCGAAGAGAGAGACCAGCCCCCGCGACGTACTGCAGAAGGCTCGCGCAGCGGGCGTCCGGGTGGTCGATGTGAGGTTCGTGGACCTGCCCGGCCAGTGGCAGCACTTCAGCCTGCCCCTCAGTGCTCTCGACGAGGAGGCCTTCCAAGAAGGCCTGGGCTTCGACGGCTCCAGCATTCGCGGCTTCCAAGCCATCAACGAGAGCGACATGCTTCTCATGCCCGATCCTGACACAGCGACCATCGACCCGGTTCTGAAGGTGCCGACCATGTTCATCATCTGCGACGTGGTCGATCCGGTGACGCGGGAGCCGTACAGCCGCGATCCTCGCTTCGTGGCCAAGAAGGCTGAGTCCTACCTCCGCCAGACTGGCATCGCCGACGTCAGCTACTTCGGCGCCGAGGCGGAGTTCTACATCTTCAACAGCCTGCGCTTCGATCAGAACGCGAACAGCGGCTACTACTTCATCGACTCGGAGGAGGGCATCTGGAACTCCGGCCAGGATGGCGGCGCTCCCAACCTGGGTTACCGGCCGCGCTTCAAGGAAGGTTACTTCCCGGTGCCGCCGACCGACAAGTTCCAGGATCTGCGTTCAGAGATCATGCTCAAGCTGATCGACGCCGGCATCGACGTGGAAGTCCAGCACCACGAGGTGGGCACCGCCGGCCAAGCGGAGATCGACCTCCGCTTCAACTCCCTCACGAAGTCGGCCGATACGATGCTCGTCTACAAGTACATAGTCAAGAACGTCTGCCAGCAGCATGGCTATGTGGCGACTTTCATGCCCAAGCCGCTCTTTCAGGACAACGGTTCAGGCATGCACTGTCACATGAGCCTCTGGAAGGACGGCGAGACGCTGATGCACGACGCCGACCAGTACGCCGGCCTGAGCGACCTCTCCCGCTGGTACATCGGCGGCCTGTTGAAGCACGCCCCCGCCCTGCTCGCCTTCTGCGCGCCCACCACCAACTCCTACCGGCGCTTGGTACCCGGCTACGAGGCACCGATCAACCTGGTCTACTCCCAGCGCAACCGTTCAGCCTGTGTGCGCATCCCGGCTTACTCGCAGAGCCCCAAGGCCAAGCGGCTGGAGTTCCGCTCGCCCGACCCCAGCGCCAACCCCTATCTCGCCTTCGCGGCGATGCTGATGGCAGGATTGGACGGCATCCAGCGCAAGCTGGAGCCGCCTGCCCCCGTGGACAAGGACATCTACGAGCTGGAGGGCGAGGAGAAGGCAGCCATAGCCAACGTGCCAGGCTCGCTGGGCGAGGCGCTGAACGCGCTCGAGGCCGACCATGAGTTCCTGCTCCAGGGCGACGTGTTCACCGCCGACCTGATCGAGACCTGGGTCGAGTACAAGCGTAAGCGCGAAGTCGACCAGGTGGCGCTGCGGCCGCATCCCTGGGAGTTCTTCCTCTACCACGACGCCTAGGCACTGAGCGGATCAGCCCTGCGCCTCAGCGGAAGGCCGGGGCTGTCGGCGTGCAAGCGGTTTGGGCGGGCGGCCCCAAGCTGCCCCCCGTACGTTCGGGAGCGCTAGCGCAGGTCGACCTGGACGAATTGTTCTTCGCCGGCCATCCGGCGCCAGCGGGCGCGCAGCGCGGCCGGGCTGCCGGTCTGACTGCGGTGCAGCAGCCGGGCGCGGATCTTTTCCTCCAGCTCGTCCCGCACGTCGACCACCAGCCCGGCGCCGGTTCCGGCGAAGAGCCACGCTTCGGCGGTCTCATGGGGCGCTCCCAGCTCCGGGTACCAGAGCCGGTCGCGCGCGCAGGGCCAGGCCGCGTCCAGGGCCACGCGGCCCACGGCCCGGTGGTCGGGGTGCTGGCGATATCCCGGCGTCGGGTCGAAGGTGAGCAGCACCTCGGGCCGGCTGCGCCTGATCTCCCGCACGAGCTCACGCCGCAGCTCGAGGGACTCCACCACCTCCGCGTCAGGGTGCCGCAGGAACTCGACCCGGCCCGCCCCGAGGACGGTGGCGGCCGCCAGCTGCTCGCGCTCTCGAGTTGCGGCCAGCTCGGCGCTGGTCGCTTCGGGCTCATGGCTGCCCTTGTCGCCCGATGTGACCAGGACGAAGTCGACCAGGGCACGCCGCCCGGTCAACCGGAGGACCGTGCCGGCGCAGAAAAAGTCGATGTCGTCCGGGTGGGCGACGATGCAGAGGGCACGCCGCACCCGGGGGTCGTCGGGCCCGCTGAATTTGGAACGCTTGGCCAAGGCTTGGGACGATATTGTGACGAGAGTTGCTGCGGACGACGCTGAACCTTGACGAAGATGATCATCTGGCCCACCACAGTGGGCGGACCGAACCCGGCGAGCGGAGGCCGGGCTGCGGCAGTCAAGCGGTTTCGGCCAGCCTTCCCGCGACGCGGCCGGTGGACTCGATCACCTGGTCGATCTCGGCGTCGCTGAGACAGGTGGGCAGCGCCGCCATCAACCGCGGCGCGAACATGACACCCTCGTTCATCATGGCGAGGAAGAACTCGCGGCTCAGCTTCTTATCGGCCGCCGCGAGCGAGCGGTAGTCGCGGACCGGCCGGCTGCTGAAGTGGATGTTGAGCAGCGAGCCGGCACAGTTGACCTGGGCGGCCAAATCCTGGCTGTCGAAGGCCTCCTGGAGCCCGGCCCTGAGCCTCTCCCCCTTCCGCTCAAGCTCGGCGAAGACGGGCTCGGTGAGCTCTCGCATCCCGGCCAGCCCAGCTGCCATGCCCAGCGGATTGCCGTTGTAGGTGCCCCCCTGCGGGAGCGAGGCCGGGCGGCTGGGATCGAGCAGGGCCATCACATCGGCCCGGCCGCCGAAGGCTGCGACAGGCAGTCCGCCGCCGATGATCTTGCCCATGGTCGTCAGGTCCGGGATCACGCCATAGCGCGCTTGAGCGCCCCCGTAGGCCACCCGAAGCGAGATGATCTCGTCGAAGATCAGCAGGATCCCGTGCCGGCTGGTCACCTCGCGCAGCCGCTCCAGAAAGCCTGGCTCGGGCGCTATCACGCCGCCGGAGCCGAGGATGGGCTCGACGATGACTGCCGCCAGCTCGGCGGCGTGCCGGGTCAGGATGGCGGCGGCCGCATCGGGATCGTTGAAGGGCAGCACTACCGTCGCGGCCACCGCGGCCGCGGGGGTGCCCGACGAGTCAGCGACCGGGCGCGGCTCACTGGCGGGGCCGGCCAGCTCTGGCTCGGGATGGGTCGAGACCTCGGCGAAGTCATGGGTCCCGTGGTAGCCGCCCTCGCAGCGGGCGGTCTTCGGCCGGCCCGTGAATGCCCTGGCCAGCCGCAGGGCGAACATGGTCGCCTCAGTGCCTGAGCTGCAGAAGCGGATGCGCTCGACGGAGGGCACACGGTCGCAGAGAAGGGCCGCCAGCTCGACCTCGAGCGGATTCGTGGCGGCAAAGCCTGTCCCTTGGGCAGCCTGCTCCCTGATCGCCGCCACGATCGCGGGGTGGGCGTGGCCCAGGATCATGGAGGAGTAGTTGCAGATCAGGTCCAGTCGCTCGACGCCGTCCACGTCCCAAACTCGCGCACCCTGGCCGCGCTCGATGTAGATCGGATAGGGCTCGACATAGGTGGTGGTCCGCGTCGTCCCGCCCGGCATGAGCGCTCGGGCCCGCTCGGCCAGCTCGCGGGATCGGGGGCTGCGGCGCCTGTACTCGAGCTCTGCCTCAGTGGTCATCAGCCCAGCATGGCAGGGCCGGGCGGTGGCGCTGGCTCCTGTTGAATAGTGCCGCCGCAGATGGTGGGAACGGCGCCGCCTCGCGGAAGCGGCGCCGTCCAGGGGAGGGTTCCCTACGAAGTTGCTGGTGCCAGTGCCGGTTCTCTGACGCGACCCTTGTCACGAACCGACCGCAGCAAGCCCAGGGCGAGGCCGACCAGAGCTGCATAGACGGGGACTGCCTGAACAGTACCCAGGAGCCGAAGACCAGGCAGCGGCACATTGCTGAGAAACAGGAGGGCCGCGGTGGCCATGAAGGCCCAGCCGATCCAGCGCGCGTAGACGCCAGCCCGCAAGGTGGCGATTCCGAACAGGACGCAGCCGACGACTTCCGCAAGCTCGGTGACAAGTCAGGTCACGATAAGACCCCCGGGCGGGCGGCTCGCGATGGCCGGGGGCAGATTCGGGATGAGCAGGGCGTTGGCCATGTCCGAAGCGACTCCAAAGACGAGGATCACCAGCGCCAGCAGGACGTAGCCGGCCACGCCCAGAATGCCGGCCCGCTGTGCCTGGCGGCCGACGGCCACCGGCAGGCAGATGATCACGAAGAGGTTGCCGAGGAACGCGACCAGCGCGCCCGCCACCGTGACTGTCGCCGTCGCCTGGTGCCCGGGCAGGGTCTGGAGGACATCCGCCACCCCTGCCACAGTGGCGCTGACGAGCAGCCCGATCCCCGCCGCTCGATTGATCTGTACCTGTGTCATTCCGACGTACCTCCTGGATGATGCTGCCGCCGCGCCGAGGCTCTGCAGAACGTGGCCAAGCACGCCCCCGCCGCAAACGCGGCGGTCAAGCTCACCGCCCGGGAAGGGTGGCTCGGCTTCGAGATAGTCGACGACGGCCAGGGCTTCGACGCCTCGGTGGCAGCGTCAGGCACCGGCCTGCAGAATATGCGCGACAGGCTTGAGGCTCTCGGCGGCCGGCTCGAGGTGCGCACCGGGCCCGGGGGCACTACAGTCACGGGTTCGGTGCCCATCGAGTCGGATCCCCGCCCCTAGCTCTCACTGGGCGGCTCCACCCGGTCATGCGACAAGGTCGCCGGACAGTTGCCTCCTACACGCGCCCGGACTTACGATTCCGGAGATGGCATTCCAGGGCTGGAAGGGTGACTTCGTCGGCTTCTTCCGCGGCCTGGAGCTCGACAACTCCAAAAGCTACTTCGAGGCGCATCGCGAGCAATACGAGCGCGACGTGCGCAAGCCGATGGAGGAGCTGGTCGCCGAGCTCACACCGCTCCTCGGTCCAGCCAAGGTCTTCCGGATCAACCGCGACCTCCGCTTCTCAGCCGACAAGTCGCCCTACAAGACCAACCTCGCGGCAGTCGTCGGCCCCCTCTACATCCACCTTGACGCCCGTCTCTTCTACCTAGCCACCGGCGCGCACATGCCGAGCGGCGCGTGGCTGACGCGCTACCGGCAGGCGGTCGCCGGAGACGCCGGCGCGGATCTCGCCCGCCGCGTGGCAAGGATGCGCGCCGCCGGCCTCAATGTGGGCGGCAATGAGCTCAAGACGGCGCCGCGCGGATACGCCGCCGACCACCCCCGCATCGAGCTGCTGCGCTGGCGCGAGGTGGGCGTTGGCAGGCGCTTCCAGCTCGAGCCCTGGATCGCGACGCCGGCGGTGAAGGACCGCGTGATCGCCACCTGGGAGGCGATGCGTCCGCTCGCCGACTGGCTGTCGGAGCACGTGCCCCAGGTATAGAGCGAGACCCAACCCGTCGCCCCGCCGGCTCAGCTCTGAACGAGCACCCCCCGCCTCAGGCGCCCAGCATCGCGTGAGCCCGCAGCGCGATGGCAACTGCCACGCGGGTTTCCGGGTCGCTCAGCGAGAGTCCTGTCAGCTTTTCGATCCGCTTCACCCGGTAGTTGATGGAATTGATGTGGATGCCCAGGGCGCGGGCGGCGGCGCGGCGCACCCAACGGGCCGCGGCCAGAGCTTCCAGCGTCTCCAGGAGCGGCGTATCACGTGATTCGGCGTAGGTCAGCAAGGAGCCGAGCACATCGCTGACGAACCCGCGCAGGGCCTCCGGTGACTGCACCTCCAGCAGTAGGCGGAAAGCGCCCAGCGACCTGTAGGTGGTCACCTGGCTCCGAGCGCCGGCCCGGCGTGTCAGCCGCAGCGCCTGCCGTGCCTCAACGTGAGATCGCGCCAGCTCGGAGACCGAGCCGGCTAGGTTGCCGACGCCGGCCGACGCCGTGACCGGTTTCAGCACGGGGGCGGCCGCGGCTCGAAGGTGCTCGGCCAGCTTCTCGGCGGCAAGCAGATCCGGCGTCTGCTCCCCCGGCGCCAGGACGACTGCCCCTGTCGAGCGCACCATGGCCAGGCCGCCCATGAGACGGCGCTTGAGGACTTCTCCCAGAGCGGCATCCAGGCGATCCTGCCGGGCGGGGTCGTTGCGGCCCGAATCGACCGCCTGGTCGTCAGGCTCGATCACTATCACCCACGCGCTGTGCGGAAGCCGGTGGCCCAGGCGCTCCGCCTGAGCGGCCAGCCGTTCCATCTCATCCTCGGCCAGGCCTCCAGCCAGCACCTCCTCGACCAGATCGCCACGCAGCCGTCTCTCCACCTCGGCCGCGGCACGCTCCTTGGAAAGCTCCAGTGCCAGGACTGTGGAGCCGTGCTCCAGCGCGCGCCGGCGTCCCTCCTCGTCGAGCACCTGCTCAGGCACCGCGACCGCGAGGAGGCCCAGCAGATCGGCGCCCGCCCGCACGGGAACCACGTCCAGCGGCCGCGGCGGCCGCCCGGCGTGGATTCGGAACTCGCGAGCGCCGGAGCTCAACAGGCTCACTGGCACGGTGAGCCGGCCGGGCAGCCCGTCACTGCTGTCGCCTGCGCCCCGGACCCGAAAGCCGCCGAGAGAGTAGAGGGCGGCCCGACCGCTGGCCAGCGCCCCCACGGCTTCCAGGATGGCCGGGATCCCGGCGCCCTCCAGCGAGAGCCGGGTGAAGCGCTCGTGCACGTCATGGGAGAGCTGGATCTCCCGCAGCTGTTCCTCCAGGCGCCGCTGCAGCTCGCTTCGCTCCAGGATCCCGGCGACCTGGCCAGCTATGGCCTGCAGGAAGTCCACGTCGCCTTCTGTGAAGTCCCGGCGCTCGACCGACTGCACGTTCAGCACGCCGACCAGGCGTGGACCTGACTCGATGGGCACCGAGAGCATGGAGTGAAAGCGCTCCTCGTCTAGCCCCGGGACCCACTTCCAGTGGGCGTCCTTAGCCACCTCGGCGACCAGCCTCGGCTGGCGGCTCTGCGCGACCCAGCCGGTGATGCCCTGCCCCAGCGGCAGGATGGAGCGCCCGATCATTCGCTCGTTGAGCCCGTTGGTGGCCGTCAGGACCAGCTCCCGCCCTGACTGGGAGAGAAGGTAGAGGGTGCAGACGTCGGTGCCCATGGCCGAGGTGGTTTCGCGGATGATGAGGGAGAGCAGCTCCTCCGAGTTGACTGTCGCGGCCGCCTGGCGCGACAACCGCTGCAGGAACTCGAGCTCCCGCAGGGCGAAGTCAACCTCGGCTCCAGAGGCGGCCGTGCGCCGCTGGCTCAACTTGGCCATGAGGTACATGTTGACCCAGGTAGTCCGCTGCCGGGCGTTGGCTGCCTTGGTGCGGGTCAGGATCGGGCAGTGCCGGCCTCACAGGATCCGAGCGCAGACCGCTGAGTACCAACGATTGCTGCAATCACAGAGGAGGCTTGGTGCCCGAGGCAGGACTCGAACCTGCGGCCAACCGCTTAGGAGGCGGTTGCTCTATCCCCTGAGCTACTCGGGCTCATTCAGAGCGGCTCGACCTCTTATCAGAGCGGCCTCAAAGGCTACCGGTTTCAGCCGGCCGCGCCAACACCCGGCGGAGACCACCTTGCGAGAGCCTTCGGCCGATGATTGAGCCCGCGCGGTCGGGAAGTGAGAGGATCGTCGGATGAGGCTCGCCATCGTCTCCGACATCCATGGCAACCTGGCCGCGCTGGAGGCGGTGATCGCAGATCTCGAACGCCAGGGCCCGGACCTGGTGGTGCACGGCGGCGATCTCGCTCTCAACGGCCCTCGTCCCGTCGAGGTGCTCGACAGGGTGCGTGCCCTGGGCTGGCCTGGGGTCGTGGGCAACACCGACCAGGCGCTCCGGGCACTGCCTCCGTCACTTCCGGACAGCGCACTCGCGGCATTCGAGGAGATGGCGGCCGCGACCGCGCGATGCTCGGTCAAGAGCGTGTCGCCTGGCTGCAAAGCCTTCCCATGGAGTGGCGACGCGACAGCGAAGTAGCGCTCGTCCACGCGGTCCCAGGCGACACTTGGAAAGGCGTGATGCCTGACGCGCCCGAGGAGGAACTCCGCGGCTTCTACGGTCCACTCGGCGCTGGCCTGGCCGTCTACTGTCACATCCACCGACCGTACATTCGGCGGCTGCCGACCTTGACCGTAGCCAACGCCGGCAGCGTGGGGCTGCCCTACGATGGCGACGCCGGTAGCTCCTACCTGATCATCGAAGACGGCGAGCCAAGCGTTCGCCGAGTGGAGTATGACCTCGATCGGCACCTCGCCGACCTGAAGGCGTCCGGTTATCCGACGGCGCGCTGGCTGGCCGAGCAGGCTCGCACCGCCAGGGGCGGCTTCCCGAAACTGGACTGAGCGGCCGGGTGCCGCCAATGCTGGCCACCGGGCGGCATGGCCGCGCTAACTTAGAGGGGTGGCCGAAACCTATGAGCTTGGACCGACCGATGGCCGGCTGACGGTTCGCACCTTTCGCGAGGGAGTCGCCGCGCGGGTGGGACACGACCTCGTCATCGAGGTGACGCGCTGGAGCGCGGTGGCGTCTGTCGATCAGTCGCAACCCGACAAGTCCAGTCTGACCTGCAAGGCGGATGCGCGATCGCTGGAGGTTCGGGAGGGCACGGGCGGCGCCAAGGCGTTGACTGATAAAGACCGCCGAGACATCAAGGGAAACATCGACAAGCTGCTTCAGGTGGATAGATTTCCTGAGGTCAACTTCGCCTCCCAGCGGGTGGCGGAACAGGCCGGAAATGGTTATGTGGTGGAGGGTGAGCTCGAGCTGGCGGGAAGCCGCCAGCCGCTCAGGCTGGAGCTTACTGCCCGGCCGGGGGGTGGATTCCACGCCCGCTGCACGCTGGTTCAAAGCGAGTGGGGCATCAAGCCCTACAGAGGGTTCATGGGCGCCCTCAAGGTGAGGGACGCGCTCGAGTTGCAGGGCGAGGTTCGGCTGCCGGAGCGCTGAGTGCGATCAGGCAGCGCGTCGAGTGAGTTCTCAAGAGGACTGATCGACCGCTCGGGTTACGCGAGCGAGAAATTCGCCGAAGGTTACGATCGCCACCGCCTGTCTCCGCCACCGGCCGTCCTCAAGATCTTGACCCTTGTCGCTCAGGCTGAGCGGCCGCGTCTCGTGGTCGATCTAGGTGCCGGCACAGGCCTCTCCACACGCGTCTGGGCGGGATATGCCGAGCAGATAGTGGGCATCGAGGCAAACGCGCGCATGCTCAAGTGGGCGCGGCGCGTCACGCAGGAGCCGAATATCCGTTACGTGCAGGCATTCGCGAGCAATACAGGCCTCTGCGCGGGTTCAGCCGACCTTGTCACCTGCGCGCAGGCCTTCCACTGGATGGAGCCGGCCGCTGTCCTCCGGGAGGCCGGTCGGATCCTGCGCAGTGGCGGGGTGTTCGCGGCTTACGACTACGACGTCCCCCCTGCCATCCACCCCGAAATCGATCCTGCCTTTGCCGTCCACTTCGCCGCCCGGCGACGGGCGCGCGAGCGACTTGGGCTTCAGGCGGGCTCCGCCACGTGGCCGAAGGAGCAACACCTGGAGCGCATTCGGGAGAGCGGGCTCTTCTGCTCCGCTCGGGAGATTGTGTGCCACGGCTTCCAGGAGGTTGACGCGGTGAGGGTCACCGGGCTGGCCGAGAGCCTGGGCGGACCGCGCACCATCTTCGGTGAGGCGGCGCCGGAGGTCGAGGAAACGTTCGTGCATCTGCGGGAAGCTGCCGAACGCGTCCTCGCTAACCGTTCGTGGCCGATGGTTGTCAGTTATCGGATCCGACTTGGCGTCAAGTAGTAAGGCCTTCGCGGGAGCCTGGCGGTGATTAGCGAGACACTGTGCGCTTGGGATCCGAATAACGCTCGTACTGCAGCCTGAACAATTCGATCACTCCGGCTGCGTCCTGGGCACTGGACATCCAGCAGCTGACCCAGCCAGTTTCGGGCAGCACGTGGTGAGGAGTTCCTCGACCGGCGGCAATCACATCGTCGTGTAGCTTGCGGGGCAAGGGCAGGTCGGCCAGGCGGTCGCCGTGCACGTGGCCCAATTCTTTTCGGCCGTAGCGATATTCGGTTCCGCCGAAGCGATGAGGTATAGCCTCGATGCCCGGCACAGGACGTGACCGTCTGCCTGATCAGCTCACCAGCTCCGCTCATGCTCGCCTCTCTGCTCCAAACACGACCGTCGCGCTCTCAGAGGCGCCGTTTCATGAACCACTCCCGGTATTCGTGACATTTGCCGTTTGCGTCAAACGTGAGGAGAAAAGCGTTTCCCCATTCGCCATGGCTAGAACCGTCCTCGTTGAAATATCGGGTGTAGCCCGTAGCAAACGCACGGTTCCCATCGACCAGGACGGGCCGATATGCCGTCTCGAAACGCCGAGGCATTTCCACGCCGAGCCACTCGTCGACAATAGCCTGCCGACCGTGCAGGCCTTCGTCGAAGGGGTCTGCGTAGTACGTGGCGTCGGGCGTGAACAGGTCGGCGATCAGCTCCGGCTCGTTCGCTCGCCACGCATCCACATAGAGTGCGAGCCATTGCTGGACCTGGTCCGAATTCATGATACCGTCGCGGGCCTCACGCCTTTCCCTAGGATAACAAGGCGGTTCGGGTGGGGTGCAAACATCTCATCAAGAGTCTGGGGCTGCTCAGGGAGGCTACGGGTTTCCTGGCATGTTGCCCAGCTATTTGTCGGATGGAGCAGCAGCGGGTGGACTCAATGCGGCGAGCGCGTGAATTCTCGAGACCTGTGACGAACCGCAGGCATCGTCCAGCCCTGACTGAAACTAGGGTCGCCCAGGGAGATCGCTTATTCGCTTTGGTCTTGTAAAGAATCGCCGGTTTCGCTTGCGCTACGAACATACGTTTGGTACAGTACAGATATGGAAGGGCCGCTCTGCAACG
>QHBT01000030.1 GCA_003244185.1 Candidatus Dormiibacter spiritus | reverse complement strand
AAGCCCTGCACGAAGGCGCTGTAGGTCTCGTTGATCAGCCGCCGCGACTCCGCGGCGATCGTGTCGAACACCAAAGAGCTCTTGCCCGAGCCGGAGACGCCGGTGAACACCGTCAGCCGGCGCTTCGGGATCTCGAGGCTGACGTCCTTGAGGTTGTTCTCGCGCGCGCCGTACACGCGGATCAAATCGTGGCTGTTGGCAGCGTGTAGCGCAGGCGACTGCGTGTCCCTCCGCGTGGCCGTGCTCAACGTGTCTCCATCGGTCAGGCGGGGCCGCCTTCGCGGTCTTCGTCGGCCTCGCCCGGCTCGATCTGACCAGCTTCGAGCAATACCTCTGATTCTGCTTCGCTACGACCCGTGGAGCCTCTGAGTCCCGGCGACGGGGCGCGCCCGACCGACGCGTCACCGATCCAGCGGCCGGCGCGCATCAACTCGCGGTCGGGCAGCTCGTTCACCTCGCGCCAAGCCTGGATGCGGCGCGGGGAGATACGGAACCAGCGGTACGGCGTGGCCAGCGCACGCGGATCGAAGCCGGTGCGGGCGGCGAACCGGTCACCCCGCTGCTGCGACAGCGCGCCGATCTCGAGGACCTCGACTTCGCCCTCGATCAAGGACACGTCGCGGGTGTGGCCCAGCCCCAGCCGAACGGTTCGGGTGTTGGCCAGGTTCCTGCCGGTTGGGCTGTCCGTCGGCGTGGCCACCAGCAGCGCTTCGCCGTCCCAGTCAAAGGACAGCGGTACCAGATACGGTGCACCGTCCGCGGAGGCAGTGGCCACCCAGACATCGATGTCGTGAGCGAGCTGATGCTCGGTGTCGCGACGACGCTGAGCGCGGGAGCGGGGGGGCGGCACTCATCGGTCCTGAAGCAGCCCGAGGACGTTGCCATCGGGGTCGGTGACGGTGGCCACCAGGCGGCCGCCACCGACGTCGTGCGCGGGCTCCTTCACGGTGGCACCGGCAGCGGTCACCTCGGCCAGCTTCGCCTCGATGTCCGGCACGTGCCAGTAGGCCACCGGCGAGGTCATGCCCTGCGGTCCACCGCCCGGCACCAGCCCGATGTGCTGGCCCTCGGCCTCGAAGCCGACGTAGTAGGACGCGTCCTGCTGCGGCGGCATGCCGAGCAGGGCGGTGTACACGGGCTTGGCCGCCGCCAGGTCGGACACGGGATGCAGCACTGTCTTGATTCCCTGGGTGGAAGAGCCGGTCATGTTGTTCATGGCGGTCATGCTAGCTGCGGCTAGGTGACCGGCGCTTCTCGATTCCTGATCGGTTTGGTCACCTGTCTCGCCAGGCTTGACGGCACCCCGCCGTCGCACGCGCCGCATGGCGTCGGTAGAGGCGGGGACGGCGACTCCCCCTTAGGCGGGGCGCAACCTCTCAATGCTCTAGCCAGTTCTCCACGGCCAGACCCGGAACCCGCCGGAAATGGCGCGTGTTCCCAGTAACCAGGGTGAGCCGCTGGGAGAGGGCGATAGCCGAAATCCGAAGGTCGGGCTCCGCGAGGGGGTCCCCGCGGGCCTCCAGCGCTGCTCGGAGTGAACCGTAGACCGCGGCGGCCTGCTCATCAAAGGGAAGGATCTTGATGGCGCCGCTCAGGAGGATTCGCACCCGTTCCGACAGATCGCTGCTCCCTCGCCTGGCTGCGCCGTACAGCATTTCGCCCATGGTGACGGCAGTGGTGAACTGATTGGGCGGTGGGAGGCTGCCGATTCTGCGCACCAATGCCAACGGGGGATCTCGCCTCAATAAAGCGCTCAGCACATCGGTGTCGAAGCAGAACACGACTCAGCCCAAGTCGGGGACCGGGCGGTCCTGCGCGTTCAACCGAGCAGCGTAGATCTCGTCAACCACCTCGGAAAGGGCATCCCAGTCTGCAAGCGCTCCGACGATGCTGGCAAGTCCAGCCGGTGAAGCGTTGGCGAGCGATGCTTCGGCGGGCGGCACCAACCCCAGCACCGGCCGGCCGCGACGGTTGATCACAAATCGCTCTCCCCGAGCCACACGGTCGATGAGCTGGGACAGGGAAGCTTTGGCTTCCGCGACGCCGAGGTGCTCAACGACGGTCTTAATGGCCATGATGACAGGATACGCCGCAAATGTCCTCATGTCCGCAGCCCGAATAGGGTCCTTCGGGCGGTCGAAGTCTGCCCAACTGCCTCACGGTAGGCTGAGGAGCGCCCATGCCGCTTCCAAAGTTCATCCGCTCGGGTGGAGCGGAGACCAAAGTCTGCGGCGCCTGCGGCGCCCAGATGCAGTCTTCGGCACTCTTCTGCAGCGCCTGCGGCGTGCGCCTGGACGAGCCCGACTCCATGCCTCTGCACATTGTCGACAGGTCCACCGGGCTCTTCAACGAGCGTTTTCTCCGACCGGTTCTGGAGGATGAGCTGGCCCGCGCGCACCGGTACGGCCGTTCGTTGGGTGTAGTGCTCGTGCAGCCCTTCGCGCCGGGCGCGGCCGACTCCAACGGTGCTGTGGGTGACCAGACTCTGCAGCTGGTCGCCGAGGCTGTCACAAGCACGCTGCGTGACGTCGACACAACTGGCGTCCTTGGCCGTCAGCCGCCCTCGCTGCTGGCACTGCTACCAGACACCGACATCGCAGGCACCGCTTACGCCGCCAACCGCCTCATCCAGGCGGTGAACGGAGCCCTCCAGGCCAATGGCCGCCGCGCCGGCGTCGGCGTGGTCTGCATCCACTACGGCCAGCGCCTGCGGGCAGGGACCGTGATCGAGGCCGCCGAGCGCTCCCTCCGAACGGGCCGGCCCGAGCTCCTCGGCCGCTAGGCGTCACACCGCCAGATGCAGCGCGACATCTATCTCGCTCGGCATGGCGCGACCGAATGGTCGGAGAGCGGTCAGCACACGTCGTTCACCGACCTCCCGCTGCTCTCCTTGGGCGAAACGGAGGCCAGGCGGCTCGGCGCAGCGCTGCGCGAACACGACTTCACGGCTGTCTTTGCCAGCGATCGGCAGCGGGCGCTGCAAACGGCGGAGCTGGCGGGCTTTGGCGCAGTAACAGTCTCGCCGCTGCTGCGAGAATTTGACTACGGCCGCTACGAGGGCTTGACGACGCCGGAGATCCGAGAGCAGGCACCCGGCTGGGAGCTCTTTCGCGACGGCTGTCCCAAAGGCGAGACGCCGGCCCAGGTCGGGGCCCGGGCGCGCCTTGCTCTCCGCCTGCTGGAGGAGGCCGCCGGTGATGTGCTCGTCTTCTCTCACGGGCACTTCGCGCGAGCGCTGGCAGTCGCCTGGGCCGACCTCGAAATCGAGTCGGCGGCCCGGTTCGGGCTGGATTCGGCGGCCTACTGCGTCCTGCGCCTCGACCCGCACGGGCGGACGATTCACCGTTGGAACGTCCACTGTGGCTAGGTCGTCCGCCAAGGTTCGCGGTGACAACCCAGACCGGCGTTCCAGCGCTTCGAGAGGCCTGGACCGGGTTGGCGGCGGCTCCTCACTTGTCTATCTGGCTGCCGACTGGGTGGCTGCACTGCTCGAACCCGACGCGCTTCTGGAAGCGCTGGCCGACGCCTTCCGCGCCCTTTCGGCCGGCCAAGCTGACGTGCCTGCGCGCATCGCCGCCCGCTCGTCGAGTGGCATGCTGGCGGCGATGCCGGGCTTCCTGCCCGAAGCCGGCCTGGGCGTCAAGCTGGTATCCGTTTTTCCCGGCAACCACGGCGGACCGGTTCCCTCACACCAGGGCTTGATAGCCCTCTTCGATGGGGCGAGCGGAATCCCGCTGGCAGTGCTGGACTGTCGAGTCATCACCGCCCAGCGCACGGCCGCCGCTTCTGCGCTCTCCGTACGCGAATGTGCCTCCCCCAGGGTGAAGGTCCTGGCGATTCTTGGCGCCGGCGTGCAGGGCCACTCACACCTCGAGTTCGTGCCGCGCGTGCGTGATTTCACGGAGATCCGGGTTGCTTCGCGCAACCCCAGCCAGGCGCAGCGCCTGGCCGACGCCGTCCCGCACGCCCATGCCGCTCCTTCGTTTGCAGAAGCCGCGCGGGGCGCTGATGTCATCTGCTGCTGCACCGACTCGCCCGAGCCTGTCCTCCGCCAGGAATGGGTAAGGCCGGGCGCTCACATCACTTCGGTCGGGTTCAGCGCCACCGGCTCCGAGCTCGAGCCAGAGCTGGTCCGGAACGCCCGGCTGATCGTCGAGACGCGGGCAGTCTTCCAGCCTCCGCCGGCCGGCGCGGCTGAGCTCGCCGGTCTGGATCCCGCCACGGCAGTCGAGCTGGGTGAGGTGCTCGGCGGCGCTCTCGGCCGGCGCGGTCAGGACGAGATCACGCTCTACAAGTCGGCCGGCCACGCAGTTGAGGACCTGGCAGCCGCCCGGCTCGTCTACCAGCGCGCGCTGGCCACGGGCGCCGGCACGCGGCTCCCGCTCTAGTCCACGACTAGACAAGTTTGCACATAGAACACTGTGGCGGCATCGCCGGCGCCCGGTCAGCCCGCGGGGTGGTTGTCGTCATCGACGTTCTTCGTGCCTTCACTGTCACAGCAGTGGCGCTCGACCGAGGCGCCAGTGAGTGCCGGCTCGTCGGTACCGTGGCCGAAGCTCTGACGCTGGCGAGGAGGATTCCCACAGCGGTGATCTCGGCTGAAGAAGAGGGGGCCCCGGTGACGGGCATCCCGATCAGCAACTCGCCCACGCAGATGTCGGAAGTGGAGATCGCCGGCCGCACCCTGATCCAGCGCACCACGAGCGGCGTCCAAGCGGTCCTTGCCGCCCGCGAGGCGGAGCGGATTCTCGTCACGGGCCTGGTTACCGCCGCTGCCACAAGTCGCTGGCTGCAGCGCTCGAGCCCCGCGCTGATCACGCTGCTCGCCTCAGGGGAAGATCTCGACCATCCCGAGGATCGCGCCTGCGCGCTCTATCTGGAGAGCCTGCTTTTAGGCCGCAAGCCGGATCTGCCGCTGCTGCTGGGGCCGCTCCGAGCCAGCCAGCGTTTCGCGGACCTGCGCGCGGGCCGCTCAGCCGGCTTCCCGCCCAGCGACCTGGAAGTCGCCCTCGAAGCCGACCGATACGCCTTCGCCATGCCTGTCCAACGCGACGCGCTCGGCCTGGTCGTGCGGGCGGATCGAGAAGGTGGCTCGCCGCCACCTTGAAGCGGCACCGCTGATGGGCAACGGTCAGGCGGCCGGGCGGCGCCCGGGTCCCACGCAGACGCGGGCACTGGTGCTGACTGCGGCGCGCCAGCTCTTCAGCGATCTCGGCTACGACCGGACGACCATTCGGGGCATCGCCCGAGAGGCGGGCGTAGACCCCGCGCTGGTCCACCACTTCTTCGGCCGCAAGGAGGACGTCTTCCTCAGGGCGCTGGAGATACCCTTCCAGCCCGCCGACTTGATAGCCAGAGTCGTTGGCGCGGGTCCTCGCAACAGCTTGGCGCAGCGCTTGCTCCGCGTATTTCTCAGTCTCTGGGAGGATCCTGCCTCACGCCTTCGCATGCAGGCTCTGATCCGGTCCGCCACCACGAGCCAGCAGGGCGCGGATTTGCTTCGCCAGTTTCTGACCGCCACGGTGCTCAGCCGGATCGCGGATGCGCTAGGCGTGCCCCGGCTGCGGATCACGCTCGTGGGGTCACAACTGGTGGGCATCGCGATTGTCAGGTACGTTCTCGGGGTCGAGCCGCTCGCCTCAGCTTCGCAAGAGGAGATCGTCAAGCTGGTGGCACCCTCGATTCAGCGTTACCTCGATTCCTGAAAAACCGCGCGGTAGGCCGTATCCACGAATCACTCGTCACAGAGAAGGGGAGCACCATGTTCGAGAACACCAAAGCCTTCAGCGGCTTCTCAGTCGACGACATCCCGAAGGCGAAGCAGTTCTACAGCGACACCCTGGGGCTTCGGGTGTCCGAGGCGAACGGGATGCTCACGCTCCACATCGCCGGCGATCGCAACACGCTCGTCTATCCCAAGGCGGACCACACTCCGGCGACGTTCACGATCCTCAACTTCCCGGTCGACGACATCGACTCCGCCGTCGACCAGCTCGCGGCGCGCGGAATCAGCTTTGAGCGCTACGACTGGACCGACGAGAAGGGGGTTTTCCGCAAGGGCGGTCCTCCCATCGCCTGGTTCAAGGACCCGGCAGGCAACATTCTCTCGGTCCTCCAACCGGCCTGAGCCACCCGCGAGCCGGCGGCGCTATACGAGGCTTTCTTTAGTCAAGCCCGGGCCCTCGGGCTTGCCAAACCTCAGCTCAGGCGCTACAATTCAACAGGTGATGAATTCCTGCGCAGTCGAGGTCGAAGGCCTTCGCGTCGTCCGCGGGGGCACCGAAGTGTTGCACGGCTTGGACTGCTCGATCCCGCGTAGTGCTCTGACAGCGTTGGTTGGGCCCAGCGGCTGCGGCAAGAGCACCCTTCTCCGGGCAATGGTCGGGGTGCAGGTGGTCGCCCAGGGCCGAGTGACAGTGCTGGGCAGAGCGGCAGGCAGCCGGGCGCTGCGAGGCCGCATCGGCTACGCCACCGAGTCACCGGCCGTCTACGCCGACCTCTCGGTCCGCGACAACCTTCGCTACTTCGCCGCCATCTTGAAGGCCGAGGCGCCCGCCGCGGAGCTGGTCCTGGAGCAGGTGGGGCTCACTCGAGAGAGCGAGCGGTTGGTCGCACAGCTGTCCGGCGGCCAGCTCTCGCGAACAAGTCTTGCTGTTGCGCTGCTGAACCAGCCTGAGCTGCTCATCCTCGATGAGCCGACCATCGGCTTGGACCCGGTTCTGCGCGAGGAGCTCTGGCGGCTGTTTCATCAGCTGGCCGGCGATCTGGGCGCGACGCTGATCGTCTCCAGCCACATCATGGACGAGGCAGCGCGCTGCGAACAGCTCTTGATGATGAGAGACGGCCGGATTCTCGCTGGCGACACTCCCGAAGGAGTTCGCCGCAGCACCGGCAGCCAGGACCTGGAGCAGGCCTTCATGCGACTGGCCGGCGAAACGGGGGCAGCTGTGGGGACGCCTGCGTGAGCCTGCGCCTGACGTTGATCACAACCTGGCGGATCATCGGCCAGCGGCGCCGAGACCACCGCACCTTGGCCCTCGTGACTCTCGTGCCGGCCCTGCTCATGGTCCTCATGCGCTACGTCTTCGACTCCAAGCCGCTGTTCGAGCGACTGGCTCCGACACTGCTGGCAATCTTCCCCTTCATAGTCATGTTCCTGGTCACATCCGTGGCCACGCTGAGAGAGCGCAGAAGCGGGACGCTGGAACGGCTCATGACCATGCCCATCGCCAAGCTGGATCTACTGCTGGGCTACGCAGTCGCGTTTGGACTCTTGGCGGTCATTCAGGTGGGCGTGGCTGCGAGCCTGTGCCTGTTCTGGCTCGGGCTGGACGTGAAGGGTTCGTTCGCGCTGATGTTCGGAATCGCCGTACTTGACGCCGTGCTCGGCATGGCTCTGGGTCTCTTCGTCAGCGCCTTTGCCCGCACTGAGTTCCAGGCGGTGCAGTTCATGCCGCTTTTCGCCGGCACTCAGGTCCTCCTCTGCGGCCTGTTGGTACCCCGCGACCACATGGCTGGGGTCCTCGCCCGCATCTCCGACTTCCTGCCCCTCTCCTACGCAGTTGATGCGCTGAAGCTGATAACCACTTCAGCGGAGCTGAGTCGGGAATTGATTCAGGACATCGGCGTGGTAGCGGCGTGCTCTTTGTTGGCGCTCGCGGCCGGCGCTGCCACCTTGAGACGCCGCACCGCGTGATGCTGCAAGAGACCTGAGCGGCAGGCCGGCTCAGCGCAAGCGATCGATCCAGCCGGCGGTCGCGTACTTGCTGGCGGCCAGCAGCCGGGCCTCGGCCAGTTCAGCGGCACTGAGCCGCCGCAGCCGGCCGCCATGGTGGGTCTGGAAGTGGTCGCTCAGGGCCCCGACCACTTGGGGGCGGCTCATGTCCGTCCAGCGGGCCAGCGGTGAAACCTGCTTCTCGGCGCTGCGCACCCCGAGCGAAGACACTCGCTCGCGACCGATCCGGATCAGGCGCCCGACCAGTTCGGGCTCCATCTGGTAGGCGATGGTGGTGTGGTGCAGCAGGCAGCCGCGGCGGCGCGCCTGGGCCGCGCCGCCGATCTTGCCTTCCGGCGACAAAATGTCGTTGATGGGCCGGTAGCCGGCCGGAACGCCCAGGCGGCGCAAGCAGTCCACCACCCAGGCGTCCAGGTGCGCGAAGGACTCGACGAAGCTCAGGCCGGCCACAAGCGACGCGGGCGCGTAGAGCGAGTAGGTGATCGTGCGCTCCGGCTCAACGATCATGGTCCCCCCGCCGCTCATCCGCCGGCCGATCGCAAAGCCGAGCTGCTCGGCGGCTTGCCGGTCCACCTCGTTGGCGAGCACCTGGTTTGAGCCGAGGATGAGCGCCGGCTCAGACCATTCCCAAAAGCGCAGGGCAGGTGCCCCCTCGCCAGTTGCCAGCCGGCTCAGCAGGACCTCCTCCAGGGCCAGCTGGACGTGGACCGGGAGTGGCTGTGCCGGCAGGATCTCCCAGTCGAGCCGCTCGAATGGGACTCGCCGCGGGCCGCTCAGCGCGAAGCGCCCAGCCCCTCCAACACCTTGCCGGCGTGGCCGTCAGCCTGGACGTCGTACCAGGCGCGCTCGATGCCGCCCTCAGCATCGATCAAGAAGGTCGAGCGGAGGATGCCCGTGACAGGCTTGCCGTAAAGCATCCGCTCGCCATAGGCGGCGTAGGCCTTGGCGACCTCGTGGCCGGGGTCGCTCAGAAGCCGGAAGCGAAGTCCGTACTTGGCGCGGAAGGCGCGGTGGCTTTGAGCGTCGTCGGCGGAGATGCCCAGGATGTCCACGCCGGCCTCTTCGAAGCCGGGCAACGTATCGTTGAATTGGCAGGCTTCCTTGGTGCAGCCAGGCGTGTCGTCCTTGGGATAGAAGTAGACGAGCACCTTGCGCCCGCGGTAGGAGTTGAGAGAAACCTGGCGACCGTCCTGGTCGAGCAGGTTGAAGTCCGGCGCCGGCTGTCCTGGTTCAAGCTTCATGGCTCAATCCAACCAGAACGGTGCCGGTGGGGAAGGCGAAGCCCTCCCCACCGCCCGAGGCGAGTGACTAACCGGTCTTGAAACCGTGGCTCTTGAGCCAGTCATTGGCGATCACATCCGGATCGTCCTTGTCAACGTCAGCCCGCTTGTTCATCGCGATCAGGTCGCTGGTGGTGAACTTCGCGGACACTTGGTTCAGCAGGCTCTGCGCGTTGCCGTCAACGTGCTTGGTGCCGACGATGGGAGTGACGTTGTCGGCGTTTTGGAGCTTCTTGTCGTCCTGCAGCTGCACGTACTTGCCGCTGGAGTAAGCGCTGTCTGAAGAGAAGATCAGGCCGATGTCGATGTCGCCCTTGTCGAGAGCCGACTTGGTCAGCGGGCCGCCGCTGTCCAGGGCCTTGAAGGCCTTGAAGTGCAGCCCATAGGTCTTCTCCAGGCCGGCCTGGCAGAACGGCCGGTTTGGGCACTCAGGCGGACCGCCCAGAGTCATCTCGCCTGCGACCGAGGTCAAATCTGAGAGCTTCGTGTGCTGGCCGTACTTGCCGCCCTTCGTGACAGCGAAGGAGTTCTCGTCGACTGCCGGGGCCGGGTCGAGAGCCTTTGCGTTCTTGCTGCTCAGGTAGGTGTTGAGCTTGTCGACGGTGGCCTTGGCGTCGGGGGTCGCCTCACCCTTGCCCTTGTTGATGAACTCCAGGTCGGTCGCCGCGTAGCCCGGGTAGAGGTCGATCTCGCCCCGCTCAAGCGCCGGCTCGACCACTTCGCGGCTGCCGAGGTTGAGCTTGTAGTTGACTGTGTAGCCGGCGCCCTTCAGCGCTCCGCCGTAGATGTTGGCGGCGATCGAACTCTCCGCGAAGTTGAATCCCGCCACCGTGATGGTGCCCTTGCTTCCACCCGAGGGAGAGCCGCCGCCCGACGAACCGCAGGCGCTGCCGATAAGGCTCAGTCCCAGGATGGAGGCGAGCAGGGCCCGATGTGCGAATCGGTGCATCGCTCTAAGTGCCTCCTTGGCTGGTGCCGGCCTTCCTGCCGGCGTGGATGGCAGCTCCTGTTAGCCGCCGACCAGAGAAAAGCTACTGGAATCGGCCGCCGAACAGGCCTCAGACGATCGGCTCAGAGGGGGATGCCTGGACCCAGTACGAAATGCCGGAAGAAGCTGAACAGGACCACGAGAACCATCCCCACAACCGGCCAGCCAGCCACCAAGCCCTGCCCGCGGCCCAGGGTCGTCCCCTTCATGAAGAGACGGACAAAAACCAGAAAGATGCCTGAGCTGACGCCGCCGGCCAGCTCGAAAAGCCCATCTCGGGAGAGCGAGTCCGACCCGGCGCCCAGGACGATTACCGCCCAACACACCCAGCAGCCAAGCGAAAAGGCCGAGGCTGCGAAGTTGGTCGGCCGTACTGTCGATCCCTTCGCGGGTGAACTCCAGCAGCCGGCGCGTGGCGGCGCGGCCCAGTAGGACCATTCGGGCCAGGCCCAGGAGAAAGCAGACGATGAATGTCCAGAAGGGCGCGCCGGCCAGCCGCAGGGCGGCGCCGATGTCACCGAACGTGACGAAGGGCGCCGTCATTAGGTAGCCGACGACCTCCTGGACGCTGAGCAGGCCCAGCCACATCACGAACAGCCGCCAGAAGCCGCGCCCGAAGCGCGGCAGCGCGAGGATGAGCAGCCCTGAGATGAGGCTGAAAAAGGGTCCGGCCAGCGCCGTTGTTATGTGCTCCGAGTCAGACCTGTAGTCGGGGACGTCGACGCTGCCCGAGTGCAGTGTGGCATTCAGGCCCAGGCTCAGGGCGGTGACCGCGTGCGCAAGCTCGTGCAGGGTGACCATCGTCATCAATGCCAGCGCGAAGGCAACCGCCGTGTTGAGGAGCAGAAAGCGAGTGCCGCTCCGGGCTGGCACCGCTGGGCCGGCTGTGGCCACCCGCCGGGGCTCTGGAGTGGATCCGATGCTCACAACCGCTCAATCCCAGGATAAGGCGGCCATAGCGCCCGACTGCGAATCGGTGCATCGCTCTTGGTGCCTCGCCGGCTATGCCCACCTTCCTGCTGGCAGTCTTACGAACGGCAGCGTCCGTGGGGCCGCCTGAGAGACGTCCTTGCTGGAGGAGTCAGGCGCGGACGGCGCCGTCTGGTTGGCGCGGTGCCGCCGCGGGGCGCGCAGCAGGTGGACGATGCCCAAAGTGGTGAGGGGGCCTGAGACGATGAGGGTGATCAGGGCAACGGTGACCTCCTGGCCGCGCTCGTAGCCCGGATTGGCGCTTGTCATCATGGTTCACCCGTCCCGCAGCATGATCTCGGTCACTCCAGCCTCGCCCCAATCCTTCAAGGCGACCGGATCGCCCGGGCGGATGGCGTTGTAGGCCGGCAGGTTGCTGGTCACCTGAATGGGCTGATTGAAGCCGTCCAGCCAGAGCAGGTACTGCACTCCTGGAGCGTTCGTGGTACTCAGCTGCTCCTTGATCAGGCGGCGCAGGGCGCGTAAAAAGCCGGCGGCAGTCCAATCCTGGTCGGGATCGGGTCCCAGTCGGGCCAGCTCGGCCTGCAGCCTGTGCTCCCGGCCAGGCTGGCTCATGATCGCCTGGCCGATGTTGAAAGCGGCGACGTCTCCCTCCAAGACCTTCACAAAGAGATCGAAGCGCCGCCGGTCGACTCCGAACGGTGGTCCGGTCTCTCGCACCCGCCTTACTGCTTGGGCAAACCCCGCTGGTGTGTGGGCGGCCGGACATCATGACACCCAGCACGGGGCTGCGGCGGGGCCGAACAGCTGCTGCGCCCTGCTGCCGGCGTCCCTCAGCAGCCGGGCTGCGTCTCGGGCAAAGGTCGGGCTGAGGCGGCTTTCCGGGACCTCTCTGGCGCAGCTGCTCAAGTTCGCCCAGGAGCTCGCGCCGTGTCTCGGCCTCCGCTTCCCTGGCCTGCCTCAACCTCCGCGCCTGAGCCTCCTCCCGGCCCAGCGGGATCACGACCCCGAAGACAATCAGAACGACCAGGACCAGGCCTACGAGGACCCACAACGCAGCGCCGGCGATGGTGTCAGACGACACGGCACCCTTCGGCTGTCATGTCTGAATTGCAAACGCACGGCCTCCCAGGCGCGGTCGCTCGCCTCTCTGGTGGGTTCGACGTCAAGCGCCGGCCAGCCCGGGCTGCGACCAATGAGCCGGCCATCCCAAATGGAGCCGGTCAACCGCGCCGCCCGGCGCCGCTACCAGGTCATTTAGGGCCGGCCGGCGGGACGAGACAAGTGCGCCCATCGGCCTCGCTCAGGAGGCGGGCTCCGCCTGGGGGGCGCCTCTCCGGATGGCGGCTGACTTCAGTGGCTGGTCGCGCAGGCGCAGCCCGGCCGGCGTGAGCACCTTCTGGAGTGCTGCCAGCCCGTTCTCTGCCAGGCCTGACAGCACTGCCACGAGGATGGCTCCGGCGAAGACCTGCACGAAGTCGCGGTTGGCCAGACCATCCACTATGTAGCGGCCGAGGCCGCCCCAGCCGACCAGTGCGGCCAGCGTGGCGGTCGCCACCACCTGAACCCCGCTTGTCCTGATGCCTGCCATGACCACCGGCATGGCGTTGGGCAGCTCCACTTTGAGCAGCACGGCCTTCTCTCGCATGCCCAGCCCCCGGGCGGCATCACGCAGCTCGGGGTCGATGTCCCGCATGCCCACGAAGCTGTTGGTGACGATCGGCGGGATGGCCAGCGCCACCAGCGCCAGAAAGGCCGGGGTGGCGCCTATGCCCACCACCTGGACGGCGATGACCAGGATGGCGAAGGACGGGATCGCGCGGCCCACATTGGCCACGTTGATCGCCAGGCCACCGCCCTTGCCCCAGTGACCGAGAGCCAGCCCGATCGGCAAGCCGATCAGCGTAGCCGTGACTGTCGCTGCGAGCGACATCACCACGTGCTCCTGCAGCCGGTTCAGGATGCCGCCTGTCCCCTGCCAATGGGCGGGGTTCAGAAACCACTGCCCTACCTCCTGCAGGAAGCTCACGCGCGGCTCCAGGGTGTGATCAGACGCTGGAAAAGGTTCAGGCTCACATCAGCGACCACTGCCAATGCGACGGAGAGGAAGGCGCCGATCACGAGTGGGGTCGGAAAACCCTGGATCAGGCCCGACAGGATCAGCGAGCCGAGGCCGCCCTGCCCGATGAGAGCCGTGATGGTGACGAGTCCGATGGTCGTGACGGTGGCGATGCGGACCCCTGCCATGATGACAGGCAGGGCCAGCGGCAGCTCCAGGGCCATCAGCCGGCGAAAGGGCCTGTAGCCCATGCCAACGGCGGCGTCACGCACCTCGTCCGGCACTCCGTCCAGCCCGACGATGATGTTCCGAACCAGGATCAGGAGGGTGTAAGTGACGAGCCCTATCTCCGAGGTCAGAGTGGTCAAGCCGGTGAACGGGACCAGAAGCGCAAAGAGCGCCAGCGACGGAATCGTATAGAGGGCGCCGGTGGAGGCCAGCACGGCCCCTCGGCTGCGGCGATAGCGCCAGGCGAGCAGGCCGATCGGAATGGCGATCAGGATGCCCACACCGATGGCGATGGCCGTGAGCACAATGTGCTGCAACAGAGCGTCCCAGATCCTGCCGAGGTGACTCCCCACCCAGTTCCAACGGATCCAGGGTTCGCCGGACACGAGCAGCACAGGTCAACTTTAGATGCCTGCCGGCCTGGAATGGACAGCATCAGCCTTGCCGGCGTGCTGTTGCTGATGCCACCAATGGTCCACTCGGCTGCCACCAAGTGTCCACTAGAGTTAGCTGGTGCTTTCCCTCGAGCGGGTCTCGAAGCGGTATGCCAATGGCTCGGTCGCCGTTCGCGAGCTCGATCTCGAGATCAACGATGGCGAAACGTGCATCCTGGTCGGGCCGTCGGGCTGCGGTAAGACGACAACTCTGCGGATGGTCAACCGGATGATCGAGCCGTCAGGCGGCCGCATAGTGCTGGACGGTCGGGACGTGACCCGGATTGATCCCGTCGAGCTCCGGCTCCAGATGGGTTACGTCATTCAGCAGGTAGGCCTCTTTCCGCACCTGAGCATCGCTGACAACATCGCCACAGTGCCCAAGCTGCTGGGGTGGGATCGGAACAAGACGAAGAGCCGCGTCAATGAGCTGCTGGAGCTGGTCGGCCTGCCGCCTGGCGAATACGGCAACCGCTATCCGCACCAGCTCTCAGGCGGCCAGCGCCAGCGTGTGGGTGTGGCGCGAGCGCTGGGCGCCGACCCGCCCGTGCTGCTGATGGACGAGCCCTTCGGCGCCATCGACAGGGTGACGAGGGACCGTCTGCAGAACGAGTTCCTCCGGATCCAGTCGCAGATGCACAAGATAGTCGTCTTCGTCACACACGACATTGATGAGGCCATCAAGATGGGCGACCGCATTGCCATCTTGAGCCAGGGGGGCAAGCTGGAGCAGTACGACTCCCCCGCTCAGATGCTGGCCCAGCCCTCCACTGACTTCGTCGCTGACTTCCTGGGCCCGGACCGCGGCCAGAAGCGTCTATCAGTGGTCACCATCGACGAGGGCCGGCTGGAGAAGGCGACGCGCTACCACACCGACGCCGATATCGCTGTCGAGGCCTCGCTCGCCGACGCTCTCTCCTGCATGCTGCTGCACGACACCGACCGAGTGCGCGTGCACAGGAACGGCGAGGTACTGGGCGTGCTGACACTGAGTGGCCTGATCGAGACCGCAGTCGTGACGGCGGACGGCGCGGCGCCCCAGCGCTCGGGCTAGCTCACTACCTAGCGGCTGGCACCGGCCATCCGCTCCAGGCGCTGGATGCGATCCTCCAGAGGAGGATGGGTGGAGAACATGCCGCTCAGGCTCCGGCCGGAGAGCGGGTTCACGATGTACAGATGGGCGTAGGCCGGCTTCGCGACGGGGGAGGCATACATTTCACTGGAGCGCTCCAGCTTGCGCAGGGCGCTGGCCCGAGCCAGCGGTTGGCCGCTCACCTCGGCGCCTGTGTGATCGGCCTCGTACTCGCGGGCGCGGGAGATGGCGAGCTGAATCAGCAGGGCCGCGATCGGGCCCAGTATCGCCAGCGCCAGAACGCCGATCAGGCCGAACGCGCCCCGATCCTGCCGATCGCGGCCGCCCAAGCCGAAGGCCTGCCACTGGAGCAGGCTGGCGATGAAAGTGATAGCCGCGGCCATCACTGCCACCACTGAGCTGATGAGGATGTCGCGGTTGCGCACGTGAGCGAACTCGTGCGCCAGCACTCCATAGAGCTCTTCTCCGTCCAGAATCCGGAGCAACCCCTGGTTCACGCAAATCGAGGCGTGATGCGGGTTGCGGCCGGTGGCAAACGCATTGGGCGTGGGATCGGGGCTCAGGTAGACGCGGGGCTTGGGAACTCCGTACTGCTGAGCCAGGCGGTCGGCCAGGCGGTGCAGGTCGGGGGCGTCGAAGGGCGTCACCTCGCGGGCCTGGGCGGCGTGGAGCGCCAGCTGGTCGCCCTTGAAGTAAGCGATGCCGTTGGTGATGAGAGCGATGGCCAGCCCCAGCGCCAACCCCAGCCCCGCGCCCAGGCCAGTGGCATAGCCCAACGCTGAGCCCGCGATGACCAGGATCACCGAGAGCACGATCATCCAGAGAAAGGTTTTGAACCAGTTCATCGCTGCTTTACTTCTTCCCTCGCGGCCAGATAATCACGCACGGCTTGGAAATGGCTGGGGAAGGCGAGCTCAGGTAGTACGTCGGTGGCGAAGGCAGCCACCTCCAGCATCTCCTCGCCTGGCTGCGGAATCTCTCCCTCGCGGAGCCGGGCGCTGTAGGCGATACCGATCAGGCTGGGAGCGTCCTCTTTGGCCACGTGATAGACGTTCAGCAGCCGAGTGATGTCGATGTGGGCGCAGACCTCCTCCCAGCATTCGCGCGCGGCGGCTTCGGCGGGATCCTCGTCATCGTTGACGAACCCACCGGGCAGGCACCACCTGCCATAGCCGGGATCGATACCACGCCGACCGAGAACCAGCTCGCCCCTGTCGTTCTCGACCACCACCACTGTCACCACCTTGGGGTCGTGCCAGAGCACGAAGCCGCAGCGCTGGCAACCCTCCACCTCTCGACCTTCGCGGGTCTGAGGCTCGAGCGGGATGCCGCAGTTCAGGCAGAAGTAAGACGCTGGCATGGAAACGCTGACGATCCTATAGCTCCGAGCGGGCTGCTTATACTCGGCGGCCGGGCCACGAGTCCACATTTGGAGAAACCTCCTGGATCTGCTTTTCTTTGAAGACCTGACTCTCGGCACTATCTGGACCACGCGCCGCCGCACGGTACTGGAGTCTGATCTCAGCGCTTACGCGGGTCTCTCCGGCGACTTCGGTCCGCTGCATGTCGATCGCGAACACGCCCGAGCTTCTCACTTCGGCGGCCAGGTGGTGCCCGGCGCGCTGCTGGTTGCCCTGGCGATGGGCCTGGGCAGCATGGACGTGCCGCTGGCCCGGACTGTCGCCCTGGTCGGCACCACCTGGCGCTTCGAGCGCCCGCTGAGGCCGGGCGACACGGTCCGCTGCCGTTGGCGGCTCAATCGAAAGCGGGCGGTGGAGGAGCCCGCCTGGGGATTGTGTGGCTTTGCCGTGGAGATGGAGAACCAGCAGGGCGAGGTGGTGGCCAGCGGTGAAGTGGTCCGATTGCTCGAACGGCGGCCGGTGATGGTGACGGAGCCAGCACCGGTTGTGGCAGGTGAGGCGGAAGCCGAAGTCGCGCGGACCGGCCGCCGCCGGCGCCGGCGGCGCGCTGGCAACGGCGACGCTCCGTCCCAGCAGCCGCTGGTGGCTGCCGAAGTGCTGGCGGCTCAGCCGTCGGCTGAGGCAGAGCCCTTCGTAGAGAGCCTGCCCACACTAGAAGCCACGACCGAGGACCGTACGGCCGCTGGCCAAAATTCGCAGCGCACCGAGCCCGAGCCTGCGGCGATTGGCGCCCTCGTAGCAGCCCAGGAGCAGGGCGACGGGGGAACGGCTCCGGCTCGGCGCCGGCGCCGGCGTGGGGGCCGGGGGCGGGGAGGACGCGAGCCGGTCGGCCCGGAAGTGCTTGCACTGCAAGCCGTCGACGAGGAGGCGCCCACGCCCGGCGCGGCAACAGCGGGGATGGCCAGCGCACAATCGTCCCAGACGGAGAGGGTCGGGACTGCTGCGTCGGCACCGATCGATCGCGAGCAGGCAGCCGGCAGGCTGGAACCGTCATCGACCACTTCACCAGCAGCTCGTGCTGCGACGCCCGAGCCGACGGGGGCTGTGGCTGCGTCTCTTCCCGCCGCCGCCACACCGTTCAGCCAGGAACCGACCGAGTTGGATCCGAACCGCTTCGCCCCGCTGAACACCCCCTCGCCGCAATCGCCACCAGCGTCAGGGCCACCGGACGCGACGATCGCGCCCGCCAACGGACCGGCCGCCCGGGAGCGCCGCCCTCGCGGTCCCCGGCGGCCGGCCGGCGCTTCCACCGGTAGCCCCGAGACGTCGGCGCCTCCAGGAGGCAATGAAGGTTCAGCCGCGGCAGGCTCCGAGTCCGGCGACGTCAGCGGCAGCTCGATTCCGCCATCCGTGCCTGCCAGGGCACGTCGGCCGCGTGGCAACCGACCGCCGGCGGTAGCCCCCGTCGACGCCGATCAGTCCACCGCGTGAGGCGTCGGCCCTTCAGAGGCCCCTCCGGCAGCGGATCCTGAAGCACCGGTCGGAGAATGACCAGGCGGGCAGCGCCGGCCGCCGATATTATCCGGCCGGTGGAGGAACCCAGTTGCCTTCTTGGCCTGGCTCCAATGACTCCAGGTAGGCGATCACCCGGCGCGTCAGCTGGCTGGGCGTGGAGGCACCGCTCGTCACTCCCACCACTCGCTTGCCGCTCAGCCAGCCCAAGTCCAGCTCCGGCAGGTCGTCGATCAGGTAGGCGGGCTTGCCCGCCAGCTTGCGGACCACTTCGGCCAGGCGGTTTGAGTTGGAGGAGCGCGGACTGCCCACCACTATCACCAAGTCGACTTCCCTCGCCGCCGCCACGGCAGCTTCCTGCCGCTCCTGCGTGGCGAGGCAGATCTCGTTGTGCACCTCCACCTGTGGATAGCGATCCCTCACCGCTCCGATCAACGCTTCCGTGTCCCAGACGGAGAGTGTGGTCTGGCAAGTGACGGCGATCCGCTCATTCTCGATCTGGAGCGCATCCACGTCAGCGACGTCCTGAATGAGATGCACCCTACCCGGCGCCTCACCCTCCACGCCCTCCGGCTCGGGGTGGCCTCGGCGGCCGACGTAAACGACGTCATAACCTTGATTGGCCAGCTGGGTCACGAGGTCGTGTGTTCGCACGACGTCAGAACAGGTGGCGTCCACAGTGTTAAGGCCCCGCTCCAGCGCCCGCTGCTTCACCTGCGGTGAGACGCCGTGGGCAGTGAAGATCACAGTGCCCGACTCGATCTCCTCCAGGCCGGCCAGCCGGTTGGGCGGATCGACCAGCCTGATGCCGTTTCGCTGCAGATCCTCAGTGACGTGGGTGTTGTGAACGAGCTGTCCCAGCATGTGGATCGGCCCCTCCGTCTCTTTGCGCACCCGCTCGGCGATGCGGAAGGCCTCCACCACTCCGTGACAGTAGCCACGGGGCGTGATCCGCTTGACTTCCACTAGTACAAGTGTACTAACCCAACCCGGCGAACAGATCCCGCTCCGGCTGCTCGCCGCTCTCGCCGCGGGCGCGGATGAAGTACTCGGTGCCCAATGCGGCCTCCAGGATGTGACCCTGCATGGTGGCCAGCGGCGAGTTGGGGTCGATCTGCGACAGGTGCCGCTCGAAGGCCGCCCGCTTCTGGGCGACCAGGTCGCGGACGTCGACCACTGTGGTGACCTGATCGTCCGGGATGCCGGGGAAGCGAACCGTCGCCTCCTCGGGCGGGCTGCCCGCTTCACGCATCCGCTCTTCGAACTGCAGCATCACGCTGTGCGGGATGGCGTGGAAGTAAAGCTTGGCGGGAGCCAGACCTTCGGAGGTCAGCATGTCCACAGCCGCCACCGCTGCTTGGTGCGCCTTCATGTGGTCCGGGTGACCGTAGGTGCCGTCTGGCGTGTAAGTAACCACCACGTCCGGCCGCTCCTCGCGCATGATGGCAGCCACCCGCCCGGCCGCCTCCGGCAGCGGAGCGCGGTGGAAGCAGTCCGGATCGTCATTGCCCGCCCGACCTGCCATGTCCGAGTCCCGGTAGCCCAAGAACTCCTGCCGGTCGACGCCCAGGAGCTCACACGCTTGGCGCAGCTCCTCAGTGCGCACCTCGGCCAGGCGCGGGCGCACGCTGGCCTCGTCCATGTTGTAGATCTCGCCCATCTCGCCCCGGGTGGCGGTGATCAGGACCACGCGGTGGCCCCGCTGCTTTGCACGCAGCATCACGCCGCCGGTAGCTATCGCCTCGTCGTCGGGGTGAGCGTGAACCAAGAGCAGAGTCACCATGCCTATGCCATCAACCCCTGGATCAGCCGGGCGATTCCGCCCGTGCCCGGTGGTCCGATAGTTCGTCCGCCGGCTGCCTCCAGGACCTCGACCGGCGCTCCCTGGACCGCGTAGCTCAACGCCGCCCACTCCAGCATCGAGCAGTCATTGCGGCCGTCACCCACCGCGACTGACTCGCTCTGCGAGATGCCGAAATACCTGCAGACGAACTCCAAAGCGCGCGCCTTGTCAGCACCGGCCAGCGTGAATTCCATGAAACTGGGCAGCGAGGTTGCTACCTCCAAGCGGCCCGCCCACCGCTGGCGGACCTCCGGCAAGAGCTCCTCACATCTCTGGGGGCTGGCGACCATGACCAGCTTCGGCGTGGTCGGGCCCATTGCTTCACCCAGATCGGCGACGACATTGATCGCCATGCCGGCGTGATTCGCGTACTGGTGCGCCTCGGGCCGATCGCGCTCGACAAGCAGCCGGTCGTCTCGATAGGCCTGGACGTGCAGATCCCGCTCCCGGCAGAATTGGATAACCTCCAGGCTGAGCGCTCTGGGCACTCCTTGGTCGAACAGCATCTCGCCCGAAGCGGAGCGCACCTGCGCACCCTGATAGCAGGCGCAGGGACCGCGGAGATCCAGCCTTCGGAGCCAGGGCTCGGCACCTGGGAAAGGCCGGCCGGTGCAGGCGACGACTATCATGCCCGCCGCCTGGCCGCGGCCGATGGCGTCGACATCGCGCTGGTCGAGCTTCAGGTCGCCACTGATGACTGTGCCGTCCAGGTCCAGCGCCAGCAGCAGCCGCTTGATCAGCGGTCCTTCCAGGCTTCCGGGTTGACCAGGTGCTCCGGCCGCTCACCCCTCAGAGCAGCCACCAGATTCCGGGCGGCCGTCTCGCACATCCTGGCGCGCGTGTCCACCGAGCCGCTGCCCACGTGAGGCAGCAGCACCACGTTGTCGAGGCCCAGCAGGTCGGGATGCACCTTTGGCTCCGCCTCGAACACGTCAAGGCCGGCGGCGAAGATCCGGCGCTCGCGCAGCGCTCGGGCCAGAGCCGCCTCGTCCACCACGGGGCCGCGCGCGGTGTTCACCAGCACGGCGCTGGGCTTCATCGAGGCCAACTCTGGCGCCCCGATCAGATGCCTGGTCTCTTCCGTCAGAGGCGTGTGGAGGCTCACAAAGTCAGCCTCCTGCAGAAGGTTTCTGAGCTCGCGCCGCTCTGCGTTCAGCTCCCGCTCCACGCTCGCGTCCGCCAGGCTGCGCTGAGCGTAGATGATTCGCATGTCGAAGCCGCGGGCCCGACGAGCGACCGCCTGGCCGATGCGGCCCAGCCCCACTATGCCCAGCGTCGCGCCATGGATGTCGCGGCCCAGCAGCTGGTCGATCGCCCAGCCTTCCCAGCGGCCGGCGCGGATCATGCGCTCGCCTTCGCCCAGCCGCCGGCCGGCGGCCAGCAGGAGAGCGAACGCGAGGTCGGCGGTCGTCTCATCAAGCACGCCTGGCGTGTTCGTCACCAGCACGCCATGCCGGATGGCCGCCTCGACGTCGATGTTGTCATAGCCGACCGCCACATTGCTCACCGCACGCAGATTCGGCGTGCTCAGTACTTGTTCATCGATCGGATCAACGGACTGGCTGAGGATCCCGGCGCAGCCCGCCGCGGCAGCCGCTATCGACTTGGCCGAGGGATCGCCCTCGTACTCCACCGCTTCGAGGGCGTCCGCCAGCAGTGCCGGCGCCGGGTCGAGCACCCGGTGCGTCACCAGCACCCGCTGACGCTCGCTCACCCCTGCAAGTCCAGCTGCTCAGCGATGGGCACCAGCGCGTCCCGAACGAACTCGATGTGCTGGTCGAAGTCCACGCCCAGGCTTTCCGCGCCCGCCAGCAGCTGCTCCCTGTGAACCCCGCGGGCAAACGCCTTGTCCTTCATCTTCTTGCGCACCGAGCGAGGTTCGACCGCCGAGAGTGAGCGGTCGGGCTTCACGAGGGCGCAGGCGATGATGAAGCCGCACATCTCGTCGACCGCGTAGAGCGCCTTGCGCGCCGGCGTGTCGCGGGCCACGTCGAGATACTCGGCGTGAGAGGCGATGTCCTGCAGGAGAGCCTCCGGCCAGCCTTTCTCGCGGAGCTGCTCGATGCCTCGGCTCGGGTGCTGCTCGGGCGTGGGGCCCGACTCATAGTCCCAATCGTGGATCAGGCCCAGCACTCCCCAGCGCTCGGGGTCCTCACCAAAGCGCTCGGCGTAGGCGCGCATGGCCGCCTCCACGCTCAGCATGTGGCGGCGGAGCGTCTCGCTCTTGGTGCTCTCCTGGACCAGCGCCCAGGCGTCATCGCGGGTGGGGTTGAGCGTCATCGAATGATCTCCTCCAGTGCCCTGAGCAGCGCCTCATGCTGCTCCCGAGTGCCGACTGTGATGCGCAACCAGCCGCTCACCGGCTCCTGCTGGTAATGCCGGACCAGGACCTGTCGCTCGGACAGCGCAGCGGCCACAGCAGCTGCCCGGTGCGAAGCCGGCGGCCGGCAGAAGACGAAGTTGGCCGCCGATGGCAGCACCTCGAAGCCTCTCGCTCGCAGACCAGCTGTCAACGCTTCCCGCTGCTGCAGCACGAACTCGACCAGGGCGTCGTGGTGCTCACCGTCTTCGATCGCTGCAACCGCAGCCACAGCTCCCAGTCGGTTCACGTTGTACGAGTCCTTGACCAGGTCCAGCGCGGCGACGAGCTCGGGTGTGCCCAGCGCGTAGCCGAGCCGCATCCCGGCCAGCGCGTACGACTTGGAAAAGGTGCGGATGGTCAGCAGGTTCTCGTGCCCTTCCCGGATGAGATCGGTGCGCGCTTCCGGTGCGAAGTCGACATACGCCTCATCCAGCGCCACCACGCCGCTGGACCTCTGGACGACTTCCAACACAGCCTCGCGGTCGAGCCAGGTGCCTGTCGGCGAGTTGGGATTGGCCAAAAACTTGAGCGGCGCCTCATCCGCCGCGAAGCTCTCGGGGAGAGTGTGGTCAGCCCTGTACGGATGCCGCGAAACCCGGCACTCGTGCACTGCCGCCACAGGTTCATAGACCGGATACGTGGGACGCAGCAGCGCCACCGCGTCACCGTTGCCGGTGAAGGCGCGGAAGCAGAGCTCGATCAGCTCATCAGCGCCGTTGCCCAGGGCAACCTGGTCCTCACCCACGCCGTGGTGCCGGGCGATGGCCGACCTCGCGCTGCGGCTCAGGGGGTCGGGATAGAGGCGGAGGTTCTCCCCCACTGCGCTGTGCAGAGCCTGGATGACACGCGGTGAAGGCGGCCAGGGCGACTCGTTGGTGTTGAGCTTGACCCAGCCCTCTTCGTCGGCCGGCTGCAGACCGGGCGTGTAAGGGGCGAAGCCGCGCAGGGCGGCCTTCAAGTATCTGCCACCCACGAGTGGCACTACGCAGCTTCCAAGCGACGAGCTTCCAGCAGGAAGCACTCCAGCGCCAAACGGGGGCTGACGTTCTGCTCCAGGTAGCCAAGGGTGTCGTAGGAGAGCTCCAGCAGCCGCGCCCAGCCGGCCTGCCGGGCGTCGGGCTCGGAGAGCATCCGCCGGCGCAGGTCCAGCTGCCAGCCGCTGAGAGCGAAAACCGCCGGCTCCTCGCGCGTCCGGTCGGACGCGCGCCAGGCGAAGTTGGCAGCATCCAGCTCCTGAGCCAGGTGGAGCGCGGCATCGGCGGGAGCGCCAAAAAGCTCCGCCAGGCGCTCAACCCAATGCCGGTTGCGCTGCAGGAGGTCAGGATCCTGAGCTGCGTTCAAAGCCCACCCCGGCCGGCCGCGGGAGAGAGCTGCGAGCTCCTCCGCGCGCTCAGCCTCGACCCCACGTCCGCGCAGCAGTTCGCTGACCCGCGTCAGGGGGACGGGGTGAAAGGCAACCCGCTGGCAGCGCGAGGCAACCGTGGGCAGCACCACGAAAGGCGACAGGCTGGGCGTGGTCAGGATGATGAGCCGGTTGGGGTGCGGCTCCTCCAGCGTCTTGAGAAGAATGCCCTGCACCGGATCGGCCAAGCGGCCCACATTGCTGATCACCGCCACGCGCAGGCGGCCCACAGCAGGCTTCAGGGAGAGAAAGGCTTGGAGCGACTGCTGGTGAAACTCGGGCTGCTTGTCCGGCAGCAGCCGGATCTCATCCAGCTTCAGGTTGTCGCGACGGTCGTCCTCCCAGTAGTCGGGATGGCGCGCCAGCGGCGCTTCTGGCAGCAGCGTTCGCGCGAGCGCCCGCGCGACAGCAGTCTTGCCCAGCTGCGGCTCGCCGGTGAACAGGTAGGCATGCGAAAGCCGGCCGGTCTCCAGCTGCTGCCCCAGCAGATCCCGGGCTCGTTCATGCCCGGCGATTTCGCTGAAAGGACCCGGCTGCACTGGGCTAAGGGTAGTGGACCCTAAAGGCGGCTCGTGGCAACCGGGTCCCGCGCCGGGCCTCGTCGAGGAAGCGATCTCCTGCAGTCGGAGCCCGACAGGGCCCGGTCGCCCGAGGTCGACCCCGCTAGGAATCTGCCGTCAGCCGCAGAGCCTCGAGGAGCGAAGCCCAGCCCGCTTTGTGATCTGGCAGTCGTTCGGGCGGGAGGTCGTGGTGGATCAGTTCGACGACTGTCTCATCGCCGTCGGCCCGGAGGAGAATCTCAACTGTTGAGGAGCCCGCCGGGAGCGTGGCATCGCCTGGGACGCCCCAGGTGGAGACGACTCGGTCCGGCGGCTCCACGGAAACGTATTTGCCCCGCACGTGCGCTTTGTCGAAGTCGACGGCAAAGACGCCGCCTGGCTGAGCCTTCAGATCCGCCCAGGTGCCCATCCACTGAACGAGGAGAGAGGGTTCGACGAGGTACTGAAACACCTCCGCCGGCGCTGCTGCGATTCTGATCGTGGCGGTCAGTATCTCAGGCTGGTTCATGCGGTCAGCCGCCATTCATTCTGCTTCATGGAGTCTTGCACTTTCCTTCTTGCTCCGGCCCTGCTCCACGACACGCTTGAGTCGTTCCAGTGCGTCCGGCCAGAGGTCCGCGAGCACAGTGCGAACCGGATCGAGCGCCTCGGGATCCAGCGCATACAGCCGGCGGGTACCTGCCCGGCGCTCCTGCAGCAGACCGGCGCGCTGGAGCACCTGGAGATGGTGACTGACACCCTGCTGGGTGACGTCGAAATGCGCGGCGATCTGGCCGGCTGAGAGCTCGCCGCCTCGAACGAGGCTAAGAATCTGGCGACGTTGCGGATCGGCGAGTGCGCGAAGAACTGCATTTGTGGCCGCGCCCGACTCCTCCTTAGCGGCCGAGGAGGGGCGAACGGGGCTCACTGTGTCCAGGATCGCAGCGCGGCTTGATCATGACGACAGGGCAGGGGGCAGCGATGCCCCCCTTCCCGGCCGGATGCTCACTCGGCCGCCGCTGCCTGGCGCCGCAGTCGCCGGGCCTCACGACGATCGAGGTCTGCAGCAGACCCAAAGAGATTGCCTTCGCCGGTCTCGACATAGTCTCGCAGGCTGGGGACGAAGTGATCCCACCCGTTCTTGCAGTCGTTGTAGCACTCAAGGCGTGGCGTTAGCCCCTTGTGCCGGAATGACAGATCGCACCCACCAGCTGATCGCGGCGTCAGCCCGAAGCTGATGGTTGTTCCCGCCCATTCCGGAGTGGGCTCGGACGAAATGACCGCCCACCTCACGAGGGCCGGCCGCTCTGCCTCGTCCACTCGCAGGACGAGCGGGCCGTGGCCACCAAACGCAGACGGGACAGCAGCTGTCAACCCATCTCCACATCCCGCGCTCGAGCGTCCGAGAGGCAGCTAGCGGCCCGCGGCGAGGGCGACAGCCGGCGGTGTCACACGCTCTTCTCGCAATCGCCGCAGCGAGGTTTCGCTGGGCAGCAGGAAGGCCACGGGGATGGTGAGTGCAACCACAACCACCTGAAGGCCCAACGCCATCTGCAGTCCGAAGTGGTTGGCGACCAGCCCCGTCACAGGTACGCCAATGGCTCCCGTCACAAAGCCCAGGCCCATCACCAGCCCGGACGCGAATCCAGCCCGGGCGCCCATCAGCTCCTGAGCCAAGATGAGGGTGAGGGGGGCTGTCGAAGCCGCCGAGAGCCCGATCAGGATGGCTGTGAAGAAGCCCTGCGGCCCCGGGAACGCGACATAGAGCCAGACCGCCGGCACGCTGAGCAGGAGCGTGGCGATGATCACTGCGCGCCGGCCGAAGCGGTCGGCCAGGCTGCCGCAGCCAACGCTGCCCACGCAGCTGGCAAGTATCAGAGTGGTGGCGAGCGGTCCGTAAAACCAAGGTTGGTAGCCAAGCTGGTGGTACCAGGTGGGCGTGAATGCCTGCAGCGTGATGGTGGTCCAGCTGCGCGACGCCATCACGGCTACGACCGCGATAAGAGGCAGCAGCGGAGTGGCGTGGCTGAGCCCGACCGCACTCGAAGTGCTCTTCGGCGCCGCCGCCCGGGGTGCAAACCGGCCCATCTGCAGAAGCAGGAAGCCACCAGCGAGAACGCCGGGCAGCACCAGTAGGGCAGTGCCGTGCACGCCCAGCAGACCGAAGAGCAGAACCCCTATCAACGGCCCCACTGCTACGCCCGCGGTGCCACCCGTGACGTAGATGGACATTGCCAGGTTGCGGCCGCGGTCCTGGTCCAGGAGCGACTCGCGCACCGTCAGGGCGCCCAGCGGGTGAAAGGCGCCGGAGCCGAGCCCTGAAGCAGCTGCAATGGCGACCAGCACTGCAAAGTTGGGCGCGAAGCCGATCGAGGCGAAGGACAGAGCTGTCCAAGCCAAGGCCACGCCAGTGAATCGGGTGCCGTGACGGTCGGCCAGGATTCCAAAAAGAGGCTGGGAGATGGAGGCGAAGCCGCTGTAGGCGAGCGTAACCAGGCCGACGGTGGCAAGATCCAGATGGAAGCGGCCGATCAGCAGGGGATAGAGCACCGGCAGCACACCCACATAGCTGTCGACAGTGAAGTGGCCGAGCATCAACGTGACCAGCCGGCGGTTGCGGAAGACGTCGACCAGACCTGTCAGAGCGCCACCCCCGCATCGCTCAGCTGGACCACCCGGCTGCCGGCTAGCAGCTTCGCCCGACCGGTTTCCACCAACCTGACGAGCAGCGCGGCGCCGAGTGCGCCGCCCAGATGCAGCCGGCGTTCAGTCCAGTCCTGACAGCCGACGGCGAAGCTGCGGCGGGCTCGGCGGGCGGAGCCGACATCGACACCTTGAGACAGCAGGGCGTCCTCGCCGGCCTGGCTCAGCTCGAAGGCCCGCTCCCCCCGAGCCTCCAGCCAGCCGCGCTCGAGCAAACTGTCGAGCAGCTGGACGCCGGCGCGCCCGGCGAGATGGTCGTAGCAGGTCCGAGCCTGCTTGATGGGGGCATCCTCGGTCACCGGAACCTCGGCGTTGAGGCTGCCCGGTCGAACATCCCGAGCCAGGCTGCGCAGGGTGGAGAGTGAGAGCGGCACCGAAGGCGTGGCCAGGCTGTAGACGCGCTGGCGTCCATTCTCTGTCGCCGTGACGAGACCCGCTTCCCGGAGCAGGGCCAGATGGCTCGAAACCCTGGGCTGCTCCAGCTCCAAGCGGCTGGTCAGCTCGCTCACAGTCGCTTCGCCCTGAGTGAGGCTGTCGAGGAGGCGGATACAAACCTCATGGGCAAGCACGCGGGCCAGGCCGGCCACCTCCGCGACGTCACTTCCCATGCACGTATCTTACCAGCGCGATATGTGAATGCGCATGAGCCCGGCTCAGTGACTCGGCACACATAGAACGCCCAGCCTCAAGCTCGGGCGCCTGCTTGATTTGCGACAGCGCCCAGCAAGTATCCTTGGTCGCTCAAGTGCTCAGCTGGCGCGAACTCGAGTCGGCGGAGCCTGCCCTCGCCGCCGCCGCCGGCGACCTGTTCCGCGTTCGCAAGCACCATGTGCTGGCCACGCTGCGCAGCAACGGCTCGCCTCGTCTCAGCGGTCAGGAGGTCTGGTTCGGCCAGGGTGAGCTGTGGTTTGGAGTGATGGGCGGCGCTCTGCGGGCGCGGGATCTGCAGCGAGACGGGCGCTTCGAGCTGCACACGAGCTCGACCGACCCGCCGAACTGGACCGGCGACGCGAAGCTGGCCGGGCTGGCAGAGGAGATCACTCGTCCAGAGGAGGTGAGGCGCGCCATGTCGGCGCAGGAGCAGGTTCCGCCCGGCAGTTTCCACCTCTTCCGCTGCCGGCTCGCAGAGGTGGTGGTGACTCGACTGGGGGAGCCAGCGGATCACCTGGTGTTTGAGTCCTGGCGCGAGGGCCGGGGTGCGCTGCGCCGGGAGCGCCGTTAGGGTCGGGGCGACGAGATCTCCACCAGGCGGAACCGGCTCCTCGACTGGAGCTATTCGAACCGGAGCGCCTCAGCCGGTGCCACGCGGGAGGCAGCCCGGGCGGGTAGGTACGGGAAGAGGCCAGCTGGTGGCTGCTCGATTCGTATCGTCGTCCCGCCGACCGCCGATCTCGGCTCCTCTTTTCTTAACCATTCCTAAGCGTCTTCTCAGCCTCTCCTCAGACAGCGCCCGCATGGTTGAGGCATGAGTTCAGGAGGCGCCTGGGTACCACCGCCTGGTTCGGGTGGCGGCGACTGGAGGCCGGACGGCGAGGGCAGCACCTGGCCGCCCTACCAACCTGTCGCCGCCAACGCACCCACCCAAAGGCGGACCCGTCGAAAGTGGGCCGCGCTCGTGGCGGGCATCTACGGCCTGGCGTTCCTTGCTGCGGGGGTGGTGGCCGGGATCGGCCTGTCTGGAGGCGTCCTCCCCGGCCTGACTGCCGGCTCCGCCAGCGGTGTGCACATCCAGCCCCAGCTGCCCCGGCCCATCGGCCCTGGTACCGCCGGCCGGGGCCCGGCAGGTTCAGGCAGCCAGGGCTCCGCCGGTGGTGGCTCCACGAGTCAGGTGCTCAACCCCCAGGCGGTGGCGGCCAAGGTTGACCCAGCCGTGGTTGACATCAACACGGTTCTGACCTCGGCCGGCGGCCGGTCAGGCGCCGCAGCGGGCACCGGCATGCTGGTGACGTCCTCTGGGGAGGTGTTGACCAACAACCACGTTATCCAGGGCGCGACCAGCATCAGGGTGACGGTCCCGAGTCAATCGCGGACCTACACAGCCACGGTGATGGGCGAGGATCCCACCGCTGACGTGGCGCTGCTCAAGCTGCAGAGCGCATCCGGGCTGTCGACGGTCGGCCTGGCGGATTCCTCCACCGTGTCGGTTGGCCAGCAGGTGGTTGCCATCGGCAATGCGCTCGGCCAGGGCGGAACGCCAACGGCCACCCAGGGCGCCATCACCGCGCTCAACCAGTCCATCACCGTAACCGACGACAACGGCCAGGACCGGCAGCTGAGCGGGCTCCTCGAGAGCGACGCCTCGATCAGCCCGGGCGATTCGGGGGGACCTCTGGTCAATGCCTCGGGGCAGGTGCTGGGGATGATCACGGCCGGCAGCGTTCAGGGCCGCGGCCAGCAGGCCTCGACGGACGGCTACGCCGTCCCTACTAACACAGCTGTCTCGGTCATCCATCAGATCGAGTCCGGGAATGCCAGCAGCACCGTGATCATCGGAGTTCCTGGCTACCTGGGAGTGTTCGTTCAGAACCTGGATGCCTCCTCGTCGGCCCGGCTGGGAGTCAGCTCAGGGGTGCTGGTCACCGACGTGGTGCCGGGTTCGGCGGCGGCCAAGGCGCGCCTCGGTCCCGACGCCGTCATCACCGCCATCGACGGCACGGCCGTCAACTCCGTCGACGCGCTCGGCCAAGCCCTCCATGGCCACAAGCCAGGTCAGCAGGTCCGGGTCGACTGGACTGACCGGCAGGGCAGCCACAGCCAGAGCGTGACCCTGGATTCCGGACCACCCGCCTGATCTCGGGGGGCAAGCCCTCCGGCGGCTCGCTCCCAGGCCGCCCCCGATCAGGCGGCGATGTTTGCAGTTCGTCCGCGCAGCAGCAGGATCTGGTGCAGGAGACCAGTTAGCAGTTGACCACCCCGCCAAGCGGCGCGGGTCGGCCCACAGCTCCCGGCCCGCCCGGGTCCGGCGGCTAAGAGCCTGCCGGTCAGCGTACGGGCCGCTTGGGGGCGCCCGCCGGCGGTCGAGCCGGGGAAGCCGCTGCGCTTCTGCGCTCCGCCCTCGCCTGCTGGTAGACCTCAAAGATGCGCTGGAGTGCTGTGAGATTGGTCAGCACCGCCAGGACAGCGATGACCAGGCCCAGGAGGTCTGGCACTCCGACGATGAGCGCCACCACCGTCAGCACGACGCGCTCCGGCCGCGCGAACAGCCCGCTGTCGCACCTGAAGCCCAGGCTCTGGGCGCGGGCGCGCACGTAGCTCACGAGGAACGATCCGGCCAGCGCGAAAAGGCAGGCCAGCACCTCCCAGCGCGTGAACGGCCCCGGCCGCCAGAGGAAGAACGCCGCCACACCGGCGTAGATGGCTCCTTCCGAGCCGCGGTCGGTGGTCGAGTCGAGGAAGGCGCCGTAGGGGTAGCTTCGGTTGGTCGCCCGGGCCAGCGCACCGTCGACAACGTCGAACGTGCCGGCAAAGGCCAGCACCACGCCAGCCCAACGGAGATGGCCGACGGCGGCCAGAACCGCCGCAACGAATGTCGCCAGCATGCCGCCGACAGTGACCATGTTGGGAGTCAGCGGGAGCGCCGCCAGGAGCCGAGCGGCTCCCTGCGCTTTGCGCCTAACCCAGGTTTGGAAGCGGGTAGTGAACACCCGGCATCAACTCCTCTGGTTGTTCTCGGTCTTGCGGCCGCTCTGCCCTGGCAGCTCTGGCCTGCTCATAAACCTGGATGACGCGGCCGGTGACGACTGGCCACGCATATCTGTGCGACTTTACTAGCCCCGCTTGCCCCATGCGGCGGCGAAGATCGATGTCTCTGGCCAGCACTGTGAGCGCGACTCCGAGTTCGATCGGGCTCTTGGGCCGCACAGTCAGGCTGTCCACCCCAGGTTGGAGGACGGAGAGGTAGCCAGGGATCTCGGTGGCGACGATGGGCAGCGCGGCCGCCATGGCCTCGAGCAGCACTATGCCAAAGCTCTCGCGGCCGGTCGCCGGGGCGCAGAAGATGTCAGCGCTGGAGTGATAGCGCGGGAGCACTGTATCGGGTACGGCCCCTGCGAGCACGACGTCAGGCAGGCGCTGCTGGGAGATGAAGCTCTCCACGTCCTTGCGCAGCGGCCCCTCACCGACGATGATGAGACGCGATTTCTCCACCCGGCTGCGCAGGTACATGAAGCCGCGGAGCAGATCGCGCAACCCTTTGCGTTTCTCCAGCCGGCCCACGAAGAGCACGTTTATGCGGTCGTCGCGCAGGTGTCTGATCGGCGCCTGGCCGGGCCGGAAGTACTCGACATCGACTCCGTTCGGCACCACGTGGGGCCGGACCTGGGCGAAATAGTGACTGATGAAGTCCCGAGCCGGCTCGCTGACGGCTATCGATTGGTGGAGGTGGCGCACGTAGCTGCTCAGGATCGGCCGGCCGTAGTAGTAGCCAAGGTTCGATTTAGCGAAGGCATGAAAGGTGCCCACGTGCGGCGCCTTCGACATGCGGAGCAACGTCAGCGGCAGCGCGGGCATGAGCGGCTCGTGGAAATGCAGCACGTCGAAGCGCTCCCGCGCCAGGATGTCGTTCACCCGCCGGGCGAGGTGGAAGCTGAGGGAGATGCGGGCGACGGAGTTGTTCATGGGCAGCGAGATCGCCCGGCCGATGCGGTAGAAGTCGGGGATCTCTCGTTCGGCGTCTTTGCGGCCGGAGGGAGCGAAGACCCGAACCTCGTGCCCCAACTGGCGTAACCAGTGCGACAGGTGCCGGATGTGATTGCCCACGCCACCCGGATGGGTGTAGTCGTAGGGGGAGACGAGGCCGACCTTCACAGTTCTAGTGTCCCGCTTCGCGCCTGAGCCTGTGCGGGCCAGAGTCGGTGCGGCATGTGCCACTGCTCCGGGTGGGCGCGGATGATCTCCTCCAGGTGCGCCACCAGCCGCTCGACCACCCAGCGAACGTCGGCTTCGGCGTCGCCGCTGTCCTTGGCAAAAATGGGCGGCCAGCCAATCGCCAGGTAGCGATCATCCCGCTGGCGGAGGACGCAGACGGGCAGCAGCGGCGTTCCCCTACGCACGGCGATGGCCGCCGGCCCGTGAGGAATTCGCACAGGCCTGCCGAACATGGTGGTCTCCACGCCTGTCCCGGTGAAATCTCGGTCGACGGCCGTCACCACCATCTCGTTGTTGTTGAGAGCCCTGAGGACCTGGCGCAGGCCGGCTTGATTGAGAGGAAGCACCGAGATACCCAGCCGCGCCCTTGTCTGCCGGTACCAGGCGTACATCTCCTTCGGCTCCAGCACCTCGGCGAAGAGCGAGACGGGCGCGATGGTGGCCGACCAGATCGCGGCGGCCACCTCCCAGGAACCCATGTGCGCCGAGACGACCAGTACGCCGCGACGCCTGGCCAGCGCCGCCTCCAGGTGTTCCAACCCCTGGGTGTCCATCAATGGCCGCAGGTCCTCCACCGAGGCGGTCGGCAGCCGCATCAAGTCGGCGTACGCCTTGGAGTGATAGCGGAAGTTGCGATAGGTCAAGGTCCGAATCTCCGCCGCGGTGGCTTCGGGTCGGGCCGCCCGCAGATTGTCAGCCAGAGCCGAGCGAGCTCCCCGGGCAAAGACGAAGGCCAAGCGGGCGACCACTATGGCCAGCGCGTAGGCGAGCCCTCGCGGCAGCCGCTCCATCACCCACTGCAGTGTCAGAAAGGCGCGGTACTGGATCACTGTCGTGTCAATGGAGCACTGGCTTGAACGCGTACCACTGATCGGGGTGGGCCGCTATGAAGACCTCGAAGCGGGCGACCACCGCCTGCATGAGGCTCTTGATCGCCTCGCTATCGCCACGGTGGTTCGGCGGCGGCATCAGCGGCGGGTCGAGGTGAACATGGTAGTGGCCCGGACCCGTGCGCCTGGAGAACCCCGGAATCAGCGGCGACCCGTACTTGAGCGCGATCGCCGCCGGACCTGCCGGCACCACGGCTTTCCGACCAAAGAAGCAGACCTCGACCCCGCCTCGCTCGGGCGGTAGATCGCAGATGAGGCCCACCATCTGATTGGCCTGGAGCGCCCGGGCGATGCCTCCCACCGCTGCCCGGCCCGCCATCACGACGTCCATGCCGTGTTTGGCCCGCGTTTGCCGGACGGCCTCATCCAAGGACCCCGGAAAGGGCTCGGTCACGCCCGTGATCCTGTAGCCCAGGCTGGAGGCCAGTGCCGAGGCAAAGTCCCAGGAGCCCATGTGGGGCAACGCGATGATGCCGCCCCTGCCCTGGCTGGCCGCCGCGTGGGCATGCTCGGCGCCACTCACGGTGAGCCGGCCCTGCAGCTCGCTGGGCGAAAGCGCGCCCATGAGCATGAAGTCGGTCACGGTGCGACCGTAGCTCCGGAAGGCTTGGGCGGCGACACGGGCCACCCGCCGATCCTCCACTGGCAGGCCGAGGACGGCCGCGTAGTTGGCCAGAACGCCTGCTCGGCGGCCGCGGTCGGCCAGCCACCAGGCCTCCGCGCCGGCTTCGCCCGCGGTGTAACGAACGGTGCTGGGGAGGGCCCGAACGACCCGGGCCCCCACCAAGTAGCCAGTACTTAAGAGCTTCAGAACCTAAGGAGATTAGTGGACTGTAACGGCCGCTAGACTTTGGCCGTTTCGGCTGGTGGCGCCGCTTCCTGGCGGCTGTGGGCGGCTATGAACTCCTCGGTCAGGCGCCGGGCGTCGTTGTCGCTGTACTGGTGTGGCGGCGACTTCATGAAGTAGGCGCTGGGGCCTTCCAGCGAGCCCGAGAGCTGGTGGTCGAGCGCCAGCTTGCAGCAGCGGACTGCGTCGATGACAATGCCCGCCGAGTTGGGCGAGTCGTGTACCTCGAGCTTGAGCTCCACGTTCAGGGGTACGTCGCCGAAGCCCCGGCCTTCGAGGCGGATCTGCGCCCACTTGCGGTCCTGCAGCCAGGGCACGTAGTCGCTGGGGCCGATATGGACGTTGTCGGCGCCCATGTCGTAGTCCAGCTGGGAGGTGACCGAGCGCGTCTTGGAGATCTTCTTCGACATCAGCCGCTCGCGCTCCAGCATGTTGAGGAAGTCGGTGTTGCCGCCGAAGTTCAGCTGATAGGTCTGCTCCAATCGGACGCCGCGCTCCCGATAGAGACGGGCCAGGGTGCGGTGCACGATGGTGGCGCCCACCTGTGACTTGATGTCGTCGCCGATGATGGGCAGACCGGCTCTTTCGAAGCGGCCCTGCCAGTAGTGCTCGCGGGCGATGAAGACAGGGATGCAGTTGACGAACGCGCAGCCGGCGGCCAGCGCCTGCTCTACGTACCACTTGGTCGCCTCTTCCGAGCCGACCGGCAGGTAGTTGATGACCACGTCGGCGCCGCTCTTCTTCAAGATGCCCACCACGTCGTCGGTCTCCCCGGGGGCCTTCTCGATGACGTCTGCCAGGTACTTGCCGATGCCGTCGTGGGTCATGCCGCGGTGGACCTTCACGCCCAGATGCGGCACCTCGGAGAACTTGATGGTGTTGTTGGCGCCGGCCCAGATGGCTTCTGAGAGGTCCTTGCCCACCTTTGTCTTGTCGACGTCGAAGGCGGCCACGAACTCGATGTCGCTGATGTGGTAGCCGCCCAGATCGACGTGCATCAGGCCGGGGACGAACTCGTCGCGGGCCGCGTTTTTGTAGTACTGGACGCCCTGCACGAGGGAGGAGGCACAGTTGCCCACCCCCACGATGGCGACTCTCACCTTGCCCTTAGCACTGCTCATACGTTGACTCCTATGCGTTTCTTCTGGTTGAGCAGCTCCCAGAAAAGGAGCTGCTGGCGACGGATCGCCTCTAAATCGACCGAGCAGTAGACGAGCCGGCCCTCCCGCCGCTGGCGCACAGCGCCTCCGCGCCGCAGCATGCCCAGGTGCCAGGACACCCGAGGTTGGCTCATGCCGAGATGCCGGGCCAGGTCGTTGACGGTCTGCTCACCCGTCTCCACCAACCGCTCAAGGATCTTGAGTCGCACTGCATGCGCCAGCGACTGGAAGTGAGCTGGCAAGGTGCGCGCCTCCGGACCATACATAAAGGTTAGTTTATCCGATGTGGCGGCAAATAAACGATCGGTTATGCATGCCGCCCGGCAATCGGTTTGCGGCGAACTCGGAATCCAGGGCTCGCGGAGCAGCGCTCAGTTCGTACACTTCCCCTGATGGCGAACGTGACAGAGGACCGATCGACCGATCTCGCCCAGGACGTGGTGCGGGACGCTCAGCGGCTCATCCAGCAGGAGATCGCGCTGGCCAAGATGGAGGGAAAGGAGCTTGCCGCCCGCGACGGTGTGGCAGTCGGCCTGCTCGTGGGCGGCGGCTTGCTGGTGCTCTTCGGCCTGCTTGTCGGGATAGCCTTCCTGGCGGCCTGGCTGGTGAACACAGCTCTGGCGGGGCTCATAGTCTGCGCCGTCTACCTCGTGGTGGGAGCGATCCTGGCCCTGGTTGGAAAGTCCCGCCTGGTGATTCCGAAGCCGGCCGAGTTGCGTTCAGTTGCCAACCTTAAGGAGACCAGAGAGTGGGTGCTGCGACAGATCAGATCGAACGTGAGATAGGCGCCACCCGGGAGGCGATCGAGTCCCGGATCATCGAGCTGCGCCAGCGCGGTCAGAAGCAGGTCAACCGGGCCCGCCAAGCACTGCTCATCGCGGCCATCGCGAGCGCTGCCATCGGCGTGGCAGCGGTCGGCGCGCTGATCATCTACCGCTACAGCCGCCCGCTCTCCAAGCGCGAGCGCGTGACACGGCTGCTGCCTCCGGGTCTGGTAAAGGATGTGGCGCACGCGCGTCAGACGTTGGCCGAGACCGTCGGCCGCAAGGTTCCGCCGATGCGCCTATACGTCAACGACAACCAGGTCGGCAAGAAGCAGGAGCCTTCCAGGACCGAGAAGATGGTGGTTCGGGGAGTGCAGGCAGCCGCCACCGCCGCCGCAGGAGAGTTCTTCAGCCGCGCGCTCAGGGCGGCGCGCTCCAGCCGGGATCAATAGTCGGGCCGGCCTGCGGGCTGGCCTGTCCCCGGCAGTGAGGGGTCCGGGCGATGCGCGCTGAGGAGGCAGCTTCGCAGCTCGCTGAGATCGCCTACCTGCTCCGCGAACGAGAGGACCATTACCGCGCTCGTGCCTTCAGCAAGGCGGCGGCGGCGCTGCTGAATGAGCGGCCGGATCTGGATTCGCTGCGCAAGCAGAACCGGCTGGATTCGATCCCGGCGGTGGGCGCTGGCATCGCCCGCACTCTCGCCGAACTGGTCGATCATGGCACCAGTCCCTACCTGACCCGGTTGCGCGAGCAGGACTCAGACGAGCCCGCGTCGGGCCTCGACCTGGCAGGCTATCGCGGGGATCTCCACACCCATAGCGACTGGTCGGACGGCAAAGCCACCCTCATCGACATGGCGCTGGCCGCGGCCAAGCGCGGCTATGAGTACCTGGCGGTCACCGATCACTCGCCGCGTCTGACCATCGTTCACGGTCTCGATCCCCAGCGTCTCATTCAGCAGCGCCGCCTGATCGACGACGTGAACCCCGAGTTGGATGGCCTGACTGTGCTGCAGGGCTGCGAGGTGGACATCTTGGAGGACGGCTCCCTAGACCTGCCCGACGAAGCGCTGGCCGCGCTGGACATCGTGATAGTGTCCCCGCACATCAAGCTGCGCCAGGAACCGGCGGCCATGACTCAGCGAATGCTGAGGGCGGTGAGCCACCCCCACGTGAATGTGCTGGGGCATCCGACAGGACGCCGACCGGGATCGCGGCCGGGAGCGCAGTACGACTTTGCCGCGGTTTTCAAGCTGGCCGCGCAGCGTGGCGTGGTGATGGAGATCGACTGCGATCCAGCTCGGATGGATCTCTCGGTGGAGCACGCCAAGCTGGCGCTGGGCCTGGGCTGCGACTTCAGCTTCGACTCAGACGCGCACCATCCTGACGAACTGGTCTACCCGGAGCTTGGGCTCTGGAGCGCTCGGCGCGCGGGCATTCCCAGTGAGCGGATGCTGAACTGGTTGCCGTTGGCCCAATTGCGGGAGGTGTTGCAGCGTGGCTGAAGTGGGATTGATGATCGAGGCCCAGGAGGGCTTGGACTGGCCGCGCTGGCGGCAAATTGTGCGCGATGCCGAGCGCCTGGGCTTCGCCAGCTTGCGGACGAGCGACCACTGCTTTTCGGTGATGGGTCAGCCGACGCGATCGTTGTCCGCCTGGCCGGCGCTGGCTCTGGCCGCTGAATGGAGCGAGCGGCTGAAGCTCGCGCCCATGGTCAGCCCGCTGACGTTCTATCACCCGGCGATCCTGGCCCGGACGGCTCGGGCGGTCGACGAGCTGAGCGGAGGTCGGGTCCTGCTCGGAGTGGGTACCGGCTGGTACCAGGCTGAGCACGAGGCCTTCGGGATCCCGTTCCCCAGTCAGAGGGAGCGCTTCGACAACCTGGAGCGAGGCTTGGACCGGATCCAGCAGACGCTGGCCGATCATCCTCTGCCCATCCTGATCGGCGGTGGCGGTCCGAAGCGGACCATTCCGCTGGCGGCTCGGTTCGCCTCGGAGTGGAACTTCATGGAGTTCAACGTCGAGGGCTACCGGGCGAAGTCAGCGCTGCTGGACGATCACTGCCGGCAGCTCGGCCGGGAGCCGAGCGAGATCAGGCGCTCGCTGATGCTGGGCTATCTGCTCGGGCGCAACGACGCGGAGCTGCGCGAGCGAGCAGTCGCCATGGGCAAGGTGCGCGGCTGGCCTGACAAGTCGCCTGATGAAGTGTTGACCGAGCTGCGCGAGAGGCGCCTGGTCGGCACGCCCCAGGAGGCGGTGGCCCAGCTGCGGCCCTTCATTAAGGCTGGGGTGCAGGAGTTCTGCTTCCAGACCCTGCTCCTTGACGACCGCGAAGCGCTGGAACTGATCGCCCAAGAAGTGATGCCGGCTCTCCAATGAGACCGGTCTCAATTCCAGCGCCCAACGCGGGTTGAGTGGCCTTCGGCCCACATCCCTGAGCTGGCATGGCCGGCGGACCACCGGCGGCCCTGCTGGACTCACCCGTCATCACGGCGACAGGCCGGGTGCCCGGGAGATTTCGCGGAAGCATGCACCTGTAAACGCGGCATGTCAGGTCCAGGGCGTCCTGCGGAGGTACGAGTTGGCCTAATTCCTCAACGCCGGGCTGAAGCCGCCCTTCATCAAGATCCGCTCATGAAGGTGCCGTTTGCGGTGGGCCGGTAGAGGGCGGCTGCATGTCCCCGCAGCTAGGACAAATGTACCAATGCGATTACCCCCTTTCGGTGGGTACCGTTATCAAGTAATCGACCTGACTACTTCGGCTGACGGGATTATCGGGCGCCGACGCCGGGCCCGAAAGGAGATGCGGACGTTGCGGTACAAATGGACTTCAAAGCTCCGATCGCTCGCCAGCCGGGCGACTTTGGCCGGAGTCGGATGTATCGTCGGGCTGGCCCTGCCTGCCGCCGACGCGCCGGGGGTGCCGGCGCCGGTTTCCGGTCTGGGTGTGCCGATAGTGGCGGCGCAGGCTCCTCCGGTGTCGCCGCCGCCGGTACCAACTCCCGCAGCGTCGCCGCCCCCAGTTCCGACTCCGCGCGTGACGCCGCCCCCAGTCCCGACTCCCTCGGTGTCGCCGCCGGTCCCGACTCCCCCTGTGTCGCCGCCGCCGGCGCAAGTTGTCCCGGGGGCACCGGGAAACGTTCCCGGGATGACCTCCCCCTTGGACCCGGGGCAGGCTCCCTCCGAAGGTTCGACGGACTCCAGCGCCCCGGGGGCCACAGATGGTGGGACTCCGGGCGGCTCGGCCAGGCCGGGCACTGCTGGAACGACGACCACCCGTCGGACGTCGGCGCCTGCCGGAGGCGCGTCGGGCCCCCGGACACCTGCCGACGCACGTTCGCTGTCAGCCCCAGACCCGCTTCGGCCGAATGCGTTTTCGTGCATCTCGCTGGGTAGTCGGATCGAGACCTGCGAGGGCCCGGCCGGGCCGCTGGTGTGCATACAGGGCGACGCCGCTCCGCTTGACTGCCAGTCCACCATGCCTGCAGCCACTGGCTATCCCTTCAGCCTCCCGGTGGTGGGTGCACTGCTGACGCTGATCGGCTTTGTGGTCAGCCGCCCGCTGCCGAAAGCGGTCGCCGGCTGGGCCGGCGGCTGGCGGAGACGCCTAGCCTCCCGGTTTGGCGTTCGTGCTGCATCTCAGGACTAGGCTGGAGGGTCGCGGTGCACGAGCTCTGGCGCGATGAAGCCGGTCCATAAGTCATTGTCAACGGATCTGGCAACTGCAGGAGTTCTGCTTCCAGACCCTGCTCCTTGACGACCGCGAAGCGTTGGAGCGGATCGCAGCTGAGGTGATGCCGGCGCTGCGCTGAATGCATCGCGGAGCATCACGCCAGCGGTTTTCCTGACCAGGCCGCTTTGCCCCGGCGTCCGCCGGAGGACGACCTTCTAAGCTGGGTTTCGCATGGCGACCCAACCCGCCACCGGGCCCGGCCCACCGGGCAGCCCTCCTCCAAATCGGCCCGGCAAGTCGAGAGGACCGAACGCCTCCAGCCAGCTGCGCTCGGCTCGGTTCTGGATCACACTCCTGATCATCTTCGGCGTCAACATCTTCATCGCCAACGTCCTCCTCGCGCCGCAACCGCCGAAGTCGGTGACGATCCCCTACAACGTCTTCAAAGAGCAGGTCGCCGCCGGGAACGTGATCAGCATCACAAGCACCGGCACGGTGATCACTGGCACAACCAAGACGGCGATCGGCGCAACGCCGAAGGCTTCCGACAAAGCGACGCATTTCTCCACAGTGCTGCCCGCCTTCGCCGATCCCGGGCTGGAATCGCTGCTGGAGCAAAACAACGTGACCATCAACGTCAATGACCCCAACCAGCAGCCGCCCTTCTGGCAGACGCTGCTGCTCAGCCTGGGGCCCGGTTTGCTGATAGTGCTCCTGCTCTTGTTTGTGATGCGGCGGATGGCGGGGGCCACGAGCGGCGGGATTCTGGGGCAGTTCGGTCAGAGCAAGGCGCGCCTCTACGATCCCGAGCGGCCGGGAACCACGTTCGCAGACGTGGCAGGCATCGAGGAGGTCAAGACGGAGCTGGTGGAGGTGGTCCAGTTCCTGCGGGAGCCGCTCAAGTACCAGCGCTTGGGGGGGACCGTGCCGAAGGGTGTGCTGCTGATCGGCCCACCCGGAACCGGCAAGACGCTGGTCGCCCGCGCGGTCGCGGGTGAGGCCAAGGTGCCCTTCTTCAGCATGTCGGCGTCCGAGTTCGTCGAGGCCATAGTCGGCGTGGGCGCCTCACGCGTGCGCGACCTCTTCAAGAAGGCGCGCGAAGCGGCCCCCGCGATCATCTTCATCGACGAGCTGGATGCCATCGGACGCAGCCGGCAGGGCACGATCCGGCTCGGCGGCAACGACGAGCAGGAGCAGACCCTGAACCAGATCCTGACCGAGATGGACGGCTTTGACTCCCGCGAGGGCGTCATTGTGCTGGCGGCCACCAACCGGGCCGATGTCCTGGATGCCGCCCTGCTGCGGCCGGGGCGCTTCGATCGACGCGTCACAGTGATGCCGCCCGACCGGCGGGGCCGGGCTGCCATCTTGAAGATCCACACCCGCAATGTGCCGTTGGCGCCCGACGTCAATCTGGACGCGATCGCGTCGAATACGCCTGGCCTGGTCGGGGCCGACCTGCGCAACATCGTGAACGAAGCGGCACTGGCTGCGGCGGCGAGGGGAGCCATTGCGGTCGGTCAAGCCGACTTCTCGAACGCGATCGAAAAGACGCTGCTGGGCAGTGAGCGCAACATCATGCTGAGTGGGGTCGATCGCGAGCGGATTGCCTACCACGAGTCCGGCCACGCGCTGCTTGGCCTCTTGGTGCCTGGGGCCGACCCCGTCCGAAAGGTAACCATCATCCCCCGCGGCATGGCGCTTGGCGTCACCGTCCAGAGCCCTGTGGATGACCGGTTCAACTACGGTGAGACGTACCTGCGGGCTCGCATCATCGGTGCGCTGGGCGGCCGCGCGGCGGAGTCCTTGGTCTACGGCGAGGTGACGACCGGCGCCGAGAACGACCTGCATCATGTCACCCAGATCGCGCGCGAGATGGTCGTGCGCTGGGGCATGAGCGAGAAGATCGGCCCGCTGAACTTCAGCGAAAACGGCCAGCCCGGCCCTTTCGCGATGAACAACCCGTACAGCGAGGGCACGGCCCTCATGATCGACTCCGAAGTTAAGCGGATCGCCCAGGAGTGCATGGCGCAGGCCTGCCAGCTGCTGACGCAGCACCGCACCCAGCTGGACACTCTGGCGCAAACCCTGCTCCGCGAGGACTCCCTCAACGAGCAGGAGATCCTGGAAGTGACCGGCATGCTATCGCGCAACCCCAGGGACACCGGCGACCCCGACTGATTATTCGCTCCCGTGCCGAGCCGCCGGCAGCAGGCGACTCGGCACAGGGCTGGCACGGCCTTAAGGGAGTAGGCAGAGCTTCCCGACTAGTTCTGCGACCCCAGACCTTTGCCTGGGGGCGCGCCCTCGAGCATCTCCAGCACGGCGACCCGGATCTGGTCGCTCGAGATGGCGTGGCGCTGGCCCGCGGCGGTTTCCTGAACCAGTGTCAGGCCCGCCAGCTGAAGCTCTCGAAGGGCGTAAGTGGCTTCCGGAGCTGACAGATGCAGCTCCTCTGCCACCTCCTCAGAAGAGCGATCTTCAGCGAGGAGCAGCCGCACAACCCGCAGCCGCTTCGCATCGCCCAGCGCCCGGAACATGGCGGCGGTGCGTCCGATGTCACTCTCAGGCCGGTCCCCGTCCCCGTCCATCAGCGAACGAGCCACGGTGCGCAGATTCTGGCGCGAGGCATTCTCTGCTCCTTGAGTGATGTAGCTGGCATCCAGCAGCCTTTCACCAGCCGTCGCCTGCCGGCCGGCCCGGGTCGCCACCGAGTAGAACGCCGCAATCACGATCACGACCACCACGATGTCCAGCCACCCCGCGATGGCACCTGCCGGGGTGAGCGGGCGGACGATCGCCAGCACCCCGGCAACAACGGCCCCGATCAGGGCCATGTCAACCGCGGCAGCGAGCAGTGCCCGCAGACTGGTGGAGAGTCGGCCCAAGGCGATGACGCTGTGCTCCGGCACCCGTCGGATCGCCACATAGCTGCCCAGACCAAGCAAGATCAGGATTCCGCCTTCGAGAACAAGTCCCTGCAGTTGCCCGAGGAAACGCTCGGCTGGCACTCCAGCCACCACTCCGAGGACCAGGAAGGCGGTCACCCAGACCACTGTCGCGGGCGCAATGCCAAGCAGGAATTTCCGTCGCTCCACCAGCACTGCGCCCGCCACCAGGGTGGTGTAGACGCGCAATCCCGGTATCAGGCGCGAGACGGCGAGCTCTCGCGGTCCTGCCCTCTGAAGCCGGGCGGTGACCTGGTCCAACCGTTTGGTCTGGTGGAACCTGGCTGCGGTTGCCCGCAGACCATGCTCGCCCGCCAAGCGGGCCCAACTGTAACCGAGCAACGAGCCGGTCAAGCAGGAGGCCACCGCCAGCGGCGCGAACAACCAGGGGTCGAGCGCTCCGGTGGCGATGAGCAGTCCGGCTGCAATCAGCGTCAGTTCACCGGGGATCGGCAGCGGCACGCCTACCTCTTCAACAAAGAGCAGGGAGCACAGAAGCACGATTGCGACCGCGCCATGCAGGCCCTCGATGAAACTCAGCGGTCTCGCCTCCTGGGATCAGTGGTTGCTCTTTACTGCGACGACACTCCGATTTCTAGTGGATCATCGTCACACGAACTGGGGACCGCGCGCGACCATGATCCTCTTGTGGGGCCTTCCCGGCCCCTGCCAGCATCCTCTCGCAGGCTGTCGGGCCGGCCGCTGCACGACTCCGGCGGTGGGCGAGGAGCCCGCGACAGGCTGACGCTGAGCGACCCTGCTGGTGAGCTTGCCGCTCCTAGGGGACCCGCGCCTGCCCCAATCAGCTGGCCGATGTTGGCGAGCTGATCGTTCGCCGGCCGGCCGGCGCACTTTCCGTACTACCTGTCAGCGGTCGAGCCCCACTGGTGCGGGGTCTGCGGGCTCGACGGATCAGCGCCTCCGCCACCAGCAGGTTGACGATGGTTGAAAGCCAGGCGTCGGCTGCGTAGACGAGGGCGAACGGTGCGCCGAGGGCAGTGGGGATCAAGAACAGCCGGAAAGTGACCGCGACGAAGATGAGAGCGTAGGAGCGCGTCATCCACTCGCGGTGAGCCGGGATCCGACGGCGCAGGATGGCGCGGAGAGCCAGAGCTGTCGCGCCCAGCATCTCCAGCGCCAGCACCGCAAAGCCGATCCGAGCGACCGGGCCCCCGAACGCGATTCGGGCCATCAGCAGTCCGCCGACGCCGGCGGCCAGCGCGCCGAGCAGGTACACCCGGCCGAGCCAACGATGGAGCGTCCGGTGGGGGCCGCGGAGGCCTGTGAGGAACTGAAATGGTCCGGTGGTGAGTGCTACTGTGCCGCCGGTGATGTGCAGCAGCAGTGGCGTGAGATTGGCCATGTAGGTCAGGCGCTGCTGAGTCATGAAAACCTGGGGGTTGAGGCTGAAGTAACGCGCCGAGGCAGCCGCGGTCATCAGCGCCAGGATCGTCATGGTGAGCCAGAGCTTTCGGTGCTTCATGGCAAGCACGCTAGATTTCGGCAGCTCTCCTGTCGTCCTCCAGCCGACCGATCTTCACCTCGTCCTCAGGGACGAGACCGCCGCCTCACCCGGCCGGATAGGATCAGTCGACAGTTTGAAACGGCTTAACCAAGAGAGGTGTACGAACCGATGAGCTCTGATGCACTGCCGCTCGCCGTGGGGCCGGGAGAGGGCCCCACGATCCAGGGACCGGCGAGCGGGCCGCTGACCTTCAAGGTCCGCGGTCAGCACACCAACGGTGCACTGACGGCGCTGGAGAACGCAATCGCGCCGGGCGATGGCCCGCCATTGCACACCCACGCGAACGAGGACGAGGCTTGGTATGTGCTCGAGGGCGAGCTGCGCTTCAGGCTTGGCGCCGAGTTGCGCGGCGCGCCGGCCGGCACTTTCGTTTTCGTGCCCCGTGGTACGCCCCACTGCTTCCAGAACATCGGCCGGGGGGCGGGTATGAGCGTCATCGGGCCGCCACTTGCAGTGTCCGACCCCTTGGCGACACGCGCCTAACTCATTGGGCCGCGCGACCGCAGCCGCGCGCTCCGGTCAGCCGGCGGGCTCGACCAGTCGCGCCTCGTAGGCGAAGATCACCGCCTGCACGCGGTCCCGCAGATCGAGCTTGTCCAGCACGTGCGCGACGTGCGTCTTGACAGTCGTCTCACTGACAAAGAGCGCTTGGGCGATCTCCTGGTTGGACAGTCCACGAGCCAGCTGCCGCAGCACCTCCAGCTCCCGCTCGGTCAAGGAGCTGAGCCGGGCGGCGGCATCAGGCGGCGGCTGCCGCCTCGCAAACTGACCGATCAAGCGCCGGGTGACGCTGGGCGCCAGCAGCGCGTCCCCTCCCGCCACCACCCGCACCGCCTGGGCCAGCTGCTCGGGGCTTATGTCCTTGAGCAGGAAGCCGGAGGCGCCGGCTTCCAGCGCGTCGTAGACGTGCTCGTCGAGGTCGAAGGTGGTCAGGATCAGCACCCTGGCTCCGCCGTCGCCGCCGAGGATGCGTCGGGTGGCCTCGATCCCGTCCAGGACTGGCATGCGAACGTCCATCAGGACGACGTGGGGTTTGAGAGCCGCCACCGCGGCCACCGCCTGTGAGCCGTCAGCCGATTCGCCCACAACTTCAATGTCCGGCTCCGCTCGCAGGATCATCCGGAAGCCGCCCCGAACCAGCGCCTGGTCGTCGACCAGCAGCACCCTTATCAAGCGGCAACCGTCAGCGGCAGGCGGGCAGCGACGCACCAGCCACCGTCCGGAGCGGGACCAGCCTCGAAGTCGCCGCCGAACATCGCCACCCGCTCCCGCATCCCGAGGAGTCCATGCCCGCCCCGGTTCACGCCCGGCGAGGCCGGGGTCTGATCGCCGTCGTTGAACACACTGAGATTCAGCGCACCCTCTCTGGAGCGCAGGTGCAGCCGAGCCGCGCGGCTGGGGGCGTGCTTCAGGCAGTTGGTCAGCGCCTCCTGCAGCACGCGGTAGACACAGAGATCGAGGCCTGACGGGAGGGATGGCAGGGGCCTTTCGATCTCGGCTGTCAAGTCCAGGCCGGCCGCGCGAAATCGCTCGAGCAGCGGTTCCAGCTGGTCCAGGCCGGGCTGCGGCTGACGGTCTGAGGGACCGTCCTCCCGCAGCACTCCTAGTAGCCGGCGCATGTCGGCAAGCGCGTCCCGACCTGTGCGCTCCACTGCCTCGAGCGCCGCCCGCGCTTCGCCAGGCGATTCGTCTACGACCCGCCCCCCAGCCGTTGCTTGCACGACTATCACGCCCAGGCTGTGCGCGACGATGTCGTGCAGCTCGCGTGCGATCCGCGCCCGCTCCTCGGCCGCCGCGCGTCGCATCTCCTGCGAGCGGATCTGCTCCTGCGATCGGGCTCTCTCCTCCAGAGCGCTGACCAGCGCGCGATGGGTGCGGACCGAGCCGGCCAGCAGCCAGTTCAACGCCACGATCGCTAGTTCGAAGGCAAGCTCGAAGCCGTTGACCTGGCGGCGGACGAACGCAGTTCCCAGCGCGAACACCGCGGCGATCGAGCCCGAGCGGAGCCGGCTGTGCCGCTGCGTCAGCACGAAGAGGGCGACCAGGCCGGCGGTGAACTCGGTAGGCGTCGCCGGAACGCCGGCGATGGACGCAAGGACGGCGCCCGCCGCGACGGTCGCCCAGACGGCGACCGGCCAGCGCCAGGTCAGAGCCAGGGGAAGCGTGGTCAGCAGGCAGAAGGTGATGTACACCGGCCGCTGCCACGCGTCGATCAACCAGAGCGAGTAGAGGGCCAGCACGACTGCAAAGCCCGTCCAGAAGGTGGGCGGCGCCAGCCGGCGCAGGGGAGCAGTGACCGACTGGAGGCGGGCGAGCATGGTCAACCCCACCATAGGTGCCGCCATCGGCGCTGGCGTCCGTCTCAGGAGTGATGCGCATCGTCCGCAAGGAGGAGACGCTTCGGATCGGAGTTTGGGGGAGGGACTGGGGAGCCAGGCCTACCGTTGACCGGACGCTTACGATGTCCGCCTCTGTGTCATTTTTCCCGTGTTAGGCTCGGCCCATGCCGCTCAGAGCATGCGAATGGGTCGCGGCGACCCTCCGTCGCTTTCCCTTCCAACTCGGCCCCGGCGTGGCTAGAATGCGGTCAGCGACTCAGGTGGGGAAGACATAGATGGGCACTCCGGGTGCGCTTCGTACGGTCGCGCTGGCGCTCGCTGGGTTCATGGCCCTGTCGGCGTGCGGCCTCGGATCCCCCTCGGCTGCCACGACGCCCCAGCCGTCCAGGTCCTACTCGGCCTCAGCCTCCCCCAAGGTAGACCACTGCGCCAACCTGGCCAAGCGAGGCATCACTCCCTGCCCTCCGGCCAACCTGCCGCTGGACAAGGTGCCGATCGCGAACAAGACGGGGGGCAAGGTCCCCGACGCTCAGGTCCAGGAGGACGGCCAGGCACTCCTTCGTTGGTTTGCCTTGTATCGCTGGGCGTTCGTGAACAACCATTCCGATTTCCTACAGAGTGACGCCCTAGCCCCGCCGGATTTTGGACAGCAGATCAGCTTCCGAGATGAGCTGCAATGGTTGGCTTCCGCCAAGGCTGCGGGTGGCACATTGCGCATCGAGCCGATCAAGCTCGCAGGCTTGAGCATCGTGCCCGTGAGTCAAGTCGTAGCTGAGCTAGCTCGTGGACGCGGCTATCTAGTGGGGCCCTACGAGTGGGTATATGTGCTGGCGGGCCCCGACACCGTTGATCTGGTCAAGCCTGATGGCACCAGCCAACTTCTTCACTCGAGTGGCGCGGATAGGCGGATCTATACTCTCTCGTTCGGACGGGTTCGTGACGACCCGGACCTGGGCCGAGTGTGGTACGAGGTTGGCAGCTACGACTGCTTGCAATATCCGGTGCAGGAGACCTGCCTCGTCTAGATGCGCTACCTAACTTACCTAATCGTTGCTGTTTCCGTTCTACTGACGGCTCCAGCGAATGCATTTGCCCTTTCTAATGGCAGCGAGGCGGCCTGCGTGAACACTTCAATTGGCGTCCTACGAGGTGAAGGCGGGCTTCGGGTATCAGCTGGCGCTTACGTGATTTGCCCAGGCAGAGGGGGGGCCAGGATTATTCCGACGGTCACCAACGGTCGAGATCCACATGACACCACGCCGCCGGCTCCTCCCGACGCCACCGAAGGTGCGCCATGTGAGATTGGCTGGCAATCTGCAATCCAACTGGACTGGGTTGGCGACGGATACACGGGCCGACCGCTGTCACCTCCGCCTCGTGGCGATGTCATCGGCGGCGGTCTCAAGATTGTTAGTGGCCAGGATTCGCTAAACAGGGTCAGCGAGAACGACGCCAGCATGAAGTGGTACTACCCGGGCGCCTGGCACCACACGGATCAGGCTGGGTGGCTGTGCTCCGTGGACAACAACTTCCAGTGGCGGAGCAGGTGCGATTCGACCAGCGGCACAAACCCCTGCGTCTACTGGAGCAAGGCGCCGCCGGCGGCGGGCTCGCCTCAGGCAGTGAATTGGGCGCCGTATTTCGCTCAAGCCAGGGGCCAGCTGGACGGGCAGGCGGGGCAAATCGGCTCCGCTCCGCCAACCAAGGGCGTGGTCAATATTCCCACCTGTTTCTGGATCGACGGCCAGGGCATTCCCGACGATCGCAAGCTCTCGGTGACGGTGGCCGGTGCGCCCGACGCGGAGGGCCGGCAGATCTATTACACGCTGCTGATCGATGTCGCCTTCGTTCGCGCCGCCTGGAATTTCGACGACCCTCACAACGACACGGCGAACGCAACCCCGCCGACGCAGTGCGGGCAGCACAACCAGCTGACCGCCCACCAGTACGTGGAGATCTCAGAGGCGCGGCACCCCGACCAGAAGTACCATGTGGTGGCCGCTGAGCACTACGCCATCACCGGTGAGGTGTACTGGACCGATTCCTACGGAAGTCACCACCAGAACGTTGACAGCGGCCTCGGCGACGTCGTCATCAGCACACCTGACTACCCGCAATATGTGGGCCAGATCGAAGCCATCCCGATCACACCCGCCTCACCCTGATGAAGCTCCGAGATCAGAGCGGACAGTCAATGGTCGAGTTCGCGCTCATCATCACAGTCTTCCTGGCGCTTCTTTTTGCTGTGTTCTCCTCAGCGCTCTACTCGGTGCAGCGCTCGGCAGCCGTCACCGCCGCGGCGGCGGGCGCTCGTGCTGCGGCCGGAACAGACCCCTTCGACGCCAACCGGCCAGCTCTGGAGAGCGCCGGGCCCATCATCCAAAGGCGGCTTGCCCCTGTCCTTTTCGGCAGCAAACTGACGATCGCGCGCGCAGGCGCCCCCTGTCCCAGTCCGCGGGCAGCGGCGGTCGGCGAATTGATCGTCTGCTCGACGCTTGATCCCGCCAATCCCGGCTTGGTAATGGTGGGCATCCGCGGCCGGCCCTACAACCCATTTGCCTTCATCGGTCTCGCCTGGGAACTGGACGCCACTGCCGAGTTCCATCGGGAGACCTTCAGCCGATGACCAGCCTGACGGCCTGCATCCGAGCGGGCCACCTGACACAGCATGATGGCCCGATCGCACGGCACCACCAGCGCGGACAGGCTCTGGTCGAGACCGCAATCGTGCTTCCCCTCCTCTTTCTGCTCTTCCTCGGCTTTCTGCTTGTCATGGTCACCGCCCAGGCCTACGTCGATGTGGATACGGCCACCAGCCTGGCCGCAGCCTCCGCCGTAACCGCTCCCGCCAACGACAGCGCCAAGAGCCGCGAGTTCGCGCTGCAGACCTACAACGGCACTCTGCACCAGTCGACCTACCTCCAGCCGCAGGCCTTGGCGGGATGCGGCGGCTATGCCGCCGGCGGCTCCGTGACCTGCACAGGTAGGGCGACCCAACGGTGGCAGCCAGGGAGGCTTTTAAGTGTCCCGCTTCCGGTGGTTGCCGGCATCTTGCGGCTCCGGACGACGATGCGCGCGTCACGGCGCCCGGTCCGTCGTCGTCACGCATCGAGGATGCGCTCCTCCTAGTTCCACCCGTTCCTTCGCCTCGTCGCCCGGATCGGCAGCCTTCGGCTGCCTGCCCCAACCTGCTCGACCACCATCGGAAACAGGACACTAGAACCATAGACATGCCGCGAAGAAGCCTGCTCCTCACAATCGGGGGTGCCGTTGTACTTCTGGCGGTGATCGGCGCCGTTTACCTCGAGATCGCCGTGCAGGCAAAAGCAACCCACACTGCCTGGACCGTAACCCAGGACATAGTCGCCGGCACCGCTCTCGACAGCAGCAATGTCCACCAGGTGAAGCTTGCCGACACGGGCGATCCAGTCCAGTACTACAAGGGCGATCCCATTCGGGACCACCGGCGGGCGGCCAGCCGGCTCTCCGCTTCGCACCTGCTGTCCGATGACGACCTGATGCCGACTCAGTCAGTGCTCGTGCCCCTCACGTTCAAGTCAGCGCCGCCGATGCAGCGTGGCGACAAGATCGACGTGTACGTTCTGATGGGCACCAAGACGATCCAGGTGGGCCGCGGCCTCGTGGTGGAGCAGCCGAACCCGACCACGGTTTGGGTGCCGCCCGGCGATGAGGCCGCCTGGGTCACCCTGCAGGCGAACAACTCGGCCCTGTTCGCGGTCCGCAGCAGCGGCGTCGGCGTGCCCAGCGGCGCCGGCCTGGCGCTAAATGAAGCGGCCAGCCAACTCGCCGGCTCCGCCTCTGAAGGCGGTTCGGTGCCAGGACCGGCACCCAGCCCCTCCGCGGCTCCTTCGGTCCAGAAACCATGAGCTATGTGATCTCGTTCGTCGGCACCAAAGATGGCCAGGGGGTCACGTCGACGGCGCTCGCGGTCGCATTCGACATTGCTGGCCAAGGGCACACGGTTCTCTTCGTCGACGCCGACATGTCGGGCACCTCCACGGCAGTCGACCACGTCCTCATTGACCCCGCCCACCGGGGCATGAACAACCTCGTCGGAGAAGGGGCGATCTCCTCAGAGATGCTGCTCGCCCAGGCCGTGGCGAGCCGAGACGATCGCCTCCAGATCGTGCCAGGCCTGCATCAGATCTACGGGAGCAACATCAGCCATCTGCTTCGGCGGCTGATGACCGGTCAGGCCCTCGGTGGGCTGGCCCATGACTTTGTCGTCTTCGACCTTGGCTGCGCCTGGTCCCACGTGCTGCTGCAAAATCCAAGACTGGAAGCGCAGGCAGTCTCCGCCCTGTCGGCCCGTGTCTTCGTAGTAGTGCAGGACGCCCCCGTCCGGCTGGCCCGCAGCCTGGACGTGCTTCGGGCAGCCGATCCGCCCAAAGCCGAGCTCATAGTTCTCGACACGCGCTCAGGCGTGATGAGCCGGAAGGTCAAGGAGGCAATCGCCAGTCAGCTCCCCGGCCTCAGCATCACAGCCACCATTCCCTGGGATCAGAAGCGGGCCCTGAAGGCCGAGGATGAGGGTCGTCCCATCTCCGGGATTGGGGAGGCGGTGGTGCGCCAGGCGGAAATCTTGCAGAGGGCCAAAGTGGTGCTGGAAACCGCCTCCCGGGCGGTGCCCCAGCCGGCGGGCTGATGCGGCAGTTGAACCAGGCGGCGGACTGGCTTGGCCAGGAGACCGGCCAGATTCGGGAGATTCCCTGGCCCGACGTTGCCGACCAGATCCAGGACACGGCCCAAGCGGTAGCCCTCGAGCTGTACGAAATCCGGCGGGAACGTGATCTCAAGGCGTCTGCCTGGGGTGAAGAGCACCTGCCGGAGCAGATTGAAGAGCTGCTCAACCAGGCCCAGAACCAGCCCGGCCACTTCCGCCTGCACGGCGGCACCGCCACCCGGCTGGCGACGGAGCCGCACTTCCGGCGCCAGGTCCACCGCGCGGCGATGGTGCTGGGCTCGTGGCTCTACCCGCTCTCGAGGCTGCTCTATCTCGTCGACGGGTTGGAGGAGATCCACGTCTATCGCTGGGACAAGTGGCTGCTCACGACAAACCGCGGCAAATTCCGGCTCGGCCAGCTAGGCAATCCCTTCAGCACCAACCAGGAGGTCCAGGACTTCCTCCGGGAGCGGGTTCTCGCCATCCCCGGAGTCAAAGGCAACAAGACCCTCAGCGACCGCAGCCCAGCTGCCGAGGCCAACCTGGGCCGGGTGCTGCGGCTGGCAGTGATCCAGGAACCCGCTGTCTCCGGTGACACGACGTTCGTGGCCACCATGCGTCTGCAGGGCGTGACAAATCTGCACAGTCTTGACGAGTACGTCATGCAGGGCGCCATGCCGCGTGGTGTGGCGGAGTTCCTCACGGCCAGCCTGCGCGGCAAGGCGAACATCATCATCGCCGGCGGCACAGCTACTGGCAAGACCACCCTCCTCCGCGTTCTCTGCGGGATGGTGCCGCCGGAGGAGCAGATCCTGGTCCTGGAGGATTCGGCCGAGCTCAACTTGGACACTGACCGCGGTGACGGCCAGCCCTGGCACCCGCTGGTCCAGCACCTCTGCACAGTGCCGCCGCTCTACTCCCAGGACGCGGGACTCACCATGCGCGATCTCGCCAAGCTTGCGCTGAGGATGCGGCCCAGCCGCATCATCCTGGGCGAGGCCAGAGATGCGGCGATGGCTGAGGTGTGCCTGGTCGCCTCCACCGGCCACGACGGCTCGATGGTCACGATTCACGCTGACGACGCGTTCGAGGGCTTGCGCAGGTCAGCTGAGTACGTCATGAAGAGCCCTGACTATTCGCACAACAGCAATTCCATGGAACTGGCCGAGCTGGCGGTGCACCGCGCCTTCGACCTGGTGGTGCACCTGAGCCAGAACAACATCGACGGCCAGCGCCGGTTGAGCGGCGTGCTCGCCCTGGGTGGTCTGAAGCACCAGCACACGTGGCTTTATCAGCGCGTCCCCGAGGGTCACGTCGAGCGGCGCACTCGCTACGTTGCCGATTTGCCGCTCGGTCTGAAGCTCAAAATCGGCTCGCGCCTGGGCCAGGAGATTCCCGAGCCCTGATGCGGTCCGTGATCTTCTCGCCGCTCTTCTTCTTCGCTCAGATCGTGCTGATCTTGGCTCTCGCTGCTTTCTTGGCCGCGAATCTGGCGGGGTGGAGCTCCCGCCGGCGGTTCTCACTTGCCAGCAATCGCCATCTCCGCAGCTACTTCGAGAGAGAGCGGTCCCGCGCCCTCGCGCTCGGTTGGAGCGAGCGCACCTGGTGGGCTCTGCGGATTGGTGCTGCACTCGCCGGACTCGCCGCCGGAGTGCTGATCGGCACGCCAGTGGTCATCATTGGCGGCATCCTCTGCGGCACAGTGCTGGTGCCCTTCCTACTCGGTCCCATCGCCGACCAGCGCAAGGTGCGCCGCGAGCACGCACTGGTCGAGCAGGCGCGCAACATAGTGGATCTCGTCCGCCAGTCGAACCAGAGCCTGGAGGAAGCACTGCGCGACGCCGGTCAAAACCCTATCCCGGAGCTGCGTTCGCTTCTCCTGCCGCTGGCGGATACGCAGCTCTCGCTGCGCGACCGGCTGATCGAGCTGGATCGCCGCGCAGCGAGTCCTATCGCAAACCGCATCTGCGCCGACATCATGCTGTCGCTGGACATTTCGCCTGAGGCGTTCGTGCTCCAGGCGACTCAGGTGCTCATCCCTCAATACATGGAGGATCTGGAGCTGCAAGACAAGAACCTCTCGATCGCCGCTGGGGCCAGGGTGGGCTCCTACATAGTGGTGCTGATCATGGGCGTCATTTTCCTCGCGGTAATGCGCGTCGACTCCTTCCGCGAGGCCTACGCGACGCCACTCGGCCAGCTGGTCCTGATCCTGATTGCGCTCTCCGTCGTGTTCATCATCTGGCTGATCGGCCAGATGACGCCGAGGACACGCTCAGTCCGCTGGAACCTGATCAGCCTGAAGGCACGGATGGAAAGCCGCTATGCCTGAAACCAACTTCGATCCGAGGTCTGAGGCATGAGCTTGCTGCTGGCGCCGATGCTTATACTGCTGGCTGGGGCGGGCGTGCTGGCTCTGATCTGGCGCCTCGGAGTTCTCACGCCTCCCCCAGTTGCCGCCTGGCAGAAGATCGGCTCCCACTACGGATTTGTGGATGTCCGTCCGCTGACCGAGCGGCTGGGCGAACGCGCGCCATTTGTGAAGCAGCTCGACGACGCCTTCAACATCCCGAGGTTGCTGGCGCTGGCTGGACGCAATGAATCGGGCACGGCCTGGGCGCTCCGCAACCTCGCCCTCGCCCTCGCAGTGGTGGTGGGCTTTCTGGCAGTGGAACTGCTCAGCGTGCTGCTGGTGGGGATGGCCCCGCTGGCCATCTGGGACGGATTCCTCTTCGCTCTGGCCCTGCTCGGTCTCCGCTGGCTGATGCTGCGCGTGGCCGCCGGCCGCCGTCGCCGGGGCATCGAGAACGGACTGGCGGAGGCCATGACCGAACTGGCGATCCTCACGTACACCGCCCAAGTCCCGATCGATCAGGCGCTGGAGATCCTGGCCCGCGCGCAGTCGGACGGGTACCTCTGGAGCCTGCTCAAGGACGAGAATTGGAAGCAGCTGGTCAACCTGGATCGTAATCGAGCGGGAGTATTGGGCCGGCGCGTGGCGCCGAGCACAGCGTTGATCTACGAGCGGATCGGTGAGGCATACGAGCTGCCCATGTTCAGCCTGCTTGCGGCCAGCGTTCGCCGCATAGGGGAGCGGGGCCAGGAGAGCCGCAGTGTTTTCACCAACCTCGCCCGCTCGGTGGGCCAGCGCAAGCTGGCCACCATGCAGACGGCGTCAGAGCGGTCGCGATTCCTCCAGGCTGTGCCGCTGGGCCTGATGATCGTGCCGCTCATCACACTGATCGGCTACGGGGCCTGGATCACGTTCATCAAGGCCTTCCCCTGATGGAGCGGCGGGTCGACAGACGCCCGGGGCGCCTGTTGGAGCTGGGTACGCGTTGGCTGGTAGCACTCGGCCTGGCCGCGGCCGCTTGGACGGTGCTCGGACAGCCGCAGTTGGGTCAGCTGGCCGACTTCTTGGTTAGCCGCGATCCCAGCTTCACCGAGACGCTGAGCGCACTCCAGGCCATCATCTGGGTGTTGGTCGGCCTGACCCTTCTCTGGACAGTCATCGGCCTCGTGCGCATGGCCGCGTCGGGTGTGAGCGCCCGGCGACCACAGCGGCTCTGGGGCGGGGCCGTCTTGACAGTCGGCATCCTCATCCTGCTCGCCGGCCTGAGCCATCACCAGAGCGCCAGCACCGTCAGCCTGGGGAGCGGCTCGCTGGCCGAGGCGAAGGGGCTGCTTGATCGCTGAGCAGCGCTACACCACCTTCCTGACGGTCTTCCCCGGTCCAGAAGCCGAGCAGATGGCGGCTTTCATGCGCAGCGGCATCAACGAGAAAGCGCGTCGACCCGTCCGCGTCCTTGCCCTGCCCTACCCCAGCGCAGTGCTTCTCGATCCGCGCAGTCCAGCCAGCGGCGATCTCGACAGCTGGTGGGCGGCACAGAATCCCGCCATCACCGACCCGGTCGTGGTGATGCTCGATGAGCCGGGCTTGGAACGCTTCCTGCCGGGCTTGGACGCGCACTTCGTCGTGGGCGTCCAAAGGTCGGCCGAACTGCCGCGCTGGCAGGGCTTTGAAAACGCCATCGCGACAGTTTCGGACCACCCCATGCAACTGGCGGAGTTCGCCATGCAGTACCACAGCGTGAGAGGCCGCGACAGCTTCCGCAGCGATGTCCCCTATCGCGGCTGGTGGTTGAGCGACATGATGAAGCCGGGCGCCGACCGTGGCCGGCGCACAGCTTCCGCCTGGGCTGCACCGCCTTCAGCAGCCGACTGGGCCAGCTCGAAGGAGACGCCGCCGGCCAAAGCATTGCCCGATCCCTTCCAAGCGCTGGCGGAGCTCGGCCCGCAGCCGTACCTGCCTCCGGAGGAAGCGCCAACAGGCCCTCAGCTCTCGCGCGCTTCGCTGCTCGGCACGAGCCAGCCGCAGGTCGGGGGGGCCCGCCGGCTACCAACGTCGATGCCCGCCAAGCCAACTGGGGTCGGTGCCGCTCTGAGCCAGCTGCTGGCAGGCCCTCGCTGGCCCGAGATACCCCGCGACGTCGGCGACCTGCTCCTCAGCCTGAGTCCGCACGCAGTGGTCGCCGTGGTGAGCCGGGCCGGCGGAGTGGGCAAAACGGCGATAGCGGCGGCGGTGGCTCAGGTCGCCGGGTACGCGCTTGGCGAGACCACAGGAAGCGCCGCGGTGGTCGACCAGAACACAGGCAATCCCGATCAGTGGGGTCGCATGCACATTCCCGAGGGAGCCGCCACTGTGAGCTCCCTGATGGCGGCCCTCAGCGCCGGAGCTGAACTGCCACCACCGCCGGTCTGGGCGCGAAACGTGCCGGCGCTGGCGGTATACCCGGAGGATCGCCAGGCCGCTACCGCCTACAGTCCCGGTCAGATTCAGCGCTTCGTCGCCTACTTGCGGGAGCGACACGTGCTCACGGTTGTGGATCTGCCCAACCGCCTGCCCGACCTGCAGTCGACAGAGGGGCTCATCTGCGCCGCGTACCTGGAGCTGGCCGACCTTGTGATCCTGCCCACCACCGACGACCCCAACCGGCTGGCCGGCGTCAATGAATACCTGGCTGAGCCGGCGCTGGCCAACAAGCCTGTTGTGGTCGCCTACATCGAGTCGACTGAGCGCCGCCTGCGGCGCCATCCCAAGGTGATCGAAGCGCTCAACGGCATCCGCGCTCGCACCACTGCCGTGGTAGCAATCCCCAAGAGCGAGAAGGCCACCCTCGCGATTGTGGAAGGCCGCCCCATCGTCGAGATCGCCGCCGACCTCCGCCAGTCCTATGTCGACCTGACGCTGACGGTGGCCCGAGCCCTGCTGGCGCGGCAGCGGGCCGGCGGGTGAGGAAGCACCACCGAGCGAGCAGGTGAATTCGGGGCAGAACCTCTCCGTCGGCGCGGTCGGAGGTCGGCATCGGCTGCGGCGGGAGAGGGCAGCCTGGCGACGCCGCCTGCGGGGTGTTCGCTGGCATCTGGTGATGGCGTTGGTCGGGCTGCTCGCGGCCGGTGCCGGGAGCCTGTGGGCGCTAAGCGAGCCCCAAGTTGACGTGTCTCTTAACAGCAATGGCTATGACGTGGCTGGGAACCATCTCTCAGCTACCGAACCAGGCGTTTACCAGGCGGGCGGCGCCTCGCTGGTCATCTCAGTGCAGGGGGGCCGCGTCAAGGCGGCCGCCAGCGCTCTTCTCAATGGCCGTCACATGACGGGTGTCTGCTCCGTCAGCGATGACGCAGCCGGGGAGAGCTGCAGATTCAGGCTCGACTCTCTGAGCCTAACGAGCGAGGATCGCGCAACCGGCAAGGGCTGGAGCCGGTTGTACAACGACGGCCGCCGGGTCGGGATCCGGACGACCGGCACGGCGCCGGTGCCCGTGCCGTTTGCACTGGGAAGGTAAAGCGGTCCGATGCCGATTGTCTTGGCTGAACTGCGTCGTCAAGGTCTGTCCTTCAGCTGTCCAGATTGCCGGTTAAGAGCTTGCACATCGAACATGCGTTTGGTACAATACAGGTATGGAAGGGCCGCTCTGCAACG
>QHBT01000048.1 GCA_003244185.1 Candidatus Dormiibacter spiritus | reverse complement strand
CGCCTGATCTTGTGAGCCGTTCAACCTAGAGTGTCCGGTCCTCCAGATCTTGAGAAGCCGAGCAGGCATTTTGCGTCCTCCCCCCGCAGGCGGGGGAGGCTCGGAGGGGGGCGTCAGCGGCCCGCCTTGCCCCCGCCACTCTGTGGTGAGACCCTTGCGTCCAAGATCCGTCAAACCCCTCTCGAGCGCCCAGGAGCTGCAGCGAGATGCCCAGGACCGAAATGGCGGCTCTGGTCCAAGCTGCAATCCAAGGCCCCCCACCTGCCTCCCCCCGGGGCGGGGGGAGGACGACCTCAACCAAGAGCGTCTCAGCTACTCGCGGACCGGACAACCTAGAGCGGCTGAGTTGAGCACGCTGGTGCAGGCGACTAGCTGAAAGAGGTGTCGAGGAAGAGCCGGGCGGCTTGCAGGTATACCTCGGCCGAGCTGGTGAGGTCCTCCAATTCGACGTACTCGTCCACCTGATGGGCTATCCACTTGCCGCCGGGACCGTCGGTGACGATGGGCACCTGGGCGTCGCGCCAGAGGATGGTGCCGTCGGTCGCGCCCGGCACTCCGCCGAAGACCGGCGGTCGGCCGTGAACGCGCTCGTGAGCTGCGGCGAGCGCGCGCACGAGCGGATGGTCAGGCGGCGTTTCCGTGGGCGGCCTGTCATCGATCACGGTGAGAGTCACATCAGGCGGGCACATCGCGCGCAGCCTGGCGATCAGCTGGTGGTGGTTCACCTCCGGCGTCGTCCTCACGTCAAGCGCGGCCCAGGCGGCGCCGGGGATCACATTGATCTGCTCAGGATCGCCTGCGCGAAAGACAGTCGGGGTGATGTAGTTCCAGCCCAGCAGCGGATGCTCGCCGTGCTCTTTCTGCAGCTCCGCCTGCAGGTCGGCGCAGCCGGCGAGGAAGCTCAGCAGCGCGGGGATCGGATTGCGGCCGTGCTGCGGCATGGCGCCGTGCGCCATCCGGCCGCGGGCGTCGACGCGGATCCGGATCGCGCCTTTCTGGGCGATGCAGAGCTCCCGCCCCTCCGGCTCGCAGACGATGGCAGCGTCCACCTGCGCGGCATGACCGCGGCGGACGAAGTCCTTGACGCCCAGCATCATGCCCTCCTCGTCGGCTAGAGCCGCGACGATGATCCGACCGGGGAAGTCGTGCTCGGTGAGCGCTTTGGCCGCAAACAACATCGCCCCCACACCAGCCTTCATGTCGGCTGAACCACGGCCGTAGAGCTTCCCGTCGATGATCTCAGCGCCGAAAGGATCGCGGGTCCAGCGCGAGCGGTCGCCCTCGGTCACGACGTCGGTGTGGCCTTCGAACAGCAGCGTGCGGCCCGGCCGCTGTCCCTCCAACACGGCCATGACGTTGGGCCGGCCCGGAGCGGCCTCCTCGACGACGGGCTGCCAGCCAAAACTGCGCATGGTTTCGGCCACGAGGTCAGCGGCGAGCTTCTCGTTGAGGCCGCGTACGGGGTCGTGCACGCTGGGGATTTTGACCAGCTCCTGCGTGAACCGGATCAGCGCCGCGTGGTCGATTTCTGGCACAGGCCGAGTCTAGGTGCCTGCATCAGGACGAGATATGGAGAGCTCGCACGTCCGATCTCAGCCGCGCTGGGTGGCGAGCCAGGCGACAATCGGCAGGTGGTGATCGAGCGGCTGCTGGCGCTGTCCCCGCCCCAGGAGTTGCGGCGGGGCCGATAATCGGCGAAGCTCGAGATGGCTGGGCAAATCTCTCCCGACGGGCGGTGGTGGTGGGATGGCCGGCAGTGGCAGCCCTATGGACTGCCGCCCGGCTCGCCGGCGACGCGCCGGGTGCCGACGGCCTGGACGCGGCCGCTCCAGATCGCCATCATCGCCCTGCTGGTGGTGGGCCTGATCAACGGGGTAGCAGTGCTGTTCTGGCTGCCAGACTATATGCAGGCGGCGATGAACGCCAGCATCGACCGCCAAGCCCAGCTCAGTCCCAACCTCGACCCGGCGCAGGTCGAACAGATTCGTCAGCAGACCCGGCAGCTGGCACAGATGATCTTCACGGTTTCGCTCGGAGTAGGAATCGTCTTGGCCCTTGCGTATTTCGCTCTCGCCACCATCGGCACGCTGCATCGCTGGACATGGTGGTTCTGGGTCCAGCTGGTGCTGGCGGGTCTGGCCGTGTTGTCTCTGCCCCAAAACGTGCTGGCGCTGAGTGGACGCACTATACGGGCCAGCCCCAGCGCACCGCCGTTGCACGTGCCCGTCGCCAGCGCAGCCGTCAACGTCCTGCTCGCGCTGGCCTGGCTGGCCGTGTTCATCTGGATGATAGTGGCCTACCGACGGTTCGGCCCTTGGGCTTGCCGTCGCGTCCCCGGCTGAGCGTGGCTGCCTTCGCCTCGACCTCCTGACCGGCGCCCTTAGCGCGGGCGCCTGCCGCGGGCGATGGCCGATTCGGCCGCTATGGGCAACTAGGTAGCCTCAGCAGGTGACGATCACGGATGTGGCTGGCGTGCGAGTGGGCCACTGGTCTGATCAGGAGGCCATGACCGGCTGCACTGTGGTCCTCTTCCAACCCGAGGGAGCTGTGGCGGGAGTCGACATCAGAGGTTCGGCGCCGGGCACGAGGGAGACCGACCTGCTCCGGCCGGGCCGCCTTGTCGAGCGCATCCATGCTCTCGCCCTCTGTGGCGGATCCGCTTTCGGACTGGCCGCCGTGGAGGGCGTGATGCGCTTCTTGCGTGAGCGCAAGGTGGGCGTTGACACCGGGCCGGCGCTGGTTCCCATAGTGCCCGCGGCTGTCATCTTCGATCTCAATTCGGGCCGGCCGGAGGCCTTTCCCGCGGCCGAAGCAGGCTACGCGGCCTGCCTCGACGCCGAGCGCGGCGAGCCTCTGCGCTGCGGGCGTGTCGGAGCGGCCACAGGCGCCACCGTCGGCAAGCTGTTCGGCTTCGAGCACTCCCAGCCCGGCGGCTGCGGCTCCGCAGCGCTCACGATCCCTGGCGGTGCAATGGTGGGGGCACTCGCCATCGTCAACGCTCTCGGCGACATCGTCGAAGGCGAGCGAATCATCGCCGGCGCCCGGGCTGACGGGCGCTTCCTCGACAGCTGGCGCACGATGCTGAGCGGCGAGCGCCTGCCCCGGCCATTCCCGGCCTCCAATACGACGCTGGGTGTGATTGCCACCGATGCCAGGCTGGACAAGGCGCAGTGCCAGAAGCTGGCCGAGGTCGGCCATGACGGCATGGCGCTGGCCATCCGGCCGGTCCACACGATGTTCGACGGTGACACCGTCTTCGCTGTGAGCACTGGTGACAAGGCCGCCGATCTGAACCTGCTCAGCGCGGCGGCGGTGGACGTGATGGCGCGCGCCATTCGGGGAGCCGTGGGAGCTGATGGCTGACGCCCGTCACTCAGCCTTTCTGAACATGCTGGCGACCCTGCACGAGCGGCATCTGGTTGGCGTTCCCGATCGCACCGAGCTGTGGCTCGTGCGCCACGCGGACGCCTACGCCGGCCTGGAGCAGCTGAACGACGGGTTGATCGACCCCGCGCTTTCGGTTGAGGGAGAGGCGCAGGCTGCGCTGTTGACAGCCCGGCTGGCGCCGGTCCACTTCGATGAGATCTGGGCCAGCGATCTCCGCCGGGCGGTTGCCACCGCGCACGCGGTGGCGGTGGGCAGGGGCCTGGAAGTCCAGACCGATGAGCGGTTGCGGGAAGTGCGCACCTACTGGGATGAGGGCCGGATCGAGGCGCTGGGTGACCCGCAGGAGTACCCCTTCCCGGAGCCGATGGCCCAGGTTGCCGCCCGCATGCGAGAGGCCCTGGATTGCATAGTCAAGCGCCTCGAGGCTTACGACAGTCAGCCGCGGCGGGCAGTCGTCGCCAGCCACAACGCAGCCATCTCGCTTTTTCTCCACAGCCTGCTCGGACTGGAGTGGCCGCAGCTGCGAGTGATGCCGCAGTTCACGAGTCTCAGCGTCGTCGCCGCCAAGGATGGGCGATATGTGGTTCAGTCCATCGCTGACGCGACTCACCTGAGTGGCATGCCGCTGGACTGAGCTCCCCGACGAGGGCCAGGGTGTAATGCTCGCCTGGGTTGGGGCGTTCACTCCGCAGTGAACCGGCGCCAGTTTCTCCGTACAGTCGGATGGGGGGTCGTCTCAACGCCCGTTTTGTTGACCCTGCTGACGAGCTGTGCCGGGCCGGGGGCCGGGCAGCCACCGCGGACCAGCCCCGGCCGGCCGTCACCGACTCCGAAGCGGCCGCCGAATGAGGCGGATTGGAACGCGCTGAAGCAGGCACTGTCCGGAGGCCTGCTGAGGCCGGGTGATTCCGGCTACGACAGCGCGCGCCTGCTCTACAACCAGCAGTTCGATTCGGTGCGGCCGGCCGCTCTGGCGCGCTGCCGAGCCGAAGCCGACGTGCAGTCAACTCTCAGCTTCGCCGGCCGGTTTGCGGTGGGGCTGGCGGTTCGCTCAGGCGGCCACAGTTATGCCGGCTATTCGACCGGCGAGGGCCTGGTCCTGGACCTGAGTTCGCTCAACTCGGTAAACGTCGACGCTGCGCAGAACACAGCCACCATCGAACCGGGCGCCACGCTGATTGATGCCTACGCGAAGCTGGCCTCGACGGGCCTGGCATTGCCTGGCGGTTCCTGCCCGACTGTCGGCGTCGCCGGGCTGGCGTTGGGTGGAGGCGTTGGCGTGTTGGGCCGCAAGTACGGGCTGCTCTGCGACAACCTGCTATCGGCCCGCGTGGTGACCGCCGACGGCCGGGTGCTTAACTGTGACGCCAGCCATGAGCCAGACCTGTTCTGGGCGCTGCGCGGCGGGGGTGGCGGCAACTTCGGGGTAGTCACATCCTTCACGTTCCGGGTCTTCCGACAGGCGAGCGTCGCCACCCTCTACCTGGAGTGGCCCTGGAGCTTGGCCGGGCAGGTGGTCACGGCGTGGCAGTCATGGGCGCCGGGCGCGCCCGACGAACTGTGGTCCAACTGCGTCCTGGGCGCGAAGGCTGAGAAGGGAGCCGCGCCCTCCGTCTCCGTGAGCGGTGTGTACTGCGGCGGCTCCTCGGCGCTGAACCCGCTGGCTGCCGACCTGGTCAGGAGGATCGCCGCCCCGCCAACGGCGCGATCGCTCGCCGATCGGCAGCTTCTGCCCGCGATGCTGCTCGAGGCAGGCTGCTTCGGCAAGACTGTGGAGCAGTGCCAGCTGGCGGACGACTCCGCTCAGGGGACGCTGAAACGGGAGGCCTTCAGCGCGCGGTCCGACTACTTCAACCGGCCCCTGCCCCAGGCGGGAGTCGACCTGCTGGTCGGGGCGATCACCAGGCGCCAGGCGGATCCTGCCCTGGCCGCCGCCGGGATAGGACTTGACGCCTATGGTGGCGCGATCAATCGGATGGCGCCTGAGGCCACGGCCTTCGTACACCGAACCGCCAGCTTCTCCGCCCAGTACGACGCCTACTGGCCCGCCTCGGCGGGAAGCGCCGGCCTCGCGGCCAACCGCCGCTGGCTGGGCGACCTCTGGCAGTCGCTGCGGCCCTATACCAGCGGTAAGGCGTATCAGAACTACATCGACCCCGAGCTGAGCGACTGGTCGAACGCCTACTACGGCGCCAATCTTGCCCGCTTGCGGAAGGTCAAGGCAGCTTACGACCCGAACGGACTGTTCCGCTTCTCCCAGGCGATCCCGGCGCCGGGATAGCTCGATGTTTCAAGCTTCGCAATGGCGTGTAATGTTGTAAGCATGGAAACACAGAAACCCGACGAAGTCAAAGGCTGGTTCGCCGGCCGGGTGCCCGAAGGCTGGTTCACGGCAGCTCCGAAAGTGACCGCCGATGACCAGCAGATCACAGTCTTGGGCGAGGTCGCTGCGCCAGAGGTCCCGGCAGGGAGCCCTGCCGAGCTGCGGGCTGGCGCCGAGGCGGGTCGCATAGCTCGCTTCCGCGAGCACACCCGCGGCTACCGGATAGCCGTCGCGCAGGAGGCTGAGCACCGCTTCGGCGTTCCTGTCACCTGGGCCGCCAAGTGCGGCGGTACTGAGCTGACGTTCACACCCGGCGGCTCGGGTCGCAGATCCGGTCAAGGCGAGGGGAAGGAGCAGCCGAAGCAGGTGGTGATCGGCCGCTGGGGCCGTGGCCGCCGGTTCGGGGGCCCTCGTGCCTGGAGCCGGACCGGGGCATTCCGGGGCGACTGGCAGAACTTCTAAAGATAGCCATCCGCCATCGCGGCGAGGAGCCCGGAGGAGAAGAAGAGATGGTCTTGAGGCAGCTGTTTGCGGAGCCGCAGGCGGACGACGCTGAGACGCTGGACGCGTACTCCGCAACTGTTACAGCAGTGGCTGAGCGGCTGCTGCCCAGCGTGGCCAGCCTTCGGGTTCGTCGCAGCAACGGTCGCTGGAGCTCCGACGGCGCGGGCTCAGCGGTCGCCCTCAGCTCCGACGGCATCCTGGTCACCTCCGCGCATGTGGTGGAGGGCATGACGGGCGGCGAAGCGCGTTTCGCCGACGGCAGCGAGCACGAGCTCGAGCTCGTGGGCAAGGATCCCCTCTCCGATCTGGCGCTCACCCGAGCCGGCGGAGGCGACCTGCGGCCGGCCGCCGTGGCCGACGCGGATCGACTCCGGATCGGCCAGCTCGTCGTCGCCGTAGGCAATCCGCTCGGCTACGCGGGATCGGTGACGGCAGGTGTGGTCAGCGGTCTGGGCAGGTCGCTGCCCACCCGCCAGGGCACCGAGCAGCGGGTGGTGGAGAACGTAATCCAGACCGACGCCGCCCTCAATCCTGGCAACTCGGGCGGCGCGCTTGCCGACAGCCACGCGCGCCTGATCGGCATCAACACGGCAGTCGCGGGCGCCGGTCTGGGGCTGGCGGTGCCGCTGAACGCGACCACTCGCCGCATCCTGGAATCGCTGCACCTGATGGGCCGCGTGCAGCGCGGCTATCTGGGGGTGGCGGGGGTGACCCAGCCCCTACCTCCCGAGTGGGCCGCCAGCCTGGGCCGCAAGGCGGCGGTGGGAGTGATGGAGGTGGTGGCGGAGAGTCCCGCCGCCAAGGCGGGGGTCCGGCCGGGGGATCTGATTGTCGCCGCCGGCGGCCGACCCGTCGGCCGCACCGCGGACCTGCAGGACAGGATGATCGGCGAGAGCTCGAACCAGCCCCTGGAGCTGCAGGTGGTGCGAGGAGAAGCCTTCCTGCGCCTAGCTGTCACGCCGACCCACCGCTAGTGGGAGGCGCGCAGCAAACCGTTCACGAAGACAAAGACCACTGCGGCGCTGATCAGCAGGACGAGCAGGCGGAGCGTCCAGAAGCCGGTTAGGACGGCCGCTGAAAGGTGCCGCTGCGGCAGGTGACGGTCCATCTCGACCACGAGCTGGTCGGGTTCCAAGCCCTCGATCAGGTCGTCGTCAGGCTCACCTTCGTAGAGGTGACGGAGGTGTTCGGGCGTGAACTCTGGATGCGCCATTGGTTCAGCCAGCCCGCCCGGTGACTACGTTGACGAAGGCCACCACCGCGTAGGAAGTCCCAGCCAGCGCGACCATCAGGGCCACCGCCGCGGCTGCCCAGTTGAGCAGGCGGGGGTTGACCCGGGAACCCATGATCTCCCTGTCGTTGGCCAGCACCAGCAGGAAAACGAGCGCCGCCGGCATCAGCACTGTCGCCAGCAGGTTTGCGTTCAGCGTTATCGCCAGCAAGGGCGCGCCCGGGACCAGCACCACCGCTGCCGCCAAGATCGCCAGACCGAGGTTGAAGCCGTAGAAAGACGGCGCGTCCCGGAGCCGCCGATTGAAGCTGTGGGGGCCTGACATCACCTCGCCAACCGCGTAAGCGGTGCTGGCGGAGATGGTGAGAATCGCCAGCGCCCCGGCTTCGACCAGGCCGAGCGAAAAGAGGGCGGCAACCGGGTAGCCACTGACGGGGCGCAGAGCTTCGGCGAACCCGGCGCCACCCTGCACAGTCGTGGCGGGGATGTGATGGGAGAAGAGCGCCGCCGCCACGAGCAGGGCTCCGCAGCCGGTGGCGAAGGCGAGGAGGCCGCCGAGCAGGGTGTCCAGGCGACCCTGTCCGATGTCGCGCGGCGTGAGGCCCTTGTCGACCACAGCGCTCTGCTGGAAGAAGAGCATCCAGGGCGTGACAGTGGCCCCTACGTTGGAAGCGACCAGGAGCAGGAAGGTTTGGAGCGAACCCGACGGCAGCGGCTGCCACGTCGCAAAAGCGGTGGCGATGGCGCCGGGGTCGGGTTTGGAGAAAACCGCCGCGAGCAGGAAGAGCAGGTTAAAGGCGGCCAGACCCAGAGCCGCGCGTTCCCAGCGCCAGTAGCGGCCGCCGGCCAGGCTGAGGCCCACGAGCAGCAACCCGGCGAGGACCGAAAGCCAGGCAGGAACGCCGAAGAAACTGGAGCCCACCCGGATGGCTATGAACTCTGTGATCAGCGTCACGAAGTTGGTGACCAACAGGTCCACTGCCGAGAACCAGCCCCAGAAGCGGCCGAAGCGCTGGAAGACAAGCTCCCCGTAGCCGCGGTGGGTGACGGCTCCCACCCGCATGGCCATCTCCTGAACCACTATCGCGCCGAGGAAGGTCACGCCTATGAAAGGCAGGAAGAAGCCGACGCCGTAGGTGGCGCCGGACGCGGCGTAGGAGAGCATGCTGGGCCCGTCGTTCTCGCCCAGCATGACGAGCAGCCCGGGACCGGCGAGCAGCCAGAGCAGAGGCAGGCGGCGGCCCCGGTGGCGTGCCGCCAGCACCCGCAGGCGGTCATGGGAGCGCTGGACATCCTCCGGACTGAGAGAGCCAGCCCCGAGCACTGGCTCGGCCTCAGTGAACAAAGGCGATCCTGGCGAGTCCCAGTGGCACCTGGACCAACCTCTGGTTCAGCCGCAGTTCGAGCGGGCCCTCCCAACGGCTCTCGCCCACCACTTCAAAGGCTGTGCCGAGCTCCAGACCCAGAGCGCGCAGGGCGCGCAGCTTCTCCGGCTCGCGGTCCGAGACCCGGCTTAGGCGCACCCGGTCGCCGGCTTTGCAGGCGAGCAGGCACCTGTCGTGTTCGCGAGGCAGCGAGCCTCTGGTGCTCGGAATCGGATCGCCGTGAGGATCGAAGCTGGGGCCGCCGAGCGCCTGGAACATGCGCTGCTCCAGCACCTCCGAGATGCAGTGTTCGAGCCGGTCCGCCTCGTCATGCACCTCGTCCCAGCGGTAGCCGAGAGCCTGCACGAGGTATGCCTCGAGCAGGCGGTGGTGTCTCACCATCTCGAGCGCGACGCCCCGCCCGGTGGGAGTGAGACGCGCTCCGTGGGCGCGGTCATGAGTGACGAGCCCGAGCACAGCCAGCTTGGCCAGCATGTCGGTTACCGAAGCAGGGCTCACGTCCAGTTCGCGTGCCAGCCTCGACGGTGGTACGGCCGCCTCGACCGCACCCAGCCCGTAGAGCGCTTTCAGGTAGTCCTCCTGGGCGCTAGAGGTATGGCGCGCCAGCGCTGTTAGCTTAGACATGCTCAGATGTTAGCACAGGCTTATCCGAGTCCAAGTCTTAGGCACGCCTAAGCTAGCTATATAATCGGCGAAGTGTCAAGCAACGCGACCAAGGGCCAAGATCAGGATTCCGGCGAGCCCGTTGCTCGGCTGCTCAAGGCCTGGCGCGGCGAGATCGAGGCTCGCTATGTCTACGACGCGCTGGCGCGCCGCGAGTCGGACAAGCGCCGGCAGTTGATTCTGCGTCAGATCGCGGAAGGCGAGATGCAGCATCGGCTGCGCCTGGAGGCCAGGCTGGGCGAGCTGGGGGAGCCCCTGCCCGACCCCAGGTCGGTTCGCATCTCGCCCTGGCTCAAGCTGCAGGCCCGGCTGGCGCCGCAGGACAAGCTGCTGCGCGCCCGGGAGGCGGCGGAGGACGACGAGGTGTTCGGTGTCTACGGGTCCTCGACCGGAGATGCGGCGACCGACGCGGTGCTGCAGGGCATTCGGGCCGATGAGGCAGCCCACTCGAAGGAGGTCGGAGCCATGCTGGACGGCCCGGTTCCCGACGCCCAGCCACTCGCCGCCCCCGGGCCGCAGGGCCGCCTCGACAGGATCCTGGGCCGCGAGCGCTGGCATCGCACAGGATCGGGCTGGATCTCCGACGCCATCTATGGGGCCAATGACGGGCTGGCAGCTGTCTTCGGAATCGTGGCGGGCGTGAGCGGAGCAACCAACGCCCAGGACCGGTTCGTCCTCACCGCCGGCCTCGCCGGCGCCAGCGCCTCAGCGCTCTCAATGGGGGTTGGGGCCTGGCTGGCCGCCCGCTCCACGAGCGAGGTGGCGGCCGCCAACCTTGCCCACGAGCGCCGAGAGCTGGAGGAACACCCGGCGGAGGAGAAGGAGGAGCTCTCGCTCTTCTACCAGTTGAAAGGACTGGACAGGAAGGATGCTGACGAGCTGGTGGAGAAGCTGGCTCGCAATCCTGAGGCAATGCTGCAGACGCTGGCGGCCGAGGAGTTCGGCGGACTGGACCCGGGCGGCAACCCGTGGACCGCCGGCCTCGCGGGCTTCGTCAGCACGGCTGTGGGCGCGATCATCCCTGTCATCCCGTTCTTCTTCGTCGGTGGCACGACAGGGGTCGTCTGGGCGGCCGGTGTCTCCCTCGTGGCGCACTTCCTGGTCGGCGCGGCCAAGTCGCTATTCACGCTCCGCAGCTGGTGGAGTTCAGGGCTTGAGATGACGTTGGCGGGAGTGATAGTGGGCGGTGCCACCTTCCTGCTCGGCATCGTCTTCAAAGCCAGCACTTAGCGTCCGCGCCCGGCCGGGGCCAGAACCCTAGACCGCTCGCTCTAACACGCTCCGAGCCGCCTGGATCAGCTCCAGGTTGTCCCGCGCCAGCCGGCCGTCAGGCAGGAGCAGGGTGTCCTCCAAGCCGATCCGGAAGTCGTGGCCTCGTTCGACGGCTGCCGCGATGACCCGCCACGTAGTCAGGTCATAGCCATGGTGAACGCGCCGGCAGGACAATCCGCCCTCGTCCAGCAGTTGGTCGGTGGCGGCGGCCAGCTCAACAGCGGTCTACGGTTGGGGCTCCGAGATCTCGACCAGCACACGCTGAGGTTGCAGGCCGGAAGCCAGCAGGCTTTGGGCGTCGGCCGGACCGGACAGTCCTGCCTCGACTCCGATTCCCAGCTCGCCAAGCGCTCGGCTCAAATCCAGCGGATGGGACTCCCAGTAGTTGACCGAAACGAAGTCCGGCCGGACCCGCCAGCTCCGGATCAGGCGCAGCCTCCGCTCCCAGTCGGGTTCGATGGCCGCCCGGGTGCTGAAGCCCAGCAGCAGGCCGGGACAGGCTTCGCGCACGGCTCGCACGACTGCCTCGCAGGTGTCAGCCACCAGGGTCTCCTGTCCCTCGGAGTCGCGCGGATGGACATGGACCGCGAAGCACCCTGCCTGCTGGCACTCTCGGCTGTCGCGCGCGATCGCATCGGGTGTCAACGGCACGGCGGGATGCTCGGCCGTCGAACGGCCCCCGTTCAGGCAGGCCTTGAATGCGAGCTGGGCCGCCGTCAGGCTCTGTCCTCGTCGGCGTCCATGTAGGGGTACCTGTAGTTCGTGGCGGGCACGAAGGTCTCCTTCACAGTCCGCGGCGTGACCCACCGGGTCAGGTTCCACATCGAGCCTGCCTTGTCGTTGGTGCCTGAAGCGCGACTGCCGCCGAACGGCTGCTGACCCACCACTGCGCCTGTCGGCTTGTCGTTGACGTAGAAGTTGCCGGCGGCGTAGAGCAGGCGGTCCTGAGCCAACCCAACAGCTTTCCGATCCTGAGCGAAGACAGCGCCGGTCAGTCCGTATGGCGCTGAGCTTTCGATGAGATCGAGTGTCTCCGCGTACCGCCCGTCGGGAAAGACGTTCACAGTCACGACAGGGCCGAAGAGCTCGTCGCGGAGCAGGCGGGAGCCGGTGTCCTTGGTCACAACCACGGTGGGCGTGACGAACCAGCCCTCGCTATCGTCCACCTTGCCGCCGACCAGCACCTCATGCCCGCTCTTGGCGCGCGCCTCCTCGATGGCTCCCTTCTGCCGCTCGAACGAGGCTTCGTTGATGACGGCGCCCATGAAATTGCGGAAGTCAGCCACATCGCCTACCGGGATCGAGGCCACCTCATCCGCCAGCTGCTCGCGGATGGGCTGCCAGAGGCTCTCCGGCACGAAGACGCGGGAGGCGGCTGAGCACTTCTGGCCCTGGTATTCGAAGGAGCCGCGCAGGATCGCTGTGGCCACCGCCTCCGGCTCCGCCGAAGGGTGGGCGACTATGAAGTCCTTGCCGCCGGTCTCACCCACCAGTCGCGGATAGTTCCGGTAGGAGTCCAGGTTCTCTGCCGTGCGGCGCCAGATGTCGCGAAATACGGCTGTCGAGCCTGTGAAGTGGATACCGGCCAGCTCCGGGCTCTGCAGCGCGACGGGGACCAGCTCAGCGCCTGGCCCGTGGACCAGGTTGATCACCCCGTCCGGCAGCCCCGCGGCCTGCCAGAGCCGCATCAGGAAGTGGTTGGAGAGCGCCGCTGTCTCGGCAGGCTTCCAGATGACGGTGCCGCCCATGAGCGCCGGCGCAGTCGGCAGGTTGCCGGCGATGGAGGTGAAGTTGAAAGGCGTGACCGCCAGCGTGAAGCCCTCCAGCGGACGGTATTCCAGGCGGTTCCAGACGCCCGGCGAGGACTCCGGCTGCTCGGCGTAGATCCGTTCCAGGAAGGCCACGTTGTAGCGCAGAAAATCGCAGAGCTCGCAGGCGGCGTCGATCTCGGCCTGGTGCGCCGTCTTGGACTGCCCGAGCATGGTGGAGGCGTTGATTACATCGCGCCAGGGGCCCGCCAGCAGCTCGGCTGCGCGGAGGAAGATCGCTGCCCTCTCGGTCCAGGCCAGGCGAGACCATTCCGGCCAAGCCTTGCGCGCAGCTGCGATGGCCTGGTGCATCTCGGCCTCGCCGCCCCGCTGCACGGTGCCCAGCACGTGGCTGCGCCGGTGCGGCATCCGGGCCTCGATGGTGCGGCCGGTGCTGACGTCCTTGCCGCCGATGATGAGCGGCATCTCGGTCTGCCGGCTGGAGAGCTCCTTCAGCTTCGCCTGGAGGGAGGACCGCTCAGGGCTGCCGGGAGCATAGGAGCGGATCGGCTCGTTGTAGGGGTCAGGGGTCTGGAAGATTCCAGGTGCGCTCACGGCTCTGAGTTTGCCTCAACCCGGGCGACTGCAGCCGCAGTCCGTCGCTGAGCCAGCGTCTGGCCGCTCACGATGATCGCCACCCCCGCCAGGATGACGGTGCCTCCGATCAGGATGGTGCTGGTGACGCGCTCACCGATGAACAACGCGCCCAGGGCCACCGCGACAACCGGGTTGACGTAGACATACGTGAAGACCAGCGATAGGGGCGCCGTCGTGACCAGCCAGGAATAGGCGGTGAAGGCGACGAGCGAGCCGAAGGTGATCAGGTAGGCGACGGCGAGCAGGGAGCGCCCAGAGACGTGGCCGGGCTGGAACCCATTCAGTTCTCCGCTTGTCAGGCCGAGCAGCAGCAGCGAGAGAGCGCCGAACGCTTGCTGGAGACTGGCCGCGGCCAGCGGGGTGCCCGGCAGACGTGACCGGCTGGCGATGACCGACCCGAGTGACCAGCAGGTGGCGGCGCAGAGCACTTCGAGGAGGCCGATGGGATCAAGGTGGGCGCCTCCGCCTGGGCGACCGAGGATGAACAAGCCGGCGAAGCCCAGCGCCATGCCTGCTCCCTGCAAGACGCCGATCGGCGTGCGGAAGGCGACAAGCCCCATCAATGCCACCAGCAGGGGCGAGCAGGCAATGACGAGGGAGGCGACGCCGCTCGGGATCCGTTGCTCGGAGAGCGCTAGTAGGCCATTGCCACCCGCAAACAGAGCTACGCCGACCAGGGCGCAGCTCAGGATCTGGCTCCTGCTCAAGCCTGTTCGCCACTCCCCTCTGAGGCCGGCGATCAGGCTCAAGACCAGCGCGGCCGCCCCGAACCGGAGACCCGCTGTGAGCAGTGGCGGCATCGTCTCCACCATCACCCGGATGCCGAAATAGGTCGAGCCCCAGAGGATGTAGACGATCAGCAGGGCGCTCCAGACGCGCCAACCGCTGGCCCGTTTGCTCAAACGCCCGACCGCACCAAGCCCAGGCTAGCGGTTCTCCGGAAACCGGGACCAGCGATGCGGGGCGAAGGGGGGGCGGAGGCGGTCGCTCCTGCCTTCGTGCCTACCGAGCCGCGGCCCAGCTCTGCCGCGACATTTGATCCGCTCGACGCAGCGAAAGTGCTTACCCGCCGATAGACGTCAAGTTGGACTCAACCGACGCGCAAGCGTATAGATGGGAAACACATCCAGCCGAGTAGCCCGGGAGACATGCAGGCGGCAATCGCAGCGGGAGGATCCATTGAAACGCTATCGGTCCCCGTACTCGGCACCCATGCGCGACCGTCACATCGTCATGGTGGTGGCGGCCCTGAGATCATCGGCGATAGTGCGCCGGAAGTATGTTTAGGCCCACCGGAGGTCCCGCCGCGGCTCCGCCGATGAGTAAGCAGGAGGTTGTGAGATGAGAAGCATTCGTTGGGTTTCGCTGGGCGGCGCCTTGGCATTGATCCTGGCCCTGGCCGGGTGTGGGGGGAGCAGCCAGACAAGCTCGCAGGCAGCAGGCGCGAAGGGTCCTATCCAGATCTGGTACTCCAACAACCCGGAGGAGGTGAAATGGGGCGAGGCGATGGTTGCGGGCTGGAACAAGGACCATCCCCAAGACCAGGTGACCGGCCAACAGATTCCCGCCGGGAAGAGCTCTGAAGAAGTGATCGGGGCTGGGATCACGGCGGGTACAACGCCCTGCCTGATCTTCAACACCTCTCCCGCCTCGGTGCCGCAATTCCAGAAGCAGGGCGGCCTCGTCCCGCTCAGCGACTTTTCGGGCGCCAACTCGTACATCGATTCCCGCACAGGTAACCGGGCCGCGCAGTACAAGTCGCCGGACGGAAAGTATTACCAGATGCCCTGGAAGACCAACCCAGTGATGATCTTTTACAACAAGGACGTCTTTCAGAAGGCCGGGCTCGACGTCAGCAACCCGCCGCTAAAGACCTACACCGAGTTCCTGAGCACCTCGCAGGCTGTAGTGGCGAAGGGAGGTGTCAGGGCTGCCATCTGGCCGGCCCCGAGCTCCGAGTTCTACCAGCCGTGGTTCGACTTCTATCCCCTCTTCATCGCCCAGACGAAAGGCAAGCAGCTGGTCGAGAACAAGCAGCCGCAGTTCGATTCTTCGGACGGTATCGCGGTGGCCAACTTCTGGCGTCAAATGTATGCCGGGAATCTGGCCCCGAAGGAGGCCGCCCAGGGTGACGCCTTTGCCACCGGGCAGGCGGCCATGGCGATAGTTGGGCCCTGGGCCATCGCTCAATACACTGGCAAGGTGAACTGGGGCGTGGTTCCGGTGCCGACCAAGGACGGGATGGATCCGGCCCAGATTCATACTTTTTCCGACCAGAAATCGGTAGGCATGTATTCAAGCTGCAAGAACCGCGGCACCGCCTGGGACTTCCTCAAGTTCACCACCAGCAGCGCGAATGACGGCCAGCTGCTGGAGCTGACAGGTCAGATGCCGATGCGGACTGACCTGCCCGGTACCTACAGCAGCTACTTCCAGTCACACCCCGAGTACAAGCTGTTCGCCGATCAGGCCTCCCGCACAGTTGAGGTGCCAAACGTGCCGAACTCGGTCGAGATGTGGCAGGACTTTCGCGCCGCGTACTCCAAGTCGGTCATTTTCGGCAACCAAAGCGTGGACCAATCCTTCAAGGCGGCGTCCGACCAGATCAAGACGCTGGTGAGCCAGTGAGCAGGAGGGCTTAGCTTGGCCGCCTCGGCACCAGCACCAGCGGGATCCCGTCGACCCAGATTGCAGACGTTGCTCGGTGACCAGCCGATCGGCTACCTGTTCGTCGCGCCTTTCGTGATCTTCCTGGTCGCCATCTACGCCTATCCCTTCTTTTACTCGATCTACATGTCCTTCTATGACTATTTCTTCGCGGCCCCAGGAGCTATTGTCGACAGACCCTTCGTGGGCCTCGCCAACTACAGCCGCGCCCTGCAGGACCCGCTCTTCCACGTCGCCCTCCGCAATGTGGTCATCTTCTTGCTCATCAATGTCCCTGTCACAGTGGTGGTCGCCATGGTGCTGGCCACCGCGCTGAACGCCGCCATCCCCCTGCGCAGCTTTTTCAGGGCCGCCTACTACGTTCCCTACGTCACCGCCAGCGTCGCCGCCGTAAGCATCTGGCTCTGGCTGTTCGGCGGCCCCGGGCTGGTCAACAAGGTCGTCGGACCGCTCGCTCCAAACCCCACCTGGCTCGTCAATGCCTTCTGGGTGATGCCGATCATCGCACTGTATGTGACCTGGAAGGGCCTCGGCCTCTACATCCTTCTCTACCTAGCCGCCCTGCAGAATATCGCCAAGGAGCTCTATGAGGCGGCCAGCGTGGACGGCGCCGGCCGAATCAGGAGCTTCTTCGTGGTAACGGTGCCAGGACTCCGGCCCGCTACTCTACTGGTCGTGATCACCTCGGTAATCACTGGCGCCAACCTCTTTACCGAGCCCTATTTACTGACCGGAGGGGGCGGCCCTGATAACCAATCTGTCTCCCCCGTGTTCCTGCTGTACCGCCAGGGTATTGAGCAGAATCACCCCGGCTACGCGGCGGCGATGGGGCTCCTGTTGGTCGTCGGCGTCCTGATCGTCTCCGCCATCAACAGATTCGTCCTGGAGAGGGAGTAGCCATGGCGACCGCGACGACGCCGGAGCTGACGGTCACAACACGACCCGAGCCGGTCCAGACGCCCGAGCAGGGCGAGCGCGGCTGGCTGCGCTGGGTGAGGCTCATCCCGCTCTTCATCGGGGCACTCGTGTTCATCTTGCCCTTCTACTACATGGTTGTGAGCGCCCTGCAGAAGGACCCAAACCCGAATATCTCGGGGGCTTTTCCCAATCCCAACAAGCTGTCACTGGACAATCTGATCAACATCAACAATGCGATCAACCTGCCGCAAACTCTACTCAACTCGGGCCTCTTCACTGGTGGCGTACTGCTTGCCACACTGATCTTTGGTGTGCTCGCCGGGTACGCTCTGGCGCAGCTGCACTTCCGCGGCCGGCAGGTCGTCTTCTACACGATGATCCTGCTGCTGGTCATGCCCTTTCAGCTGCTGATCATTCCGCTTTACGTGCTGATCGCTCGTAATTTTGGTCTTGCCGACACCCTGGTCGGAATGATCCTGCCCTTCGCCATCAACCCGACTGCAGTATTCATATTCCGCCAGTTCTTTCTGCAGCTTCCCAAGGACATGTTCGAGGCGGCGCGCATCGACGGTGCGTCAGAGCTCACCATCCTGACCCGGGTGGTTCTGCCGCTGACGCGGCCTGCACTCTTGACTGCTCTGCTGATTACTTTCATCGGTCCTTGGAACGAGTTCCTCTGGCCGTTCCTCATCACCAAGAAGCTGTCTCTGCAACCGCTGGCGGTCGCGCTGGCCAACTTCATCTCGACGTCAGCCCAGCGGGGCCCCAATCCATATGGGGCGATCCTGGCCGGCGCCACCGTGCTGGCGGTGCCCGTGATCATCCTCTTTCTAATCTTCCAGCGTCGGTTCGTGGAGTCTTCGATCGGCTCGGCCGTGAAGGGCTAAGAGAGAGGAGCGACGAGCATGCGCCTGGGGCTACCTCTCGCGGCGGCTTTTGCGGTTCTGGTGGGCGCGCTCGGGGGCACCTCGGCCGCTGCTCAGGACGCGGCTGGATCCGTCGGTCCCGGCGTGGTGAACCTGGGGCATCTCGACTTCCTCCACGACTCGGTGCCCTATCCAGCTGGGTTACCAGGCCACTCGACCACCGATCCGGGCTCACCGATCGACACGTGGTGGGTCTACGCCAACTTCAATCCAACCACTGGCGCCTACACTCGGACCGGAGGCGGCGCGTATGACCCTGGCACGAACACATATGGTCAGGGGGCCTTCGACACTGATGACGTGAGCCGCGCAGCGGTGGTCTACCTAACGCATTACAGGTACTACCACGATCGCCACAGCCTTGAGATGGCGCGGGGCGCACTTCGTTTCGTGCTCTACATGCAGACAATCTCAGGCCCTAACGCGGGGAATTTCGTGCTCTGGATGCAGCCGGGCGGGGCTCTGAACCTGAACCCCACGCCGCCCGACCAGCCCAACCCCGCGGACGCGGCGGCGTCGTACTGGATGGCGCGGTCGATCTGGGCCATCGGCGAGGGCTACGCCACCTTCCGTGAGTCCGACCCAGGCTTCGCCTCAGTGCTGGCCGCCCGGATGCGGCTGGCCATGACCAGGCTCGACGCCGAGCTACTGGCGCCGAACTTCGGTCATTACTACACGCTGCACGGCTATCGGACGCCAGCCTGGCTGATCGCCGACGGCGCCGACGCCTCCTCCGAAGCGCTCCTCGGCCTGACGGCCTTCACCCGGGCAACGGGCGATGTACCGGCTCGCGACCTTGCCGTTGAATTGGGCACAGGAATCGCCGGCTATCAATTGGGCGGCGGCCGCGATTGGCCCTGGGGCGCGCTTATGCCCTGGACGCGATCCGTCAGCGACTGGCATGCTTGGGGCGCCCACATGTCGATGGCGCTGGCCATAGGCGCGCGGCCGCTTGGCAAACCTGGATGGCTCCAGTCGGCGCGACTGGACGCAAGCTCATTCGAGCTGCATCAGCAGCTCAGCTTCGGCCCCATCAACGGCTTGGAGCCGGCGCCCGACGACCTCTCGCAGATCGCCTACGGGGATGAGACCACTGTTGACGGCCTGCTAGCCGTTGGCAGGGCAAGTGGGAACGACGTCTTCCAGCGCTGGGCTGGCATCGCTGCGAGCTGGCTCTTCGGAGACAACCCGGCCGGGACGCCGATGTACCAGCCGGCGACAGGAGTGGTATTCGACGGCATCAACGGGGACGGCACTGTGAATCGCAACTCCGGTGCCGAGTCGACAATCGAAGGACTTCTGGCGCTGATGAACGCCGTCCATGACCCTGTGGCGCGTGGTTATGTCGGTTATGGGCACGTTCTGGCGCACACCAGCTATCAAAAGGTCGAAGCCGAAGCCGGGGCGGTCAGCGGGAATGCGACGGTTGTCAAGCCGGCCTCCGCCTGGACCGGCGAGGCCATCTGGAGTGCCGGGGCGTACGTCGATCTGGGCCCGGGCGGGAGGGTTGACATTCCCGTGCAAGCGGCGACTGCGGGTCGCCACCTGCTGTATATCGTCTTTGACAAGCAGCCAGGCGATGCCGCCGCCGTTGGCGTGTCGGTCAGCGTGGACGGGAAGCCGGCGGGAGTCGATCACGAGGGCGGCGCGGGCAGCCAGGGCGTCTCGCCCAACCCGGACTATCTCTGGATCGACGGTCTGCAGCTGCCCGGTGCGCTGAGCGCCGGCAGACACACCATCACCCTCAGCTATGCGGGCACGGGTGCGCTGCACGCGAAGATCGACGCGGTGCTGCTGCAGCCAGAAGTCGAGTCGAAGGTGCTTCAGGACGGTGGCCGTCAGCTGGCCCTCTACAAGAGCCTGGCCGGTCAACCGGCGCCGTTCCAGCTGCCTCCGGGACGGTCGTGGCGAGTCAGCGTGTACAACCGCGACGGCGAGGACGTGACGGAGGACGAGGACGGGCACGTGCGGCTGCAGATCCCGCCTTACGGCTCGGTGATCGCCTCTACTCGATAGACCGCGACTCCGTAGGCAGGCAGCTCGATGCCATCAACAGGCTGACCGTCGAGGCTCGACAGCCGCCAGTCGCCCGTCATGATCGGTGCGAGGCTGAGGGCCCTTGGGGCCTCACTGATGAACCAGGCGTAGCGGCTTCCACTGGAGTGCTGAAGCGCGTCCACCAGGACATCCGGCCTGCCGCTCGCGACGGGCTGCTCGACGCCCGCCATGGCGCCAACGGCATGGTAGAGGCGCCAGGTGTCTTCCGGATTGACCATCGGTCGCGCGCTGGCGAAGTACTCCGTCGGGTAGGTCGACAGCACGATCCTTCCCCGTCCCACATCGCGGACTAGAAGTGCTGGTCGGCCGTTTTGGTCGCTTGCTAAGACACGCGCCTGACGCGGCCTGACGGGCAAGAAGGCGCGACCGTTGTCAGAGCCGGCAGCCGCGTACGAGAGTGTGGTGCCTGCCTCGAGGTCACCCCAAGCTGCTTCGAAGGTAAAGGTCACAGTCTGCTCAGGAACCGGGTTGAGCAACCCGTAGCGGAGTTGGTGTTCCACGCCGAAGAAGCGGTTCAAGTCGGGGTGCCAGGATGCTCGCTGAACGTCGGCGCCACCGCTGAAATACGAGCAATACACGGTGGAACCGGAGTTGGCCAGCTCCTCGAGCCGGCTCCAGGTCGGAGCCGTCAGGGCCTGGGTCGAGGGGACCAGGATGAGTGAGGCAGCCGGTATGCCGTCAAGCTCTCGCACGAGCGCCGGCGACAGGCCGGCCTCCCGTGCCGCGATGTAGGCCTGGAGCGATATGGCGCCGATCAGCGGTCGCTGGGACGTCGGCGTGAAAGGGTACTCGGTGTCGAAATAGGAGGGGATGACAAGAGCTATCTCGCTGGGAACACGAGAACAGGCCGCGAAGTCGATCGTCTTGAGCAGTTCGGCGAACCGTTCAAGCTCGAGCAGCGCAGGTTTGACCGAGCCGTCCACCCTGGTGAGCCCGAAGTGCAGCTCGAAGGGGTGGTGCCGGTAGGGGTCCTGGGCGGGCAGGTCGAAGTCGGTGCTGTTCCAAGCCAGCCACCCGGTCGCGCCAGCCAGCAGAGAGCTATGCAGGACCTGCCGGTAATAGTCGGCCGCGGCGGGGTCAGCGGCGTGGTCCGAGCTGAGGCCGAACTCTTCGAGAACGACTGGAAGACCGAAGTGGCTCAGCTCGCAGGCGAACGCCGCCGTCAGGTGCTGCCGTACCGGGTCGTTCGTCATCGGATAGGCGTGGGGCCCGATGAAGTCCACGATGCGGCGCAGGTCACGGAGCCTGAAGCCGTTGTCGACCCCGGTCAGCTCGATGCCCCAGGCACCGTCGCCAAGGGAGACCGGTTGTCGCGCCCCAGCCGCCCTGACGGCCTGCACCATCAGCCGCGCCCAGCTCCGACCGTATTCAGCGCTGGTGGCTCCGCCGTAGACCGGCATCTCGTTGGATATGAGCCAGGCGCTGATGGCGGGATGGCGGCAGAAGCGACTGGCCAGCTCATGGATGAAGAACGCCTGCTGCGCAAGCATCCAGCCGTCTTGGTATAGGTCCCGGCCGGCGCGCCAGGAGACGTCCCAGTTCTCACCCGACATATGGCCGACGATGAAGGTGGGAATGGTGAGCATGTTTTCTGCCAGCGTCAGGTCCAGAAAGCGGCCGAAGCGCTCAACGAATGGCTCTGCGATGGTGTCCGGCGCTGGCATGAAGTCGGGCCAGTAGCAGAAGGACCGCGTCACAGTGAGGCCATGGCGCCGGAGCACCCTCAACTCCTCCCGGATCACGGTTTCGTCGAAGCTTCGCCACATCAGCGGTCCGCCCACCCGCGACCAGAAGTTGGCCCCGACCCAGATGTCCTTCAGCTTGGGTGCCGGCCGGTCCACCATCCATACTGAGTGAAGCACGGATGAGCGACCTCGCGAAACGGTTTCCCTCCAATCCGCTCATCGGTCCCAAGGACGTGCCGCCGTCGCGCCCCGGACTGAGTGTCATAGGCGTCCTGAACCCCGCCTCCTTTCGGTTCCACGAGAAGACCTATCTCTTGCTTCGGGTCGCCGAGGGAGTGCCTGCCGGTGCGGCAGGTGTCAGCGCACCGCTGCTGGACGCCGCCGCCCCGGGGGGAATGCGGATCATCGAGGTACCCCACGGCGATCCTCAACTCGTCGCCAGCAGCGATCCTCGCGGCTTCGTCTGGTCCGGCGATAGCTATCTGACCACCATCTCTCACTTCCGACTTGCCTCGAGCGCAGATAGCATGCATTTCAAGGTAGAGGCCGAGCCAGCACTGGAGGGGGAGGGGGTGCTGGAAAGCTACGGGATCGAGGACGGGCGCGTGGCCGAAATCGATGGCCGCTTCTACCTCGCCTACACCGCTGTGTCACCCTACGGCTTCGGCGTCAGTCTCGCCAGCACAGCGGACTGGCGAACGCTCGACCGCCACGGCATGATCCTCGCGCCACCCAACAAGGACTGCGTGCTGTTCCCGGAGAAGATAGGAGGCTCCTATCTGGCCCTGCACCGGCCAGTCAGTGAGGGCTTGGGCGGCAAGTACATATGGCTGGCACGCTCGCCCGACCTGGTCCACTGGGGAGACCACAGGTGCGTCCTGCGAACACGGCGGGGCGCATGGGATTCAGCGAAGGTGGGAGCCGGTGCGCCCCCCATCCGCATCGAAGAAGGGTGGTTGGAGATCTACCACGGCGTCGACGACAACAACCGCTACTGCCTGGGAGCGGTCCTGCTTGACTTGAAGGATCCGGCCCTCGTCGTCGGCCGCTCGGCCGCCCCCATCATGGAGCCGCTGGCCGAATATGAACGCGGCGGTTTCTACGGCAACGTCGTTTTCGCGACGGGCGCCATGGCGGCGAGCGATGAGATCACTGTCTATTACGGCGCCGCCGACGAATGGATCTGCGGAGCGACCATGTCGATCCGAGAGATTCTGGCCAACCTGACCTGACCACAATGCGGCCGGAGTAACTTGAGCGGCGTGCATCATAGATCGCACGGTTACGGTTTGGTCGAGGCAACGCCATACCCGGATGTCAATCTAATTGTGAGCTTGCTGTTGGGAAATGTGCGCCAGATCCTAGGGGACGGATTGGTGGGTATGTATCTCCATGGCTCACTCGCAACCGGGGATTTCGACCCGGCAGCGAGCGACATTGATTTCCTAGTTGTCACCAAGGCAGAGCTCTCAAGGGCAGTGCTAGCTCGACTTCGCGAAATGCACCGGCAGATAGGCATCGGTGGGACAACGTATGCCAACCGCCTCGAGGGCTCCTACATCCCACTGAAGGCACTGCGCCGCTACGACAACTCGAACGCCTCGCACCCATCGATCGGCGTCGACTGGGAGTTCGGTGTTGGTCACCATGGACCGGCGTGGGTGCTGGAGCGACACTCACTGAGCCGCCAGGGTGTGGTGGTGTCGGGCCCCTCGCCGACGATGCTGATAGACAGTGTGAGTCCGCGAGAACTTCGGATAGCAGTCACCGATCTACTGCGGGACTTCTGGCAGCGACAGGTCGATGGAGCGGATTGGCTTCGTCCTCGGGCTTATCAGGCTTTCGCCACTTTGACTCTCTGCCGGGCGTTGAACATGCTGGAGTGCGGAACCCTGGTGTCCAAGCGGGCGGTCGAGTGGGCTCGCCAGAGGTTGGAAATGAAGTGGATTCCTCACCTGGATCGAGCCTGGCAGTGGCGGCATGATCACACCGAGGGTGATATGACCGAAACGCTGGAGTTTCTGCGCTACGCCCTAGCTCAAAGTCGGCCGTCTTGGATCTCCCAGCCGGAGAAAGCTGACATGGCAGGACGGGGTTCGCGCCAGCCGCACAAACACCAGGCGTGAGCGCGCTTCGCCAGCTGACCAACTGGGCGGGGAACTATTCGTACCAGGCCAAGAAGCTCCACCGACCGTCCACAGTTGAGCAGCTGCAGGAGATCATCGCCCAGGCAGCCAAGGTGCGGGTGCTCGGCTCCCGGCACTCGTTCAACGGTATCGCCGACTCCGACGAGTTGATCACGCTGGCCGAGCTGCCCCACGACGTGACGGTCGACCGGTTGGCTGCCACCGTCTCCCTGAGCGCAAACATGACCTACGGCCAGCTTGCCGAGGCGTTGAGGCCGGAACGTGTTGCCCTCCACAATCTGGCATCCTTGCCCCACATCTCCGTCGCCGGCGCCGTCAGCAGTGGGACACATGGGTCGGGCGACACGAACGGCAACCTCGCGACCGCCGTGTCGTCGGTTGAAATGGTCACATCGAGCGGCGAGATCGTCCGAGCAGCACGGGGTCACTCCGAATTCGATGGGTTGGTGGTTGGGCTGGGGGCGGTCGGCGCTGTCACTCGGCTTTCGCTGGACGTGGAACCGGCCTACGAGATACGGCAGCGAGTGTTCGAAGGATTGGCCTGGGACTCACTCTTTGAGCACTTTGACGAAATCACCGCGTACGGCTACAGCGTGAGCTTGTTCACAACCTGGGGCCCCACTGTCGACCAGGTGTGGGTCAAGAGCCGCGTGACGGATGCGTCCGAACATGTGGCGGCCGACCTCTTCGGCGCGGTGGCCACCACTGTGGAAACGCATCCAATCCTCGGGCTCGATCCGATCAACTGCACAGCCCAACTCGGCCGGAACGGTCTCTGGTCCGACCGCCTCCCGCACTTCCGCGTGGGTTTCACGCCGAGCAGCGGTGAGGAGCTTCAATCGGAGTACCTCGTGCCTCGGCGGCAAGGCATCGCTGCGATCGAGTCGGTACGTGCCTTGGCGGATCGACTACGACCTCTGTTGCAGGTAAGCGAGATCCGAACTGTGGCCGCCGACCACCTCTGGATGAGCCCGCAGTACGGGCGGGACACAGTCGGCATCCACTTCACATGGGAGCCGGACCAGGCTGCGGTCGAGCGGGTGCTCGTCGACGTCGAGGCGGCCCTGGCGCCGTTGGAGGGCCGGCCGCACTGGGGTAAGGTCTTCCTCGCCGGAGCAGACGCGACAGCCCCGCTGTACGAACGGCAGCCCGACTTCGTCCGTCTGATCCAGCGTTTGGACTCGCGCGCAGCCTTCCGTAACCCCTGGTTAGAGAAGCACGTGCTCGGCGCCTAACTCCGGAAGCGGACAGGTGACCTTATGGCGCGGAGGCGACCATCTTGGGGACCCTCCAGTTTCATTCAGTAAGGGAGGCCAGCGGTCGGGCTTAGCCGAGATGTAGTGGCGACCCGGCTGGTTTAGAACCGGGCCGCCGGGTAGGGAGGGGGAGATCTCGGTCGGGAAGGCGGGCGCCTTCTGAAAATCCACTACGTACGCGCCGCCGGTTTGGAACAAATCTTCCCTGGTCTGTTCTGCGGCTGGCTGTCGCGTTTGCCACCGACGCTAGAGTCCACTGGGCATGCGCGGGCTACCTGAGGCGATCGATCACCTGCTGGCGGTGGAGTTCCGCCCCGATGGGTTCCGCGATGGGGTGATCGAACCGCTTTGGCAGGCCGCTCGCCGGCTACTGGGGGGACCCATGGCCTGGACCGCAGCGGTCCGCCTGCTCCAGGTCGCGGAAGCCGGACTGCCTGTCTATCTGACGACGGGCGTCGTGAGCCCACACTCGCTGCCTCGGGGGGAAACCGACGGGCCGCTCGGGCTGGCCGCTGTGGCGCGGGCCCTCTCCCTGAGTACTTCCGCCCGCCTGGTGGTGCTGACTGAGGAGGCCGGACTGGAGCCGGTCAGGGCGACCATTGACGCGGCCGGGGCCGGCGACACCTGCGAGGTGTGCGCCTTCCCGATCGATCCCCAGCTGGCCCAGGCGCAGGCTCAGGCGCTGCCACCTCAAATCGGCGCGCTCTTCGTGATCGAGAAGATCGGTCCCACGCCTGACGGCAGCCTGCGCCGCGCCGGCGGCCAGGACGTCAGCGGGCACCTGGCTCGGATTGATCTTCTTGTCGCCGAGCTGCGTCGCCGAAACGTGCCGACCATCGGGGTTGGGGACCTGGGTAACGAGATAGGACTGGGCGGCATCCGCTCGACGGCGGTGGCGGCTCAGCCACTGGGGGAGCTCATCGCAACGGTCACCGAATGCGACGTGCCGGTAGTGGCCACCTGCTCCAATTGGGCTGGTTTCGGCATCGCAGCTGCCATGGCGGGGCTGCGGCGGGACCTGAGCTTGCTCGTCGACGGCCGCTTGCACAAGGCCATGCTGAACGCCTGTTGTGAGGCTGGCGGCCACGACAGCGCGGCCGAAGCACCGATCCCGGCGGTGGATGGTATTCCAGCCGCCAGCAACGAACTGTTCTGCGACCTGCTCTGCGGCCTGGTCGACTTCAACCTGAGCCGGCGCCTGCCGGCGTAACCGGCCGAAACCGCCTGACGCCTGCCGAGGGCTAGCCGCGGGTCGGCGCTGTACCGATGGGCGGCAGACCGGCGCAGAAGTCGAGCACCCGGCGCCAGAGCAGCTCGGCTGCGTCGGCGTCGTATTCCTCCGGCAGCGAGGGGTCGGTGAACAGATGGCCGCGGCCGGGATAGTCGAACATTTGAAGGGAAGCGCCGGCAGCCCGGATGGTCGCTGCGAGGGTGTCGATCGCCTCCTGTCGGCGAAAGGGGTCATCGTGGGTGTAGTGAATCTGCGCAGGTGTTCCTGCCGGCCAGGCGTCGGCGCGCAGAATCTCCAGCGGCAGAGCCCCCGAGAGCATCAGGACGCCTGACACCCGGCGCCGGAGGGCGACGAATTCTGCCATTCCAGCCCCGTTCGAGAATCCCGCGGTGAGAAACCCGTCAGGCAGGTCCGCCACAGCCTCCTGGGCCCGCTGCAATTAGCAGGGGATAGCCCAACCCTTCGGCGTACTCGGCGGCCACCGCGTAGTCAGCAAAGACCCTTCCTTCGTACTGATCGACCACGCGAACGCGGTGCCCATCGCCCCGCAGCCGCTTCGCAGCTTCCTGGACGCCGGGCCGAACGCCGAGGACTGAATGGAAGAGAGCTATCTGACTCACGAGCGTCGATAGTCCACAACGCAGGCGTTCTGGCCGGGCCGGCGCGACGCCTGGCTGATTTGGGTCACGTCTGCGGCGGGCTGGGCTCCAGCCACTCCGTCTCGCCCAGCGAGAAGGCCAGGTGAGCCATCGACGACTGGGCGGTCGCCCCGTGCCAATGCTCCTCGGCGCCCGCGGTGGACACGCTGTCGCCGGGGCGGAGGCGGATCGGCGCCGCGCTGCGTGCCTGGACCCAGCCCTCACCCTCCACAACATGCAGCAGCTGGCCGCCCTCGTGGCGGTGCCAGTTGTTCTGAACCCCACGCTCGAACCTCACCAAGCTGGCGTTGACAGCATGCGGCGCGTCGCTTCGGTGCAGCGGCGCTCCCGTTGCGGCTCCGGAGAAGTGCTCGGTGCCCATGGACTGTGCCGCCGAATCCGCCTGCTCAATCGTGATGTGCTTCATGCTCTAGATGGTGCGCTTTCGATCACCTCGGTGCCGGCGCGCTCGTCGTGGAGCGCCCGCCGCGCCCAGACAGCCAAAGGCAGTGCTGTCAGCCGGAGCACCGCTTGGAGCAGGCTCGGCCGACGTCCGTCGAGGCCGACCACGCGCTGGCCGAGCGCGCGTCCGCCGGGCGTCGAGGCGGCGAGACACCAGAAGCCGATGTGATACACGCTCGTCACACATGCCAGGAGCGGCATGAAGCGTCGGGTCGGCGGCGCGGCCAGCGCTGTGATAGCGCCGCACAGCGCGAGGTCAAGTGAGGCGGCGGCGAGCCGTTGGGCCGGTCCCGCGGGCAGGCCGGGCGGCGGCACCCGGCCGCGCAGACCCAGCAGGTACAGGCGCATAAGCGCGTGGTGCAGAGGCAGTTGGGTCAGCTCATAGAGTCGGCGCGGCAGCCAGGGTGAGTAGCCGGCCACTTCACCGACCAGCCGGCCGTCCTGCCAGCCAACGCTCAGCGTGCCTCCTGGCTGTCGGGCCAGCAGTCCACCCCGGATCACTCTTTGCCAACCAGACGCCAGCCGGGAGGCAGAGTCGAAGCTCAGCAGTGCGAGCGGGCCTAGCCTGAGGCAGTCGCCTCTCGCCCTGACCAGTCCGCAGGTCAGCCGCTGCATGGCGGGCAGGTAGTCGTTGGGAATGGCCCCCGGCTGGCGGGAGGCGACTGCATCGAGGACTGTGACGGTTTCGCTGGCTGTCACTGGTAATCCATGATGGGCGCGGCGAAGGTCGACCACGGGCCTCCGCGCCACCCAGCGGAGGTTGATCAGTGACACTCAGCCCCGATGGCCGAACGTCGCTTCACCGCCAGACTCGTCATCGGCGTACGACCAGAGGTGGCGTTCGACTGGGTCGCTGACTATCGGAACGCACCCCGAGTGCTGGAGGGCATCGGCGAGTGGCAGCCAGTCGGTGCCCGAACCCGAGGTGTGGGCGCTCGCTTTCGGGTGAGGATGAATCCGCTGGGCGTCGGCTACGAGACGACGCTGGTCCTCGACTCCTGGGACCGTCCTCATGGTCTCGGCTGGCACTCGGAACGCGGCCTGGTCCCCCAGCGGGGCGGCTGGCGCTTCCGCGAACTCGGCGGTGGCACCGAAGTTTCGCTGGAGATCGCCTACGAACCCCCGGGCGGCGCGCTGGGTGGGCTCCTGGCCGCTCGAGCGGACGGTCTAGTGCGGGGGCGGCTGCGCAGAGCGCTGGAACACATGCGCCAGCAGCTGGAGTCCCCGCAGCCCTCGTGAGCAGCTGCCAGCGGTAGTCTCCCCAGAGTGGCCGCAGCCGTGCATCTCGATGCCCAGGCTCATGAGCTCTTGGCCGGAGCTCAGCTCGGCATGCTGGCCGTCCGCGGCCAGCAGCTGCCGCTCGTGAACCCGACAGCCTTCCACTTCGCGGGCCGGCGGATCCTCATGACCACCTCGCGTCACGCTGTCAAGCTGCGGCTGGCGCGCCGGCAGCCTAGGGCGGCCTTCCTCGTCTCCTCCGGCCAGCGGGCGCTCAGCTTTCAAGGCCGGCTCGAGATCTTCGATCCGCTGGACCTGCGCAGCCAGCTCAGGGCTGCTCGGGAGGGACCCGGTTTCGCCCTGGGCTTGGCCGGCTATGCGCTGAAGCAGGCCGCTTACGCCGGCGGCTATCTGCTCGACCTCCCAGCCGTGCCGGGACGCTGGTGGCCGCAGAACCGGATACTCCTCCGCTTCACGCCCGAGCGGGCGCGGGAAGCCGATCTGGAAGCATCGGCCGAGGATGCCCTACCGGCCAGGTTGAAGCACCTACCCCCTGGCTTCGCCTCTCCGCTGGCCGGCGAGGGAGAAGCCGCTCTTGCCTGGTGGGGAGCAGGGGGGCTCTTACTGACACCAGCGCTGTGGGCGGCCGCGCCGGACGGCGCCTTGCTCTGGGCCAACGGCCCGGCCGGCCGCGGGCCGTTTGCTGCCGCAGTGGTGATTGAGCACCGCCATCCCTTTCGGGCCAGCCGCCAGCTGGGAGTCTGCCTCAGGGGTCACCTGGCACCTGACGACGAGGCAGGCGAGCGTGTGGCGGTGCGTTATCCAGCCCAGGAGCTGGGCCAAGGGCGGGGCTATCGCCTGGACCTGGTCAAGGTCAGCTGGTGGCGCGGGTTTGGAGTGGGCACGCTCCCTGTGCTCTCGGCTGTGCAGGAGACCTCATGAGAGAGGGTGAGGCCAGAGCAGTCACTGTGCGGTGGACGGGTCAAGGTTGGCAGGAGCGAGCCGACCTGGTGGCGGTTGAGGAACCGCTCGAACTCCTCCTGGAAGGCAGCCCGCTGACCCTTCTTATGCGCACGCCAGGAAACGACGTGGAGTTGGCTTTGGGCCTGCTCTGGGCGGAGAGGTTGGTGACTGCGCGTGAGCAGGTGAGCTCGGTCCGCCTGAGTGCCGAAACCGGCGACCGGAGCGGTTTTGGTGATCCGGTTCTGCTGGAGTCCAATCGAGTGGACGTCTCGCTCTTGGGCGCCGCCGGCCGCCGGCCCGAGCGATCGTTTCTCAGCAGCTCCGCCTGCGGAGTCTGCGGCGCCACCTCGCTGGCGGACCTGGCTCAGGACTTTCCTGTCATTGATTCGGACCTGTGCCTCAACCCTGCGGCGCTGCTCAGGATGGGCGAGGAGCTCCGCGGCGGTCAACCGAGCTTTCAGCGCACAGGCGGTCTGCACGCGGCAGCGCTGTTCGATGGGGCCGGACGGATGCTGATGGCGCGGGAGGACATCGGCCGTCACAACGCGGTGGACAAGGTGGTCGGCAGAGCGCTCCTCGACGGCCGCCTGCCCTGCGCCGACTCGGTTCTTGTCGTCAGCGGCCGTGGTGGTTACGAGATCGTCCAGAAAGCGGTGGCCGCCGGCATTCCGATCGTCGCCGCGGTTGGCGCTCCCTCCAGCCTCGCAGTTGCGGTGGCGGACAGATTTCGGCTGACGCTGGTCGGCTTCCTCCGCGACGGTCGTTTCAACGTCTACAGCGCCCCGGAGCGACTCGAGCCGGACTAGCCCAGTCGCGGTTGCGCAAGCGGCACGTTCTGTGCTCAGGTCTCAGGCTGGCCTGCCGGTGGCATCATTGGCCGATGCCCTACCACGAGCGCCCGACCCCGGTGGCGGGCGCCGTGCTCTGGCGCCGCAGCGTCGGGGCCGCACCCGAGCTGACGCGAATCCTGCCGGACGGTTGCCTCGACCTCTTGTGGGACGGGCGCCGCCTTTTCGTCGCGGGACCAGACACTGCAGCCCGCCGGCACCAGAGCGAAGCTGGCGCGTCGTATGTCGGGCTCCGCTTCTCTGGGGGGACCGGTCCCGCCCTGCTCGGCGTGCCGGCTGACGAGGTCCGCGACCAGACGCCGAACCTGGAGGAGTTATGGCCTTCGCGCCAGGCGCGGTTGTTGGCCGAGCGGGTCGCCGAGAACCCCGAGGCCGCCCTGGAGGCATGGGCGATCGAATGCGCCGGGTGTTCCGAGGTGGACCCGCTCGGACCGCAGGTCCTCGGGCTGGCGGCGGCTGGAACACCGATCGCGGTGATGGCCGAGCGGCTGGGTCTCAGCCCCCGGCATCTGTATCGCCGCTGCCTACCCCTCTTCGGCTATGGGCCTCGGCGGCTGGCGCGGGTGCTGCGGCTGGGCCGAGCGGTCGGCGAGGTGCGGATGGGCCTGCCCTTGGCTCAGGTCGCGGCAGGGTGCGGCTACGTCGACCAGGCGCACCTGTCGAGGGAGATGCGGGCGCTGGCCAAGACGACGCCGGGCGGACTACTGAGGGAGCTGGCAAGCTAGCTGGCGGGTAGCGCGGCGAACAGGTCGACCGGCGTGCCATCCGGGTCGTGCACGACGGCGTAACGCATGCCCCAGAAGGCATCCCAGGGCGCGAGGTGGCCCTCGTAGCCGGCTCCGATGAGCTCGGCCCAGGCCGCGTCGACCTCGGCCGGGCTCCCACAGGCGAAGGCCAGGGCGACCCGGTGGCCGCCTCTCGCCGGCGGGGACCAGCCCGGATCGAAAGTGCGGATGGTTTCCTCGGTGTCCCAGGCCAGGCGCATCCCGCCGCCGAGCTCGGCATCCACGTGCGGCTGTCCGTCCGCCTCCGGTGGGACGTCGAGGCCCAAGCGGCGGTAGAAGGCAAGGGTGGCACCCATGTCAGACACGACCAGCTCGATAAGTGCAGGGCGGAGTTTCATGCTCCGGACAGTAGCCGGCTTCTGGCGTTGAAGTATTGGATGTTTCGGACGGGACGACCAGGCTGCCCAGCGGCCATCTACGTAGCCGACACCAAGCGCACCGTGAAGCTAACGGCTGAGCAGAAGCGATTAAGCGCGCTGGGCGACAGGATGGAGACCGTAGCGCAGGAATAGGTACGAGCCGCTCGCCTTGACGGTGCGCAGGCGAGCCTGAGCGAAGCTGCTGGGCGGCAGCGCCAAGCCTTCCAGGAGGCCGAGCCGGTCCGCATCAGCGTGGCGGCCGGCCAGAACCGGGGCGACAGTCAGAAACAGCTCGTCCACCGCTCCATCCGCCACCAGGCTGCCGAAGAGATGCGGGCCGCCCTCGGTCAGCGGGCGCCGGCAACCGTGGTCCAGGACCGCCTGCTTGATGGTCTTGCCTCTCAGTGGCGCGGTGCCCAGTGACCTCACATCGCACCTCGCCGGCAGGCGGCGCCGCAGGCCGGGGGCGGCGACCTCGCTGGTGAGCACCAGCGCTCCTTCCTGAAGGGCCGGTTCGGCCGGATCGATCTCCCCGCGAGCGGTGACGATCACCAGCAGGGGATCAGCCTTTCCCAGCGAGCTATAACCGCCGGCTTCCGGAGGGCCCAGCTGCGCCGCTGACCAGAGTTGGCCACCCTCGCTGCGCACGGTGGCGGCGCCGGTGATGACCGCATCCGCCAGCGCCCGGAGCAGCCCCATGACGAAGCGGTCGGCAGGGTTTCGGTCGGAGAGCGCGGAGCCCGAGCGGCGACGGCGCTCGAGGGCTGCCACGCCATCGATGCTGGTGACGAAGTTCGCGCTCAGGCTGCCTGCAGCCAGCTGGAGCCCACCGTCGTAGAGGCGGCTCAGATCGGGCGGCAGTTCGCCATCGGCTGTCGGCTCACTGAAAAGCGTCAGCAGAGGGTCCATGGGGTCCCAGCATGCAGCACGTCGGCTCCACTACCTTTCAGCCATGCATTCGCTGGCCGCGCACGCCGCGACCGGTCTCTGGCGTCGGGCGTTGTGGCTGGCTCTGCTCGTATTGGGCCTGGAGACAGCCCGCACCCTGGCCGGCCGGGGACCGGGTTGGGCCAGCCCGTCACTCCTGCTCGGCGGCTTGGCGCTCTGCCTGATGGCTGTGCGGAGTTCGCCGGCGACTCTCGGTCTGGGCTGGCATCGCCTTCCTGAGCGGCTGCTGGGCGGCCTCGGCCTGGCGGTCGTTCTACTCCTTCCGGCAGCTGCGCGGTGGGGTGGCGGACCCTCGCTGGGGCCCGAGCTTGCCCTGGCGGCGATAGCTGTCTCGGTCGGCGAGGAGATCGCGTTTCGCGGCGTCCTCTTCAGCGCCCTGCTCGATTTGGGTGGTCCCGCGCTCGCAGTTCTCGGCAGCACAGCGCTCTGGACAATTGCCCACGCGCTGGCGCATCCACCCCAATTTCTGCCGGCGGTCGCCGGAGCAGGCCTGCTCCTCGGTCTGTGGCGCTGGGCCTGCCAAGATCTCGTGGGGCCAATCGTGGGCCACGTCTTGGCTGATCTCGCCCTGTGAAGCGAAAGCCGGCTCTCCTCCTGCTGCTGGCAGCAGTTGCTTACGTCCTGGCGGCCTGGGCCGTGACCCCTGGCTTCTACGACGGCTTCACGCAGCAGCAGCCCTACCGCTGGACCAATCCACCGCCCGCCTTCAAGAACAACAACCAGCCCCCGCTTTCTGGGCGGGCCCAGGCCAAGGTGGCAGCCAACGGCCAGGTGGATCCCGGCACGGTGGCGACCGACGACGGGCAGGCCTCGGTCACCTACGCGCCTGGCGCCTTCGTCGCTCCCGCCGATCGCTCCCCGGTGACTGTCAGCATCGCACCGGTCGCCAACTACCCGAACCCGAGCGGACTGCAGGTCGCCACCAATGTCTACTGCTTCACCGCCAGCGCGCCGCTGGCGCAGGGCAAGGATGTGCTGATCACGCTCACCTACTCAGATCAGCTGCCCGCACCGGCTGACATCTATGACTATCGCGACCAGGGGCCGTGGCAGAAGCTGGGCAGCACAGGCTCGGCGGCACCGTTCACAATCTCTGTTCGCAGCACCGGCCTGAGCTGTTTCGCGGGCGCCTATCCGGCGAAAGCAGGGCAGAACGCGCAGGGCACACGGCTGGGCGGCGGCCAGACGCTGCCGATCATAGTCGCCGCTGCGATCCTCATCCTGGTGCTGGCGGGGCTTCCGCTGGCACTCCTGCGGCGGCGCCAGAGCGAGCCACCGCCGCCTCCACCACCTGCCGACCAATCCTCCGAACCGCGGCATCGCAAACGCCGACCAGGCAGCCGCCGCTAATCGATAGGCAGCAGCCCCTCATCTCGCAGCCGGCGAAGCGACTTCTCGAAGGCGGCCGCCGTCTGCTCGATGTCGGCTTCGCTGTGAGCGCTGGAAACCAGGCCTGAATTGCCGTGAAAGATGTGGACGCCGTCCAACAGCATGGCCGCCTGGAGGGCGTCGGCCACGTCGGTCGCGAGGCCCTGCTTCAGCTCTGCTGCCCGGGGACCCAATGCCCACTCGCTGGAATCGCCGGCGGGGCGCTCGCCTGCCACCACCCGGAAGGTGGAACTCGCGCCATGGACGAAGCCCTTCACGCCTGCCCTGTCCAAGGCAGCCGCCAGCTCGGTCCGCAGCCACTGGGCCAGCTCGTCGGCGCGCGATTGCTGGGAGCCGTCGGCCACCGCGTCCAGCATCGCGATCCCCGCCGCCGCGGAGAGGGGATGGCCATTGTGGGTGCCGGGGTGGCTGACCTTCACGGCGTCACTGGTGCGGAAGCTCAATACTTCCATCACTGGAGCCGACCCGGCCAGCGCCCCGCCCGGCATGCCGCCGGCCACTATCTTGGCCAGGCTGGTCAGGTCCGGTGTCACCCCCGCCACCTGCTGAACGCCGCCGGGCGACCAGCGAAAGCCAGTCACGACCTCGTCGAACATGAGCAGCGTGCCTGTCGCGGTGGTGAGCCGGCGCAGTCCTTCCAGGAATTCCCGCGAGAGAGGCAGCGCACCCCAGCTGGCGCCGCTTGGCTCCAGGATCACCGCCGCCACCCGCCTGTCGCGGAGAGCGGTCTCGACATCGCCCAGCTCCGGCTTGACCACCCGGGTGACCTCCAAGAGAGCGGCGGGCACCCCTGCCGGGGCGGAGCTGCCGGGCGGCAGATCGGCGCCGATCTTGGCAGTGTCGTGCCAGCCGTGGAAGTGACCTTCGAACTTGAGCACATGATCCCGGCCCGTGAACCCGCGTGCCACCTGGAGGCCGAGCATGGTGGCCTCGGTGCCGCTGCTCGTGAAGCAGACTCGCTCGGCGGCTGGGACCAGTCGGCAGATGCGCTCGGCCCACTCCGCCTCCAGCTCGTGGGAGGCGCCGCCGTGCAGCAGCCGATCGGCGTTGGCCCGGATCGCCTCCACCACCTGGGGCGGGTTGTGGCCGAGCAGAAGGGCTCCGTGGCCCATCACGTAGCAGATCAGGTCGTGCCCATCGACGTCCTGCTTGTGGCTGCCGGCGGCTCTGCTGATCAGGAGGGGGAACGGAGCCGCGTGCCGGATGTCGTGGGTGATGCCGCTGGGCAGGCTCTGACTGGCGCGAAGGAAGAGTTCGTGAGAGCGCGGGTTCGCCGCCGCCCACTCTTCCAGGATGGGGGAGCTCATGGCTCCTCAGTGTCGTACTTGACGGCTTCGAAAAGCGTGCCGCACGCCTCGCAGCGATACTGCAGCGTCATCGCCTGCGTCCCAAAGAGAGAGATGACTGCGGCGCGCTCAGAGCCGCAGTGGGGGCAGCGCGGGGTGCTCCGGGGCGAGCCTGACTCGGCGGAAGGCTCAGACTCGCGCGGCGGCGTACCGGTTCTCCTCCAGGCCCCGCAGCATGCCGAAAGTGCGGTCGTCGATCTGACCTGGTCGGGATCGCCGGCGCCCGGGATCCCAGGCCGTCCAGTCGAGCTGAAGTTCAGGCGCGGCGCTGTCCAGCCGCTCCTCCAGCCGCGCTCGCAGTTCGCCAGGACCCAGGGCCAGGGCGCCTGAACTGTGAAGCTGCGCCACCTCGCCGTCGGGCGGCCCGAACCACTCCAGCGCCTCCTGCCAGGCTGCCGTCAGCGGCGCCTGGTCGATCCCCGCCCGAAGCCAGCTGCGGCCGTGCAGGAAGTGATAGCGCTCCTCCATCAGCATCTTGCGCAAGCGGGTCTTCAGCACCTCAGTGCTGCCTTCCACCATCGCCTGCAGCATCACGCTGAACGCTGTATCGAGGACGGCGTTGGCGGCCACGAAGTGACCCCAGGAGGCGAAGGATTCGTCGAAGTAAGCGAGGTTGAGATACCTCGCGGCATTGCTCTCTCGTTCGGGTTCGCGGGGATCGTCGCCCAGCGGTTCCAGGCAGCCATAGAGCACGCGCGAATGCCCCAGGTCGTCCAGGCCCATGGCCGCGGCCGCGATGTCAGCTTCCAGCGAAGGCGCGCGGGTGGCCCATTCGGCATAGCGCAGGCCGAGCAGCTGCTTGTTGTCAGCCAGGCTCAGGACCAGCGCGCCGAGGCTCACGCGGAGGCCTCTTCGCCGGGTGCCCAGAGCGTGTTGATCGCCTCCCGGGGCACGACCGCCAGCTCGATCCAGCGCTCCTCGTCGTAGGTGGCGCGGGCGTAGGCGGCGGCCAGGTCGTCGTCAGGGGCTACCACGCTGCCGATCTGCCTGAGCGGCTCCTGCCGGAGCTTGCGCGCAAAGACCTCATAGGCCCTGACGTCGTCGTGAACTCGTTTGAACTGCACTTACCGTCCTAGACAGCCAGTCCCCACATCTCGAGCGCGTCGCGCCCGGCCTGGCTCAGTCGGGCGGAGGTCCAGGGGGGATCCCAGACGACGCGGATGGACACCTGGCGGACGCCGGGCGCGCGCAGCAATCGCTCGCGAATGTCGTCCACAATCATGTCAGCGGCCGGGCAGCCCATCGCTGTGAAGGTGAGATCGACCTCGACCAGGCCGTCAGCCTGCTTCAGTCCGTAAACCAGGCCGAGATCCACGATGTTCACAGGCATCTCGGGGTCCTCCACTTGGCGGAGGGCGTCCCAGAGTGTCGTCGAAGTTTCAAGCTCCATCACCGCGGGTGCGCCTGGCGGAACTTGTGGAACTCCTCCTGCAGAGCCCCGACCATCTCGGCGTTGCGGGGCCCGCGAGCGCGCCAGCGCTGCATGACGTCGTCCCACGAGCAGGGATCGTTCAGGTCCCAGCGCTTCAACTCGGCGTCGAAGGTGCAGGGAAAGGGGTAGTCCAGGACGTAGGTCACCTGGCCGTCGCTCTCCTCTCGGTGGGCCGGCACCCTGATTCCGATCTCCTCGCAGTAGGGCACGACCAGCGACAGCCACCATTGGCGGAGCTGATCGTTGGTCTTGCCCTTCAGGCGAAAGTCGAGCTGGGTCGAGTGCATCTTGAGGGCATCAGGGAGGCCGAACCACTCAACTGTGAGCGGGAACATCCAGTCCACCGCCCGCTGCAGGTTCGCTCGCGCCTCCCCGCCGGCGGCGGCCATCCGTTTGGCCCAGGTGCGGCCGTTCCGGAGGTGGAAGTTCTCCTCCGCCATCACCTTGTTCAGGCCGCGCTTCCAGGGCCCGTAGGAGCACTCGGCGTGGATGTCGCCGAGCAGGCAGAACCCCGCCTGGTCGTAGAAGAGATTGGCGACGATGAGCTCGGTCCAGGTCTCCAAGGGCACGTCGAACGCGTACGGGTAGCGGAAGGATTTGGGGTCGCGCGAGAAGATGAGCTTCTCCTGGTCCTCGCCCAGCTCCTCCAGGATGTGATAGGCGATGTGGGCGTGGGCGAGCTCGTCCTGGATGATGGCGACGCCTGTCATGAAGGCGTTGATGCTCGGCGCCCGCTGCGCAGCGAGGTAATAGGCAGGAGCGGAGATCAGCTCGGTGTCACCCGAGACCGTCAGCGTGTGGCGCAGTTCCTTCTTGTACTCGGGCGTCATCTCGTTCGGCGACTCGATGAGCTCGCCGTTGCGCATCAGCTGGTCAAAGGCCGGGTTTGCAGTCGCCATCATTTACCTCGCTCGGGGTTGTCTCCCATTGTCAACCATCGGGCAGTTCCTCAGGTCGACTGGGAGCGAGTGTGGCTCGCCGGACGAACTCAATGCGGACCCCGCGGCACCCGGGCGGCTGGTAGAATCCTCGCCCGGCGGTGCCGGCGGACCGGCCTCAGCGGTGGCTATAGCTCAGTAGGTTAGAGCACCAGATTGTGGTTCTGGGTGTCGCGGGTTCGAATCCCGCTAGCCACCCCTCTCCGCTAGTCACCCTTCTCCGCTTAGCACCCCAACCCCGCTGGCAACCACGCCGAACGAGCACTGTCTCTCGACTCACCTCAACAAGGGTCGAGACCACAGGGAGGCGCTAGTATCGCTTCTGCGATTACTGGCGGATACCGGAGCTATCCTCGTCGGCAAACGCACCTAAACCCGCAACAGCGCCAGCGAGTGCCTGTATCGCGGCGGAGGCGACATCACAAACCTCGGCGTCGCTCGCGTCGTCACATAGTCGGCTTACGCTCGGAAACGAAGGCATCCACGTCTTGGCCGGGACCAAGGCAACCCTTCCAGCCCGGGGGATACTGATGCCTACCGAAGTTCTCCTGCCGTTTCACGCCCCCCGCTCACGACCAGAGCGACATCCAGGCCCGCCGCCAATAGGAGTGTCAATAGACCCAGCCGCCTCTCATCCACCGGTGGGCCAAGGTATTGCCCCGTCAGTAGGGCCTGCCCGTGCAGAAGCTGCTGGGCCTCGTCGGTGATCGGGAAACATCGCCAGTCGAACAGCACCTGATCGGGGCCTGGTCGCGTCGGCCCAGCAACGGATGCGCACCCCACCTGACTTCCCGGCTCGTTCGTGGAGATTAGGATTACCGCCTGGATCATGTGGTTGGCCTCCGGGCGGACGCTGCTACCGACGAGCTGGACGGCCAACGAGAGGGCGGCAATGGCAGGCACGGCCAGCTTGACTGCGAGCGGGAGGCGGTGGAATCGGCGCACTACTTCGCCAATGCCGACAGCGAGCGCCGGCATCGCCGGGACCAGGAAACGGGGACCCCAACTCACTAGTCCGGGCCAATCCCCCCAGGCTGCGTACAGGGCGATCCGAGCGACCAGCAACGCTGCACTGGTGCCGACCAAGACGGGCATCCTGCGACACGCCAATGCCCAGCCCGCAACGGCGAGGACTAACAAAGGGACGTACCAGAGCAGACCGGCTCCCGGCGAAAACAATAGACCCCACGCTCCAGTCAGCCAGGGATGGCCGAAACCCTGGGCGCCATAGCCCAGCCGCCAGGGGGCTCCAAAGCGCAGCATGTTGTACCAGGCCACAGTCAACGCGAAGGGTGCGAACGCTGTTAGGAAAAGACCGACGTTGAGCCAGCGCTTGCTGGTGAGCGGGCGGGATCCCCGTTTCACATCGGGACTCGGGTTTCCGGCATCGGCTGGCCAACCCTGCTGGCGTGCTTCCAGCCACGAGCCTATCAGGAGGAAGGGCACGATGAGGAGCAGGGAGTCGGTTCGCATCAGCAACGCCAAGCCGGCGCTGGCCCCAGCGAGCATCGAACCCGATGTCGGCCGCGACCGGGCAAGGCAGATGCCGAGCAGCCCCAGGGCCGTCGCCAGGGCCACGCTGGGCTCCGAGAACCCGGTCGAGGTATAAGGCAGGAGCAAGGTCCCGAAGCCGGTTAGGCATGCTGTCGTGACCGCATGCCGAAGATCACCGCCCAGGGCTTGCGCGAGCCGGAACAGGACCACCACGGTCGCCGCAAAGACGAACGCGTTCGCCGACATTGCCCACGCGATTGCATCCTGGTGTAAGTGCTCAGCAGCGATGTAGAACGGGGCGAACAAGAGTGACATACCGAGGCCGTAAAACGAATACGGCGAGTTGAGATTGAAGGGGTCGACTGAGTGCGGTACTAACAAATTGTGGCGCTGGACCATCGACTCGGTCACGTGCACCATGATGTTCGCGTCGTAGCTGTCGACAGTGCTGCGCGCGAAGACCAGCCCCGCTGATGCCGCGGCGAGCGCGAGCCCGCAGCCAACAGCGACTGCCCTACTCTGCATCCTCCAACGCACTGGCCGCCATTCTCGCCATTTCTCTCGTGGCTTGAGGCCATGAGTCAACATCTTCCCCGGTCGTGGTAGGATGTTCCCCTGTGGAGGTCAAGTGGCGTGTCGATGAGCTCGTAGAGCGCAAGGGTTGGAACGCGCGCCAGCTTGCCGCCAAAGCCCGAGTCGACGTCAAGACCGCCCGCAACATCATCACTGGCAGGGCGACGCGAGTCGACCTCGAGACGATCGGCCGGTTGGCCGATGCCCTTGGGGTTGAGCCGGGTGGCCTCTGGCGGCAGGCAGGACAATCCCGCGCCGAGCGTTGGGCGACAGTGGCGGGGGTCGCCGGTGAGGCGACCAAGGAGGAGATGGACTGGGTTCTCGGCAAGGTGATCGATGACCTTCCGGACACAGGCCTCGAGCGCGCGACCCGCGACCTTTGAGTCGGGTTTACCTGGACACCAATTACCTGTTCGGGCTCATGCGTCAGACAGAGCAGTCGGCACCCGCCGAATATCTGTACTGGCGAGAACGAGTGGAGGCCGAGATCGGCTCGGATCGGCCGCTGATCAGTGCCCTGGTTGTTGACGAGCTTGCCTACCGGCTGGTACTTGCCTGGCTGCGTGATTCGGGGGATGCAGCCGCGCTGGCCACGTTCCGCCGCTCAACGGTAACAGTGATGAAGCGAATGCGAGGCCGACTGGCCGGGTTGTGGAAAGCACTTGACAATCTCGATCTGGACCTGGCACCCAGCCACCTGTCGTCGATGCACATTGCGCAGTCCCTCATGAGTGATCTCGGCCTCGCGTCTCGGGACGCTTTTCACGCCGCTTACGCCGTCGAGGGGAGATGCGACTGGATCGTCAGCTCGGGCGCTGCGTTCGATCGCGTGCCTCAGCTGCGCCGTCTTGGGCCTTGATACCCGGCCCCGAAGTCGCCTCAGACGCTCGTCGCCACTTTGTTCCGCTTCGATCTTTGCCCCCAACCCGACCAACTGGCGGTGCGCTCTCAGCTCGCGGACCAGGCCAGCGCTCACCCGACCGGCCGCGTTCCGGTGCTGGTCGTGAACAACGGCGAGCCAGGAACCTCGTGCGGTGCCGGCTAGGCTTTGTGGCATACGAGCCATGCCATCCGAGGACGCCGTCCGAAAGAGTTACGACGCCGCCGCCAGTGAGTACGCGGCGCATATCTATGACGAGCTGCGCCACAAGCCCCTGGACAGGAGGCTGCTCGATGAGCTGGTCCAGGAGGTCAACTGCCGCGGAACTGTCTGCGACATCGGCTGCGGTCCCGGTCACGTTGCGCGTTATCTGCGCGAAGGCGGCGTTGAAGTGACGGGAATCGATCTCTCCCCGCGGCTGATCGAAGCGGCGCGGCGGCTGAACCCCGGGATTCGATTTGAGGTGGGCGACATGCGTTCGCTCGAAGTTCCGGACGCCGCCTTCGCAGCGGTAGTTGCCTTCTACTCCCTCATCCACTTTGATACCGAGCAGCTCCGCCAGGCGGTCCGAGAGCTGCGACGGATCCTCCGGCCGGACGGCGTCCTGCTGGCGTCATTCCACCGGGGCTCCGAGCGCAGGCATGTTGAGGACTTGTGGGGCGTGGACGTCAACCTCGATTTCCACTTCTTTGAGCCGGATCAGATCAACACCATGCTGACCGAGGAGGGTCTTCCCGTCGAGCGCATAACCGTGCGCCCTCCGTACATCGGCTTTGAGGTCGAAACTGAGCGCTTCTACGTCAGCGCTCGAAGACCAGCGGAGAACGACTGAGCGCCGAGCAGCGGCGGCTGGGCGGTTACTGAGACAATTCGAGAGTATGGAAGTGGGCTTCATCGGTCTCGGCAAGATGGGTCAGCCCATGGTGCGGCGGCTGCTCAGCGCCGGCCACAGAGTCGCCGCCCACAACCGTTCCCGGCGGGCGGTGGAGGAGCTGGTGGCCGCCGGAGCGGTCACCGCAGACTCCGCCATTCAGGTAGCCGAGCGGGCCGAGCTCGTGCTCACGGCTCTGCCGACCCCAGAAGCGGTGGAGAGCGTCTATCGCGAGCTGGCGGCCGCCGCCAGGGGCGGTCAGCTCTACGCCGACCATTCCACCGTCAGCCCCGACACCAGCCGCACCTGCGCCGCTCTGCTCGCACGCACGGGCGCCGGTTTCCTGGACGCACCTGTCAGCGGCGGCCCTGACGGCGCGGCCGCCGGCAGCCTGACAGTGATGGCAGGAGGCGCCGAAGCCGATTTTCAGCGCGCGCTGCCCGCCTTCGAGGCGTACGGCCAGAACATTCGTCTCTGCGGGCCGGTTGGCGCCGGTCAGGCGGTGAAGCTGGTCAACCAGCTGCTCTGCGCTGTCCATTCGGCCGCCGCCGCCGAGGCGGCGGTGTTCGGAGCCAAGCTGGGAATCGACGCCGACCTGCTGCTGGAGATGCTGGGCACCTCCTTCGGCAGCTCTCGGATGCTCACTCGCAATGTTCCCCGCTTCATCTCCCGCGACTTCTCGGGCGCGACCTCCGTCAAGCTCCTCGCCAAAGACCTGGGCTTGATCGCCGCCGAAGCGCGGGCCGTCGGTCTACCGCTGCCGCTGGGGGAGGCGGCTGAGCGCCTGTTCCAGGCGACGGCGGCCGCCGGTCTTGAAGACGAGGACATCGCAAGCCTGGTCAAGCTGACCGAGACCGCGGCGGGGACCAAGGTTCAGGGCCGTCAGCGGAACGGCGACGGCACGTCTCCGGCCGGCTAGACGCCTGAGAGCTGTCGCAGGCGTTCGCTCGCCTCGCGGAGGTCGGCTGCGATCGCCCTTTCGTCCCCGGTCTCGAGCTGGCCCTCGCGGACGACGACCCGGCCCTCGACCACCACGGACTCGGCGCGGGCCGGCGGCGCCAGGGCCAGCGCGACCAGCGGATCGGCAATTCCCGTCTGAGCCAACCCGTCGAGACGGAAGAGAGCGACGTCGGCGCGCTTGCCGACCTCGAGCGTGCCGCAGTCGTCCCGGCCCAGGCAGGCAGCGCCGCCGGCGCTCGCCAGCCGCCAGGCGCTCTGGGCGCGCAGTGCGTGGGGCGCATCCAGGCGGCCCTGCAGCGCGGCCCGCAGACGGGCCACGAACAGAGCCTGGTGAACCTCGCCGGCGAGGTTCGAGTCCTCGTTGCTGGCCGCACCGTCAACGCCCAGGCCGACCTGAACCCCAGCCGCCAGGAGGTCTTCGACCCGGCAGGCGCCTGACCCCAGGCGCAGGTTGCTGGAAGGGCAGTGGGCGATACCCGACTGGTGGGCGGCGACGCCTTGCACTTCACCATCGCTCAGGTGGATGCAGTGCGCGTACCAGACGTCAGGACCCGCCCAGCCCAGCTCCTCCATCAGCTCTACCGGCCGTAGGCCGAACCTCTCCTGGCAGAAGCGCTCCTCGTCGAGGGTCTCGGCGAGATGGGTGTGCAGGCGGACGCCCTTTCGCCGAGCCAGCTCGGCCGACTCCCGCATCAGCTGAGGGCTGACCGAGAACGGCGAGCAGGGCGCCACCACCAGCCGGCACATGGAGCCTGGGGCCGGGTCGTGGTAGCGGGCGATCATCGCCTCGGTGTCCGCCAGAATGTCGTCCTCCGGCTCGACCAAATGGTCGGGTGGAAGACCACCCTGGGAGCGGCCGAGCGACATGGAGCCGCGGCAGGGATGAAAGCGCAGACCCAGCTCCTGCGCCGACTCGACCAGGGCGGCGAAGATCCCCGACCGGCCGGCCGGAAACACGTAGTGGTGGTCGGTGGAGAGGGTGCAGCCGCCCAGCAGCAGCTTCGCCATCGCGGCCCGCGCCGCGCAGCGCACCAGCTCGGCGTCCAGGTTGGCCCAGACCGGATAGAGCGTGGTCAGCCACTCGAACAGCGTGCCGTCCGGCTCATAGCCGCGCGTCGCCCACTGATACATGTGGTCGTGCGCGTTGACCAGGCCCGGCATCGCCACGCAGTTCGGCTCGTGCAGATGCTCGTCGGCCTCGGGCGGCGGACCTGCGCCGATCTGCTTGATCTCGCCGCCTTGGCTCAGGAGCCAGCCGTCCTCCAGCTTCTCGCCGGTGCCGGTGACAATCATGGCCGCCCGAATCAGCAGCGACATACCGTCACTAGAGGTCGAGAAGATCGTCCGGCCGGACGGGCACGTGGCTCACCTCCCGGCCTGTCGCGGCGCGGATCGCCGCCAGTACGGCGGGGCCGGAGGAGATGGCCGGCGGCTCGCCGACGCCCTTCAGGCCATAGGGCGAGCGGGGATCGCCCAGCTCCAACACCTCCATGCGAACCGGCGGCATGTCGAGGATCGTGGGGATCAGGTAGTCGGTGAAGGAGGGGTTCATGATCTTGCCGTCCTTGACCAGAACCTGCTCCATGATCGCCAGGCCCAGGCCCTGCGCAGCGCCGCCCTCGAGCTGTCCCTCCACCGCCAGGGGATTGATGGCCTTGCCGACGTCCTGGGCGGTGGCCAGCTCGACCACGTGGACCAGGCCCAGCTCGACGTCCACGTCGACCACCGCCCGGTGGGCGGCAAAGGCGAGCTGCAGATGCGCCTTCCCCTGACCCCGCTCGTCCAGCGGTTCGGTCGGACGTGGCCTGTACTCCCGCTCCTCGCTCACCACCTCGTCGCCCAGCAGCGTTACCAGGTCGATGACGGTCCTACCTGACGTGTCGATCAGGCTGTCATCTGCCAACCTCCAGTTCTCGCCACTGCCAGCCTGGTCTCCCAGCTCGGAGCGCGCCATCTCGAGCACGCGCTGGCGCACTGCCTCACAGGCTGTCTTGACGGCGCCGCCAGTGATGTACGTCTGCCGGGAAGCCGAGGACGAACCACCCGAGCCGACCCGGGTGTCAGCATTCAGCACCACCACCTGGGAGACGCCAAGTTCGGTGTGGGCGATCTGACCCTGGATGGTGACCAGGCCCTGTCCGACCTCGGCTGACGCCGTGTGCACCTCGGCTTGGGCCCTGCCCTCGACCACCCGCAGCGTCACGCGCGCTGTCGAGTAGTCGGGAAAGCCCTCGGAGTAGCCCACATTCTTGAACCCGGCGGCGTAGCCAACGCCCCGCCTCACACCCTCACCGTGCGTGGTGTTGGAGACGCCACCCGGCAGCTCGCGGAGATCACGGCGGCTGGCATCGGCTGTCTCGGGCAGCGGCATCGAGAGCACGCGCTGGAGCAGCTCGGCGACTGGGATCGGACCCTCCAGCGGTTGGCCCGTGACGAGGGTGTCGCCGGTCTGAAAGGCGTTGCGCAGCCGGAGTTCGACAGGGTCCAGACCCAGCGCTTGGGCCAGCTTGTCCATCTGAGCTTCGTGGGCGAAGCAGTTCTGCACCGAGCCGAACCCCCGCATGGCGCCGCAGGGCGGGTTGTTCGTGTAGACCACCCAACCCTCGATGGTGGCGTTGGGGACGGCGTAGGGCCCCGACGCGAAGGAGCAGGCGTTGGAGATCACGGCTGTTGAGCTGGAGGCGTAGGCGCCGCCGTCGAGCACTATCGACGCCTTGACGTAGACCAGCCTGCCGTTGCGATCGGCACCGTGCTCGTAGCGGAGCCGGCCGGGATGCCGGTGGACGTGGCCGACGAAGGATTCCTGGCGGCCGTAGACGATCTTCACAGGTCGGCCGGTGCGCAGGGCAAGCAGGCAGGCGTGCGCCTGCATCGAGAGATCCTCCCGGCCGCCGAAGGCCCCGCCTACGCCGGCCAGCGTGAGCCGCACCCGCTCCGGCGGAAGCGCCAGCACAGCTGCCAGCTGATCTCGATCGACATGCAGCCACTGGGTGGCGATGTAGAGGTCAACGCCCCCCTCGCCATCCGGCACGGCAAGCCCTGACTCCGGCCCAAGTGGAGCCTGATCCTGCATCCCGATGACGTACTCGCCGCTGACCACGACCTCCGCGCGAGCGTTCTGGTCGCCGTGCTCGATGCGCAGCCGGCGCAGGATATTGCCGCCTTCGTGCAGGCTTGGGCCCTCACCGCTGATCGCCAGCTCCGGATCGGAAAGTGGCTCCAGCACCTCGTAGTCCACCCTCACCTTGGCCGCTGCTCGGCGGGCCTGCTCGGGGTGCTCGGCAGCCACCAGGGCCACCGCCTCGCCCTGGTAGCGGACGCAGTCGAAGGCCAGCACCGGCTGATCGGCGATCTCCAGGCCGTAGACCTTCCGGCCGGGGAGGTCGGCGTGGGTGAGGACTGAGTGCACGCCGGGCATGGCGGCGGCCTGGGTCGTGTCGATGGCGCGGATCCGGGCATAAGGATGGGGGCTGCGCAAGGTGCTGCCCCAGAGCATGCCCTCCGCCCAGAGATCGGAGGAATAGGGGAAGTCGCCGCTGACCTTGAGCACGCCCTCTGGGCGTTTGACGGATTCACCGATGCCGCCGGTGATCGCGCTCTGCGCCACTGGACGCTGGCGGGTGGGCAGCGGGCGAGCTTCGATCACGGCGCCAACACGAGCCGACCGGCGGCCAGGTGCACTGCGGCGATGATCTTGGCGTAGCCGGTGCAGCGGCAGAGGTTGCCCGCCAGAGCTTCCTTGATCTGCGCGTCCGACGGCTCTGAATTGCGCCGCAGCAGGTCGTGGGTCGCCACTATGAGTCCAGGCGTGCAAAAGCCGCACTGCACAGCTCCGGTCTCCAGGAAAGCCGCCTGGATCGGGTGGAGAGCACCCGGCTCGGCCAGACCTTCCACAGTGATGATGTCGCTGTCCTGCGCCTGACCGGCCAGTACCAGACAGGCGCAGACCAGGTTGCCTTCGAGGTAGATCGAACAGGAGCCGCACTCGCCCTGCTCGCAGGCGTTCTTGGCCCCCGGCAGGCCCAGCCGTTCGCGGAGGAACCAGAGCAGGCTCTCACCCGGCCAGACCTGGTCCGCCTCCCGAACTTCTCCGTTCACGCGACAGCTGATCCTCACCCCGCGGTGTACTCCTGCCAGGCCCAGGCGAACGTCCGCCGAGCCAGCACCGCGAGCGCCCGGCGCCGAAAGGCGGCGGTACCCCTGACGTCATCGATCGGCCTGGCCGCCTGCGCCACCAGCTCACCAAACCGCTCACGCGCGGATTGAGGCAGGGGTTGGCCAGAGCGCCAATGATTGCCGTCCGCCAATGCCTCGGCGAGGAATCGCTCAGCCTCCCCGGCGCGCAGAGGGATGGGCCCGGCGGAGCCGATCCCGGTGCCCACAGTCTGCTGTTCCACATCCAGCGCCAGGCCGAAGGAGCAGACCGCGATCACCATGGCGTTGCGGGTGCCCACCTTGGCGAACTGTTGAGGACCTGGAGCCGGGCGCAGCCAGAATGCGGCGATCAGCTCATCCGGCTTCAGAGCGTTGCGCTTGGGGCCGAGGAAGAACTCGTCGACAGGGATTTCCCGGCTGCCCCGCACGGAACTGACCTCGATGCTGGCGCGGGTCGCCAGCAGCGCGGGATGGGCGTCGCCGGCGGGTGAGGCCGAGCCCAGGTTGCCGCCCACCGTGCCGCGATTGCGGATCTGGGGCGAACCGACGCTGCGGGAGGCGAGCGCCAGCCCGGGCAGGCGGTCGCTCAGCTCGCTGATGACGCGGCTGTAGGAGACGCCCGCCCCCACCCGCAGCCTGCCGTTGGCGGGCTGCCACTCGCTCAGCTCAGTCACCCGGTTGAGGTCGAGGATCACCTCCGGTCGGTGGCGGTCGAAGTTCAGATCCACCAGCACATCAGTGCCGCCCGCGATGGGGAGGGCCTGCGGCTGGGCGGTCTTCATCTCCAGCGCCTCGCGCCAGGTCGCCGGTTGTAGGAACTCCATCACCAGGCTCGGCCGGGCGGGGGTGCGTCGTCGCGCGAGAGAGAGCCCTCGATCAGGCCATAAGGACGGTCGGCGGCGTAATAAACATCGTCCTGGTTCTCTAGGCCGAAAGGCGCGAGGTCGACCAGGAAGTGGTGTTTGTTGGGCATTGCCAGCCGGATCTCGGCCACCTCAGGCAGGCCCTCCAGCACCGCGCGGCCCATGTCGTAGAGAGTCTGCTGGAGGGACAGGCTGTGGGCTGCGGCGAACGTCTCCAGCAGCCGGCTCCGAGCCGTGGCAAAGCAGGCGGCGTGATCGACCTCCGCTCTGGCGTACCGCCAGCGGGCAGTAACAGAGGTGGCGAGGATGCGGTCCCGGGTCTCCGGCAATGTCGTGTAGCGATCCTTCAGGTAGCCCCAGAACTCGGAGCCCGTCGTCTTCAGCACCGTCAGCTCAGTGAGTCCGGCGACCACCCAGGCCTCGCGACCATTAGCGGTCACAGTGGCCAGCCGTTTCTCGGTCCCGCCGCGCGCGAAAGCGTGAGGATGAGGCCTACCGTCCACACTCAGCCGCTGCCAGGTGTGCTGCTCGATGGCCACCCGGGCCTCGCGGATCGGCGCGTAGCCGCCGGCGAAGTGGCGAGCCAGGCGGAGGCCGAACTCCTCGATCTCACCCACGGCTTCCTTGGCGAAGGCGAAGACTGTGTTTTTCTGGCTGTCGGTGGGCAGGACGTTGGAGTTGTCGCCGGTCAGGTGGACTGACTCGAAGTCGCCGGAAAGAGCGACGCTGACTGTCAGGTCGGCCAGCTCATGGGCGCCGTTCCCCCGCACGACGCGGACGAGATGCGTCTCGGCCTTGCCGTAACGGTTGTCGCCCAGGATGATGCTCATCGCCGTTCCCTTTCCGATTGGAGCACAAAGCCGCTCAGCGGTGCCCGGGCGCCGTTGGGCCTGCGGTCGAGCACAGAGAGTTCGCCGGTGGCCGCCCTAGCTTTTCATGCGCCTGGCGGGCGCCGTGTTCCCGCCTCAGCCGCTGCTGTCGCGTTCTTCCAGCCAGAGCCGGTAGTGCCGGTTGCCCGCTGCCCGAACGCTCACCGAGGATGTTTGGCGGCGCAGCCAGGCCTCAAAGCGGCGCGCTGCCCGGGCGTCACTCTCGGCCAGGACCAGTGTGTGGTTGGCCCGCCAGGCAGCCATAAGCGCTACCCCTATCCGGTGGCTGAACACCTCTCCCGAGGGCAGATGGACAACAGCGCCCCCGCGTCCCGCAAGGTCCCCGATGTGAGCCGCGAGGAGGCCGTTCAGGCGGCGCAGCAGCCGCTGCTCGCCCTGCCGCTTGGATTGGAACAGGCAGTGGGGGTGCAGCTCGAAGAGCCGAACCTGGTCCTCGATCGTCTCCACGCAGGCGGAGTAGACGAGCGGAATGCAGTTGGCGTGGCGCCGCCGCAACCGCTGGAGGACCATCTCGACTGTGATGGACCGCTCGTTGGCCGGCACGCGGGCCATGTCGAGGTCCAGCACCGCCACCAGCGGTTCCCGCCGGTCCAGCAGCGACAGCGCCCGCCGGGGACTGGGTGCGGGCAGCGCCTCCAGGCCCGCCCGGTCGACCGCGAGCGTGAGTGCGGCCAGCTCCTCCGGGGTGTCTTCCAGCAGCAGCACCTGGGGCGCCGACCACATCTGGCTAGCGTCCCGCGCCAGGCGGCCAGTGGTTCATCAGACAGGCAAGCCCAGCCATGCCGCCAATGATGCGGCCTGGCCCCGGATCGCGGCAAGCGTCTTTACAGATGTGCCCAGTCTTGGTCGCTCCAGCGAGCCCTAGCCGATCCATGTAAAGAAGCTGGCCAACCGCTGAGCCAGCAGCTAGCGTCGAAGTGACTATGAAGACGCTTTCGCCAAACCATCAGATAACCGCGGCCGGAGACCGGTGCGCGGCGTCCCACCGCGTCAGCTTGCGGCTGGCACTGCTGGCTTCGCTGGCAGCGCTGCTGCTGCCAGGCTGCGGTGGTGGCGACCCTTCCGGCGCCGTCCGCAGCGGAAGTCAGCGCCTTTCCGGCGCCGCCGTGGCCGCGCCGGAGGTTCAGGCCGCAGGCAGCTGCCGCGCGCGTCAGGTCGGGCCCGGGGCGAGCGAGTGGGAGCCTGACCCGCGCTGCACGCCGGGGGCGACGCGGCAGGCTTCCCTGAGCGAGATCTGCCCGATCGCCCACACCCGGGCGGTGCGGCCGCCCGTCTCCTATACGGGCAGCCTGAAGCGCAAGCAGATGACCGCCTATGGATTCAGTGACAGTCCTGGCGCCCACCAGGAGGATCACCTGATCCCGCTTGAGCTCCTCGGCCATCCGACTGATGCGCGCAATCTGTGGCCGCAGCCGTCCCCCGTGAGTCCCAACGACAAGGACGGCTTGGAGGACTGGCTGCACGACCAGGTCTGCCAGAACAGGCTCTCGCTCGCCGACGCGCAGCAGCAGATCGCCGGCGATTGGTACGGCACCTGGGTGCGGGCCGGAAGGCCGCTGCCTCGCTCGCTGACGGGTGGCTGAGACGGCAGCGGGTGGCGGTAGGATCGGGCCGGTGAGCGGTTGGACGTGGCAGTCGTTGTCCGTCGACGACGCCGGCTGGATTTCAGAGCTGATGACGCGCTGGCGGCCGCACGACCCTGTCGATCCCGTGGTGCTGCGGCATCGCTGGGCCAACTTTCGCCTGGACCACGTGCAGGGTCGCTGGGCGCTCAGGGACGCCGCCGGCAATGTGGTTGGCTTCGGTGCCGCCAATCATGCGCCGTGGGAGCGGGAGCCGGGCCGGATCGGCGACTTGGACCTGAACCTGGCGCCAGAGGTGAGGCCCCAGGCGGACGGCATCATCGCCGCCTTGGAGGAGTGGTTGCGCCGGGAGGGAGCCCGCGCCGCCGCGGCCGACGCAGAGGGAGACGAGCACTGGCTGCTGGCGGCGCTGGCTGCGCGACGATACGAGCAGGTCTCCGCCGAGAGGTTTTGGAAGCTCGACCTGCTGAAGCGCAGAGGCACCCTGCTCGAGTTAGCCCGCGAATCTGAGGCGAAGGTCACGTCGCAGGGGCTGGCGCTGCTGACGTTCGACCGCTTTCTGAACCGTCCGCAGGCTTGGGACAAGGTGATAGCGCTCTACCAGGAGACAGAAGCCGACATCCCGCAGAACCCGGGCGATCACATGCTCACGCCACCGGAGATAGTGGCTGAGCTGCAGGCTCCCGACGTCAGGCCGGATCGTGTCTGGCTGGTGGTCGCCGGCGACGATCTGGCCGGGCTTTCCTTCCTCAGCTTTCCCCCGGTCCGGGGCCAGGTCTGGACGGGCTATACGGCCACGGCGAGGCGCTATCGGGGGCGTGGCGCCGCCTGGGCTGCCAAGATGGCGACGCTGGCCCAGGCGATCGAGCTGGGCGTGAGCGAGGTGAGAACCGGCAACGACGAGCGGAATGCGCCGATTCTGCGGATCAACGAACGGCTGGGCTACGAGCTCCTGCCCGGGTGGCTTCGCTTCCGCCGCCCGCTGTGACTCCGTATCGGCCAAGCTAGGCGCAGCTTCAGCCGACCAGGCTCAGCACTTCGGCGGCGTAAAGCTGCAGCTTGGCCGGCCCGACCCCCGGCACTGAGGCCAGCTCCGCGGCCGTGCGGGGCCGGCGGGCGGCGATCTCCGCCAGCGTCCGGTCGGAGAACACTATGTAGGCAGGCAGCGAAGCCTGGCGCGCTCGGCCCAAGCGCCAGGTTCTTAGTCGGGCCAGCAGTTCGGCGCTCTCGGGGCTCTGATCAGCCAAACCGGCAGCGGCGGCAGAGCCAGAGGCCGAGCGCACGGCTGTCGGTGTCGCGGCCGGCAGGCTCAGCGCGACGGTTGTCTCGCCGTTCAGCACCCGGCTGCCCAACTCGGTGATGGCAAGCCTGGGATACTCGCCCGAGGTCTGTCGCGCCAGGCCGACCTCGACCATTTCGGTCAGCAGCTCCCGCAGCCTGGCGGGCGGCCAGCGCAGCGAGCCGAAGAACTCGAGCTCCGTCAGCCAGGGCTGGCTGCGCACCCAACTGGTTTCCTGCCCGGCGACGATGGCGGCGATCTTCTCAGCGCCCAATCGGTCCGAGAAACGGCGCAGCGCGGCCAGCATCCGGCGCAGATCCTCGCCAGCTACCGATTCCTCCCGGCGCCGCCCGGGATTGAGGCAGTTGTCGCAGGCCGAGCAGGTCCGCGGCACTCCGGGCTCCCCGAAATAGTCTCCGATCCGCGCGTGCCGGCAGGTCCGCAGCCGGGCGTAGCCGAGACTCTGCGCGAGGCGGGCATAGATGCCTTCGCGGATCTGGGTGGGCTTGGGCGGGTTTTCGGCGAAGTAGGCGTGCAGATCCCGATCGGCCGGCGACCACAGCAGCACACATTCGGCCGGCTCACCGTCGCGGCCGGCTCGGCCGGCCTCCTGGTAGTAGGCCTCGATGCTGCCGGGCAGGTGGTGGTGGATGACCTGGCGGATGTCGGGTAGGTCGATGCCCATGCCGAAAGCGGTGGTGGCGACCACCACTCGCAGAGTGCCGGCAGCGAAACGTTCCTGGACCGAGCGACGATCGCGATCCGCCAGGCCGGCGTGGTAGGCGGCGGCTGGCAAGCCGCGAGCGGTGATCAGCTCCGCCAGCTGCTCGGAGTCGGCGCGACGGCCTGCATAGACGAGGGCGCGCCCGCTGCCGGGGTCGAGTGTCGCCAGAAGCGCTTCTTGCTTGCCCCTCTCGCCTCTGCACTGGCGGGCGGAGAGCCGCAGGTTCGGTCGGTTGAAGCCGGTGACGAAGACCTCCGGGTCGCGGAGGTCGAGGCTGGCCACGATGTCTGCCCGCACCTGCGGCGTGGCGGTCGCCGTGAAGGCGGCGATGGGTGGTCGGCCACAGGCCGCTATGGCGGCGCCGAGCTGGCGGTAGTCCTCCCGGAAGTCGTGGCCCCAGCTGGAGATGCAGTGGGCTTCGTCGACCACCGCCCGGCGGAGCCCTATCCGGTTCAGGCGGCCCACGAAGCCCTTGGCGGAGAACCGTTCAGGCGCCACGTAGAGCAGCTTCACCTCGCCAGCCTCGGCCAGCTCCAGCTGCAGCACCTGGGTGGGCCGATCCAAACTGGAGTTGATGTAGCCGGCTGCGACGCCGAGCTGGCGAAGGCGGTCCACCTGGTCCTTCATCAGCGCGATGAGGGGCGAGACGACCAGGGTCAGTCCTGGAGCCGTCAGGGCGGGGACCCAGTAGCTGACGCTCTTGCCGGCGCCGGTGGGAGCCACCGAGAGAACGTCCCTTCCTGACAGCTGGGCCTCCACCACTTCTCTCTGGCCGGCCCGAAAAGACTGCAGCTGGAACACTTCCTGCAGCGCCTGGAGCGGTTCAGAGAGGGCCAAGTCGCCTTCAGTCTGCCCCTCCTGGGCACATTGCCCAACCTGGCCGGTAAAGGGGCAGGCTGGGTAAGTTGCTGGCCGCAAGCTCAAGCGCGAGCCTCAGGCCGGATCTGACAAGCTTGCACGCGATGCTGCAAGCGAACCTCACGACGTTCGTGGTCCTGCTCGTGGTGGCCAGCGCGGTGGCGATCCTCGTCAAGGCGGTGCCGGTCCCCTACGAGGTGGCGCTGGCGGTGGTCGGCCTCGTGGCCGGCAGCTTGGCAGCCCCGATTCCCTTCCAGCTCACGCCCACGGTGATCTTGGCGGCCTTCCTGCCCGGCCTGCTCTTCGAAGCCGCCTACCGGCTGGACTGGCGCCTGCTCCGCCGGAACCTGGTAGCTGTGATCGCTTTGGCCACTGTGGGCGTGCTGCTGACGAGTTTATTGGTGGGCGGCCTGGTCCACCTGCTGCTTGGCCTCGGCCTCCCGATTGCCTTTCTGATCGGCACCATGCTGGCGCCAACCGATCCAGTCGCTGTGCTGGCAGTGTTTCGGCGGCTGGGGCTGCCCGAGCGCCTGACCAACCTGGTGGAGGCCGAAAGCCTGGCCAATGATGGCACGGGCCTGGTTCTCTTCAGCCTGGCGCTGGCCTTTATGACCACCGCCGGCTCCGGCTTGGACCTGGCGGAATCCTTCCTGCGTCTGGTCCTGGGCGGTCTGGGGCTCGGGGCTCTGATCGGCTTTGCAGCTTCGCTGCTGATCAGCCGCGTGGACGACTTCACGGTGGAGATGACTGTGACGGCGATAGCAGCCTACGGTGGCTACCTGCTGGCGGACTCCCTGCAGTTCTCGGGCATTCTGGCCGTCGTGGCAGCCGCGGTCATCATGGGCAACTACGGACGCCGGCACGGCATGTCTGACGAAACGCGCCAGGCGGTCGACCTCTCCTGGGAATACGTGGCCTTCCTGCTCAACTCGCTGCTCTTCCTGCTCATCGGCCTCGCCGTGGCACTCCCCCAGCTCCTGGCTGCCGCCGGCCTGGTCCTGGCGGTGGCCGCCATCGCGCTCTTCGCCCGCGCCGCAGCGGTGTACGCGGTGCTCAACCTGCTCCGGCCGCTGGGCCAGTCCGTGCCGCTGCGCTGGCAGCACCTGCTGGTCTGGGGCGGGCTGCGGGGAGCGATAGCTGTGGCTCTGGTCCTGTCGCTCCAGGGAAGGGGCGGACGCTATGCCCTGGTGGAAACGCTGGTCTACGGCGCTGCTCTGCTCTCCCTCCTGATCCAGGGACTCTCCATCGGCCCGTTGGCCCGCCGGCTGCTGAGCCAGCCAGAGGCTCTGGCGTAACTTCGCGTAACCCCGCGGCGTATCTACTCTCAGATCGCGATGAGTGGATCATGCCCGACCTCCCCCAATCCAAAAGCCTCTCCGCGGCGCCAGCAGGTATGAAACCGGCTGAGCAGCCCGGTCAGATCTATGAGCTGCCGGGTGCGCCGGATCCGACCGAGCAGGCGCTTGAGGACCTCGATCTCATTTACGCCTATCTGTATGCCCGGGTCGGCAACCGGCCTGACGCGGAGGACCTGACCCAGCAGGTGGCGCTGAAGGCCATCCCCCGTCTTAGGCCGGACGCCGCTCCCGCGGCAGTGCGGGCCTACCTCTTCGCGGCAGCCCGCTCGGTCCTCGCCAGCCACTGGGCCCGCCGCCTGGGGGTGCCGGAGGAGCAACTGCTCGACGACCTCTCGCAGGCGGAAGCCGAGGGGGAAGAGCCGGAGCCGATCGAGCGGGTTCGCCGCATCCTCGACGCCCTGCCGGCCAACTACCGGCGGCTTCTGGAGTTGCGCTTCCTGCGCGGCTACTCGTTGAAAGAGGTAGCCCGAGAGACCAGCACGACCCCGGGCGCGGCGAAGATCATGCAGTGGCGGGCGCTGCGTGCCGCGGCGGAGGTGAGCGATGTCCGATAGCGAAGAGGAGAGGCTGGCAGGCCGGCTGGAAGGACTGGTCCGCCAGCTCCTCGCCGGCCGCAGCCCTAACCTGAAATTGAGCGACGCCTCGGAGCGCCGGGCCCTCATGGTGGCCGCTCGGTTGGTGGGTGCGCGCGAGGCGTTTCCCCGACCGACGCCCGAGTTCAAGCGCCGCCTGGCCGCCGAGCTTGGGCGATCGGTGCCGGTGGCGGGAAGCGGACTCTCACGCCGCGCGGCCCTGGTCGCCGGCGCCGGCGTGGCGCTCGGCGCGCTGGGCGGAGCCAGCGCCCAACGCTTGGCCGATCTGCTGCCCAAGCCTGCGCCAGGGCCGACCAAGACGGCGGCTGAGCGAGCCATCCTGGAGCCGCAACCCGAGACCGCACGCTGGTACGACACGGGCATCCGCTTCGCTGAGATGTCGGATAACCAACCGCACCGGGTGACGGCGGGTGCGATCAGTGCCTTCGTCATCCGCCAGGGCGAGCAGCTGACGGCGATGTCCTCTTACTGCACGCACATGCCCTGTGAGCTGGTGCCCACCGGTTCTCAACTCCGCTGTCCCTGCCACAACCTCAGCTTTTCCCTGCAAGGCCAGTCGCTGGCGGACGGTTACGACCTGCCCTCCCTACCGCTGGTCAGGGTGAGGGTGAAGAACGGTCGAGTCGAGGTGATGGGGACAGCATGACGAACCTGCAGCGGCGGCGCCTGCACGCGCTCGATGCCTGTCTCAACCTCCTTGAGGACGCGCTGGAGAGGGGTGTGCACCGCATCAACGGTCCGGTGGGTCGCGAGCTCAAGCTCCGACTGGGGGTGGCCGGGCTCATCCCCGATCACCGGCTGGAGGGGCGGCTGACAGAGCGAGTCCTGGACGACGTCTTTCGGCTCCAGGGCCAGCTGATCGGCGAGGACGACGAGCTGGCCGGCTAGGCAGTCCCCTCGCCCGGAGGCCGCTCAGTAGAATTCGCTGCGGCCCATGACATCGTTTCTCAACGCAAGCTCGTACCTGCTCACCTCCGAGTCCGTTACGGAGGGACATCCCGACAAGATCTGCGATCAGGTCTCCGACGCCATCCTCGACGCCATGCTGGCCGAGGACCCGAACTCGCGTGTGGCCTGCGAGACGGCAGTTACTAAGGACTTCCTGGCAGTGATCGGGGAGGTGACCACCCATGCCGACGTGGCGATCGAGAACCTGATCCGGCAGACGGTGTCAGGGATCGGCTACAGGGGCGGCGCCAGCGGCTTCGATCCTGACCATGCGCTGCTCAGCGTGTACCTGAAGGAACAGTCTCCCGACATCGCCGCCGGCGTCGACACGTCGCTGGAGGCGCGTCACGGCGACCTGGATCCGTTCGAGCTGCAGGGCGCCGGTGACCAGGGCATGATGATCGGCTTCGCCTGCGACGAGACGCCTGAGCTGATGCCGCTCACGATCTCGCTCGCGCACCGGCTCGCTCGCCGCCTGGCAGAGGTTCGCAAGGACGGCTCGCTGCCGATGCTGCTGCCCGACGGCAAGACGCAGGTCACAGTCGAGTACGAGTTCGGGCGGCCGAAGCGGATCGAGGCGGTGGTCATCTCCAGCCACCACGAGCGGGCGCTGAGCTCCGCCCAGCTGGAGGAGGGCGTCCGCCGGCTGGTGGTGGATCGAGTGCTGCCAGCCGAGCTGGTCGACTCTCAGACCAAGGTCTTTGTCAATCCCAGCGGCCGATTCGAGATCGGCGGCCCGGAGGCCGACGCTGGCCTTACCGGCCGCAAGATCATCGTCGACACCTATGGCGGCGTGGCCCGTCACGGCGGGGGAGCGTTCAGCGGCAAGGACCCCTCCAAGGTGGACCGCTCCGCGGCCTACGCCGCCCGCCACGTGGCCAAGAACATAGTGGCCGCTCAACTGGCGGCGCGCTGTGAGGTGCAGGTCTCCTACGCCATCGGCCGGGCGGAGCCCACCTCAGTGTCGGTGGAGACGTTTGGCACGGGTCGCATCTCTGAGGAGGAGATGCTCCGCCTCATCCGAGCCAACTTCGACCTGCGGCCCGCGGCGATCGTGCACCACCTGCGCCTGCGGCGGCCGATCTACGGCCGGACCGCCGCCTACGGTCATTTCGGCCGCGAGGACCTGGATCTCCCCTGGGAGAGAACTGACCGGCTGTCGGCGCTCCAAGAGCGCAGCGCTGCCACCATCCGGGAGTAGCGCCCTGGCCGACGAGCTCAGCTCGAAGGCTGCGCTGCGGGTCTACGACACCCTGCAGCGCAGGCTCCTGCCCATCCCACTCTCCGAGACCAAATCGGGGCGGCCAGAGCTGAAGCTCTATGTCTGCGGGGTGACCCCTTACGACTCGGGCCACCTGGGCCACGCCTTCACCTTCTGCGCCTTCGACGTTCTGGTCAGGTGGCTGGAAGCTTGCGGCGTGGTGGTTCGCTATGTCCAGAACGTGACCGACGTGGACGATCCCCTCTTCGCGCGCGCCCGCCGGGACGGCGTCGATTGGAGCCAGCTTGCCCAGCGCGAAACCGAGAGCTATATAGGGCAGATGGAGGCGCTCGGCTGGCGCCCGCCGGACGTGATGCCCAAGGTTTCGGACGAGATCCCAGGGATCGTGGCAGCTGTCGGCTCGCTGTTGGAGAACGGCTACGCGTACCTGAGCGACGCCTGCTACTTCGAGGTGGAGCGCTATCCCAGCTACGGCGCGCTTTCCCACCGGAGCCGGCGCTCCATGATCCGCAAGCTCCGAGATGAAGGCCTGCTGGGGGAAGTGGGTCCGCGCCGCAAGCGCAACCCACTCGACTTTCCGCTCTGGCGATCCTCGGAGCCGGGGGAGCCGGCCTGGGCCTCAGCGGCAGGACCGGGCCGGCCGGGCTGGCACATCGAGTGCTCAGCCATGTCCACGCGCTATCTGGGTCCGCAGATCGATGTGCACGGAGGGGGCCGGGATCTGATCTTCTCGCACCATGAGTCGGAAAGGGCCCAATCGGAATCGTTAACAGGCACGGTTCCATTCGCCCGCGCCTGGTTGCACACTGGGATGGTCAGGTTCGACGGCCGCAAGATGTCCAAGAGTCTGGGCAATCTGGTGGTCGTCGAGGACACGCTGGAGAGGGTGTCCGCGGCCGCGGTTCGCCTCTATCTGGCGTCCCACAGGTACCAAAGGGACTGGAGCTTCCGCTGGGAAGGGCTGGCCGACGCCGCGCGCCTGGCCGGCCGCCTGGCCGAGCTCATCGGTCCCAATCCAGGAGGAGGCGGCGGGGGCGGGGCGGGCCCGCAGGGCGAGGAATCGGCGCTGGCGGCAGGGGCTCAGCGGCAGCTTGTCGATGACTTCGCGGCTGCCCTTGACAATGACCTGGACACGCCCGCCGCGGTGCGGGTTCTGAGGCGAGCGGTGCGCCGTCACGACGTGCCGGCAGCAAGCTGGATGGCCGGCATTCTGTGCGGGACCGCGCGACTCAGCTAATCGCGGCTCAACGGCCTCATCTTGCGCTGGGGAGCACCACCTCGAAGGCAGCCTTTAAGCGAGGGGGGTTTGTGGCCGTACGGCTGCTTCGGCGCAAGCCTTCAGCCGAGCCAGCGAGTCGGCCGGCCCGCGTCGCAGCTCACGGCCGAAGAGCAGTTCGACCAGACGGCCCCGCCATCCAGGCGGAAGCGTGAAGTGTCAATTGAAGCTGACTCGTGTTTCCCGCCCGCTCAGCGGGAGTACGGTGATGTGCTCGGAGTTGACGATCCCCAGCGGTAGCAGGACTCTCAACTCTAAAACGCGAGGTGCGTCCACCGTCCCAAGCTCCATTACTACCGGCCACCAGCGGCCCACGGCGCGCGTCCGGAAGAAGATCTTCTGGCCCTCGACCGCGGCCGCTGACGGTTCAGCGCGAATGAACTCCGCGTCAGTCCAGGCGGCATACTCCGCGGGGCCGGCTAGAAACTGCCAGACAATGTCGATGGGCGCATTCACCAGGGCGATCGGACACACGGTAACTGCCACACGACAAGACTAATCGTGGGCCGGCCAGCTCGCACCATCATGCTCTCGACCGAAGTGGGAGGGCGTGAGGGAAGACGTGCCAGCCGGGACCTGAAGGGCGGCAGCTCGTCTCGGGCGGCCGTTTACGCTGGCGTTTTCACGCCGTCGCGGTCACGCCATCGCTGTCCGCCGGCTGACCTCGAAACCGCCGTCGAGCAACCGCGCCAACCGCCACCGTCGGCGCCGTCACGGCCACTCCCCACCAGAACAGCAGCGCGTAGTTTCCGGCTCCGGCGAGCCCGCCCACTCCTGCCGTGGCCAGGCCGCCACCTAGAAAGACGGCGCTGACGAAGAGAGCTGTGCCTATGCCGCGCGCCTGTGGCGCCACCTCGGTCGCCCAGGTCTGGAACGTGGAGTGCATAACTGCGTAACCCGTGCCGGCGAGGAAGCTTGCGCCCAAGATGCCGGGGACTGTGGGTGAGAGCGCAGCGACCGCGTAGCAGAGCGTCAACGCCGCTCCGCCGCTAACGATCAGCCAGTGAGCCCCGACAACCGGCGCGATGCGCTTCACTACCTGCGTTCCGGCCAGCACCGCAATGCCGTAGAAGCCTGTCACGATCCCGGCCACAGCTGGGTTCTGGCCGTGCGCTTCCAGGGTCGGGGCGAGAAAGGTGAAGAAGCCCAGCATGGCGGCACCCTCCGGGACTGCAAAGAGGGTCAGGAAAACCAGCCATGGTCGCCGTGCCAGCCCGGCCAGCTGCCGAATGGCGGACTCCCTCGTTGGTTGCCGGCTCAGCGTCTCGGGAAGCCAGCGCAGCGCATAGGCCAGGCCCAGCGCCGCGAGCGCGGGCAGGAGAAAGGCGACGCGCCAGCTGAGATAGTGCGCCAACAGGCCGGCGCTGAAGGTGGCGGCGGCCGTGCCCAAGCCCACAGCTGCCAAGAGGTCTGCAATCGCCCGCTGGCGGACCTCAAACGGGAAGCTGTCGGCCACGTAGACCACCGAAGTCGGGATGATCGCGCAGATGACACAGCCGGTCAGAGCCCTACCCGCAATGAGCACTGGCAGGTTGGGTGCGAAGGCCGAGACCAGGCCTGCCAGGGCCGCCCCGACGCAAGTGAGCCGCAGCAGCAGAACCCGACCGATCCGATCCGAGATCAGCCCGTAGACCACCTGCATCGCGCCGTAGAGCAGGAAGTAGGCGGTCGCCACCACTGTCACCTGTGCCACTGTCACCCGCAGGTCGTGAGCGATCGGCAGCAGAAGCGGCGCAATGGAGAAGCGGTCGAACATGCTCAGAAATGGGCCCAGGTAGAGGATCCGCGAGTGTCCGCTGAGCCTCGTGGCCTGGTTGTTCATGACCGCGGACCTCGGGCTGCCGGCTGCCGGTTCCTGGGCCAGCAGCAGTGCTGCGCCCGATGCGGGCGGGCTGCTGTAACCAGCGCGGCGGCAACCAAGTCAGCCGCGGTTAGAACCAGCTGCCCCCGACGGCAGATTGCTGGGACGCGGGCTGGCAAGGTTGCAGCAGCGGGGCCGGCTCAGGAGATCAGCGCCGCGCCACAGTTAGGGCACTCATCGCCGGGCAGGATCGAGACGCCCGTCTCGCAGATTGGGCAGAGGACGTCGACAGCGATAGGTGCCACTTCCTCCGCCGCCTCCAGCTCCAACTCGGTGGGGACGGCGCTCAGATCCAGCGCTGGAGCACCACAGTTGAGGCAGGCATAGCCCGACAGTGTGATCTCGTGATCCTGATAGCGCCCCGCGGAGTCGACTATCACCTCGGCCGAAAGCGCTTTGAACAGCTCGCCGCCGCAGCGCCGGGTGCATCTCAGCCACACCCTCGCCAGACTACCCGCCCAGCGCCGGCTCGCCTGCTTCGCCGAGGTCAGGCGGCCGGAACATTGGGCACACTTCTCCTGGTCAAATGCGCGGATACCTGATAGGCCTGCTCCTGCTGGTGGTGCTCGTCGTATCAGTCCTCTCGCTTCGGCCTGGCGGCTTGCGCAACCAGCTGCGAAACGTCGCCCGACGCCTGAAGCTCGCCCTCGGCCTGGCCGGCGTTTATCTCGCCCTGTCGACAGCTCTGCGAATCAGCTTCTCGGGCGACAGTCGAGCCGAGTGGGGATCGATCGCGTTGGCGGTGGTGGTGGGCGGCGTCTTTCTCGTGCTCTCGCGGGATCGGCCGCTCGACGCCGAGCCGCCCGCCAGCCGGCGTTGAGGCATCGCTCCTTTCGCCCAGAAGTGATCGGTGTTCACTGCTGGCCTGTCAGCTGCCGACGCTCAGCCTCCGGTTCGCAGCCTGAGCGCCAGTAGACCGATGAGGGACGGCAAGCCGACCACCAGCCAGGCGCTCCGGCCCGCCCCCGCGAGCGCGCCCACCAAGGGTCCCGACAGCGCGCCTGTCGCGTAGGCGGCGAAGACCAGGCCGAAGGCGGAGTTGGGCGCCTCCGCCACCGCCTCCCGGGCCAGCCGAGAGACGAGGCCGGCCGAGCCCCCCAGCCCCAGCCCCGCCGCTGCGCCGACGGTCAGAAAGGTGACGACAGAGGCACTCCCCGCAGCCACCAGTAACGCCGCGACCACATTCGCGGCCACCACGCCGAGACCCGCCACTGTGACGCCCCAGTGGTCGGCGCTCGCCCCGGCCGCCAGACGGCCGGCGGTGTTGCCCAGCGAGAAGCAGAGCAGAACGACCGCCACCACCACCGCCGCCAACCCGGCATCGTGCGCCTGGGGAGCCAGGTTGACGGCGGCGTAGGGGCCCAGACACGCGGTGGTCAAAGCCAGCAGGCAGCCGGCCCAGACCGGACGGCGCCGCAGCAGCGTGAGCGGATCGGTAGAGGGAGCCGCTCGGGTTCTCGTCGGCGGGGTGGTTGCCGGCATGGCCAACACCGCGGCGATTCCCATTAGTGCGAAGCCGACGCCGACGACGCGCAGGGCAGAGACCCAGCCCAGCCGGTCGGCCAGCAGGCTGAGCAGCGGCGCCTGGAACACTGCGGCGGCTGCATAGGCGGCTGTGATGGCGCCGCCGACGAGCCCGCTACGAGCGGGGAAGAGGGCGACCGAGGCGGCCACCGCGCCCGAGGGGTTCGTCGGCACGCTCCGGGGCTACCAGGGCGAGGCCCTCGCCTGGTTGGGGTTCCTCGATGCCGCCGGCCTCGGCGGGTGCCTGGCCCTCGACATGGGCCTGGGTAAGACGCCCACCATGCTCGCCCACCTGGCGGGCACGACCGAGGGCGGGCCCACGCTGGTCGTCGCGCCGCCCGCCGTGGTGGGCAACTGGGCGGCCGAGGCGGCCAGGTTCACTCCCGGCCTTCGCGTCGTCGTCCATCACGGCTCGTCCCGGGCGTCGGCCGACGACCTGGCGACGGAGGCGGCCGAGGCCGATGTGGTCATCACCACCTATGCCACGGCCGTGCGCGACATCGAGGCCCTGGCCGAGTGCTCGTGGGCCCGGGTCGTGCTGGACGAGGCCCAGACCATCAAGAACCCGGCCAGCGAG
>QHBT01000052.1 GCA_003244185.1 Candidatus Dormiibacter spiritus | reverse complement strand
GCGCCCCAGGCCGACCCCACTGGCGGCGGGCTTGTCGAACAGCAGCTCGTCTGGGGATGTGAGCTTGCGGCGGCTCGAGAGTCCGTTTAAACGGGCTGGCCGCTGGGCTCGGCCCTTGCCATACCGAACGAATGTTCGTAGGCTGGGAGGATGAGGCTGGACAACGATTCCGACGAGCTCTCGCCAGGCCGGCTGTTCATCCACGGGCGGCTCAACGACCCGATGACTGGGGGCCCGCTCTACTGCCGGGTCCTCTCGTTCGATGCGGCCTGGGTTGAGTACGAGCCCATCTATCACCGCGAGGACGGCTCGGAGCGGCTCGGAAGTCCCCGGCAGTTGCCGATCGGGGGCTTCTTCGAGGAAACCTTCGGAGGCTGGTACCGGGGGAGCTGGCCGCCACCGGCAATCCTGAGAGCACCCCGAGGCCTGCCGGTACCGATGGACCCCCGGAAGATCGGAAGTCGACCAGCCGGCTCCTGAGCATCCGTCGGTATTGGTTTCTTAGTTCTCCGTCATCGCCGGGCTGTGGGACGGTGGTCAACCTGAAGGGTTGTCCACGGTTCCATCGGCCCTGCTACAGGTAGGTAGTACAGGATTCCTCTCTATAGGGATGGTCACCGTTACTGCGCTGCCTCCGAATTTGAGCCGCTGGTGCTTGGTCACCGTTACTGCGCTCACTCGGTCACCGTTACTGCGCTGAAAAGTCGCCGCCGATGGCGGTTTTCCGAAGGATTGTCCCCACCGTGGGTCAAGGAATTCGGTCGCCGCGCGGCGGGACGTGAGGGCGGCTGGGCTGGAGGATCAGCGCAGCCGAGTCGAGTTCGACTCTGAGCTCAGGCCAGATCGCCTGCAGTTTGGCGAGCGCCTTCTCCAACTTCCACCGGAAGTGCTTCAGCTCGGCGTAGTTGCTCCCGAACTGGACCGCCAGGGCGGCCAGAGGGATAGGCGTCCGGCGGTCGAGGTAGCTGAGCCGGTACGTCAGCCACGTGTAGAGGTCGAGGGCAAGAGGACTCTTTCGAAGCCAGCGGAGGGCGGCCATGCTCACCGGGAAGGGCCGGTCGACGACGGCCTGGTAGAAGCGCTCGCTGAGGCAGACCGTGGACTGCCAGAGCTGCCGCTGGTTCGGCGACGTCGGATCCCAGAGGATAAGGGCTTCGTCAGCAACGTGCACGCCGGCGAGCTGGGTGAAGCCGTCGCCGGCGTAGTGCAGGGTGAAGGCGGTCGCGAAGAGCGAGGTGAGCTGCCGCCTCCAGGGGCGGATGGTTCCTTTCCGACCGCCGGTCTGCTCGACGTCCAGCTGCGCCATGAAGTCGGCTAAGCAGTCGCCTAGGACCAGGTCACGGCTTCTAGTTCGGAAGGCCTCGGTGCAGACCCAAAAGAGGGTGAGCCGGGGAATCGTTCCGTACGGTAGGCCGATCTTGCTCGGGGCCAGGAGAGTAAGCGTGAGGTCCCCGTTGCTGCGCTCGTACTCGTTCACCGTGACCCGAGAGTGCGGAAGGTTCACTTGAGCGAGGAGACGAGCGTAGAAGGCGAGCTCGCCGGCGCCCCTGGCCGCCTCCAGTTCCCGGCCGAACGTCTCAGCGAGCGCCGCTTCGAGGCTCTCGTGCCGTGCTGCGCTGCTGGCGTCGGGACGACGGATGTGGAGGAGGTTCATAGGTCGCGGCTTGTGATCGGTGTAGTCTTCGGGACGCATAGGGAGACGCTTCCTCCTGAGTGCCGCGCCCTGGGGCTGGTACCCGCCAGGGCATTTTTATTTGTCGGGCGCGATGCTACTCCACCGTCGCTGCAACGGATGGCCGCGCATGGATGATCTCTCTTACACGCTCTGCAAGCTCCGCGTCGGTCAGAAGGAGATTTACGAGCGCGTAGTTCACGGCGTAGGCAGTGGTCCGCTCGTTCAGTACAAACTCTTTGAGCTTCAGATGGATGGCGTCGGGCAGTTCAGCCGTGTAGCGGCGTGTGCGGTGAGGCATCGAAAAGGGCGATGGAATGGAGGCGGGACGGACCGGTGGCGCTTGCGCAGGCCGAGCTGGTGGGTTCGGGATCGGAGGCGAAGCAATGGGTTCCGCCGTAGTTCCAGGCTCGTGCGGGCTCGCGGGCTCGACGGTTGGGGCAGGCGGCGACATAGGCCGGGCGGCGGCAGCGGCATCGACGCGAGCGGTGAGATCAGCGAGCGACTTGCCCTTCGTCGTCATGCCGGCACTCCAGCACCGAGCAGCTCGTCGAGGAGTTGGCCGTAGCGAGTGCCCTCCGGAGGGACCTGCCCGAACGCCCAACCATAGGCTTCAAGAAGCGGGATCTCGCTGTCCAACACAGGCAAGCCACGGCTTTCAAGGCTCTCTCTGGTCGCCCGCGAGCTCCGTGTGCCCGGCCTGACTTGCGTGAAGAGCAGGTACACGGTCGGGTTGTGCTCGAATCCGGCCGTCGTGAGGAGATCGATCGTCGAGTCGGAGCGGTTGACGTCCATGAGCCGAGGTTGGACGGGGACGATCACCGTTTCTGCCGCCGAGATGGCCTCGATGATGATGTCCTTCGACATCAGCCCGGAAGGCGTGTCGAACACGACGTGCTCGGCGCCGTTGATGAGTGGACCATAGGGCTGGCCCTCGGGGGCGAACTCGGTCCGGTACGGAAGATCGGGGGCCAACCGCGCCCAGACTGACGCGGAACCGTCTGGGTCGGTGTCGATCAGAACCGTCGGCGCCCGCCGGCCCAGGCCGGCGGCCAGGTGGATGGCCGTGGTGGTCTTCCCCACGCCTCCCTTGAGGTTGGCGACAGCAATGTGCATGACGTTCTCCTTCGACTGCTGCTGCTGGTGACCAGCTGGGCTGAGGATAGCTCCTACGGCGTGTGCACGTCCACACGTACGGCATCCACGCTTCTGCGTGGACGGCATGCCTGCGCGTGTACGGACGCCTTGCATACGTACGCGTGTACGCGTCGACTCTTAGGATTCGCTAGGCTGTCTCGTCGAGGTGAGCTACCTCTCCGCGGCTGAGGCCGTCGTCCTGCGCCGGGCCGGGCGGTCGATGACACTGCGCATTGGACCGGCTTCGCGGCGCCGGTGGCTGGCCTCAGCTACGCAAGGTCGACGCCCCTGGCACACCCCTGAGCCGGATGGACGCGCTGAAGGCTACGAGGACACGTCGGTGAGCTGATTCGCCCCGGCTCATACTGTCCAAACGGACACCTGACCGGTGACGTCCGACCGCATCGCATGCAACACCCAACAGCCTGGACGAGGCATGTTGAATTCTGTACCCCATTCATCACCTGGCCGCGTCCAACTGGATCCGCCATGTGGAACAGGCCCCCAAGCTGGTCGAATCTGCTCCCGCTGTGGACCGTCTGCGAAGATGGTCAATGGCCCGTTACCCGTCATTCGCCACAACAGCTTGGTAGGAGTGTTCGTCCTCAAGGGTGGACCGATGCCATCCACAAGCATCCACAGCTGGTTTCCAGTCGAGGCGACGCCTTGTACTTCATGAAGCCCCATCGTAGTCTCTGGTTGGGCGCTAGCAGCGCTGCCGACACAATCCGGTGGCACCCACGCCGGCAAACTGCCAGGCATCCGCGATGACCCAGCCGTTCCCGTCGCATGATGCGCTCCGCTATTAACTTGACAACTCCATAGCAATATGGCAGCACCAACCAGACTGGCCAGCCATAATACTTGATCGCGCCGATCACTCGTGTCGGCCACCGAGTCTCACACCCTCATCCGCTTTGTCCAGCTTCAATTCGGCAGCTCGTCCCGTGCACACTGTGAACGCGGCGCCGTAGTCGTGCCCGAGGCCGCATGCCTCTGCCAATGACTCCCAATCCAAAGCGCCCCAATGGTCCGCCCCTGAGCTGAGGCGGGTAAGGTGCCATTGCGTGGACCAGAGTTCCCTACATGAGCGATAAGCAAACCGTACAGCGAGGACATGATCTGTTGTAGCAGCGGCAACGATAGCAATCGGAGACCGCCACACCGACAACGTTACACACGTTCTCGGTGATTCCCATAGCAGTGCATGAGCAAGTAACCCCTCATTACCCTTCATTAGTTGCTTAAGCTTATGATAGCGCCACCACACGATGGGCGCGAACCACACGCGTCTAAGCTCCATCCGCGTTAGGATGCAGGTAATCTGGAGTCGACCGGGCGCGCTCATACCCTTAACAGCGTCGACATCATGACTACGGTGCCGCAGCTGAACAGCAGACCTCCTGAAACCACCCGAACCAACCGAGTTTTGGTAAGGGTGTATCCAACTGCTGCCGAGAGGGCTTGCGGGCCGTCGGTGAACCGTGCAACGCGAGCGATCAGCGTACCTGTCACCACCCCAACTACCGTTCCTATCGAATACGAGAATAACGGAACCAGAGTCCAAGGAGGTGTCAAAAGCACAGCTGTGATGATGATGGTGGCCCAGAATAATGATGTCACCCGTATGGTTGAGAACCCAAGCCCGAGATCAGCGCCCCAAAGATACCACCTCGTTTTCAAACCAAACATTCGCCAGAAGTGGGGTGAGGTCTGCCGTCGAATACTCGGTGGATTCAGGCCGAATAGACCCAGATCTGCCAGTGCGAGAGAACCGCAGATGACCCAGAGGCTAAAAGCCGTGAGTGGCTCATTCTGCACCGAGCCCACCGCCTGGTGCGCCAGGGAGATCAACAATCCGCCGAGCGCGGCCGCGGAGATAGCACCGATGCCGAAGAACATCAGCGCCGATATCCACTTTCGCTGGTTCGCCTCCTTCACGAGGGGCCACATGACACCGATCATGGACAGTCCTCAAGGGCTAGCCAGTTGAGCCAATCCCCCTAGAAGCCCGAGGACGGACGCAACGGCTACTGCGCTCACGCGGCTTGATGTCCAGGCGCTTGATGTCCAGGCGCACAGCAGCCGAGATTCCTGTAATAAGAGCAATTGCAGTTATAACATTCCACGCACTGATAGTAGTTCGGATACTGATAACATTGCCAGCTGTAGCTGGCGCCGCACGGACAGCTTCCACTATTTGGGTAGACCAGGCAGCAACAATTGTAGTGGTAACAAGCTGACGCAGCCTTCGGCGTTAACCCTGCCGCAACTGCCGCCACACCGGCTGCTCCTGAAACGACTTTTCTCAGGAATCGCCGCCTGCCCAAGCGTTCGCGGTCAGTAGCTAGCTGTTCCAATGACGTAAGAATTCTCGACATCTGGAACCCTTCCACCTCCTCCTCAACTCGACGAGCTGATCTCACGCACCTTCGATGTAGCTACAGATCGTGTAGTGGGCTCCTCCGGCATCGCCGTTCCGTTACGTAGAGCCTTCATCATGAATTCGTCGGCCTGGCTCGCGCTGCGGATAGTTGCTGTCGCCTGCGTGGCGCCGTTGTATACGACGACCACGGCGGGCTTAACAGTCAACCCGATTGACCTCGCCAATTCCCCGTTCGGATCGATAAGGATGGCTGCCGGGCCCAGGCCGGTCTCTTTGATGAACTGCTCTGCTTCGTCGGCCGTCCGACCCTCCACGATCGCGACTAGAGATGTGCCGGGCTGCTGCAGACCTGCGTATCGATCGAGCTGTTGAGCAACCGTATGACACGAGACGCAGCCCGGGTGAAGAAATACGAGTCCCCCCGTCGTCATACGGTCTCGAAGGGCCACGGGTGTCGTGGTCGAAGGATCGATTAGTGCCAGGTCCGGCAGTGTCATTCCGATTGGAACGACACCGGACAACTCTGTAGCGCCCTGATACGCCTCAAATTCCCTGCGAATCTCTGCCAACTGACGAAGCGTCTCGAGGAATGCGAAGCACTGAATAGCGACGACCACAAATAGGACGGCGATTGCAGCCCAAAGGATCAGAGGCATCACTGCACCACCTGCGTGGCGGGGTGTCGCTCGAACTCCAGTAGATCGAGCACAGCCGCACCTTGACGTCGATGTTCGATCAGGCTTACCAGCGTGGGCAGAAACATGATCCAACGGCTCAAGAGGATGACGCCCAGTGCCATCAGACCTGCACTGAAGACCGTTTCCACGCTCGCGCGGTCTTGACCGGCGACGACTATAAGAGCCAAATACAGGAGCGATAGTGCCAACAGCGCGGCCGCCCGGCTGGCAGTCCTTAGCCCGAGGACCTCTTGCGTCACGCCAAAGCAGGAACATGGGACGCCGGGCCGGTATCTTGCCGCCCACAACGAGACCGCGCCAAACAGCGCGAAGAGGGAAACCGCGGCGAGCGCTATTGGCACGGTCCACGCTCCTCCCAGGAGGAGCACGCTCAGACACCCTTCGGTGATGGTGAAGATAAGAGCCAATGGCAGGGTAAAGCGCCGCCGGACTCCCAAGCCACGCAACGTGTTCGCGAAGCGGGCAATGTGGATGAGCTTCCCGATGCTGGAGGCGGCGAGCAGCAGTCCGAGGGTGAAGCGAACCGCTAACAGCACCTGTACCTGAAGCACAGTGTCCCTCTCCCGTCGCTGGACGCTACACCTCCCCATGGTGACTGTCAAGGGTTGTCATGTCTCTGAGAGAGGAGTGGGGTGAAAGAGGTGACCCTCTCACAAAACTAACGGTCTGAGCAGCGGAGGGGACCTGGAGACCTTAGAGGACGCTGATTGCGCACCAATGACACAGAAGAAGGCAGAGGCTGCCGATCTTGAGCACGGCGTACCAAGAGCGTGGTCCAGTTCTCGACCCATTGACCTTTCAAGGTCCTCTGCTCTCTCCTAGCCCTTAGTTGATCCCGCGCGGCCGGCGCCGGGCTGTCAGATCCCGGAGGCCGGAGCCGGCAGGGGTAGGTTGGCCGCCCGAGCGACGCTGGCCACTAGAATCGGCCTGCCTAGGGCTGGGAGCATCACCCGCGCAGCGTCGATTGCTGGTTTGCCGACTTCCAGCGCCTTCAGGGCGCGAGCGGCTCGATGGCGGCACAATGGCTCTCTAGCCCTGGTCGAGCCCCTCAAGGGTTTGGTGCTAGAGCCCGCAGTAAGCCGCCGCGTTCTCCTTCCAGATGGTCGCGGGCCGGATGTACTTGCGCATGGTGCGCTCAGAGCGCCAGCCGCCCTGCCGCATGATCGACCGCTCCGGCGCTTCGCCCTCCGCGGACGACGTCGCGAGCCCCGAACGAAGGGAGTGCCCTGCGTAGCGGGAGGGGTCGAGGCCTGCGGCGGCACAGGCGCGCTTGACGATGTCAGCTACCGCGTCCGTCGAGAGGCGGGAGACCTGCAGCTGCCCGTGGCGGGTGATGCCGCGGAAAACGGGGCCGTCCGCAATGCCGCTGACTTGGAGCCACTGACGAAGGGTGCGGATGGGGCAGGTGTCCGGGTGTTGTCCGAAGGGAATGCCGCGGTCCTCGCCGGCGGCCTCCTGGTCGGTTTTGCTTCGACGCAGGTGGATGGTGAGCCCGTTCTCGGTGTCCTCGAGGTCGCGCACGTCGAGCGAGACGAGCTCGCTGCGCCGGAGGGCCGCGGCGAAGCCGAGGAGGAGGAGGGCGCGATCGCGGGCCTCAGCGAGCGGGGTGGGGCCTGCGACGCGCATGAGGCGCCGAAGCTCCTTCGTGCCCAGCGGCACTTTCCGCTGCTGCGCGGTGCCGTGTGTACGGCGGATGCCCTGCATGGTTGTCCGGACGTCGGGGTGGGAGGTCGGAGACGGCCAGTGGCCGGCGACCTGGTGAGCGACCGAGATCGCCGCAAGGCGGTGCTCGATCGTCGCGACCTTGCGACCGTCCTGAGCCTGGGCGGTGACGTACAGGGCGATGGTCTTCGGCGTCGCCGGCAGCCAGGACAGGGCGTGGGCGTCACACCACGCCTGGAAGTCAGCCAGGTCGACGCGGTAGCTACGGATGGTGTTCTCGGCCTTGCTGGCACGCGCGTAGCTGGCGGCCTGATCGTCGAGGGTGGCGAGCGACGTCGCGGCGTCCACGTCCGGGAAGCGGAGCTGAGTCGTGGGCGGCGGCGAGGGCACGAGCATCGCTGGAAGGGTAGCAGCTGGAGCCCTTCTAGCTCCTGACAAAGGTACTTATCGGGAGTTAGAGCCGCCCTTCGAACTTAGTAGCCTGTCTTTTTTCGCTGGCGTGAGGGATAGGCCCGCTTTTCTGCATAAGAAGGGCTATCGGTCGCCTATGGGGCGGGCGAGAGGCCGATCACTTTGCTTTTGGGGGTTTCAGTTTGACCAACGACGCGCAACACGGCATGGGGGTAAACCTGCCGGCGCGCGGTTCCGAAGCTCGACTACAACCCAGCTGGCCCCCTCCGAACCGCATCACCGTACCGACCGACGTGAACGATTGGGAGGCCCGATTGGCCGCTGACGACGACTTGATCCGCTTCCTTGCCTGGGAGGGGTACGAGGGAGTCGAGGCAGAGAAGCTCTACAAGGCTCTGATGGAGTACGGGCACCAGGTAATCGGAGCCTGGATCTGCACCGCGGTCATTCTGTCTAAGTGCCGTGAGAAGGGTGTCAAGGTGCCCGACACCCTTGACCCTATCCTGGTTCAGGAAGCTCACGAGCGCGAGGATCTGACCGCCAATACGATCGCGCGGGCTGTCGTCGCGTTTCGAGACAAGGTCCTCAAGCGGGGGAAATGGACGGCCTCGCGGGGGGCAACCCTGAAGACCTTCTTCATTGGGCAAGCGCTGTTTCGGTTCGCGACCGAGTATCGCGATTGGCTGAAGGAGCGGCGCCGGAGGCTGCCCACCGTCCCGATCGAGCCACGCACTGCTCCCGACGAGCTCCACGCCGGCGCCGAAGCCATCGTGGTCGCCCGGGAAACGCTTCGACTGTCTATAGACGAGATCGGGGACCCCATCGTGCGGCAGATGGCCGTTCTAAGTGCTCTCGGCTACACCCACCGGGAGATTGCCGAACTCCTGGAGCTGGGCTCGTCCAAGGTCGTCGAGACCCGGCTGTACCGGCTTCGGAAGCGGGAGGACCGAAATGACGCCGCCTAGCACCGCCTTCGATCAGCTGCTCGACCGCTCCTCGCTGGGGCACCCGGCCGTGAGGGCTATCCGGGCTCGTACCCCTCCGGCAGTTGTGGAGGTGATGACAGAACTAGTTCAACGACTCGACCGCGCAACGCGGTCGGCGACTCTCGACAGAAAGGAGGTGATGAGACAAGTGGCGACGAACCGTCCTATGGCGGGAAAGCTCAAGCCGGGCCAGCCGGCCCCCTTCTCAGGGATCTACGCCCGCCCTGATGGGGAGCAGATCGTGTCCACGGAGGGCCACCCGCTCCCGCCGGGCCCCAAGCCTGGCACGACTTACAGGCCGATCAAGCCTGCCCAGCACAAGAAGTAGTCCGACCCGGGGGACCCTGCCGAAACCACAGACGGCTATGAGGTGGGGTCCCCACCCCAAAGCAGTATCGACTCGGTCACGCCCTGGCGCCCTGGCCCCCGCTTGGCTGGGTCCCGAAGTCGAGTCATTACCTGTGGAGTAGTTCGGGCAGTCGTAGGTCGCCGGACTTGTTGTGACCCCGTTTAAACGTGCCGCCTCGCGTCTCGGCGAACGATAGAGGCTCAGGTCAAGCCACAGGCTCCTCGGCGGATCCTGCCCACCCGGCTGACGTCGAGCTCGCAGACAGGTCTAAAAGGGGACGGTTAGGCAACATTTCGACCAACGCCGTCGGCGGGGGAAGGTGCCGATGTCGGGAGCCCAAGCTATGTCGTCGGAGATCCCTTAGGCGGTAGGACGACGAAGCCGGACGTTCCGAGTAGCTCGATGGTCTCGTCGAAGTACTTGCGCAGCCGATCGGCAGCGTTGAGTTCGGGCGGCCGGATGTGGAGGCACCGGGCTCCGCGGCGTCGAGCGCTGTTACGGAAGTCGCGGTCGAAGGTGACGATAACGAGGTCAAAGGTGAGCGCGTACTCGGATATCACCTCATCGGTCGCGTCCGAAAGGCCGACGTCGCGGACTCGGGTGACGAGATGGCCGCGCCCATTCAAAAGGTCGGCAACCGGCTCGACCATGTTCTGATCGATTAGGAACCCTAGCTGGCGTGCGCGCGGCGCCGTGTGACGCTCCCAGCAGCGAGCGCCGCCCGGATGTCCTCATCGGTGAGGTCGGGATAAAGCTCGCCGATCTGGCTGGCGGTAGCACCGTCAGCAGCAAGGCGTTGGATAGAGGCGAGAGGAATTCGCGTTCCGGCGATGACTGGCTTGGAACCGAGCAGTCCACGTTGTCGGCGGATCTCTCCGTGTGGGCGCTCGTCCAGCTTGGCGATATCGGCCCGCACAGACCTGACGATCGCTTCGAAGGGGACGCGGAACACGGCCACGACCTGCTCTGGGCGCCGTCCGGCGCGCACAGTTTCGGCTTCCTCAAAGTAGAGGCGGCCGTTCTCGTGGAAAAAGTTGATCTCAGCGAGGGGATGGGCGTAGTCCAACTGCCGGAGATGGTCTACGGCCTTGCGGATCTCCTGGAGGCTGACACCGCCGCGACGCAGCTCGGCTGCAACGCGTAGCGCGACGACGTCGCGGAAGTCGTACAGCCGGACCCGCCCGCGGCCCCCGCCGCGGGCCAGGGTGGGCTGGAGGAACCCCCGTTCGTCCCAGTACTGAAGGCGTCGGCGGGTAAGCCCCGTGAGGGCTTGCACCTTCTCCACCGGGAAGGCGCGGATAGTGACGTCCTCTCCCATGGACGGATCGTAGAACATCAATGTTCTCCTTGAAATAGGACCCGAGCGATGCCGTTTAAACGCGCTGCCTCGTGAACTCTCGCGAGCCACCGTCCCCGAGAGGCCGAGCGATGCGCGCCCGGCCTCTCGGTTGCCTCCGATGGGTGGGTCAGGTCAGTCGAGCCGCGGCTGGGGCGAGCACGTGAACGCCGGCGCCCTCGCCAGCCTCGGTGTCACCGTCGAGCGCCAGGGGGGCGCCGTCGGTCGGGCAGTTGGGCAGACCCGCGTCAGCCCACTTCTTGGTCAGCCGGATCGTGTAGCCGCACTCCGGGCACTCGGCCTTGAGCAGTCGGGTGGACTGCTTCTTGGGCCGGTCATCGGGTCGCAGGATGATCGGCTTGTCGCCCGGCTCGATGGGGGGGACCAGGATCTCGCCCCGCCCGGTGATGGCGCCGTGCGGGTACTGGCCCAGCTGCGGCAGCAGCGTCCAGTTGATGAAGTCCAGCAGCTCGGGGCTGGCAATCGTCGCCGTCATTGGTCCGGTGAGCCCCATCTCCACCGCCAGCGCCTTGAACTCCTTGCCGTGGCCTCGACGACCGGCCGCGTGCACGAGCTCGTGGCGCAGGGTGACCAGGACGCCCTGAACGCCCGCGACCTGGTCGAGGACGGGGCTGATGAAGACCTCGACGTAGCCGCGGCTGGAGGCCTCGGCAACCCAGCACTCGCCGATCACAGTCCGCGGGTTGCCGCTGGGCCAGCTGCAGGAGACCGCCAGGTGCTCGGGGAGGGGAGCACGGGCCGCCGCGAACTCTGGCCGCATCATCTCGATCGCCCGACCGAGCCACTGCTCGCGCGTCTCGGTGTCCCTGCTGATGTGCTGGGCCATCCCTATGACTCCAGCGCGCTGAACAGGACGTCGGGCTCGTGGAGCCCTCCGCAGTGGTCGAGCAG
>QHBT01000002.1 GCA_003244185.1 Candidatus Dormiibacter spiritus | reverse complement strand
CTCTGGCCGGTACCGAGCGGAAACAGGCCCACCCCGGCCCCTGAAGCGGGACCGCCCCAGAGTCGGCGCAGACGGTCGATCAAGCTGGGCAAGGGCGTCTCCTCATCAGGCTGAACCGAGGAAAGCCGGCTCTCCGGCGCCCTCATGACGCATGGCGCGGTCCAACGCCATCAGGGCACTAACCACGGCGTCGATCTTGTCGCTGGCGTTCTTGCGGCTGGGCTTCACGTTGCCGGCGGCATCCATCTCAACCGCGAAGTTGTCGACCTGCCAGCGCACGGCCGGATTGGCTCCGTGCAGGTAGCGCCCGCTGCCTTCCAGGAGCAACCGCTGGAGCTCCTTGGTGGGCGGCGACATGCTGGCGAAGCCCTGACGGACCTGGACCATGGGGGCACCGTCGGCAAGCAGGTCGTTAACTAGCTGGGTCGAGTTCCAGGGATCATAGGCAAGCTCCTGAACGCTGAAGCGAGCCCGGTCCTGGTTGATGGCATTGCGGATGTAGCTGTAGTCGGCCACGTTGCCGGGCGTCACCGTGAGCAGCCCCTGGCGAGCCCAGATCGAGGCTGAACCGGCTGTACGCAGATCCAGGCTGACCAGCCCAGTGGGCGGACTGGAGCCACCTTCAGGAATCCAAAGCCGCCAGAGCGCCCGATGCCCGCCCTCACCGTCCGGGAAGTCCCAGCAGAGCGCACAGAGGTCGCCGGTGGAGGCCAGGTCAAGCCCGCCATAGCACTCGCAACCAGTGAGCGATTCCTCGGAAACTTCCCCCAGGTTGGCGTCCCAGGCGCCCAGATCCAGATAGCGGGTGTCCTGCTTAGTGCGCAGGTTCAGATGCAGGCGCAGAAAGCTGGCGAGATTGGCCGGCGACTGCCGAGCTTGAGCGGCTGCATCGACCATGAAGCGTCGGGTGGGCGAGATCCCGTAGCCGGGATTGGCGCGCCGCCAGGTCGACTCCTGGAAGGGATATTCGAGATCACCGGCCAGGGCCTTGGGGTCGGCAGCCCAGATCACTCCGAAGGTGCTGGGATCCTTGAAGGCGCCACGAGCGAGCTGCTCGATGCGTTCCCGGCGCTGAGCGTAGACAGTGGTCTGACGGGAATCGTCGGCGGTGGTGATGGTGACCATCAGCGGCTGCTGGCGAGCTCCCATGCCGGTCTCCACCGCCTCCACCAGCTTGCCGTCCTTGTGCACGTGCAGCTCGTCCACGATGGCTCCGTGCACGTTGGCTCCGTGGAGGAGATCGGCGATCGAGGCCACCACCGCGAAGTAGCTGGCGCTCGAGGTGTGCACGATGCGATCGGCGGTGATCTTCACGAAGGGGCCCAGGTCGGGCGACTTCTCGGCGATGGCCTTGACCGGATCGAAGCAGTAGCGCGCCTGTTGCTTGCCGGTTGCGACGGCGTAGACCTGAGCCCCCTGCTCGCCGTCAGCACAAGTCAGGTAGGTGGCAATGCCGCCGGCCAGAGTGGTCTTGCCGCCCTTGCGGGGAACCTCGATGTGGACCTTGCGAATAATGCGGACCAGCTGCCCAGCGTCGTTGGGGGCCACCCAACCGAAGACGGGGGCCAGGATGTAGGCCACCTGCCAGGGATCGGGCTTGAGCGGCCTGCCCGCCCACTCGCCCTGCGTGTGCCGCAAACACTGAAAGACATCGCGGACTAGATCTACGCGGTCGAAGTCGAAGACGGCTCCCGGGTAGTCAGTAGGTTCTGGAGTGAGGATGAAAGGCGGGCAGTCCGGAAAGGGGATGCCGCGGCTCTTCAGGTATTGATGGACCTCAGGACTGAGTCTGGGATCGGGGAGCGAACGGATTCGCGCCATCGCCCTTGGGCTCCTTGACACCAAGTCGGGTCTCCGAGGAAGGCGTCAGGCCGAACTCCCCCGCCCAGGCGCGGTATTCGCGAGAGGCCACGATCAGGTCTCGAAGGTTGCCCTCATCACGCGCCGCGAGAAACTGAGCCCAGCACTCGCAGAGGCTGACCAGCCCCCCCAAGTGGCCTGGGGTGAGCAGATCTAGGCGCGCCAGCTCAGGCACCACCTGATCCCAGTGGTCCGAAGCCTCCTGACTCAGCTCGATTGGTTTGGCCGGCGCATAGCGCACGAAGGCGGGTGGATCTGGAACCTTCCGGCCGCCTGAGTCCTGGCCCTCGCGGCGACCGTTGAGCAGCCGAAGCTTGGCCGGCTGCGCTTTAGGGCTGGGCATCTTTGCCCTCCTCAGACTCCTGGCTTGAGACGATGTGCAGCGAGTTAAGACATGCTCGTGACCACCCCCAAAGGATTCTTGAAAAACCGGGGGGTGGGTAAGGGCGAACCCCTCGCCGCCCCGGGATGACGTGACCATCCCTACTGAGCGACCATCCCTAGGCTGACCATCCCTACTGAGCGACCATCCCTGAGTGGCCATCAGCCCGGTTCTGCTCCCGTCTGGTCTTCTGCCCATGATGGTGCGCACAGAGCGGCTGGTAATGGGCTAGCTCCACGTCCACGACTCCTGGCTGCTTGGGCACGATATGGTCCGCCACCGTAGCCGGGGTGACCCTACCCTCATCAAGGCAGGCCACGCAGAGGGGGTGCTCTGCCAGTAGCTGCCTACGTGCCCGCCTGTGGGGGGCACCATATCCCTGCCGAGCGGAAGATCCCCGCTGCTGGTTATGCAGCCGCTCGAGGGGAGCACGACCATGCGAGGGGCAGGGTAGAGGGTGAGGGCAGCGAGGAATCGGGCAGCCCCGAGGGGCACGAGTGGGCATCAGGAACGCTTGGCTCCACAGTACCGGCACCTGAAGGGGTGGGCGTAATCACCGAGCACCCAGTCATGGAACCCCAAGCGACAGAGGAGCCGAGAGAACAGATTCATCCTCAGATGCTGGGTACCAGGATGGCGTCGTACACCTGCCACTGGTAGCGCACAGATGAGTACCTGTTGGTCCCGTTGCCTGCCCACATCTCGCCCTCAAAGAAACCGACCCCAGCAAAGTCAGCCGTCACCCAGGTGTACTGCGCCTGACCTAAGGGCCCGCTCAGCAGCGAGCCCACTCGATCAAGGGCCGTAGGGTCGGTGGTGGTGTAGTCAGGCCAGCCGGCCAGGGTGTGCGCCCGGTAGACGAAGTGGACGGCATACCCGGTGAGGTCGATCACGTTGCCCAGGTAGTCCTTGAAGGTGACCACGATGGGGGGCGGAATCTCGCCTTTGCGGTAGGGCCCGATCAGCTGGGCGTTGGTTTCGCTCATCTATTGCCCCTTGATTCCGGTTCCCGGCGACTGGTTCGGCTCGTTGTCGATAAGCAGCCTTGACGGTCGGTTGGAGGTCAGGCCCTTGATCGGCTCCTGGTCGAGCAGCGCCACGTTGGCCTCTGCGCTGCTCAGGCTGCGATTCGGCTCCTGGTCCTGGAGGTAGTAGCGAAGCTGGGTTGCGGTCTCAGCTATGGGCGCCAACCAAGAGTGACTACGACCCCGAGTCGGTGGCCTCTGGCGTAGGCCTGCCCTGAAGAGCGGTTTGAGTCCACCCGAGTTGTAAAGCTGAGCGACGAGCTGATGGCTGGCCTTGACCGGTCCTGGCTTGCGAGGAACTCCCCGCGTGCGCTGTGGAACCAGGCCTCCGGCGTTGTAGCCGGGAGCTGGGCGCCAGCGAGAGGGACCGACCGGACCGGGATGACGGCGAATGCCCTGGCTGAGCTGAGGCGCGATACCGCTGCCGTTGTAGGCAGGGCGGAAGGAATGTGAAGGACCGACCTTGGCTGGCTTGCGGGGAACGCCTCGCAAGACAACGGCAGCGCTGCTGACAGCTGGCAGCTGGACCGGCCGCAACCAGCGCGAGGCTGGGCGAGTCGGAGCAGCAGCCGCCCGGGTGGCCGAGAAGAGGCTGGGCTGATCCCCGTCTGGAATGACTGCCGCCAGCGGCGGCGGTACCACCAGCCGAGCTGGGCGGACCTTGGCGGCTGGACGGCGCAGGGCTCGAACCAGGCTCGGGGTCAGACCGCCCGCGTTGTAGGCGGCGGCGGGTAGTCGGTGACTGAGTGCCCGTTGAGGAACGGCCTGACGCCGTGCTCGCAGTACAACCGGTGTGATCGGTACCGACGAGGGCGGCTGCAGGACCAAGCGGCTGGCTGCCCGCTTGGGAAGCGCCTGGCGCAGAGCCTGGCTGCGGATCGGAACCAGGCCGCCTGCGTTGTAGGACGAAGCCGCCAGTAGATGGGAGCGACCAGCCTGGCTCGGCTTACGGAGCTGACCCCGAACCAGGATGGGAGCAGCGCCCAGCAGTACCTGCGGAACCTGAATCCACTGACTACCGCCACGCAGGTTGATGGTCGGACCCAGGCCGCCGTTGAGATCGGCCACAGGGCGGCTGGGAACCGGTCGCCGGATGCCACTGCTGAGGACAGCGACCGGAGGCGCAGCGCCGGCCAGGTAATGAGCCAGGAAACGGTCGGCCCCTAGAGCCTGACCGTAGAAGGAGACCTCATCGATAACGCCCGCGAAGTAGTCGCCGTTATAGGCCGGGTTGCGGGCAAAGCTGATCGGGAAGCTGGCGGCGGCGATAGTGCCGGCGTTGATGCCGCCAACCGCGACCTGCAGACCATTGATGAAGAGTCGAGGCTGGCTGCCGTCGTAGGAGAAACCGACCTGATAACGAGCGGTACCGAAGGTGAGGTTGACCCCGGCCCCAGCCCAAACGCTGGTCAAGCCCACCGCGACATCGAGACGGGTGCCGGAGCCGCTCAGCCAAGCCTGAAAACCGAGCTTGTCACTATCGGTGTGAGCGTTGGCAATCAGCCGCGAGTCGCTGGCCGGAATCCCCGCTGGCTGGAACCAGAACTCCAGGGAGAAAGTGGTACGACCGGCTGAGGGGTCATAACCACTAGGCAGATCGATGCGACCGGTGCTGCCATTGAAGGAAACCGCAGCATCGGGTAGGTTGCCGGGAAGCTGACTAAGCAGCCCAGCGGTGCTCGCATAGCCACCGCTACCGGTGCCATTGTGACCGCCGACGACATCGACAAAGGTGCTGCCAGTCTCATCCAGCCGGTAATAAGCCAGCGGATTGTCAGCCAGGACGGCGTAGGGGTAGTTCTTGGGGATCGCAAAGCCACTGACCCGGCTGGGGCCGACGACCTTGGACGGCTTGCGACGAACGCCCTGAGCGATAACCGGAGTGGTGGCCGGAACCGGAAGTGGGCTCTGGACCCACTGGCTGCCGCCGCGCGTGACAGCGACCGGACCAATGCCGCCGTTGAGATCGGCAATGGGCCGGATCGGAGCTGGCCGCTTGAGGCCCTGAACCCGAGTCGGGACCAGGCCACCCGAGTTGTAGACCTGAGCTGGACGCCAGTGGGAACCGCGTCCGGTCTTGTAGCCGTAAGGCAGCGCCCGGCTGTCGGTGCGCAGCGAAATTGCCTGCCGACGTCCGGCCAGAACTCGCGGCGCGAGCCCACCCGAGTTGTATTGAGGTGCCTGAATCCACTGGGCACCGCCGCGAACGATCGGGCCCAGACCGCTGTTGAGGTCGTTGCCTGTCCGTCGAGCCACACTCTTCTGAGCGGCTCGGATGACGTTGGGGCGCTGCCCAGCCCCCACCGTGGCGGTGCTGGTGATGTAGGAGCGAGAACGGCCCTGCCCAGTCGGCGGCAGGGGGCGAACGGCCAGGAAGACGCTGGGCTGATCGCCGTCCGGCACCGACACAACAGCGGTCGGTGCCTGTATCCACTGCGTACCGCCACGAACGGCGGTGACCGGGCCTACGCTCTGGTTGGTATCGGAGACTGCTCGCCAGGTACGCGACTTCTGGGCAGCCGGCCGGATCAGGCTGGGCTTGAGACCACCCGAGTTGTACTTCGGGGCCTGGATCCACTGGGCACCGCCTCGAGCCAGGGGGCCGAGGCCGGAGTTGAGGTCATTGCCAGCACGGCGGGCAGCGCTCTTCTGAGCTGCCCGAATGATGGTGGCACGGGTGCCGACAACAACCGAGGCGACTGGCGCCTGGATGAAGCGCGAGTTGCCCTTATTAGAGGGCGGTCGCTGCGGGGTAGCCCGCCGAATCGGAAGGGCCAAGGCTACCCCCTAGCGGTTAGTTCGAGGTGTAGACGATGACCCTTCTCAAATTCGACAAGCTACTATGAACCAGAAGAAGAGGTGATAGTCCGACTATCACTCCGACCATACTGCGTAAAAGTCACAGGCCGGACCAGTCGAGGCGCCGGCATTCCAGACCACGACCGAGGCGGTACCAGCAGTCGGCACCACCAGCTCACCGTCAGAAGGCCAGGTGAAGATGACCCCCGAGCCAGTCACGTTGTTGAAGTCGAACTGACGCAGGATGCCGGTCGCCGAGGTAGGTGCCGTGGGCGCAGTACCCCAGGCGATTGCCGTCTGGCCGGTGCCCGCTGCGTCGGCAGGGTCCTGAGGCTTACCCACGATCGGAGAGGTGGGAGTGACCCCAATCGCCGCCGGCCGCGCCAGCTGCGTCTTGGCCGCCGCCGTGGGGCCCTGCGAGAAGAGCCCGAACTCGCGCACCTTGAGGCGGCGAGTGGGAGCCCCCAGCTCGATGTAGTTGGCAACGGTCGCTGCCGCCGCCGTAGACGTGGCCAACTCATATGCGATTGCCAAGGGTTAAACCTCCAGATCAGAGAATGGATCGCTGAGGCTGGCCCCAACGAAGAGTTGCGCGCTCGGCTCTTTGCCATCGAGGTAAGCGCTGGTATTCAGGCCAGCCACCTCCATCTGATCAAGCAGGGCGTCGAGCGCGTCCTCCTGCTCTGTCACCGGGGGCTTGGGGATGGCCCTGAGCACGGTGGGTGTCCAGGACATCGCCTCACTCTCCCCCTGAGTCCTCAGCGACCAGCTCGCCGTCCTTGACTCGCTTCAGCTCGGCTCCGAAAACCCCGGAGACACCGGTCAGGGCGAAGTCCCGGTCCTTGGTCAGGCGCAGTACGGCGCCCGACTCCTGGTGGTAGACGGCGTAATGACCGTTGTAGTCCTTGAGCTCGGGCTGCTCGCCCTCGTAGCCGAAGTCCTTTGCCTTGACCGCCATCTGAACTCTCCTTTTAAGTGCTAGTCGACCGGCCAGGCTTTATGGCCGCAGAAGCCGCAGCGCGAACCCTTGGCCACGCTGGTCAGGATCTCGCCCGGCTGTCCGTTGAAGGGATCATCGCCCAGCTTCTGGAAGCAGCGACCGCAGACCGGCATGGTCACGCCATGCAGGTCGCGCAGCGTCATCGGGGGCAGCATCTTGAAGACGTGGCGGAGCTGCCCCAGCCGCATCTCGGGGCCTTTCTTGAGGATGACGCCGCGAGCCACCTAACCTGCCGCCGCCATGGTCACCGCCGGAGCCGGGCGCGCCACGCTCTTGAAGGCAGCGCAGAGGCTGACTCCAGCGTAGGAAATCGAGCTGCTCCAAGCTGCCGACTGCTCGGCTGCCGTGGAAGAGAGCGAGTCGGTCAGGATGCAGCCCAGACCCACCGAGAGGGACTGGTTGGCTCGAGCTGTCTTGCCATCAGTGGCCGCGATCGTGCTGCTGGTCGAAGCATCACTGTAGAGACCCAGCACCAGATCGCCGGCCATGGTGGCTGGCGTCTTGCCACTGCTGTGGGAGGTTGCTGCCGCGGAATCGTAGCCACTGACCCAGGCATCCAGCAGCACACCGCCGCCGCCCGCATACTCGGCTGCGTAGCAGACCTTGTAAGCGCTGGCCAGTGGGAAGGTAACGGTCACCGTGTTAGCTCCGGCCAAACAGTCAGGCACCCACCAGAGTTCGACTCGCGACTGGCTGTCATAGTTACTGAGCACCGCCAACCGATTGGCGGTGGACCAGGTGTTGCCTGCCGTATCCGAGATCGAGGTGGCCGGAGTACCGGGAGGCGGACTGGCCCAGCAGCCGATGGCCATCACCAGCATGTTGTGCGCCGAGTTGTTGCTGGCGAAGGCCATGGCAGAGGAGGTCGTGGTGTTATCGCCGGTGAAGAGCACGGCGCTGCCGCCGAAGCCCTGGACGAAACTGAATGCCATCAGGGCCTCCTAGTTGCTGCCGTAGCCGAAAACGATCTGGCTGCCGGGATCGACGCCGGACGGCGGCGCCACTATCGGACTCAGAGGTAGCGGAGTCTGCCGATGACCCTTCCAATAGCGCCGCTGCCAGGTTCGACCGGGAGCTATCGATTGACCCGCGAGGACGACTGGCAGCTTGAAGATGATGATGTGCGTGTATTTGACAATGCCGGTGCCCGCAAAGGCTGGGTTGGCAGAGTTGACGGTTGAGGCAGCGGCGCCACTGTCCTTGTCCTCCATGCCCGATTCGCACGCCGAGGAAGAGCCCGAGAAGATGAAGTGGCCATAGCCTGCTGCCACGGTCGGGGTGCCTGAGACTCCGTCGTCAGTTCCACCCACGACCACCAGTTCATTGGCTCCGGTAGTGACGCCACCGTTTACAGATGCAGCCAGAGCCACCGCCGAGATGTCGACGCACGTCAGGTCGTCAGCGAAGTGGAGGCCGCTGTACTCTCGGGCCACATAGCTGAGCTGGCTGGTCGCATGGCCGGAAGTCGTGATCGGCGTCAGGGTGCCCGTGGCGTTGACCCTGGCAGTCCAGGTCGTGGACACTTCCGAGAAGCCGCCCGCCACCACGTTGGGGCCTTGCGTGATCTTGTTCCAGGTCCCCATGACCGCCGTGCCTGTATTGCTGAGCGTGGTGACACCGCCAGTCCCGGTCCCGGTGTTGTCGTTGTTGTGACTGACCAGGACTATCCGGTTGCCCGCCGTGACGTTGCTGCCGAAAGCGCCAGACACGGAAGTAGCCGAAGCAACGCCCACGACTATGAGGTCTTGTACTTGTGCCCAAGCCACTTCGAATCGCCTCTAGCGACTCAGTTTTCGCCGTAGACCTTGACCATCTGCGTATTGATCAGGTTCAGAGCGTTCGAGGTCCCGCAGGCAGCACTCAAAAACAGGTAGTAGGTCACCGAGTTGTCCAGCGTAGAAACGGTCGGCGCCACGTTGTTGGCCGGAATCGTGCCCGCAAAAGGCGAAGCCAGGCCAAGAGGCGAGCGCACCTCGCCCATCGTCGCTACCACGCTGGCGGCGCCGATGTTTACGTTGCGCATGATGACCTCGGCATCCAGGAACCAGGGGGCCAGAGTCTGCGTGGTGCCCGCCGTAAGAGCGGCCGTAACCCCCAGCACGATGCCGGCTGCCGACCAGGTCGTGCTGGTCAGGAGGCGGAGAGTCCAGGTAAAGGTGGGAGCACCAGTGGTGCCCAACTGACCGGCGATCTTGATTCGCAGAGACTTGCCGACCGCCTGGTTGTTGTAGAAGAAGCCGGCCGGAATGATGCACGGGGCCAGCGTCTTCTGCAGGTTGTCCTCGGTCGTGAAGGTGGCAAGGTTGGTGGAGGCTCCTACTGAGGAGAAGAGAACCTCGTTCTGGGTTCCAGTCTGAAACGACATAGGTTCTCCTAGCTGTTGATCAGTTCGTAAGCGCCGCGGTCGGGCGGGTTGTCGCGCGGCACCCCGCTGTAGTCGTACTGAGGCATCCCCGTCGCCGTCCCCGTATCCACGTCATCGGCGCCCACCGTCAGGTGATAGTCACCGGAGCCGTTGGCCTGGTAGTTGACGAAGCTGGGATTGGTGGTCTTGGTCCCCGAATCCACGTTCTTGGAGTAGTCGCTGAGGTAGCTGCCCACCGAGTTACCGAAGGTGTGATTATTCACCCAGGTGTTGTGGGTGCCCATGTGGGCGGCGTCGTAGCTGTACTCGCGCAGCCCGTAGCCGGTGTCGTTTATGGCGATGTTGTTGGTCATCACGGCGTTGTCGAACTGAGGGACCACCCCGGAGTCCCCAGTACCCACGATGATGCCGCCCTGAGAACAGTTGAAGGTCGTGTTGTTGGCCACCGTGGGCGCCTGACA
>QHBT01000053.1 GCA_003244185.1 Candidatus Dormiibacter spiritus | reverse complement strand
GTCGAGAACATCCTGCTGCGGCTGATCCAGGCCGCCGACTTCGACATCAGCCGGGCCGAGCGGGGCATCATCTACATCGACGAGATCGACAAGATCGCGCGGAAGTCGGACAACCCGTCGATCACGCGAGATGTGTCGGGCGAGGGGGTCCAGCAGGCGCTGCTCAAGATCCTGGAGGGAACGGTTGCCAACGTGCCGCCCCAGGGCGGCCGCAAGCATCCCCACCAGGACTTCATCCAGATCAACACGACCAACATCCTCTTCATCTGCGGCGGCGCCTTCGATGGCATGGAGCGGATCATCGAACAGCGCGTCGGTCGCCGCTCGATCGGCTTCGGTTCGCCGAACACCAAGCTGGCCAAGCGCGAGAAGGCTGAGATCTTCGCCCTGCTGCAGCCCGAGGATCTGATGAAGTACGGCTTCATTCCCGAGTTCATCGGCCGCTTACCGATCACGGTCACCCTGCATCCGCTGGATGAGTCAGATATTGTCCGGATCTTGACCGAGCCCAAGAACGCGCTGGCCAAGCAGTATCAGAAGTTCTTCAATCTTGACAATGTGGAGCTTGTCTTCAAGCGGGGCTCGCTGGAAGCGATAGCTGAGAAGGCGGTCGGCCGTGGCACGGGAGCGCGAGCGCTGAAATCGATAATCGAAGAGGTGTTGCTCAACACGATGTTCGAGATTCCCTCGCGCCCGGACATCAAGCGCTGCATCATCACTGCCGACTCGATCCGCGATCGCGCCGAACCCGAGTTCGAGTACGGCGCCGTGGAACCGCCGCAGCGCCTCGGCGAATCCGCCTAAGAAGGGCAAGGGGAGGCAGGCAACGGGCAAGGGGAGGCAGGCCTCCCCTTCCAGAACCCCACCAGGTTCGTGTGTGACGGCTGGTTTGGCTCGGGGCGGACGCTTGGTGGACTCCGTTGGACTGTGCCGGTGCCAAGGTCGTGTACCGGCCGGGCTGAACCCGGCCTATCGACCTGACCCGTGGGCAACGGGCAAGGGGAGGCAGGCCTCCCCTTCCAGAACCCCACCAGGCTGCTTCAAGACGAACGATAATCGCTGCGGCGACAGCCAGGTCGTGAATCCGATGACTGTCTTCGGCGCCGACACCGTGTACCGGCCGGGATGAACCCGGCCTTTCGGCCTAACGAAGCCTGACTGAACGGATATTCGCCTTTGGCTGGACCGGCAGAAACGCCGCTTCTTCCCCAATGATGCTCCACCTGCGAGGACTTCTCGAACTCGTTCTGGAGGTTCAAGCCGCCTAAGCTGTCCAATCCCCGAGTAGTAGAGGCGCTCCTGGGTGGATTCGTCCTCCCCCGCAGCTGCGGGGGGAGGCAGGTGGGGGGCCTCCGAGCCGAATGGACTCAGAGCGTCGGCGATGGTCTCAATGACACCTTCGATGTTCTCAACAATTTCCGCCACCCAGAACCTCAGCACCCGAAAGCCCATCTCGCCCAGCCAGTGATCTCGCCTCGCGTCGTAGACGAGCTGATCGCCGTGGTGGTCGCCATCGACCTCGAGCACAAGCCTTGCCTCCAAGCAGGCGAAGTCGGCGAAGTATGGGCCAACCGGAACCTGGCGGCGGAATTTGCATCCCAGCAGCTGCCGGCTGCGCAGGCGGTACCAGAGCCGCCATTCGGTCCTGGACATCTCCCGCCGCAGCACCTGGGCGCGCTGATCCCGAGCAGCTCGATGGAGACGGGTTTGACGATCCATGGACGCAAGCTCTCACCATTGCCCGGTCGCCGCAAGTCAGGCCGTTAACGCCCCCCTCCTCACCTCCCCCCGCGGCGCGGGGGGAGGACGACTCCACCTATGGAGCGTCTCAACTACTCGGGGATCGAACAGCCTAAGCGGGCAAGAGGAGGCAGGCCTCCCCTTCCAAAACCCCACCAGGCTGCTTAGAGACGAACGATAATCGCGGCGGCGACAGCCAAGGCGTGAATCCGATGACTGTCGCTTTTTCCCAATTGATGCTCCGCCTGCGAGGATTTCTCGAACTCGTCTTGGAGGTCCAGGATCTGGATCGCTCACTCGCCTTCTATCGCGACGTGCTGGGCCTCACTCTGGTGGAGCGCTGGCCCCCCGAGCGGCCCGGCGCGTGGGTGCGGCTGGGCGATAACGAGGTACTCGGCCTTTGGGAGCCGAAGTCGGGCGGTCCGGGCGTGGGACTGCACGGCGGCCGCGGAGGTAGTCACGTGCACTTCGCCGTTTACGTTGGGGAGGGGTCCCTGGCGGCCTGGAGCGAACGCCTCTCTCAGGCCGGCTACGAGGTGGAGGGCCCGGTTAGCTTCCGGCATGGCAGCTCGATCTTTGTGACCGACCCTGACGGACATGTGCTGGAGCTGGGTGATTGGGCCCGAGATTGGGAGGGCAGGCCGGTTCAGAAGGAGCGAGCTTAGCTCAGCGGTTCAGCCAACCGGTCGCGCCCTCCGGCGTCCCCGGCGAACCTGTCGCGTATCGGGCACGAGGACGCCACCTTCGCCATGGCTCCTTGCGCCGGATTGGGATTCTGTACAGAGGCTCAGGAGGTGCCATAGGCGGCCAAGAACACGCGCACTCCCGCATGGGCGAGCTGCTCCAACCTTCCCGGCTCCAACGACTCCTGCTCGATGTGGAACATTGCCCTGTCCAGCGGAACCCAAAGGATCAGGGCCACGAAATGGTTGGCGGCCAGCATCGGGTCGTCCATGCGCAAGAGCCCCCGCCCTGCCAACCGCTCAAGGTTGGAAGCCAGGGTTGAGAGCACGCGCTCCGGCACGCGCTGGTAATACGTCCCGGCCAGGTCCGGGAAGTTGCCGGCTTCGCCGATGACCAGGCGGCGCAGTTGGAGCACCTCCGGCCGGATCACCAGGTGGATGTAGCGGCGGGCCAGCTCGAGCAGGGGCTTCTCCAAGCCGTGGGAGTCGTCCAAGATCCCGCCTACCTGCTCGACGAACTCGTCGACACGAGCGGCGTTGCGCAGGATGAGGTCGCTGAAGAGGTGCTCCTTGTCGGCGAAGTGGGTGTAGATGGTCTGCTTGGACACCCCGGCCAGGGCCGCTATCTCGTCCATGCTGGTGCCCGCGTACCCCTTGCGTAGGAACAGGGTAGTGGCCGCCTCCATGATCACAGCCGCGCTGGCCAGCCGACCGGTCCGGCGCCGGGTCGGAGCCGCGGCCCGCGCGGCGGCGGCCTGCGGGAGGGTGGGCGGCGGACTTGCCATGCGCCTAGATCCGGCCCTCGCGCAGCGCGCCGGCCGCCTTGGCGATCCGTCGCTGCCGGGTCTCGGCCGTCTTGGCCCCCTCGATCGGGAGCACGAATCGCTGCTTGTTGCTGTAGGACAGGCCTTCGAAGAACGCCCGGGCGCCAGCGTCGCGGTCTAGGGCAACGGCGAGGTCCGGGGGCACGGCGAGCACGCGGGGCTCGGGGTCGTGCTCCAGCTGCACCTCCACGTCGTCGCCGGCCTTCACGCCGGCCGCCTCGCGGTTCTCGGCGCTCACGCCGACCAGGTACTCGCCGCCCATGTGAGCCACCGTGCTGCGATAGGTATACCCGTTGATCGTTACTCGCACCGCCGGCCGCCGGCTCGACCCGAGGCCGGTGACGACCTCCTCCGGCACCGGGATCCCGCATGCGGTCTTGCCGGTTAGGCGGATGGTCGACTGGAACCTCATGATCGCGACTCCACCATCACTTTCACCGCGAGCGCTGAGAGCCATGCCCAACCGAGCCCCACCGCCGCAGTGAAGGCCAGCGTGACCAGGACCAAGACCGGCCCACGCGGCTGGGAACCGCTGGCGACTCCTACGAACGCCGCGAAGAACAGCGCACCGGTGGCGATCGAATGGGCCGCCCACCCCGTCTGGCCGAGACCGGCAAAGCGCCGCGCGAAGGTCATGCACGCCGCGATCAGGCCGAGGAAACCGACCCCGCCGCTGACGAAGTGCATGAGACCGTGCCAGCTGATCACATGGGCGTCGGCGGGCGTCCCCGGCGGAAATCCACGAGCCGGGTCGGCGATGAAGATCCCGGCGCCAATCAGGCCGAGCCCGTACAGTGCTACCAGCCGTGGTCCCCAGGTCGAGGCCGGGCCATCGGCGAGCGCCCGCCGCATCCCGACCGCACCGGCGAGGGTCAGCAGCCCGGTGCTGATGAAGAGCGCGACCTGGATCCATCCGAGCTCGCCGTTGCTAAGCAGGCTCCAGTCGTCCCGCGTGGGTTCGAAGCCGGGGCGGGTTAGGGCTTCGATGGTGCCCACCACGACGTAGAGAGGGCCGGCGACCAGGCCGGCCGCGAGCAGGGGACTCGTCGATCTGGACATCCTCCTGGAATCTGCCCTCGCCATCCCGGCTACTGGGGTCGTTGTCAGCTGAGCCATCTTCCTTCTCCTTTTGCCTGAGCAGGTGGTACTGGACGGATCAGTACTATTGTAGTGGATTGGTACTGGACCGTCAAGTACTACCGCAAGGTTGCCGAGAGCAGTGTCGAACCGGTTCGAGCAGGCGGCAAGCGGACTGCCAGGTCGAGATGCCCCATGGTCGACTGGCTGGCGGATGTCCGGCGGCGTGGGGCGTTCAGGCGGCCGTGAGCGGCATCCGCTCTTCGAGACGGAGCCGGTTGTACTTCGGCCAGGCTGCCGTAGGGGCCCGCCGAGCCGTGGACGCGCAGTGACCGGGGCCACACTCCGGGCAGGCGAACCGCGTTCCCTGTCGGATGCCGATGTGGGTGTCGAGCCGCCGCTCCTCGGGGACAAACTCGAGGCTGTCCACCGCCCATACGTTGGGCGCACGTCGCCCTCGGGTCGGCCGCCACCACTTACAATGGGCCGATCATGCGCCGCCAGGAGGCAGTCGTAGACGTAGCCCGGCCGGCGCGCGCCCGCTGATCCAGCGGAACGACTCCGGCCTTTTCCGCAAGCGAGGCTCAAGCACGCCCAGATGAAAGACCACCATGCCCTTCCCTCCGCCTATGACCCTCAGGCCGTCGAGGCCGGTTGGTCGGGGCGCTGGGCGGAGGCCGGGCTCTTCCGGGCCGACGCGCACAGCCCCAAGCCGAAGTACTCGATAGCGCTGCCGCCTCCGAACGTGACAGGCGAGCTCCACATGGGGACCGCCCTGAGCGGCACTCCGCAGGACATCTGGGCCCGCTACCGGCGGATGACAGGCTATGAGGTGCTCTGGCTGCCGGGCACGGATCACGCTGCGATCGCCACCCAAAACGTGATCGAGAAGCAGCTGGCGGAGGAGGGGACCAGCAAGGAAGAGCTGGGTCGAGACGCCTTCAACGCCCGCGTCGACCACTGGTACGAGACCGTCGGGACGACCATCATCGAGCAGTACCGCGAGCTGGGCGCCTCGCTGGACTTCTCCCGGGTCCGCTTCACGATGGACCCGGCCTACGTGCGCGCGGTCAGGACCGCCTTCGTGCGCTACTACGAGAAGGGGCTGATCTACCGCGGCCCACGCATAGTCAACTGGTGCCCGCAGAACCTGTCTGCGATCTCGGATCTGGAGGTCGACTGGCAGGAGCACACCGACACCCTCTACCAGATCGCCTACGACGTCGAGGGGACCGATCGTCGGCTCGAGATCGCCACAGTCCGCCCTGAGACCATGCTGGCCGACACCGGGATAGCGGTCCACCCCGACGACGGCCGCTACCGGGACCTGGTCGGCCGTTTCGCGGTGCTGCCGCTGGTCGGCCGCCGCCTGCCGATCGTCGCCGACCCGGCGGTCGACCGCAACTTCGGGACCGGCGCCCTGAAGGTCACCCCCGGTCACGACCCGATGGACTGGGAGATCGGCGAGCGGCACGGCCTCCCAGTCATCAACGCCCTGCACCCTGACGCCCGCCTGAACGTGCCCGAGCTTCCCCGCTATGACGGCCTTCCCGACCTGGTCGCCCGGGAGCGGGTGGTGGCGGACCTTCGGGCGGAGGGCCGACTGGTCACGACCCGGCCCTACACCCACCAGGTTGGTCACTGCGACCGCTGCGGCGCGGTGATCCAGCCGCTGGTCTCCGAGCAGTGGTTCCTGCGAATGCGCGGGCTGGCCCAGAAGTGCATCGAGGCGAGCGCGCGGGGCGAGGTCCGCTGGCACCCGGAGCGCTACGAGCGCACCTACCGGGACTGGCTCGGTGGCATCCGCGACTGGTGCATCAGCCGGCAGCTGTGGCTCGGCCACCGCATCCCCGTGTACACCTGCGCTGACGGCCACCGGTTCGCCTCTGTCGAGGAGCCGGTCGCCTGTGTCCAGTGCGGTTCCGCCGAGCTGACAGCTGACCCCGACGTGCTGGACACCTGGTTCAGCTCAGCGCTCTGGCCCTTCGCCACGCTGGGCTGGCCTGATGACACCGAGGACCTGCGGACGTTCTACCCGACCTCGCTCAACGCGACAGCCCGCGAGATCATCAACCTCTGGGTCACGCGGATGATCTTCAGCGGCCTGGAATTCATGGGCGCGGTGCCTTTCAAAGATGTTGCGATCCACTGCGTCGTCCAGACGGCGGACGGCCAGCGGATGAGCAAGTCCAAGGGCAACGTCGTCGATCCTCGGGTGATCATCGGCCGCTACGGTGCCGACGCCCTTCGCGCCTGGGCCGCGGCTGTGGCCATGTCCAGCCAGGACGTCCGCTTCGACGAGAGCCGGATCGAGGGCTTCCGACGCTTCGCCAACAAGCTCTGGAACGCAAGCCGGCTGGTGTTGATGGGCCTCGGTGACGAGCCCGTGCCGACCCCGGTGCCGGACGCCAGCCTGGCGCTGATGGACCGCTGGCTGCTCTCGCGCCTGCAGGCGGCCGTGAAGACGGCGACCGAGGGCATCGAGAGCTACTCGTTCCACGTGGCGATCAACGGGCTCTATGACTTCTGCTGGCATGATTTCTGCGACTGGTACCTGGAGGCTGCGAAGCCCAGGCTGCGTGACGCCGACCCGGCCGCGCGCGCGGTCTGTCTGCACGTGCTCGATTCGCTCCTGCGCCTGCTGCATCCGTTCCTGCCCTTCTTGACCGAGGAGCTCTGGCACCGGCTGCCTGGAGAGAGGACGTTCCTGGTCCGATCTGCCTGGCCCGAGCCTGATCAGCGATTTGCCGATGCGAGTGCCGAGGAGGCCGCCGGCCGCCTGATAGCGCTGGTGGAGGAGATCCGGCGCGAGAGGCGGGCGGCGGGCGCCCCGCCCCGCGGCGGTCACCTGGCCGTCGCGCCGGGGACGGAGCCCGAGCTGGCCGAGCTGGCCGAGCTGACGGCTCAGCTCGCCGGCTTGGAGCTGGTGACTGAGCTTGCCGGGGCACCCCTGGAGCTCGCCGAAGGGCGCGCTCGGATCGCTTTCCCGAACGCCACCAAATCTGCCCGGCCGGCCAGCGATGGCGAGGCTCGACGCCTTCGCCAGGAGTACGAGCGGAGCCAGACCAAGCTGTGCGACCCTGAGTTCCTGGCCAAGGCGCCCGCCGCGGTGGTGGAGAAGGAGCGGACCAAGGCGGCCGAGCTGAAGTCGGTCCTCGAGCGCCTGACTCATGCCTAGCCGCTGCCCGGTTCAGGACGGCAGGCGCGGATGAGCTGCCCGCTTACCTCTCGGCCGGGTTCCCGGGCATACCTCAGGCGCCGGTTGCGGGCTTGCTTGCTCTAGTTCCACCGGGGCTGCTGCTGCTGGCAGGAGTCCTAACGCTGCTGCTGCAAGCGTTCCGGCTGCCTGGCGGCTCCCCGCTGGCGGCCGCGGGTTGCCTGGCCGCGGGGGGAGCGGCCCTGGGGGTGTGGCTGGCCGGCGGCCGTAATCCGATTGAGCTATCGGCGCCGGTGGCCATCGCAGGCACCACCTTCGGCCTCCGGCTGGACGCCCTCTCGCTGGCTGTGCTGCTCTGCGCCCTGGCGCCGGTGGCAATGCTTCTGGCCTCTCTAGGAGGGACGGCGGGACAGGCGGGCTTGATCGCCCTCGCGGTCACGGCGGCGGCGGTCTGCAGCGAGGCCGACCGCCTGCTGCTGGCGGTAGCAGCGCTGGCCACCTGCTGCAGCCTGCTGGCGCTGGCCTCGCCCAGCCTGCGCGATGACAGCACCGACAGCGGCTTTGCGTCCCTCTGGCTCTGGCTGGCGGCTGCCCTACTTCTGCTTCTGGCGGGCGCGGTGAGCGTCGAGCTGGCCGGTGGCACCTCGATTTACAGCGCCACACCCGTCCTCGCCCTGACACTGCCAGCCTTTCTGTTGCTTGCCGGCGGCGGAGCGGCGACTGCGGGCCTGGCGCCCTGGCGGCCGTGGCCAGTCACCGCCTGGGGGACTGGTGCCGCCCACTCGCGCGCAGTGGCGATCGCCCTGCTGCCGCCGCTCGGTTTCCTCCTCGTCGCGCGTAGCTACAACCTGGGCGCAGGCCACTGGCCGGGGAACTGGCTCAACCCGACACTCCAGGGCCTGGGTGTCGCAGTGGCACTGGCTGCCGCCATTCGGGCGCAGGGGTCGGCCGAGACAGGTGGCTTTCTGGCCGAGGTGACAGCGTTCAACCTCGGCACAGCGCTGCTGGCGCTGGCCCTGGGCAGCCAGGCCGGGGTGGCTGCAGCGCTGGTGGTGTTGGCGGGCTCAGCTCTCTTGACCGGCATCGGCCCACTGCTGCCTGCCGTTCCGCGCCGGCTGGCGGTGGTCGGCTTCCTGCTCGCGGCCGGTGCTCCTCCGGCAATTCTCTTCGGAGCCCGCGTGCTGGTGCTGCAGGCGGCGGTGGACAGCGGCGGTCTGAGCGGCTTCTTTGCTCTCGGCGAGGTCGCCGCCTGGGTGGTACTGGTAGCCGCTGCGGTGCGGGCGCTGCGGCTGCCGGCGTCGGCTGGGGAACCCGGCGGTTCAGTGCCCGCATGGACGGCGGGCCTGGCTCTTGCCGCGACGCTGGCGCTCGGATTGGCGCTCGGTCTCTTTGAGACGGGGCTCGCGCTGAGTGCCGCCGCCGAGCTGATCCCAGGACCGACTCCGGGACCGCCGGCGGCGAGTCAGGTGGCGGGGCTGGGCTGGGAGCCGCTGCTGCTGGGCCTGCCGCTTGCCGGGCTTCTAGTGCTGGCCCTATTAGTCAGGCATCCGGCGGAGGAGGCCCAGAGCTTAGCGCCTGAACCGGCGTTCCGGCTGCCGGCCTGGCCGGCCAGGCGGCCCACCTTCAGGCTGCCGGCCATGCCGGAGGACTACAGGAGCCTGTTCGACTTTCCGGCGCATGCTCGTGCTCTCGGGCGCCGGCCTTGGCTGGGTGTGGCGCTGACGCTCGGGATCGCGATCATCGTGGCCCGCCTTTGACCTCCCTGGCTTTGGCCGGCGCCCTGCTGGCCTGGTTGGGAGCAGCCACCATCACCGTCTCGGACGGCCGGCGGGCGCTGGCGCTGGGACTCGGCCTGGTGGGCGGAGGGCTGGGTCTACCGGCATTCCTGCAGGCCGGCCCCGCTGCCGCCGCCGTTCTGGTCGCCGCCGGCGCGCTGTCGGCCGGGCTGCGCCTGCGCGCCGGCGAGCCCGGCTGGCGAGTGCTGCAGGCGGGCTCGACACCCCGCCTCATCCTGGCTCTGCTCGTGCTCCCGCTCTCAGCCTATGTCGCCCTCTATCTCATCTCGGCGGAGGGCGGAGCCACTCGTCTGGCGGCGCTGACAGTCGCAGGTCTGGGCGCCGCTCGGATGCTCTCTGGCGGCGCCCGCTCGGGCGCACTCACTGGAGGCACCGCGCTGGCCCTTGGACTCTCTCTGCTCAGCGGTCAACTGGGCTTGGTGACGGGAGGGCTCGTGTGCCTGGTCGTCTCCAGCCTGCCGGTCAGCGACCCGGAGGCGCTGCAGTGAGCGCGTTCGACCCCTCGTCTCTATGGCAAACCGCCCCTAGACGGCTGTCGGCAGGCACAGTCGGCCTCGGTCTCGGCGGTCTGGCGCTGTGGATGCTCACGGTGTTGGGACCGGCGGTGACTCGAGGCGTGGTGCCGCCGCTGCCGAGCTCCGCCCGCCTCGGCCTTCTCGCCTGCGCGGTCACACTCGGTCTGGCCTGCGTCTTCGCTCCGCTGACTTTGCAGCGCGGGAACCTCATCGCCGCCGGCGGTATAGCCCTGGGCGCCCTCGCGGCTCTGCTGGTGATGCCGGACCCCAACTCGGTGGCCATCATCCTGCTGCTGCTGGGAGTCCTTCAGGCCAGTCAGCCGGGCCGCCGCACCTTCGCCGTCAGGGTTCGGCCCTCAGTCATCGCCGCGGCTCTTCTCGCCCTCGGCTGGCTGCTGCTGCGCTCTGGCAGCGTTCCCCTCGGCCGCGCCGGAGCCTTGCTGCTGGCGTTGGGACTCGTGGCGGTGGCTGCGCTCGTTCCCTATCTGCCCGAGTTGCGCAGCGACGAGCCGGCCAGCTCCTCGGCTGTGCCCTGGACAGGCCTGTTCGGGCCCGCGCTCGCACTCGGTCTGCCTGCCCGGCTGCTCCCACTGCTGAGCGGCGACGAGAGGGGGGTGTTCGGGGCTACCCTCCTGCTGGCCGGAGTCCTCAATCTGGTCTGGGGAGTCATCGGCGCCTGGCGGGCGGCGGGCGGTACCGAGGCCTGGCGGCTCTCGTTCGTCGCCGAGTGGGGAGTGGCGCTGATCGGACTCGGCCTCTACCCCGGCGCCGGCAGCCAGACGGCGATCCTGGCCCTGCTCTCGCTCATCCTCGTGCGCTTTCCGCTCTATCTCTGGGCCCGGCCGGTGCTGCTGGGCAGGGCGGAGCCGGACCTCCGCGCCCTGAACGTGGTGACCGCATTGGCGCTGGCGGGTGGGGCGCCGTTCGCGGGCTTTGCCCTTCGTCTCTACGCCCTGCGCGCGGCTGCGCAGTTCTCCTGGCTCCTGGCGGCGTTCCTGCTGATCGCCTTCCTGCTCTGGACGGCGCACGCCTTCCGGCTCGCGCGCACCTTGGGCCGACCGAGCCGGCGCACCACGGTGGGAGTCCTCCTGACGCTTGGTCTCAGCCTGGTGCTGGGCCTCGCGCCCAATGTCTTTCTGGCAGCCGCGCCGTGAGCCTGACGGATCTCGGTCTGCACAGCCTGGCGCTGATCGCCTACCCAGGGCTGGTCAGCATCCTGCTGCTCGGCCTCGGCGCCGAATTGGGACTGGGTCGGCTGGCTCGCCAGCCTGCCGGCGCTGGCCCGAGGCTGCGACTCAGCCGGCCAAGCAATCTGTCCCTGGCTGGGCGGCTGGCGCTGCTGCTGGCGGCCGTCGCCGCCACCCAGCTGGCTGCGCCGTTCAACCCAGTGCCAGCGGCCGAAAGAAGCGCGCTGCTGGCGGCCGTGTGCGTGGCCGGCGCCGGCTGGGCCAGCTGGTCGGACAGTCGTCCGGATTCAGGCAGGTCGGAGCGCGAACCTGGCGGTTTGCTTCTGGCCCAGCTCGGCTGGAGCCTGGCGCTGCTCGGCCCGGCCGTCGCCGCCGGCACGTTCCACCCGACCGCCGTCGCGGCCATCGCCGTGCCCCTCCACCTGGGCCTGAAAGCGGTGGCCGGCCTGCTTTACCTGCTCTGCCTCCCTGCTGTCCTGCTCAGGTTCTCGGCCCCGCCGGTCGACTGGTCGGAGCTGGCGACGCGGGCGGCACTCTGGCTGCCCGCCTGCGCGCTCGGCGCTTCGGTCCTCCTGCCGCCGGTCGGCGACGACCTCGCCGGGATTCTGCGCTTCGCTCTCGAAACCGCCGCCATCGCACTGGCCGCAGCGATACTCTGCCGGCTGCTTCCGCGTGGGGGCCGCGCTTACCGGCTCCTGCTGCTCCTTCTCGCCGCCGGCACTCTGGGGCTGGCGGCTTTCGCCAGCCGCCTTGCCTGAACCTGTGAAGCCGCGGTTCAGCAATCCGAGGTTGGGGTAGAATGCCGCCTCGTGCCCGCAGCTAAAGGAGCAGCCACGGCCGTCGTCATGAGCGGTGGCAAGCAGTATCGCGTAGCAGCCGGAGATCGGATCCTGGTGGATCGCATCGCCGCCGACACTGACTCGGAGCTGACCTTCGAGCGCGTCCTGCTGGTCGCAGACGGCGATACCCTGCTGGCTCGCCCCAAGGAGCTGGCAGGCCAGGTCGTCACTGGCAGGGTGATCAGCCATCCGCGCGGGAAGAAGATCGACGTGCTTCGCTACAAGTCCAAGAAGCGGGTGCGGGTCCATCGGGGCGCTCGGGCCGACCTGACAGCAGTTGAAATTCTCAGCATCGGCAAGCCGGCCAAGGGTGAGATGAGCACGAAGGGCGAACCTAAGGTGGACGTTCCGGAAGCCAAGGCCGAGAGCAAGCCAAGATCGACCAAGCCACGTGCCCGCGCGGCCCGGTCGGCCGACGAGGCCGAGGAGGCGGACTAGATGGCCCACAAGAAAGGTGGAGGCTCATCACGCAACGGCCGCGACTCCAACCCGCAGATGCTGGGGGTCAAGGCCTACGGCGGCCAGACAGTCACGGCTGGGGCCATCCTGGTCCGTCAGCGCGGCAGCAGGATTCGAGCCGGCGCCAATGTCGGCCAGGGCCGTGATCACACGCTCTTCGCCACCGAGACAGGTGAAGTCACCTACGAGCGCGTGGGCAAGGACGGCCGCCGCGTCTCGATCGCGCCGGCCGGTTAGCCGACCGACCCGATCCCGGCGGCTTGGCCGCTGATGCCGCCCGAGCACAACCAACACGGTTCGTTCATCGACTCGGCAATAGTTCACGTCCGCGCCGGCAGAGGTGGCCGCGGAACTGTGTCTTTTCGCCGTGAGCCCTATCAACCCCGCGGTGGCCCGGACGGTGGAGATGGGGGGCGGGGCGGCTCGGTCATCCTCTATGCCACCCGGGAGGAATCGTCGTTGGCCGCCTACCTCCGCCAAAAGCAGCTGCACGCCCCCGATGGCGAGGCTGGGCACGGCGGCCTCAAGGCGGGGAAGAGCGCGGTCGACCTGCGGCTGCCAGTGCCGTTGGGAACTGAGGTGACCGACCGGGCAACGGATGCGATGCTGGCCGACCTTGCCAGCGATGGCGCTGAGGCGGTCGTCGCTGCGGGCGGGCGCGGGGGGCGTGGAAACGTCCACTTCAAGAGCTCTGTGAACCGCTCTCCGATGACAGCTGAACCCGGCCAGAAGGGCGAGGAGCGAGACCTTCGGCTGGACCTCAAGCTGATCGCCGACGCAGGCTTGGTGGGAGCGCCCAACGCAGGCAAGTCCTCGCTGCTCCGCGCCATCTCCGCCGCCACCCCAAAGGTCGGGGCCTATCCCTTCACCACAGTTGATCCGGAGCTGGGCGTCGTCCAAGCGCCGGGCGGCACTCGCCTGGTTATCGCCGACATCCCGGGGCTGATCGAGGGGGCCGCCCTCGGGGCGGGGCTGGGGCTGCGCTTCCTGCGGCATGTGGAGCGGACCCGCATGCTTGTCTATCTGGTCGACGGGGCAGCGCCAGATCCCTGGGCGGATTTCACCATGGTGCGGCGGGAGATCGCTCACCATTCGGCTGAGCTGGCGAGCCGGCCCGCCCTGGTGGCTGTCAACAAGGTGGATCTGGAAGAGACGCAGCAGCTGCGGCAGCGGCTGCGGGCAGTCGATCTGCCGCCTGGCGTCGAACTCACAGCGCTGCACTGGATCTCCGCCCACACCGGAGAAGGTGCAAACCAGTTGGTGGCGCAGCTGGCCAGCAGGTTGACGACTGTGCCCCAAGCAGCGCCGGCACTGCCGGCGGAGCCCGTGATCCGGCTCCGCCGGCGCCGATCCGCGCCCCCACCGCCCGCGGTGGTTAAGGAGCCCTGGGGCTACCGGATCGCCGGCGCGGCGCTCGACAGGCTCATCGCAGCCACCGACTTCGATTCGGTCAGCGCGCTCCAGCGCTTCCAGCTCCAGCTGGACCGGATCGGCGTCTCGACAGCGCTGGAAGAGGCAGGTGCTGTAGCGGGCGACACGGTTCGCGCCGGCGACCTGGAGTTCGAATACCAGCCGTGAGAGTTGGCGTGCTGGGCGGCACCTTCGACCCAGTGCACCGCGGCCACGTGGCGCTGGCCAGGGCTGCTCTGAAGTGCGCCAGGTTGGACTTGGTTCTCGTGGTGCCCGCCGGCGAACCGCCCCACCGAGGTCAACCAAAGGCCAGCGCCGATGATCGTCTCGAGATGTGCCGCCTGGCCCTGGCCGGCGAGAAGCGCATAGAGGTATCGGACATTGAACTGCGCCGGCCAGGCGCGTCCTATACCGTTGACACCCTGCGCGGGCTGCAGGCGGAGCGGCCTGGCGACGAGCTTCACCTGATTCTGGGCTGGGACGCCGCCCGTGACCTTCGCTCCTGGAAGGACTGGGCAGAGGTCCTGCGGCGGGCTCGACTGGTGATTGTGGACCGTCCGGGCCTACCAGGCCCGAAGCTCGAAGATCTGCGCGAGTCAGGCATCAACCCCAGCCGGACTCTCATCTGCCGTCAGTCGACTCCTGACATCCGGGCCAGCGACATCCGGGGCCGCCTGGCGCGACGCCAGGAAGAGCCGGCAGCCGACCGGCTGGAACCGCCCGTCGCCGCCTACATTCGCGAAAACCATCTATACGGAGGCGACATGCCCGAATCACCCGAGCTTCCTTCCCGTCAGCTCGCTGAGCTGCTGGTCAGCGCGGCAGAGTCGAAGCAGGCATGGGACCCGATGATCATCGACCTGGCTGGAAAGACAACCATGGCCGACTACATGGTCATCTGCGACGGTGAGACGGATCGGCAGCTTCGCGCGATCGCCGAGGAGATGATCGACCAGGCCCGGGAGAAGCGAATCCGGCCTCTCTCCGCCAGCGGGCTGGACGCGGCGGCGGGCTGGATTCTGCTCGACTTCGACTCGGTACTCGCCCATGTGTTTCTGCCCGGCGAGCGCTCCTATTACGATTTGGAGACGCTCTGGCAGGCAGGTTCTCGGCATCGAAGGCAACGGAAAACTGCGTTGGAAGACGAGGATAACGCGATAGTATGACTGGCAGATGGCAGAGGCTGAAGATACTCACCATTCCGGCGATGAGGTCACAGTCCTTTATGTAGAGGATGACCCGATGGTGGCCGAGATGTACAGGCTCAAGCTAGAGCTTGACGGCTACCGGGTAGTCATGGCCAAGGACGGACTCCAAGGCCTGCGGCTGGCCGAAGAGCGCCCGCCAGATCTCATCTTCCTTGACATCCGTCTCCCGGCGATGGACGGCCTGGAAGTCTTGGAACGTCTGCGAGAGTCCGAACGCACGCGTCAGGTGCCGGTGGTGATCCTGTCCAACTACAGCGAGAGTGATCTGAGGGAGCGTGGTCTCAAGCTGGGCGCCCTGGACTATCTGATCAAGAGCCAGACCACGCCTAACCGTCTGTCAAGCTCGATCGAAGGCTGGCTTCGGGAGACATGAGCGTGGTCAGCGGCCAGTTCAGAGGTGGAGGCTTCGACCTCGACAAGCCGCTTTATACGATCAGCGTGGCTTCCGAGATCTTGGAAACGCACCCGCGCACGTTGATGCTTTACGAGGATGTCGGCCTCGTGCTTCCGTTCCGAACCACCACGAATCGTCGTCGCTACTCGCAGCGCGACATTCGCAAGCTGCAGGTGATTCAGCACCTGACCCGCGAGAAAGGCGTCAATTTGGCAGGTGTCAAGCACATCCTGACTCTCTTCCAAGCGCTCGCGGGTCATGCCTTGAAGCCGCCGCCAGACCTGGAGGAGGTCTTCAGGCGCTACGCCGAGATCCTCTGAGCTCGGGCCGCTCTCCGACCGAGGCTTCGAGATGTCAGGCCGTACTGCATTTGGGAAGGGGTATGCGGGGGGCGGCCCCGCCTTCCCAGCAGGCGTGGTAGAGCGCCTCGGCGTCGATCTCACCGCCTGCTGGCGTCGGCGTGTAGGCATGGTGACGGCGTCGGTGGAGTTGACGCGGGAGCTGATCGCCCAGCGGGGGGCGCGTCAGCTGACCCTCTTCTCCAGTCGCGAACCTGTAGCCGGGTTGGATGCGACCGATTGCCAGCATCGGCTCTCGCCCCACCGGCACGAGCTGGCCAACAAGCTCTGGCTGCGGGGCGCAGAAGCCGCCGCCGGCCTTGACTGCATGCTCTACCCCTACTGGCCGCCGGCGCTGCGCCATCGCCAGGCTCCGGCCGCCGCCTTCCTGGTGCATGATCTGGCCTTCCGGATCCGCCCGGAGGAGGTTCCGTGGCAGCAGCGCGCCTACCTCGGCAGCTTGCTGCTGCCGGCTCTGCGCCGAGCAGCGCTGGTGCTCACGCCTTCGGAGGCGACGCGCCGGGACCTGTTGGAGCACTACCCGCTGCTCGGGCTGGAGAAGCGCGTGCATGCTATCGGCCTCGGCGGCCGGCCCGCCGGCGCCAACCCCGGACGGCTGCCCAGCGGTCTTGAACCGGGCTTCCTGCTGGCGGTGGGCACCGTTGAGCCACGCAAGAACTATCACGGTCTGCTGGCCGCCTACCGCCTGCTCAAGACTCGCGGCGTGAAGGTGCCGCTGGTGATAGCCGGAGGACCTGGCTGGGGCTACGGAGACTTACCCCAGCGACTGGCCCTCGAGCCCGGGGTGCACCTCCTGGGTCACGTGGACGACGCCGCTCTTCAAGCGCTCTACCGCAATGCCTCAGTGCTCGCTTATCCCAGCCTGTACGAGGGTTTCGGCCTGCCGCTTCTGGAAGCTTTGGAAGCCGGTCTGCCGGCTCTGGTCAGCAACTCCGGCTCCTTGCCCGAAGTTGCCGGAGAGGCGGCACTGACTGTGGATCCACTTCAGCCAGAGGCGATCGCTGAGTGCCTTGAGCGGCTGCTCCTGGACGCAGATCTGCGCCGGCGGCTGAGCATCGCAGGTAGGGCCAGGGCCGAGCGCTTCACGTGGTCGGGGATGGCGGAGCGGACCTGGCGTCTGCTCGACAGCCTGAGCTAGGCTGTCGACGCGCGGACAGCCGCAGCCACACGCCGCGCCGACAGGTGTTGGCGCCGTTGGTCTTCAGGCAAGCGCTCGATCGCGTAGCGGAGCATGGTCCGCGGCATCCTCGGCGCGTGTTCACGTAGGAAGTGCTCCAGCAAACCTGCGTCCACCTTGCCCATTTCGCGCACCATCCAGCCAACCGCCTTCTGCAGAAGGTCGTGCTCTTCTTTGACCATTGCTTCGACAAGCCTGTGTGTCTGGGCTGTCTCGCCTCGGCGCAGGAAATACAAGGTGGCCAAGAGCGCCGCCCGCTTGTGCCATAAGCCGCCACCCGCCAGGTTAGTGTCCAGGCACGTGGTG
>QHBT01000061.1 GCA_003244185.1 Candidatus Dormiibacter spiritus | reverse complement strand
GCCCGTGACCGGTCCCCGTTTAGTGGTCCACCCTCAATAAGGGTTCCGGGTTGATGAGCGCGGCCGCAAAGACGGCTGGCGGCATGTAGCCGAGCGAGCTGTGCGGCCGGAGCCGATTGTAAACGTCACACCAGTCGTCGTAGAGGACGCGGGCCTCGAAGACCGAATCGAAGATCTCGCGGGCGAAGAGCTCGTCACGGGCTTTGCCGTTGAAGCTCTCCACGAAGGGGTTCTGCCAGGGGCTACCGGGCTCGATGTAGAGGGTCCCAGTGCCGGCGAATCGGCACCAATCCTTGATCGCGGCGGCGACCAGCTCGGGCCCGTTGTCGCAGCGGATGAAGGTGGGCGCACCGCGTTGTCGGATGGCCTCGTCGAGGACCGCGACGACATCATCGGCGGTGATCGAGCGGCCGAGCCGACGACCGATGCTCTCGCGGGTGAATTCATCGCACATCGTCAACACCTTGAGCGGCCGACCGTCGGAGGTGGCGTCGAAGAGGAAGTCCAGGGCCCAGACGTGATTCGGCCGCTCCGCCCGCAGGCGCTGGGCGGGGACGGTGCTTTCGCCCACTCGGCGACGCTTGGGCGCGTAGGCCGGAACCCGCAGGCCCTCCTCCCGCCAGATTCTCTGAACTCGCTTGCGGTTCACCTTCCACCCCTCCTGCTGCAGCAGCGCCCATGCCCTCCGAAAGCCGTAGCGCGGCCAGTCCTTTGAGATCTCCCGCAGCCGCCAGCGCAGCTGCTGCTCGGGCGCCAGCACCGGCCGCGGTGCCCGTCGCTGGCTGGTCCGATGTTGCCCGATCGCCCGACACGCCCTGCGCTCCGAGACCCCGAATCGCCCCTCCAGGTGGCGGACGGCGTCTCGTCGGCGGGCCGGGCTCAGAAGTTTCCCCGGGCGACTTCCTTGAGCATCTCGATGTCGAGCGCCTGGTCGGCCACCATCCGCTTCAGCCGCCCGTTCTCGTCGCGGAGCCGGCGCAGCTCCTTGGCATCGTCGACCTTCATGCCGCCGTACTGGTTGCGCCAGCGGCTGAAGGTCTGCTCACTGATCTCCAGCGTCTTGGCCACCTGGGCAACGGTGTTGCCCTCGGCGAGCAGCCGGTCCGCTTCGCGGAGCTTGCGGACAACCTGCTCCGGGGTGTGCTTTCTGCCTTTCACTTCGGTTCCTCCTTGCCCTCTCGGGCGGTGTTGGAACCCTCATATCAGATGGACCAGTTCTCGGGGGTCAGGTCAGCCTCCCAGGCCATCGCTAACATCCGTGATCGCCTCGAGAGCGAGCTGCCGGCCATCTTGGATCACATCCTGCCCGTCTCGCGAGGATGGCGGTGGCCCTAGCCACAATCAATCGGCGGAATGGCGAACATCGACAGAGCTAATGAAGGAACTGACAGTGAAACCCGAGAGTAATCTACCAAGCAGTCCACCAATCGAGGAATCAGTCGGCATTGATGGCTCGGCGAGCCAGTGGCAGCTACACCACGTGCAGCTGGCGATCCGCCCCGGTGGTGAAGACGAGGGCAGGCGATTCTACGCGGCTGGGCTGGGGATGACCGAGGTACGGAAGCCGGCGGGCTCTGGCAGGGCGGGGCGGCGTCTGGTTCCGTTTTGGCAACGTCCAGATCCATCTTGGGGTGGAGGCTGAGTTTCGCCCGGCGAGAAAGGCGCATCCGGCGATCCTGAGCGATGATGTTGACAGGCTCGCCGCCCGCCTGGAGAGCTACGGCTTCTCTGTCGAGTGGGACGACCTGATGCCTGAGTACCGCCGCTTCTATGCGCACGATGCGCACGGCAACCGTCTGGAATTCATGGCGACCGCGAAGGAAGCGCATGATCTTCCCGCGCCGTCCGATGCCGAATTGAAACAGCAGCCCACCACAACTAACTGAAAACGGCGCCGCAGCGCACGCACGCCAGGGTTCCGGACAACCTCTCCACCGATCCCTGAAGGCCTAGAAGCACCACAGGAGCCCTCGAGCTCGATGATTGGTGGGTGGCCGGGCTCAAGCGACTCGGGCTGCCGGTAGTGCCGCTAACCGAGATGCCGAACACGGGAGACGTGCTTCGACCGCCCGGCCCGGGCTCTAAGTCGCCGTCGCCGGAGACCTAGCCGAGCTCAGGTCCGAGAGCGACGAGGAGGCCAGCGACCGCCACGACCGCGTGAGGCGTGAGCTTGCCGGCCCTCACCGCTTGGTACGCGCCATATGCGGCCACGGCGATCCCGAGCCATTGCCGGAACCGCTGGAAGCCGTCATCGCTGGCGCCGACTGCCGTAGACATGTTCCGGCGACTTTACCCACGGCCGGCCGGCTCTAAACCGGATGCTAGTTGCTCGTACCGGCTGAATGGTGAGCACGAATGCGGTGAGTCGGGTCGGCGTACTTCGCCTTGATTGGCCGAGCACGCTTGTTGTGCTCGCGGATGTAGCGCATGAGCTTGCGCTGGAGGTCGTCGGTGACGCCGGGGTCGCGCAGGTGCTGGAGATCGGGCAGGTCGGTCGGTGCCCGCGGGAAGCGGCCGGTGAGCTGCGCGTTGTCGTCAATGGGGACGCCGTCGCGGCGGAGGCTGCGAACGAGGTCGAGGGCGGGCCTGGCCACCGTCGGCAGCCGCAGCGGTGGACAGGCACGGGAGGTTTGCAGTCCGCCTAGCGGGAGATTTGGTGTCCGCCCACAGGGATTTCCGTGTCCGCCTACCGGGAGTTTCTACTGTCCGCCGTCAAGCGCTCGATCACGTGGCGACCGGCTGGCCGGGATCGCTTAAATGTGCACGAATGAGCCCTACGCTGCTTAGCCCCCCGCGGAAAGAGGACTACTTCCCGAGGAACTGGGCTAGTGACTCTGGCGTCAGCTTGAGGCCGAACCGCGCTGCCGCATAGTTCATGCCTAAGCTGACTCTGAGTGGACGACACTCCCCCGCTCGGAGCCTACCGAGCCTTTCAGGACTTCGCCGGTCCACGACTCTGGGGCCCTGGCAACACCTGGCGGGCGACCTATGGGCGTGGCGTCGTGGCCGACCTCGCCGAGGGTCTGCGCGCCCATCCGGCCGCTGTGCACCAGCGCTTCCCCGGGAAGGCGGAGGCATACCCGGTCGTGCTCGGCTGTGTGCCCTGGATCACCAGTCGGGAGGTTGTCGATGCCCTGCTGGCCATCGGTAACTACTGCGTGGTGGTTGACAAGAGCGCGTACGGTCCCCAGCTAGATCGGCTCAGCAGCGAGGGTGAAGGCGTCTGGCAGATGCTGCTCCGGGACCTCCAGGACTGGGGGCCAAGTGATGAGGGGGGCCGCCACCCTGTCGTCCACCCGTATCACATGCCCGGCGACCGAGGACTAGAGCCAGTTCGCGTGGTCGGGTGGAGGCAGCGAGGCAAGGAAAAGGTGCCGTTGTTGCACGCCAAGCTGGCGGTGTGCTGCGCCGCCTATACGTGGGAGAGCGATGGTGGCGGCTGGGATGACCACCTGCTGCCGATGAGCGTCTGGATGGGGTCCGCCAATTGGACCACCGCCTCGCAATGGCACATAGAGTTCGGCGCCTGGAGTCACGACGAGGCGCTGGCGAAGGATTCACTGGACTTCCTCACGGCCGTGATCAAGCTCAGCGAACCACAGGGAAGTGTGGCCGGGCGGCCAAGCCCGGAATTGGTCGCGGGCGAGTGGGATGACGACGCATTCGCCGAGTTGATGAGCGAGTACAGCGAAGCCGAGGAGCCGGAGCCGGAATGAACGTCAGCGGCGTGAGGGCGTCCTGGTGACCCGCGAACGCTCCGAGAAGGTCCGCCTGGCCCGCGACGCGAGCAGGCCCGCCGGGCACTTGGCCGCACTGAGGCCCAGAGCGACGCCTACGAGGGTTGTGGCTCACCAAACCAAGGATCGCCGGATCGAGCCCTCGGGGATCACCTGGGTACAACTCCAATTCAGCCTGATAACAATCGGAGAGGAGTGGTCTGGCTTCCTCCGGGCGATCGAACTGGGGCTCGGTATCACCGGGACGGTCACCCTGGCGGCATCGTCCCAAGCTTGGCCATTCCATCGACCTCGACGGCTTCGGGATCGGCGGCGTCGCAGCTAAGGGGCAGGGCCGAGGTCCGTGTACGTTGCCTTGAGCGCCGAGGCGTAGGTGTCGGCCTCGGAGGGTTTGAGGATGCGGGACACGCGAAGAAAGAAAGCACCCGAACGGCTCAGGTAGTTGTAGGAGCCGAAGAGAGGATTCTCTTTGACAATACCGCCGACGTAGACGGCTCTGGCCTGAGCGTCATCCGCGTTGGCGAACGCCTCCACGCTACCGCCGGCGTCCGTGCCTCCGGACCCGCTGCCTGGGACTCTCAGATCCCGCCATTCCGTCTTCGAGGTGTACCCGTGCGGGCGGCCGAGCAGATGGTTGGGGTCGGTGTCTTCTGTGACCTCCGTCACCGCCGTCATCGGCAGTCCTGCCGCCTGGAGCTTCGCCACAACCTCAGCCGCCGTCGGAAGCTTCGGGGTCGGTGTGGGTGTTGGCTTGGCGCTGTGCACCGCAGCTGAGCTGGGCCCGCCCCCCCCGCTACTCCCGCCGCCGCAGGCGGCCAGAATGACCAGAGCGGCGATGGCGGCTAGTACACCTCCTCGCACTGCGCGAGAGAGAGTAGCACACGGCTCGACCCCTCGGACTTCCTGCTGACGGGGGGGCAATGACCTCCGGTGGTCGCCGCCGCCTGACGATGCCGCTCCCTCGCGGTTTCCGCCTTGGGCTGGGCCGAGCCAGGTGGGTTGCCAGGGTTCAAGCTGTGCACGGCGGCCATAGGCGATCAGGAGGTGGCACAGCCTCGGCAGTGTTGAGGCCGCCCTGGCAGCGATTCCAGGCCACCATCCTGTGCCACCATGATCTCCTTAGTTCTGCGATCGCTCAGGTTCGGTGCGGCGCTGATCTTCAGTGGCAGCTTCGGTGCTCCGTTCCGGCGCACTGCGTCTTGAGCCAGTCGACCTAGGGGGTGGCGACCACCCTCTTCCATCTCATCCCCCGCGGGTGCGGAGCCGCGTCAGGTCCACCTCCGCACCAGCGACTTGCAGAAGGCGTCATTGTCGGCGCTAAGGGAAACGGGTGCATTAAAGTCGCTTATCGGGAGCTTGAGTCCTACGATTATCGGGGCGGGAAAGCCTGTTTCGTATACTCAACCGGCCATGGCCGATTCCCTCACGTCCAACCTCGCCAGTCATCCCATCTCTGCGAATTGCCCCGGCTGTGGTGGTCCGGTCGAAGTGAGCATGGCAGAAGCTCTAGCTGGCAAGGTGGTGGTCTGTCCGCGGTGCAACCGCGAGATACAGCTCAGGGCCGATCCGTCGGTCCAAAAGAGCCTCGACGACGTCGATCTCGCGATGACAGACCTGAGACGGTCAATCGATCAATTCGGTCGCTAATGCCTTTCATCCTACTCATCCCATGAGCGAATCAGATCGCACCAAGGTGCAGCCCGATGAGGTCTGTGAAAGCTGCAGGGCAGCGCCTGCCACTCAGGTCATGTTCCGCAGCGGCACCATCCAACTTGATCCACAAGGCCGGCCGGTCGCGGAGATCGAGCCTCGCCTTGCCGTCTGCCGGCAGTGCTGGCTAGACCTAGTCAACGATCGGAAGCGACATCCTCCAGCTCATATCATTCGCCACCTCTAGCGCGATGGGGAAAGGGGCTCGCCTTAACCCTGATGGGCATTCGGACTGATCATCTTGAGTCTGATGGCGTAGGTCAGTAAGAATTGAGAGGTGGCGACCAGAAGTTCAGCCTCCCAATGATCCAGAGGCATACGATGATGCTGGCCCTCATCAGACTCTGTAGCGCCACGGTGCCACCCCACTCGATTAAGCAGTGTGCAGTGTCGACCCAGTTCCTGACTGATAGCTTCACGGCGCTGCGCCGGTTCGTCGTCTTTCAGGAGCTCGAGCCATGAGTCTGGATTGTATGGGGCCTTCACGACAGCTGAGAACTTGTCAAGCGCCGCTGTCAGTGCCTGGTAGTCCTCGCCGGCACGGATATGCTTCCGAGCCTCCTCGAGCTGCCTCATCGCGTCATCCCAGGATGGATGAGTTGTACTCGCGAGCCCTGCTAGCCCCATTGTTGAGGGTGGCAGCTGATATCCGAGCGCGGACAGGCAGTCTTCCCACTGGGAGAGTGGGATTGTAAAGCTCCCGTCGCCTGAAACCCTTCTAATCTCGTCGGCGGCATGAATGATCCCCGCTAGCTTAACAGTGAAATACAACATGCGGCTCTGGGCATGTCGGTGTCGCTCGATTGCTTCCAGGTCTTGGGACGTCAGCTCCCAAGTCCATAGCACATTCTGAGACTCGTACCCCGGGTTGAAGAGCCCATTGGCTGCGACGTCGACAGCTCCATAGACGTACTCATGTTGATCATCTCTGCCAGAAATGGTGGCTTCCAGCCAGACCCAAGGTTCGATTGGGTGAAGGTCGCACTCAAGGTTCGGGTGGTATTCGAGGAACAAACGCAGTCCCTTGGGAGCATCCTGTTTATTCTGCAGTGTTTTGACGGCGAGTCTGCCCAGAGTAGCTCTTTTGGGCGGACCGCTAATCGAAAGTTGGATGTCGCTGCCTTCCATTTCGCCTTGAGTCAGCCGCGCCGGCGCAGAAGTCTGATCGATTGAAGTACGGCGGGATCCATTCTTGATCTATACCACAGGTGTCTGGACTGGCCAAGGTCGCGTCCCTCCGGCGCTGTAAAAGTGAAACGACGTAGTCTCCCGCGGAAGGTCTGAGCAACCACCGCAAGGAGGACGACACCGTGAAGAAGAGAGTAGCGCCCAGCGCCGCCTTGGAGGCGGCCATCGATGAGCTGCTGAGCGAAGGGCTCGGCGATGCCGAGCGGCTGGCGGCAGTTGGCCGTCTGGGTGCGCGAGTGGTGCAGCAGCGGGCGCTGGAAGAGGAGGTTGCCGAGTTTCCTGGGCCGAGCCCCGCTACGAGCGAGCTCCGGAGGCCCCTTGGCTCGCGCAACGGGGTGCGGCCGGGGCGCATGCAGACGGCCGAGGGCGAGCTCGAGGTCCAGATGCCCCAACTGCGGGACACCGCCGAGGGCTTCGTGAGCAAGGTGCTGCCCCACCTCCGGACGGTGATCAGGGCGCCGCCACTGGAGGCGCTCATCATCGGCGCCTACGTGCGCGGGCTCTCGGATCGCGACATTGAGAGCCTGATCCAGGAGAGAGCTTGGGCCCGCTCTCCAAGAGCACCGCCAGCCGGGTCTGCCAGGAGCTGCCTGAGGGCTACCGGGCCTTCCGGGCCCGGAGTCTGGCCGAGGTCGACCTGCTGGTGATGTCCTGGACGCGATCTACCTGCCCACCCGACCGAGCGGGGCCAAGGAGGGCGTGCGGGTGGCCTGGGGCTACACCGAAGCTGGCGAGCGGGTGCTGCTCGACGTCTGCCTGGGCCTTCGTGAACGCAATGGCGGTAACCGTCAGACCATATAGTTCAGATATTGCGCTTAGCACAGTTATGGAGTAGGATGGCTGTGGAGGTGTGAGTACATGACATCCGCCACATTGGCACCAGATTCTGTCGTCGCGCCCGACCGCGCTGATGTGTCACAGCTACGGGTGCTGGATGACGGTCTTGTCCAAATCGAGGAACGAAAGCAGACCCCGCGCCTAGTCGGTCCCAATGGAGAGGAGATCCCGATCCCAGGGGCGGCTTTCCATGCCCTTCGTCAGGTGGTCGATGCCATGAGCAGGGGGCTCTCGATCACTCTCGTGCCCCATGGAAAGGACCTGACGACCAAGGAGGCCGCGGATCTGCTGCATGTGTCTCGGCCGTTCCTCACCCGCAATCTTCTTGGCAAGGACATCCCCTTCGAGAAGGTCGGCACACACCGTCGTGTTCGGCTCGAGGACGTCCTCGCATACCGCGAGCGACGGGCACAAGAGCGGCGGGCCTTACTCGACGAGATGACTGCAGCCGCCCAGGAAGTCGAAGGTGGGTACAGCTAGCGCCCCACGATAAGCTCACCCAATCGTGGCCTTCAGCGTTGTCCTCGACGCCTGCGTTCTCTACCCGTTGTCCCTATGCGACATCCTTCTTCGACTGGGGGAGCGCGAGCTCTATGACCTATATTGGAGTGAGCGGATCCTCGAGGAAGTACGTCGCAACCTGGTCAAGAACCGGCTGACCGAAGACCAGGCCGCGAGGCGCATCGACGCGATGCGGAGAACCTTCCCGGCGGCAATCGTTCCCGAAGAGGCGATCGCTCGCTTAGAGGCGGCGATGGTGAACGAGGAGAAAGATCGGCACGTGCTCGCGGCCGCCGTCGAATCGCCCGCGGAGGCCGTGATCACCTTCAATCTGGACGACTTCCCCGAAGAAGCTTGCGCGCCGCATGGAGTCGAAGCGACACATCCCGACGACTTCCTGCTGGCGCTCTGCGATTTCGGTCCCGCAACGGTGCGCACAGCGATCGACGCCCAGGTCGCAGCTCTCCGTAACCCGCCGATACCACGCTCTGAGCTCCTTGACATGCTAAAAAGGGCTGGAGTGCCACGCTTCGCGGAGCACTTGCGCGCCCGAGGTGGCGAGCAGGTCCGACCGGCTCCCTCTTGAACAGGCCCGCGAGCGCAACTAGAAGAAACTATAATTTTCTCTAGTTAGCTGAGCTAGGAGGAGGCTGGGTCTCGCAGCCGCTCATAGACCTTGCGCAGATAGAACTCGCCGAGGATAACGCGAAAGTCCTCGTCGTCAAGGATCTTCTTGTAGATCTCGTCGTTGGCGTCAACGCGGGTGATGATGGTCTGCAGGAACTTCCGGTCGAAGACCAGGCGGAAGTTGTCGATGGTGTTGTTCTGCGCCTGATCCGACAGCTCGCCGTCTGCGACCCAGCTTTCCTCGAACTGGTCCAAGAGCAGCTTGTCGACGTCGGTGAGGTCGGTCCCGAATCGGTCGTTGAGAACCTCGACGATGCTGGAGAGGTGCTCCATGTCGAGCTCCTGCTGGCTGCCCTTGCCCTCGCCGAAGAACGACCGCACCTCGCCGGTCTCCGAGGTCATCGCCAGCGTGCCCGTGAAGGTCATCTGATGGCGGAGGTGGGTCAGCTCGACCTCGGTGCCTAGATCGAGCCGTTCGACCGTGCCCGTGTCGCGGAGGTAGAGGGAGAGGGCGCGGCAGTAGACGTAGTCGCGCTCGAGCGAGGGGTCTGTGAACGCCGCGATCTGGGATACGAACGAGTAGGTCCGGACGAACCGCGTCAGGGCGTCGCGGAACTCCAGGCGTTCCTCATCGCTCATCTCCTCGAAACGGGCCTTGGCCGGCCCGAGCGCGGCGTAGGTCTCTGCCGAGCGCTTCTCGTCGGAAGCGCCGGCACCGAGCAGCGCGGGCATGGCCGCCTCGACCTCGTCCGGTCGGAGGACGTCGAAGTCGTCGAGGCGCCGCCGGGTGTCCCAGAGGATGTTGGGGTCAGTAGGCGGCGCGACAGTGCATCCGTGGAACACCTCGAAGGCTTCGACGATGTCGTCGGTCTCATTGCGGAAGTCGAGAACGAAGGTGTTCTCCTTCAGCGGGTGGATGCGATTGAGGCGCGAGAGGGTCTGGACTGCCGCCAGCCCGACCAGCGGCTTGTCGACGTACATGGTGTGGAGGAGCGGCTGGTCGAATCCGGTCTGGAACTTCTCGGCAACGATGAGGACGCCGTACTCTGCGGTCCCGAACTCCTCGGCCGTGCGGGCTTCGGGGAAGCCGTTCATGTTGGTCTCGGTCAGCGGCTTCCCGGTGCCGTCGTCGATCTTGCCGGAGAACGCGACCAAGGTCTTGATGTCGCTGTAGCCCTTCTCCTTGATGTACTTGTCGATGTTCTGCTTGTAGCGGACGGCGTGAAGCCGCGACGACGTCACGACCATGGCCTTGGCAAGGCCGCCCATCTCCTTGGCCGTGTGCTGGCGGAAGTGCTCGATGATGATCTCGGCCTTCTGGGCAAGGTGATGGGGATGCAGGCTCACAAAGCGCGCGATGGCGCGCCGTGCCTTCTTGGCGTCGTACTCGGGATCGCCTTCCGTCGCCTTCTCGATCTTCCAGAAGGTCTGGTAGGTCGTGTAGTTGGCGAGCACGTCCATGATGAACCGCTCTTCGATCGCCTGGCGCATCGAGTACAAGTGGAATGGCTCGTGGACCTGGGTTTGCGGATTGAGGCTGCCGAACATCTCCAGCGTTCGCCCCTTGGGTGTGGCGGTGAAGGCGAAGTACGACAGGTTCGGTTGCCGGCCACTGCGGGCGCCGACGGATTGCGCGAGAGCCTCCTCGACGGGGTCGATGGCCGTTGAGAGGAGGCCGGCGTCCTCCGCCTCCGCTGCGGTCAGCTCATGCTCTTCGCCGGCGCCCAGGGCGAGCCGCAGGTCCTTGGCAGCCTCACCCGTCTGCGACGAGTGGGCCTCGTCGATGACGACGGCGTAGTTGCGGGCGGGAAGCTCTCCGATCTTCCCGATCACGAACGGGAACTTCTGGAGGGTGGTGATGATGATGCGGGCCTGTTCCCCCGCCAGTGCCTGGGCAAGCTGGGCGGAGTCCTGATCGATCTTGACGACGACCCCTCGCGCGTGCTCGAACTGGTAGATGGTGTCCTGGAGTTGGCGGTCGAGGATGACGCGATCGGTAATGACCACAACCTTGTCGAAGATCTTGTGGTCGTCTTCGGTATGGAGCGTCGAGAGGCGGTGTGCCGCCCAGGCGATCGTGTTGGACTTTCCGGACCCGGCCGAGTGCTGGATGAGGTAGGACTGGCCTGCACCGTTGGCGATGGCGTCGGCCTGGAGCTTCATCACCGCGTCCCACTGGTGGTAGCGGGGGAAGATGATCTTCTCGGCCGCGCGACGCGCCGTGACCGATCCCTTCGCCGGGCGGTCAACGTGGATGAAGCGATGGAGAATGTCGAGCCAGGCGTCCTTGGTCCAGACGCGCTCCCAGAGGTATGAGGTCTTGTGGCCACCGGGGTTCGGCGGATTCCCCTTCCCGAGGTTGTGGCCGAGGTTGAAGGGGAGGAATCGGGTCGACTTGCCCTCCAGCTTCGTGGTCATCGCCACCGCGTCGGGGTCGACGGCGAAGTGGACGAGGGCGCGTCGCGCCAGCGTGATGTTCTTTGGGTCGCGGTCGGTGCGGTACTGCTCGATCGCGTGCTCGATGTTCTGGCCGGTGAGGTGATTCTTGAGCTCGGCCGTTGCGACCGGAATTCCGTTGAGGAACAGACAGAGGTCGACCGTCTTGGTGGATTCGGGGTCGAAGGGCAGCTGCCGCGTGATCGTCAGTCGGTTGGCGTCGTAGTGGGCCACCAGCTCGGGCGAGACCCCGAAGGCCGGCTTGCGATAGGAGAGGCGGATCTCGACGTTCTGATCCCGGACCCCGTGCCGGAGGACGTCGACGGTCCCGCGCTCGTCGATCTGATGGGTCAGCCGCTGGACGAATCGAGGGCGGGCTAGCTCGCCCTCGCCGCCGTGGGCCTTGACCAGCTTCGCCCACTCTGGGCCTTGGGTCAGCTCGATGAACGCAAACAGCTCGACGGTGTCCAGACCAGCCTTTGCTTTGAAGTCCTGGCGCCACTCGGGATCGGTCCCGACCTTGCACAGCTGGTAGCCACCAGCGGCCGTGAGATGCGTGCTGATCTCGTCCTCTAGGAACTTCTCGCTGACGGAACTCATGCCGCCTCGGGAATGTCGAGCTGGCCGGTGACAGCAGCGGTGACGAAAGCCTGGCGGCGCTCCTGCAAAAGAGTGTTTTGGCTGTTGAGGCGCCGCGAGAGTGTCTCCGCCCGCGCGCGGTCTCGACGAGCGCCGGCAACAATCTCTGTCTGTGCGCTGAGCGCAATCGTCGGGACGGGAATGTCCTTAGCGATATCCAAATTGATTCGACTCCGCGTCGTGCCCCGAGCAGCCCAGGCCGCGCCCCACGCCCCGAGCGGGGACGACAAGTAGAGTGCGAGAAACTCGGCCGTCGCTCGAGAGTCGTCGACATGGGCGCAATAGCAGTCAGCTTTGACAATGGCAGGGCCTAGATCAGGCGCCACGCATGCCCGCCCAACGTGATTGTTGTTGTCGCCTAATCCACCGATCAGCAGGTCCCCTTTACGAACACGGTGCCGCTGAAGGGTCAGGTAATAGTCACACGAAATGTATGCAGCATCCCCCGGACGAAACTCGGCAAGGCCGAGGTTTCCTAACCGGACTACGCGGGCACCTGAGTCCGCATAGTCGCTCGAAGTGAGGGAGCTGCCAAAAGGCCCGTCGGTGATGCGAGTGATGTACCGTCGCAACGGGACGAACGTCGATGTTCTTGACGCGACCCGGTGAGTGACGTCCGACCAGAACCGCTCAGTCAATAACTCGACCATCCGCTTCTTCGCCGCGATCAGCGAATCGATCCGCGCCGTCTCGCGGTCGAGGTAGTCGGCGATTGCCGATTGGACCGAAAGCGGTGGAACCACAACGGGCGCACCAGCGAGTGCGCCCCCCGACAATTCAAGAAATGTCGAACCCTGGCCTAAGGCAGCAAGACGCTCCGACATAGCCGACAACTGGTAGCGGAAGAATCTGATGTCCACGGCGTGCGACGGCACGAGACCACGGCAGCCTTGATTGAAGGCGATGGGGCGTGATGCCTCGGCCACATATCCGATGGGCGCTCGCGTGGACACAATGAGCGAACCGGCTGGGACCGCCCTGCTGCCATTCGCTAGGCCCTCCTCCGTGAGGCTCCTTTGTGTAGCCGACAGCGTGGCCCCGTTCACGAAAGCAAGGTCGACAGGTGTTGCCCAGGGCACAGCCCCATCCCAGTTCGCGGGGTCCGAAGTCGGTGTGCCGCCATTCACGAGATGGAAGACCCTCCGGATGGCAAGGGCTGGCCACCGGCTCACTCCGTGACCTCGGCCAACAGGCGCTGGATTTCGCCCTCCAGCCGCTTGATCTCGGCGTCGATCTCCTCCAGCGGCCGCGGCGGGACGTACTTGTAAAAGTGCCGCGTGAGAGGGATTTCGTATCCGATTTTGGTTCGGTCGTAATCAACCCACGCATTTGGGACGTACGGCAGGACCTCATCGCGCATGTAGTCATCGACAGCCGTCCGGTATTCCAGCGTCGCGAACCGGTCTGTCGGATCCTCCTCGAACGTCAGAGGCACCGAGGGCAACGGGACGTTTTCGTTGTCGCGTAGCTCGGGATCAGGGTCTGGGTTGCCTTTGCGGTCGGTGATGACGGGGGCATCCGCGTCGCGGACGGCCAATCCCGACCAGACGGTCTTTTGGGCGGGTGCGGGGAGCCCGAGGCCCGACATCGCTGAGCCGAGCGCCTTGACCATTTCTCGTTGCGTTGCAAACTGAGCGCCCCGCTGCGCCTCCAGGAGCTCGCGGACGGCGAGCTGTACGTCGTGGTGTAGCTTCTGGATGGCTTTGCCGGCGAGCACTGCGGTGATGGTCTCCTCGGTGACCTCCCATCGCAATTGGAGTGGCCGCTCCACTGTGATTCGCAGAAAGCCGAACGCCTCGTTGGGAAAGATCTTGACCTTCTCCCCTTCGGCGAATTCGCCGTAGAGGCGCGTGATCTCTTCGATCTGCGCGTCTGCGATCTGTTTGCGCTTCTCACCGAGCGACTTGCGCATCTTCACGAAGTACTCGCGCGCGTCGACGAGCTGGACCTTGCCGCGGCGCTCCGGAGCCTTGCGGTTGCTGACCACCCAGACGTAGGTGGAGATGCCGGTGTTGTAGAAGAGCTGGTCCGGCAGCGCGACCACAGCCTCGAGCCAGTCGTTCTCGATGATCCAGCGGCGGATCTCCGACTCGCCGGAACCGGCTCCGCCGGTGAATAGCGGCGAGCCGTTGAAGACGATCGCCACGCGCGATCCGCCTTCGTCGGGCCGCTTCATCTTGGAGATCATGTGCTGCAGGAATAGGAACGAGCCATCATTGATGCGCGGGAGTCCGGCACCGAAGCGACCGTTGAAGCCTCGGATCTCGGCCTCCTTTCGAACCTCCGCCTCGACTTTCGTCCACTCAACGCCAAAGGGCGGATTCGCGAGCAGGTAGTCGAAGCACTCGCCCTCGTGATGATCTTCTGAGAACGAGTTGCCATATGCGATGTGCGATGCGTCCTGGCCCTTCAGCATCATGTCCGAGCGGCAAACCGCGTAGGTCTCGGCGTTCAGCTCCTGGCCATACACCTCAAGCCGCGCCTGAGGATTGAGGGCGCGGAGGTGATCCTCGGCGACCGACAGCATGCCCCCCGTCCCACACGCGGGATCGCAGAGCGTCTTGACGATCCCTGGCTTGGTGAGCACGTCGTCGGCATCGTCAATGAACAGCAGGTTCACCATCAGCCGAATGACCTCTCGTGGGGTGAAATGCTCTCCTGCGGTCTCGTTGGACAGCTCGGAGAACTTGCGGATGAGCTCCTCGTAGAGGTAGCCCATCTCGATATTCGATACCGCCTCCGGGTGCAGGTCGATCTCCGCGAATTTGCCGATGACCTGGTAGAGAACATTGGCGCGGCGAAGCCGGTCGATCTGGATGCCGAAGTCGAACTTGTCGATGACGTCCTTGGCGCCCGGGGAGAAGCCGCCGATATAGAGCTGCAGGGAGTCGGCGATCGTGTTGGGGTCGTCGAGCAGCTTGGTGAAGGTCAGCGGGCTCGTGTTGTAGAACTGCTCCCCGGCCACGGCCTGGAGGACCGGCTCGATGTTCTCGATCCTGCCCGCGAGCTGCGTGTGCCTCTCCAGGACGGCGCGCTTAGAGGGCTCAAGGACACAGTCCAGACGGCGGATCACCGTCAGGGGCAGGATCACCCGTCCATACTCCGACTGTTTGTAGTCGCCGCGGAGCAGGTCGGCCACGCTCCAGATGAACGCGGCGTGGCTGCGGATGATCTCGGGGCCGGATCCGAGCGCCGGCCGCGTCACAACTGTCATGGGCGCAAGGGTAAGCCGGATGGCCGCCGTGATGCGGCTCGCTTAGCTATCACGTCTCCCTTTGTGGGACGGCCCCTCCGCGGAGTCGCAGAGGACATTGGTTCTCGGCGTCGCCCAGGATTCGGGAGGCGGCTCTCTAACAGACCCCGGCCGGGTTGGTCGACCTTCGCGGGCGGGAGCGCCCGTACTTCGCGCGGCGCGTGCTGGAATTCCTCAATTAAGCCGCTTCCTCCCCCAACACCGCAGATCCATCGGGTGGTCCGGATAAGCGCCTGTAAAGGGCTGCTATCAGTAGCATTCTCTGGCGCCTCGCGTCAACGGCGAGCTCTGCGGTCCGGCGGCTGAGTTCGCGACCTGATAGCGCCGCTGTCGGATTGAGCTGCGGAGCGGTTGTCGGGTTTACTCAATTGACGCACTTTGCGCCGCCGCTGGGCAGGCAACGGAGCGGGGTGTACCCGATCAAGAGCGAGCTGGCGCGCCGACTCAAGCGCCGCCGCCAGCTTCCGGACAGCGCGCCAGTAGGCCGCGCTCTCGGCGCCACTCCAGCCCGGCAAGCTGCCGCCCTCCCCCACAACGTCGCCTTGAGCGCCGGTCAGAAGGCAGGCGGCTTCAAGCTCGGTCAGATCGAGTAGGAGCCGAGGGCGGCGGCTATACAACCCTCGCTCCCCAGCCGTGTTTACGCCTGGCGGAAACCCTCAAGTCCCTTCTCCCGTCTTCTGCGCCCCGCCGAGGGATCGCGCTTGACCCCGGCCTTGGCCGCTTCCTCCCAATCCACGTTCCGCGCAGCTTCAAGTTGCTCTCGTGTCAGGTGACGAGCCCCGTCTGCGCGTTCCGCTGAAATGGATCAGCCGTCCGGAGTTTTGGATCACCTCGGGGTCGAGGTCGCGCAGCGACCGACGTGAGGGGCGAACATCCTTGTGCGCGGTTTCCATATACCAATGTCCGATTACAAGGCCATCGATAGCTCTGCAGACGTGCAGGTCTGCTGGGTGCTGGGACGTCTCGGTCTTGTGTCTGAGGATCCCGGGATCGAGGAAGTGATTCGAGCGGCCAGGGTGCTGCGCCCCGACTTTCCAGGCGTCTTTGATCTGTCCCTCTGGCGAATCGGCCGCACCCTCTGCCGCCCGGCAAATCCGCGCTGCGGTGAGTGCGAGCTCAACGACCTTTCGCTGATCTCCAGAAGCTTGGCGGCACTGCATGATTAGGGACCGATACCACCGATGATTACGACGCCAAGAAAGCACAATGGCTGAAGCGACTATAGGCGGGGGTTTGGGGCCTGGGCGATCATGAGCTCGTATCAGCGGCATCATCGCCTCCAGCGAGAGAGCTGGCAGCGTCTGGCGCATCCAACAGATGCGCGCGCCAGCGCCTCGCATTCTCGGCAAGGTCTGCATGTGCAGCATCAACGTTCACTCTGTTCGCGACGGCGGTGAGTTCTTCGGATAGAGCGAATGCTGCTAGTACGAATCTCGCGGACGAGTCGATCACCTTCGCATTTAGGGGACCGCCATGAGTGAGTGCGTTACGAGAGCGTTGGGCGCGATGGCGGAGCCGGTCCCAGTCCTTCTCTGTGGCGTCGACCCACTTCCGCAGCCCGTCTACAGTGCTGGTCCGCTGCGCGAGCATGATCAGGCGGCTGCCCCAGACTGAGTACGGAGAGAATAGTTCCGCGAGCTGCGGGAGGAGACGGACGCCTGCGGGGACACTTACTTCATAACGAAGGTGGTCGACCGTTCTCACTACACTCGATAGGAGCTCCGCTGCTGTTGCTCTCGCAGATGGGTCTATCTCTGGCGGCGACATGAACCTGGTGCGAAGGCAATGGCGCAGCGCCAAGACGATGCGCTCGAAGAGTTGATGACGCGCCCATGCCACCTTCCAGAAGTCGTCGAGGTACTGCCACCAACTCGGATCGTCGATTCCCGCTTGCACAGCGACGCGCTCTAGGACACGCACATCGAGCATTAGGCGCGGCGCAGCAGCGAGACCAGCCGCATGGCGGAACCAGGTCAGCGCTTCAAGCGTGTCGAGGTGCTCCGCGTGCCAATCGGCGTCGCTGAGAGCGGTCGCTGCGAGCGACTGCAACTCGTCGCCGATCGTCTCCTGGGCCAGTCGTCCGAGTGGGATCAGGTCCCTCGCGTAATGTGAGCCTCCTGAATAGCGACCGTCGACGAAGTGGATGTAGTCATCCAGTGGCGTCCACGCCGTTGCGTCTTCGATGGAGGTTTTGAAGACGGCCGCCTCAACGAGTGTTCTTGCGAGTTGGCGGGCCTTTGAAGGCGCATCGGCGAGGATGCGGGTGCCCAAGTCAACCCTCGCCATGACCACGTTTCCCTGTGGGATGTCGTGCTCGCTGAGGTGGTTTCTGAACAGCTCTGGGGGCAGCGGCGTAGCGGCTGCTCCGGCTGCAACGGCGCTGCGGATGAGATCCGCCTCGTAGAACTGAACGGCACCAACCGTGACCCCAGGGTGTGCTCGCACGCCAGCATGATCGAAAGCGACCCATACGACGTGTTGGCGAGGCTCCGGTGCGGCAACGACGAGTCGTTCGCAGAGGGTCTCCCGTTCGTCCTCCGTCAACCCGCCTGCTGCGTCTGGCGACGGCCAGACCAGATCCGCTGTGACGTGCTCGTCGCCGAGCAGCAGGCGAGCCTCAAGCTGCCACAGAGCTCCGTCGGCGAGCACGCCCTCGGCGACGCGCATGGTGCTGTTAACACTCCGATCGGCGCGGCTTAGCATGTTCACGAGGCAGTCGGCGCGGAAGCGAAGCGTGTCGAGGTTCACCGGCGCCTTGACGGCATCGACGAGGTCGCGCCATACGGCGGTCAACGCGTCCTGCTGGTGCAGCGAACCCTGGAGTCTCGTAAGAGCCTCGACCGCGGCGTGTCGCGAGTTGTCGTCAGGAGCTTCGCGTCGATTGCGGAGCGGACCGAGCGTCTCGCGCACGGCGAAGGTAACCGGAGCGATGGCGGCAGAGGCGCGGTCCGAGGGCATCGATAGTGGCGTCCGCGTCATCGAAACAAGAGGTCCACGACCGCATGTGCTGCCACTCGTACGGGCGCGGGTCGCTGAGCCACGCAATCGATTCGTCGATAGCCGTGTGAGGCTCAAGCAGCACACCGGAGTGCGCGTCGCTCACGGCATCGCGGAGCAGGTTCGGGAGCAGGTCTATCCAGGTGCGTGGCATCCGGCAAGCTAGGAGGAGTTTCCTACGCCTTCAGCCAATGCCGGGAGTCGCAGCCAAGCCGCTGAGACCACGTGTGGGACGGTGCGGTAACTGACTACGCGCCGCCTCCCAAGCGCCGTCATTGAACCCGATGCGGATGATGGATCGCGCGCTGATTGGCAACCTCGATCCGCATCGCGCAAAGGACCTGTTTGGCTCGATTCGAGTGTTGCCGTTAGCCGGATCTCGCAGGCCCTCCCTCAGCCGGCGACGCCGAGCTTAGGCCTGGGGGATTCGAGCTCATTGCTGAGCCCCCTTCGCCTGATCTCCGCTCCTACCGCTGCCGGTTCTCATCGCGCCACTCAGCCCAGGCGCGCAGAACACCTCCGGTTATCTGGGCCAGCATGGTCGGGGTGTCGATCCGGCCCTGGCCGCGGGCGAAGGTTGCTCGTCGAGCGTCGAGCCCTGGCCTGCACTCGGGCGGCACGAGGTTTCGGAACCGCTCGTCGAACTCGCCCTCGGTCATAGAACAAGCCTAACCGACGCGCCTGATATCCAGGGAGGTAAACGAACGGCAGCGTTGACGCGCGTCGATCTTTTGCTCGGGAAGATACGATGGTAGCAGCGATGCCCAGGACTGGCCGCAATGATAAAAGCCTTCGACGAGTACCTCCCGAAGTCCTGGCCGAGGCGTCCTGGGAGCATCTGCGACAGCGCATCCATGATCACGATGGTCTCGACCATGATCTGCGGCGCCGGGCGCTCATCGCACTCGGAGTTTTGCGGTCTGTTCTGGGGGAGACGTGGCCTCCCGGCGTGTACGGGAGAAGGAACGGAGTTGCCGAGTGTCTCTCCAACTACGCACCGCACGCCATCGCCTCGATGACGAGGATCGGAGAAGCGCTCGGGGACCTACGGCCGGTGAACGGGTGGGTTAAGGTGGTGGGCAGGGTTGGAAGCAGCGCAGAGAATGAATCGAGCGGTGCCATCGCCGAAATTCTCGTGGCGCATCGCGCCTGGCGCCTTGGTTTTCCGCTTTCCTTCGACCCGCCGACCGAGGGCGCGCGCCATGCGGACGTACGGGTGGGACAAGCCGACGACCCGGCCACCTTGTACATCGAGGTGTGCGTCAAGGAACCGCTACCAGAGATCGCCAGGAGCACAGAAGCCCTCAAGCATTCGGTGATTCCGATGTTCGATGAACCAAGTCTGAATCTTGCGAAAGGGGGCGCGTTCGAGCGGGCTCCTGAAGCATCGGAGATCGGCCCTCTCGCTCAGAGAGTCAAGGCATTCATGACAGATGCCGCGGCTTCCCAGGGGATCCAGACCTTGTCGGTGCCCGGTCTCCTGGAACTACGGGCGATTCGCTTTGATGAGCCCGGGTATCAAGAGGCGGTAGTTGCCCGGCTCGTCGGCGATTTTCGTGGGATCGTTTTTCAACACTCGCCATACTCTAGGCTCATGAGCGCGGTGCATTCCAAGGCTGCTCAGCTGCCGTCGAGTGGTGCGGGCCTGCTGGTGATTTCGCCTCCGAGTTTTCTTGGCCAGCCTCCGCCTATCGAGCAGTTGGTTGCTGCGCTGCGCGCCGAATTAACCCGCATGCCTCATGTGGTGGCGCTCGCTCTTATGTGGCGTCAGCTAAGGCTACCGGCTGAGGCGCGAAGGGAGGCGGTGAGTGAAAGCCTACTCATCCAAGAGGTCGTTCATCCACCAGTCGTCGAGCGCGTGCTCTTCATCCCTCATCCCGCGGTTGCTTCAACGAATGAACCGCTCGCGCGGGCGTGCGCGATCATGTGTGGCGGCCCGACAGTGGCGGGGGCGTAAATCCCAGCGGCATGGCTCCGACGCTAGCTAGCTAACTTACTTAGCAGTAACCTCGGTGCACTTTGGGGCGGCTAGAAAGATGAGCGATAGGTGCCCTCCTCACCCACTCGAGTCTGGCGCTGGCTGTCCTGCTGGTGTCGCTGCTTCTCACTGTTTCGGACCGGACCTTCGGCGCGGCAGCCCTTATCACGACCCATAATGCATGCCCTCCCTGCAGGGTTCGACATCAACTTTCGGAACACGCGCGGCGTGGTCGTGTCCCTGGTCTCGCGATCCTCTTCCGGGCGGTCGCGGCCTGGCTCGTCAAGCAGCCGGGTACGCCCCTGTTCCGGGTAAGCCTAAGCGACGAGGCGGCCGAGCTGACGCTCCCGGTCCGCGCGCTGGCGTGGGAGGAGAGGCACCCGTAGCGGGCCACCCCGCCGTTCTCAATCGACGGAAGGGCGAACAGCCAAGATTCCCTATCGACTAGAAGCGCCACTCAATGCTGACCCGCTCGGGATCGAAACGGGGGCGGCCGCGGACGATCGCTCGGTTCACAACGATGCGCTTGATGACGGCGGAGAGCACGGCCCGCCGCTGATCGAGGCTGAGCCGCGGCCAGTTGTCGCGCAGCATTCCCGGCCGCGTTGCGTACGCATCCAGCGCCGACACGGCCGCCATCTGTCCAAACTGTTTCCTGAGTCTTTGTTGCTCGTGCTGGATGATCGCCGTGGCGCGCTCGAACGCTCTTGGCGGTAACCGGCCCTGTGCGTAGCTCTCAGCCGCCGCGTCCAGCCGGCGGTCCAGCTCCTCCAGCTTGGCAACGAGATCCGTGGCCGCCCCGCCCTGCCATTGCCCCGTCACCATCGAGGCCAAGTCCATGGTGTCCGCGACGCGGATGGTTGCCTCGGTGACTAGGCTCTCCAGGCCGACGGCGTCGATGCTGACGCGGCCGCAGGCGCGCCCACTCGGACAGCGCCAAACCTTAGTGGCAGCCGCCTCGAGGCGAGCGCGGCTATGGCCGCCGCTGCGCACCATTGTCGCACCACAGCTGCCGCACTCCAGGAGACCTGTGAGCAGGCTCCGGCGGCGTGGCATTCTCCCAGCCGCCCCACGTTCCAGGAGAACAGCCTGAAGCAACTCCCAGCGCTCGCGCGGGACAATGGCCGGCCAGCGCGCCGTTCCAAGCACCACCGGCCGGGCGTAGCTGGAAGGTCCGTTGCGGGCTCGGATCTCGGCCCGAAAACCGACGAGGCCAGCATGGCGGGGGTTGGCCATGATCTGGCGCACGTTGGCGGGCGTCCACTTCGCCTGACCAGTCTGGGGCTGCCTGACGCCGGCTGTATTCCACTGCCGAGTGATGTCGCTCATCGAGGTTCCTGCCAGCAGCGCTTCGACGGCTTCGCGGATGACCGCCGCCTCCATGGGCTCTGGCGTCATACCGTCGATCCAACCCAGAGCCCGCGGGCCTCCGTGGGGTCGGCCCTGTTCTCGGGCTTGCTGCTTGGCTCGCTTTATGCGACGCGACTTGTCGTCGCTCTCCTTGGCCGCCATGGCAACCAGAACCCGCGCCATCGCTCTGCCGTCCGAGTTGGCGAGGTCAATGTCACCGCTGTGCACGCTCACCACCTGGACCCGGCCCTGGTCGGCGAGGTCGATCCAGTCCTCCAGCTCGCGTGGCTGACGGTAGAGGCGATCAATGTGATAGACGACGACTCGGCTGACCTCACCCGACCCGGTCGCCTCTAGCATGGCCCGATAGGCCGGGCGGGGCTTACGGCTGTACCGGCTGGCAGAGATGTCGTTGTCGACGTACTCGGTCACCGGCTTCCAGCCGTTCCGGCTGGCGAGGGAGCGGCAGTCCTCGAGCTGACGGCTGACGCCAGCACCATCCTGACGATCGAGGCTGATGCGAGCGTAGATGGCTGTGGTCACACATCTGTTATATTAGCTTGAACGCTAAGGCCACTACAAACGCAAGGGCGCCGATTGAGCCGACCAGCGCCTGTCCGATCAGCGTCCAGCGGTGGAGGATGTCTTGGATGGGGGCAACGTCGGGTGTCATGAGAACCTCCAGAGAATGAAATGGTCTGCTGGAGGACACTTTGGCGCCACGCGTTTTGGGCATCAACATCGCATGTGAAGACCGCGTGGATGCCGGCCCGGCCGCCGGTGAAAAAGATCGTCCGACGGCAGGACCCCTGTGAAGGGGCTGGGCTGCTACTTGCTCGAGTTGGCGGCCGCCTCGCCTGACCCGATCGGGCCTGCTTACTCTTGACCAGTGACTTATTGGTCACCTATTATTCAAGCGTGGACGACGATCGGGTGTTCAAGGCGCTGGCGGACCCCACCCGCCGGCTCCTGCTCGACTGGCTCTTCGAGCGTGACGGCCGCACGCTCAGCGAGCTTGCTGCCGAGCTGCAGATGACCCGGTTCGGCGTCATGAAGCACCTTCGTGTGCTGGAGGAGGCAGGGCTCATAGTCACGCGCCGCTCGGGGCGCGAGAAGCTGCACTTCCTCAACGCGGTGCCGATCCGGTTGATCCACGACAGGTGGATCGACAAGTACACCGAACGCCGGGTCTCGGCGCTCACGAACTTGAAACGCCATTTGGAGGAGACCGATGCAGACGAACCTGACCAGCACGAAGACAGTGCTCGAGACGGCTAGGCCTTTGGCGGGGGCCTGACTGGCGTGTGTCCCCAGCCGTGGGTCAGTAGTTCACAGTCGGTGATGTAGCAATCAAGGCGGGTGGCCGGGATCGGCCGCCCGCCGCCCAGCTGCGTTCTTAACAACCTGGGCTGCCTTTGGCAAACCGGCTCCTCACGCTGGATGCATGAGCACTATGACCATGGTCGCGGAGACGCGTCGAGCAAGCAGCGCCTCGTTCACAGGCTTTTCGGCCAGTGCGTTGGATTTCCTGAAAGAGCTGGAGTCCCACAATGATCGCAACTGGTTCCGGCAGCACGGGTCGGACTATCGACGGCTGATAACCGAGCCCGCCTGCGCCCTCATCACCAGCTTGGCGCCGCTGCTTAGCAGCAAACTCGGCGCGCAGCTCAGGGTCGAGCCACGACCGGGCGGCTCGCTGCTTCGTCCCCAGCGAGACGCTCGCTTCACGCCCCAAACTCCCTACCGGCCTTACCTGGAACTGTGGTTCTGGGAGGGCGAGGGCCCGAGCCGCCTCCATCCCGGCTACTTCCTGCGCGTCGCCCCAACTGCGAACTGGATGGGTGCGGGGCTGAGGTCCTTCCCGCCTGAGACGCTGGCCGCCTACCGGCGCGCCGTCGACGAGCCTAACTGCGGCTTGGAGCTGGCGCGGCTGCTCAGGCGCCTCGAGGGCCGAGGTTGGCAGGTCGACGGCCCCAATCTCAGTCGCGTGCCTACACCGTATCCGCAGGATCATGAGCGGGCAGGCCTTCTCCGCCACACGGGACTTGTCGTGCAGAGCTCCGATCTGCTGGCGGAGGCGCTCTTCGTCCCCGAGCTGCCGATCCAACTGGTCGAGGCTTATCGCAGCCTGAAACCGCTCCACCGGTGGCTGGTCAACCTGCAGGCCCGAACCGTCGTGCCGCCACCATCAGTCTGCGATTCTCGAGAGCTGGTTGGAAGCGACGAGATCGCCCGGGAGGCCTCAACCCGTCTGCAAAGTCCTGCACCGTTGGCGGTCACCACGGCACGCACGCCCCGCAACAGCTCAAGGACGCCGGCCGCCCTCGAAACCTAGCGACCAGAAGTGGTCTTAGATGCGATCAGCTGCTGCTCGAAGGCGTCGGCGGCTGCTCTCGGCCCCCCGGCCGCCGCGAACCCGTCGGCAACCCGTTTGGCTCCGTCCGCCTTACTGACGGCTTCCAGGACTTTGCGTCGCAGGCGGTCGGGGGTGAGTCGCTTGGCCGGTAGTCGTGTACCGGCGCAGGCAACGTCCACCCGCCGCGCGACCTCGAGCTGATCGCGCCGAACGGTACGGCGCAGACTGGCACGCCCCGCGCCAGTGCTTTTTGGGTTGCGCCCATGCCGCCATGCGTCACTGCGCATACGGCTCGATCTAGCACCGCCCCGTGCGATATGAAGCGCTCCACCCGCGCATTGGCTGGTACAGCCAGGCGCGTAGGGTCGCCGGCGGGCATGGTGGCAACGACGGTGAACGGCTCAGCCGCGAGAGCCTCGAGAGCAGCCAGCACCAGTCGGCCGTCGTCCTGGAATTCGGACGAGGTGGTGACCAGCACAATCGGACCGGTGATCTCCTCCAGCCAGCGCGGCGCTGGGGCTGGCGGATCCCAATCGCAGGGGCCCACCATGACTACCGAGTCGGCCAATCGCTGCGCGGATACTCGAACGGCTCAGCTGTCATGTAGATGACCAGGGGCGGCCGGAGGAACATCTCGCCCACGTGGGCGAGCGGCGCTAGCCCCATGCGGTTCCGAACGTCATTGAGGGGCGGCAGCATCGTTCGCTCGATCGTTCCCGACACGATCGGCCGCAAGATGCGGTTGCGCAGCCGACCTAGCGATCCGCGGGCTGGGGCCAGCCCAGGCCCGAACGGCGGTACGTCACGCGATGGAAGGGCCAGCGGATAGGGGCAGAAAGTCGCCCACGGTCCTCCCCAGGCCTCGGCTGCCGCGAGGCCACCCCAGCTGTTGATGTCCACCAGCAGCGCGTCAGGTTGCACTTCCGCGATCGCCTGCCGGAGATCGGGGCCGTCGTGTTCGGCGCGCGCCAAGAAACCGCGCACGGCGCGGCCGAGCGCTGCTCGCGGGTTGCTGGCCCGCCAATCGTCGAGCGAGATTTCCTCCACGCGCTCGCTGATTGGGGCTGCGTGGAAGCCGCGAGCCTGCATCAGCTGCACCTGCGCAGGAAGTGTGCGCAGCGCGATCTCGTGTCCGCGACGGCTCAGGTCATCGAGGATCGGAGTGAGTGGAAACAGGTGACCCTGCGCCGGGGAAGTGTAGGCGAGGATGCGAGCCATTACGATTCCTCCAGCAACGGATTCAGGAGCTCGACCAAGGCGAGCTCGGTCTGGCTGCGACTCAGTGCGGCATCGCGCCGGAGAAGCTTCCAGGTATAGACATCGCAGATCGCCACGAGCTGGGCGAGCCGGCGCTCCCGCTTCAGCCCCTGAGTCTTTGCGAGGGCCCTCGCAAAGACCCGCGCACACCAGTCTCGGTGGACGGTTCGGCCCTGATCGGCGATCGGCCGCAGCGCGGGGTTGTGCCCCTCCTCGGCCAGCAGCATGAGGACGCGATCTCCTGTGGTCTCGTAATGGTCAACCAGAACCCGGATGGCGCTGGCGGGGTCGCCGGGAATTGCTTTGTCGCGCTGCCGGCGAATCCTCTCTGACTCGCGCGCACCTGCCGCCGCGACAAGGCCATCCCGGCCGCCGAAGCGGCGAATCACCGTCTGCACTGTGACACCGGCGCGCCGGGCGACCTGATCGAGGGAGATGAGGTCGGTCGGCAATTCCCAGAAGACCTCCACAGCCGCGTCGAGGATGCGCTCTGAGGTCGCCGCCGAGCTTTGGGCGCGGGCAATCATGCGATACGGGCGCCGGCTTGGTGCTTTGATGTTAAGAATACTAACATGAATTTACGCCTGGGCCGGCTGTCTACTGAACAGTCCAGCGGGTCTCGGCCGGCGTCGTCGAGCTGCGGGCGCGGTGACGCATCGCCAGGCCCCAGACGCGCAGTATCTGCGATTCTGGAGAGGTGGGCGACCTCAACAGCTACCGCCAGAAGCGCGACTTCCAGTCCACAGTCGAGCCGGCCGGTGACCGCCAAGCAAGACTGACGCCCAACCAGGGCCAGCTGACCTTCGTGGTGCAGGAGCACCACGCCCGCCGTCTGCACTGGGACTTCCGCCTGGAGCGCGACGGTGTACTCGTCTCCTGGGCGGTGCCGCGTGGAATCCCTCACGACCCCAAGCGCAACCACCTGGCAGTCCACGTCGAGGACCATCCGCTGGAGTACGGCGGCTTCGAGGGCGAGATTCCCGCCGGCAACTACGGTGCCGGGCAAGTAAGCGTCTGGGATCGCGGCACTTACGAGACGCACAAGTGGGAGCTGGACGGTAAGAAGAAGGAGGTCATGGTCACGCTGCACGGCCAGCGCGTCGAGGGCCGCTATGTGCTGTTCCAGACTGACGGCAAGAACTGGATGATGCACCGCATGGATCCACCCCAGAAGGCAGACTTCGAGCCGGCGCCCGAGCAGGTGGTGCCGATGCTTGCCAAACTGGCCGCCGGCCTGCCCACGCCAGAGGAGGACTGGGCCTACGAATTCAAGTGGGACGGCGTCAGGGCGGTGGCCTTCATCGATGGCGGCCGGCTGCGGCTGGTTACGCGGAATCAGGAGGAGGTGACGGCGCGTTACCCGGAGCTCCGGGCCCTGGCCGAGGCTCAGGGTGGTCGCACGATGGTGCTGGACGGCGAGGTGGTGGCACTGGGCGAAAACGGGGCACCCAGCTTCGAGCGACTGCAGCAGCGCATGGGCCTCACAGCGCCGGCACAGATCAGGCGGAAGCAGGCCGAGGTGCCTGTCGCCTTTCTGATCTTCGATCTCCTGCACCTGGACGGGGAGAACCTCATGCCAAGGCCGTACCAAGAGCGCCGGGGCAGGCTGAAGAAACTTCAGCTGGCGGGAGCCACCTGGCAGGTGCCCGAGCACCAGGTCGGCGGCGGCGAAACCATGCTGGAAGCCAGCAGCCGGCTTGGCTTGGAGGGCGTGATGGCCAAGAAGCTCGACAGCGCCTACGACCAGGGGAGGCGCAGCGGCGCCTGGCTCAAGATCAAGAACCATTGGCGGCAGGAGCTGGTGATCGGCGGCTGGATGCCCGGTGAAGGACGACGGGCTGGCAGTGTCGGCTCACTGCTCGTGGGCTATTGGGAGGGCGGGAACTTCGTGTACGCAGGCAAGGTCGGCACAGGCTTCACTGATAAGACGCTTGACCAACTGCAGGCCCTGCTCGAGCCGCTGGCTAGTGGTACCTCACCCTTTACGACCGGCAAGACGCCCCGGGCGGTGCGGTTCGTGGAGCCGGTTCTGGTTGCTGAGTTCGAATTTGCCGAGTGGACCAAGGGCGGTCAGCTCCGCGCTCCCGCCTTCAAGGGTCTGCGCCAGGACAAGGACCCCAAAAGCGTCGTTCGGGAGATACCAACCCGATGAGCCCCGCGTCGAAGCCCGTGGAGGTGCGGGTGGAAAATCGCCTGCTGAAGCTCAGCAACCTGGACAAGGTCCTCTGGCCTGAAGCCGGCTTCCGCAAGGGTCAGATGATCGAGTACTACACGAAGATCGCGCCCGCGCTGCTGCCTCATCTGAAAGGCCGGCCGCTGACCTTGAAGCGCTATCCCGACGGCGTCGACGGCATGATGTTCTACGAGAAGAACTGCCCCAAGCACCGACCGCCCTGGGTGAAAACCGCCAAGGTCTGGTCCCACGGAAACAATCGGGACATGTTCTACTGCATGGTCGAAGACCTCCCGAGCTTGGTCTGGTTGGGCCAGCTGGGCACCATCGAGCTGCACACCTCCCTCTCTTTGGCGCGTGCACTCCCGCAGCCCCGCATGTTGGTCTTCGACCTCGATCCGGGGCCGCCCGCCACCATCGTCGAGTGCTGCCAGGTTGCCATCTGGCTGCAGGAGTGGTTCGCAGGCCACAAGCTCAAGTCCTATTGCAAGACCTCCGGCTCGAAGGGGCTGCAGCTCTACGTGCCGCTGAACGACCCAAGCGTCGACTACGCCCTGACGAAGAAGATCAGCAAGGGGCTCGCCCAGAAGCTGGAGCGAGAGAAACCTGACCACGTGGTCCACATGCAGCGCAAGACCCTGCGCGAGGGCAAGGTACTGATCGACTGGAGCCAGAACGATCAATACAAGACGACAGTGAACGTGTACTCGCTGCGGGCCCGAGTTCAGCCGACTGTCTCCACCCCGGTGACCTGGGACGAGGTTGGGCAGTGCCTGCAGGAGGGCGATCCCAACCTCCTGGTCTTCAATTGGGAAACCGTTCTCGCGCGTTTCCAGGAGCAGGGCGATCTATTCGAGCCGGTGCTGAAGCTCCGGCAGCGTCTGCCGGACGCAGTGTGAGCATGACGCGGCCGGCCCGGCCGCGCGTGGTGATCGTGGGGGCGGGCTTCGGCGGTCTGACGCTTGCCCGAGCGCTGCGCCGCCTTCCGGTCGACGTGACGCTCGTCGATCGCAACAACTATCACCTGTTCACGCCGCTCATCTACCAGGTCTCCACGGCGCTATTGGACCCCTCGCAGGTGGCGCAATCGGTTCGCAAGCTGATCCGTCCCCTGAAGAACTGCGAATTTTGCCTGGCCGAAATGACAGGTCTCGATCTGGATGGGAGACGGGTCCAGACCGATCGGGGTGAGTTTCCCTTCGACTACCTGGTATTGGCAACGGGCAGCGTGAACAACTACTTCGGCAACCAGTCGCTGGAGCGGCGTTCATTGGCGTTGAAGGATCTGCCCGAGGCGATGGCGCTGCGCAACTGGATCCTGGAAACGTTCGAACGCGCGAACTGGGCTCCGACTGAGCAGCGCCAGCTCTATCTGAGCTTCGCGGTGGTCGGCGGCGGACCCACGGGGGTCGAGTTCGCCGGAGCCCTCTCCGAGCTGATCAGGCTCGTGCTCCGCAAGGACTTTCGCCAGCTCGATCTGGGCCGAGCGCGCGTCACTCTGATCGAGGGAACGGACCGGCTGTTGGGCGCGTTCGATCCCCGTCTCTCCGCCGCGGCCCTGCGCTCACTGGAAAAGAAGTCAGTGACCGTCCGCTTGGGTGTCATGGTCAAGGAGGTGCAGAACGGCCGGCTGCACCTGAGTGACGGCAGCACAGTCGAGGCCGGAACAGTCGTTTGGACCGCCGGCGTGCGAGCCGCCGACACCGGCCAGCTGCTCGGCGTCCCGCTCGGACGTCAAGGCCGGGTACCTGTCGACGGCCACCTTCGGCTGCCGGAGCGACCGCAGGTCTTCGTGATCGGCGACCTGGCGGCGCACGAGGACCTGCCCATGCTGGCACAGCCTGCAATGCAGGAGGCGCGCCATGTGGCTCGGACCATCGCCGCCGACCTCCGCGGCACCGGCCTGGAGCCCTTCCGCTACCGGGATCCCGGCATCATGGCCACCATCGGTCGGAATTCAGCAGTGGCCCAGATTGGCAAGGTCCGCCTCAGCGGCTTCCTCGGCTGGACCGTCTGGCTGGTCGTGCACCTGATCAACATCGTTACTTTCCGGGCGCGTCTAGCCACGCTGCTGAACTGGGCCTGGGATTACTTCTTCCTCGATCGTCCCGTGCGGATTCTCGTCCGAGCCAACGATCCTCCGGGCGACTCCTGAGCTGAGCTCCCCAGCACTCTCCTGCCTACGCTTGCCTGCCTGTTGCCGGTCCGGCGCGCTGTCACCGAGACTGGGTTGGCGGTGCTTTGATTGAGAACATGAGCCGGGCGTGGCGAATCCTTTTAGCGGCGTTGCTGCTGGTGTCGGCTGCCTGCTCGGCCAATCCGGCGGACGTTGTCAGGCCACCTGACCCCAAACAGGTGCTGCAGCAGGCGGGCAGCGCCATGGCCGGCCTCCAGAGCGCCGCGATCTCGGCGAAGTTCGGCTCCGGCATCACCTTGCAGGGGCTGGAGCTCGTCTCAGCCAGCGGTCACATCAGCCGGCCCAGCAACAGCGACGTCGTCGTGAAGGTGAAGCGTGGTGACTACCTGCTCGACGTGCGACTGATAACGACGGGTGGCCATGCCTACATCAGACTCCCCTTCGCCAGCTTCACGGAGCTGAGCGGCAACTCAGGTGTGAGCATCCCGGATCTGGCCCAGGTCTTGGATTCCAGCCACGGACTGCCCGCCGTCCTGCTGCGCGGCCGCCAACCCAAGTACGCAGGTGCTGAGCAGGTGAACGGGGTGGACTGCAACCACGTCGACACCACCTATGCAGCCGCCGATATAGGGCAAACCCTCGGCGGTCAGGCACCGGCTTCCGACGTCAAGGCCTCAATCTGGGCCGGCAAGCAGGATCACCTGGTGAGGCGTGTCAAGCTCTCCGGCGACTTCCTGCAAAGCGCCAAGCCAGTCGACGTGGACCTGACCCTGACCGAGCTAAACCAACCGGTGACGGTTACTCCGCCGGCGTTGCCGACACCCGGCGGCCAGCCTTCCCCGGCGCCCGGTACGCCGGGCACACCGGCGACTCCGGCGGTGCCTCCCGGTCAGCCGCATCCCTCTCCGGCGCCCGGCGGCTGAGGCCCGGCCGTCCAGCGACCGTATCGACAGGCGCTCCGGCTGGCGCTGTTTGCGGCCGGTCTGGCGTTGGGCGCAGTTGATACCTACGCGGTGGTCACGCTGCTGCCGCAGATGATGGCCTCTTTGGAGCTGCCGATCGATCACATCGAGCAGGCCACGCCGATCGTCAGCGGCTTCCTGGCCGGCTATGTGGTCGCCCTGCCGCTGCTGGGAACGTTCTCGGACGCCCGAGGCCGGGTCCCGGCCTACGCGGTCGGCTTGCTGGTGTTCGGGCTGGGCTCGCTCTTGACCGCGAGCGCGGGATCCAGCGCTGTGCTGATCAGCGGCCGGACCCTGCAGGGCCTGGGCGGCGGCGCCCTGGTGCCGCTCTCGCTCGCGCTGGCCGCCGACCTCTTTTCCGGCGCGCGTCTCGCTCCCGCGCTGGGCGGGGTGTCGGGAGTCCAGGAGGCCGGCAGCGTCCTGGGACCGGTCTGGGGAGCCGCTCTGGCGGGGTGGCTGGGCAGCTGGCGGGGCGTTTTCTGGCTCAACCTACCGCTCGCGGCCGTCCTGCTCGGCGGTCTGCTGCTGACGGCTGGCCGGGATGACCCGCGGGCGGAACCGCCCAGGCTCAATGGCGTTGACTGGCTGGGGGCCGGGCTCTTCGGGTTGGCGCTGGGTCTCGTCGTTCTGGCCCTCTACCCGGACGATCCGAGTCGGCACCCACTCAACTCGACAGTCGTCCCTCTGGGCCTGGCTTCGGTGGCGGCGGCGGCGGCGTTTATCTGGTGGCAGCGGCGGCGGCCGGAGCCACTGATCGGCGGCGCGATGGTCCGCAGTCCAGCGCTCTGGGCGTCCCTGGTCGCGAACCTTCTCGGCGGCGGCGCGCTGATCATTGCGCTGGTCGAGGTGCCGCTGCTTGGCCGCGGCGTTTACGGCCTGAGCACCACCAGCGCCGGCCTCCTGCTCACCCGATTCTTGGTCGGCCTGCCGCTGGGAGCGCTGGCCGGTGGCCTGCTCGCCGGCAGGCTGGGCAGAAGGATCACAGCCATCGCCGGACTCTGCCTCGCAGCAGTGTCCTACTCGCTGATGTCGACCTGGGGCGGTCAGGAGCTGACTTCTTCCCCCCTCCGCGCGGAGCTGGAGCTGGCCCTGGCGGGAGCGGGCTTCGGGCTCGTCATCGCTCCCCTGACGTCGGCGGTGATCGAGGTCGCGGGTCCCCGGCAGCACGGCTTGGGGGGCAGCCTCGTCGTCCTGGCCCGCACGCTGGGCATGGTGCTCGGACTCGCGGCCCTGACCGCCTACGGCCTGGCTCGCTTTCAGCGGATCTTCGACGCTCGCTCCTGCGGCATTCCCGGCGGCGCCGACTTGGGGCAGCAGGTTTCAGCGCTCGAGGCATGCACCAAAGGAGCGCTCCTGCAGGAGTACCACGAACTATTTCTCATAGCCGCGGCCGTGTGCGTGCTGGCAGCGGTGCTGGTTGCTGTCTGGTTGAGGGCGCCAGGCATCCCTTCCGACCAATTGCCGGCCAACCCCCTGCCAAGGATCAACGCCGCTCGGTAGCCACCACAATCGGGAGCACCACCTTGCGCAGATACTCCTCGGCGGCGCGGGTCGCCTGGGAGAGAATGCTCCACTCGCTCGCTTCCCAGCGCGCCTCCTCCCGGTTCAGCTGACCAGCCTGCTGCTTGCTGATGCCGGCCGCTGGAGCCGGCGAGGCCGCCTTGGGTCGGCGCGGCTTGGCGGCCGACCCTGCCGGGTGAGAAGGTGAGGTCGACGGCACCGAGGGCGCCGCGGACGGCTGCTGAGGGTCGCTGCCGATGGCCGAGTGCAGCGGCTGAGTCACTCGGGCGATGCCCGCTGGGGCGCGCTGCTGCCAGAGGTGGACAGCGACGTAGCCGAGCCCTGCGACAACTGCCAGCTCCAGAGCCAGGAGTACGACAAACGGTGGCTTGCGGATGCGCATTTCCCTCATGCGGCCACCGTAGAGGTCGGGCTGCGCCGCGCCAACGGCGCCTGTTAAGAAGGCCGCTCCCGGCCGGAGCGCCCCTTCGCCGAGCAGACCCGCTCAGGCGATGCCGGCCAGTGCCTCCAGACCGCGCTCTATGGTCTCCAGGCGCTTGGGAAAGCTGAAGCGAACCTGCTTGCGGCCCAGCTCAGGGTGAGCGTAGAAGCTGGAGCCAGGTACGGTGGCGACCCCGACGGTATCGATCAGCTGTTCGGCGAACGTCACGTCGTCCGCTTCACTCAAATCGCTGAACCCGGCCATGACGTAATACGCGCCGGCCGGGAGTGAGGCTGTGAAGCCGCGAGCGAGCAGGCCGGCTACGAGCGAGTCCCGGCGCTCTCGATACTCACTCAGATTGCGCTCGTAGAAGGCGTCAGGGAGGCGCAGACCTGCCGCGACGGCGATCTGCAGAGGGTGTGCGGTACCAACCGTCAGGTAGTCATGGACCTTCCGAATCCCGGCGGTCACCTGCGGCGGTGCGATCAGCCAACCAATGCGCCAGCCGGTTACCGAGTAAGTTTTGCTGGCGCCGCTGATCGTGATCGTCCGCTCCGCCATGCCGGCCAGAGTGGCCAGGCTCACATGCTCGCCCTCGTAGACCAGGTGCTCATAGATCTCGTCAGTGATGGCTGTCACGTCCCGCTCCTGGCAGAGGTCGGCAATGAGCTGGAGCTCGGCGCGACTGAAGACCTTGCCTGTCGGGTTGTGAGGCGTGTTGACGATGATGGCCTTCGTCCGAGCGGTGAACGCGGAGCGTAGTTCATCGGGATCGAACCGCCAGTCAGGTGAGCGCAGCTGCACATATCGCGGCCGCGCCCCGACCAGGAGCGTGTCAGGCACATAGCATTCGTAGAACGGCTCGAAGACGATCACCTCATCACCCGGCTCGACAGTGGTGAAGAGCGCCGCGAGCATCCCCTCGGTGGCGCCGCAGACGACAGTGATCTCGTTCTCGGCGTCGACAGGCCTGTTCCAAACGCGGGACTGGAAGGCGGCGATCGCTTCGCGGAGGGTCGGGGCGCCCCAGGTGATGGCGTACTGGTGGTAGTCACCACCTTGGTCCAGCGCCGCTTGGGCGGCGGCGACCAGCTCAGGCGGTGGCTCGAAGTCAGGAAAGCCCTGCGCGAAGTTGACGGCCCGGGCCGGCCCGTGCAGCCGCAGGTTGCGCATCGTCATGTTCCGGATCACCGAATCCGGGAAGCCGGCGACCCTGCCGCTGAGGCGAACGCTCATCAGAACGGCGGCCGGACGTCAGTGCCGCAGGTGAGCGGCGTCGAGACGGAATTCCGTGCCCCCGCAGCGGGCACAGCGCTCGGGCGGCTGGAGGCCGTGCTCGGCGTGGGCGCAGGAATTGCAGGTCCAGACCTGAGCTGTGAAGAAGCCGAGAATGTCGGAACGGCTGACCAGTCCGACCAACCGCCCTTCCTTCAAGATGGGCAGGCGCCGAATCCGCTCGCTGGCGAAGAGCTGAGCAGCCTCATCGATGCCGGTGTCCTCGCTGATCGAGATCACGTGGTGCGTCATGATGTCGCCGACGGTGCTGCCCCTCTTGGCGATCACGTCAACCTCGGAGAGCACGCCCACCACATAACCTGCCTCGTTCAGCACCGGCGCCCCGGACAGACGCCGCTCGGCGAGCTGCTTCGCGGCCTCTGGGACGGGCGTGTTCTCCGCGAAGGTGAGCACCTCCTTCGTCATCACTTCCTTGATCGGAATCATGAGGTGGCAAGCAGTCTAGCTATGGTCGCCGGCTCGAAGTTGCCGCCCGAAAGCAGGAGACCCACGCGCCTATTCGCGCCCGGAAGCTTCCCGGCCAGGTAGGCGGCCAGCGGCAGGGCGCCGGTCGGCTCCAGGGCCAGCTTCAGCTTGAGCCAGGCGGCGCGGGTCGCCTCTGCGATCTCGCTCTCGCTGACTGTCACTATGTCGTCAACGAGCCGCCTGCGAATGGCGACCTCGTAGGTACAGGAACCGATGGCTGTGGTGCGCACGCCGTCGGCGAGTGTGGTCGGGGCCTCTCTGAGCGACTGGATGGAGCCGGTGCGGAAGCTCCTGGCTGCGTCGTCGGCCGACTCTGGCTCGACTCCGATCACCTTCAGCTCAGGATTGTGAATCTTGGCCGACAGGGCTGTGCCGCTGAGCAGTCCGCCTCCCCCTGTCGGGACCGCCAGGGTCTGCAGCTCCGGCTCATCCTCCAGCAGCTCCCGGGCAGCCGTCGCCTGACCGTGCACGACGTTCCAGTCATCGAAGGGGTGGATCAGTGTCAGACCGCGCTCCCCGATCGCCTCCCGCAGCTTCTCCTCTCGGTTGGCGAAGGTGATGCCGTGCTGGATCACCTCGGCGCCGAGCGACCGCGTGGCGGCGACCTTGGCCGGATTGGCGTCCTCGGGGATCAAGATGACCGCCCGCAGGCCAACCGTCCGCGCGGCGAGGGCCAAAGCTTGGGCGTGGTTGCCGGAGCTGACAGCTATGACGCCCTTCGTCTCGGGCCGCTCGGCATGCAGCTTCAAGACCGCATTGAAGGCGCCCCGCACCTTGAAGGAGCCGGTGACCTGGAAGCACTCAGGCTTCAGCCTGAGGTGTTGGTCGAGATCGGTGCTGAGTGCCGGCGTGCGCCGGATGTGCGGCTGGATGCGCTCAGCGGCCTGCGCGATGAGCTCGGCCTGCTCACGCAGAAACGAGGCATTGTCCGCCGGGGCGGGATCCTTTTCTGACAGCTGGTGCTGAGGTACCTGCTCAGCCACTGATGCGCGTCTGCCAGGTGTCGTTGCTGAGGGCTAGAGTGAAGGGTCCGTCGTTCTCCAGGCTGACCAGCATGCTGGCGCCAAAGCTACCGGTCCGGGTGATGATCCCTCGGCCGCTGAGATGTGCCCCAAACCGCTCCAGCAGGGCCGCGGCGTGAGCGGGGTCGCCGGCGCCGAGGAAGCTCGGCCGGCGGCCTCGGGATAGATCGGCATAGAGCGTGAACTGAGACACCACGAGCGCCTCACCCTTGACCTCCTCGAGGCTCAGGTTGGTGCGGCCTTCGGCGTCTTGGAAGATGCGAAGCTGAGCCACCTTGGTGGCCATCCGCTCGACGGTTGCGGCGGAATCGTCGCCGCCGGCGCCGGCAAGCACAACCATGCCGCGGCCGATCTGGTTGTTGCGCGTTGACCCGTCGATGTCTGACCAGGAGACGGAGGCAGAGAGCACGCGCTGGATGATGACTCTCACGGTGTGCTCTCTCGGGCCGGACTCGACCAACTGCGCCGGGGAGACCCAGCGCAGCGATCTTTGGCGACTACGAGGCCGCACCGGCGGGCACTATCTTCACAACCACTATTGCCTCGTTTTGAAAGCTCTGAATACGATCTCCGCACAACCCCCTGGGTGGGGGGTTTGGGTGGTGGGGTGCTTAACCTGGTTGTGATTTGTTTGCTCGGCCGGGTCACTCCGGTCGGGCCGGGACCGGGGCGTTGAGCCACGCCGCCAGGTCGGCGAAGACCTCTTCCGAGCCATAGTCGTTGAACGGCTCGTGGAAGCGCCCGGGATAGCGCCGCACCACCTGGCCGCAGCTGGCCGCCGCGTTGAACGCTTCGGCCCCGCTGACGTCGATAAGTCGATCGTCGCCCGACAGGAGGAGCAGGAAGGGCTGCCGCAAGGCACTGGCTCGACCGAGAGTGTCGACGCAAGCGGCGCGCCATTCCGTGTAGAGGCGGGCTGAGATGCGGTCATGCGTCAGAGGATCGTCGGCATAGATCCGCACCTGCTCAGGGTCCCGCGAGATCACCTCTGGCTGGACCTCGTTCGACATGGTCAGGCGCGGTACAACCCGGCTGGCCGCGCCGGCCAGTCTCAACTTCCACGCGGGGACCCTCACCTTCGGTAGGAAAGCCGGGTTCGAGAGGACGAAGCGCTGTGCTTGGACATCTCCGCGGAGCATGGCGCTGGCGACGAGCACGCCCCCAAAGGAATGGCCGAGAGGCACAAGTGCGCGGCTCTCCGCCAGATCCCTCGCGAAGGCGAGGAAGTCCGCATAGTCGTCTATCCAGGCGGACCAAGCCTTGAGGTGACCGCGCCTGCCCGCGCTCCGGCCCATGCCTCGCAGGTCCACTGCATAGCAGGAGATGCCACGGCGGTTCAGCGCGCGCCCGAGCCGGGAATAGCGGCCCGAATGCTCACCCAGGCCATGCGCGACCACCACCCCACAGCGTGGCTCTGGAACCGTCCAAGCGCGCCAGAACAGCGAAGTGCCGTCCCGGCCGCGAAGCCATCCCTCCTCTTGCTCAGCCTCAGCGGCCAAGGTGGCCCAGCGCGCGCAGAATCTTCAGAGCCTCCTGCTCCGCCTCCAGCAGTGTTGGCGCGTACGCCCTGAGCCCACAGAGCGCATAGCCCCACTGCTCGGGCCGGGAAGCCTGGATCGCGCCCTGGCGATGAGCCGGCGGGTAGAAGTGGATCGATTGGCCGTCCACCCGCTTGATGACCGGGCGCCTGGCGAGTAGGTCTTCGAGCTGGTCGCCAGAGGGCAGCAAGCCATGCCGGAAGTCCAGATAGCGCAGCTTCGTGAAAGGGTTGTCCTCGTCCCGCACGGTCACCCGCAGCCCCAGGCTGGCGCTGAGATCCCGGAGGAAGAGCATGAAAACAAGCACGTCCGTCTCATCGCCGCCCGACTTGAGAAAACCGGCGGCGGTGACATCCTGGCCCTCAGCTTCACGGACATGGCGCAGGAACTCCATCTCGAACAGTCCTGTCGAACGATCACTCGCCAACCAGGGCGATTCCCCCCGCCACGGACGCTGCGCAGCGAGGGTATTGAAGCTGGCTAGGACCGAGTCCTGCAGATCGCCCGCCAGCCGGTGAAACCGGTGATGGACAACCCTGGGCATGACCGAAATGCTACCTGCGCCCAGCTGCGCCGGCCCCGACTGTACCAGTCCGCCCGCTTTGAAGCACCGACACTCAAAGCCACAGCCATCGACCAGCGTCCGTGACTTGCGCTGCCATTACCGTGCGGTCGCCTCAGGCCGGCCGACAATCGGGTCGATATGGCGGTCAGGAGCATGTCCGTTCGGCGTTCGGCCCTTTCAAGCAAGTGGCGGACCGGCGCGTGCAGCTGCCATCGCTGCCGCTTGCCAGGGTGGCGCCTGGACTGCAAGCGGCAGCCGGTGGGGGCCTGCGGCGAGCAGGAATTCCCCCCGCCGGCAGGTCTCCAGGGCTGAGCGCTGGGCCTCACTCAGACTGAACGCCGCTTGGATCTTCTGTGCTTCGGCGGGCCGCTGGGCGCCGAAGAACATCAGCGCCGGATTGGTGGCCACCACCCGACCCGCCTCGCTGCTGAACAGGTCGCCCGGGTTCTGGGTGGCGAACACGAGAGAGCCGTTGTACTTGCGGATCCTCCGGGAGAGCGCCACCACGAATTGGCGGATCGTCGCATCCTCGAACAGCAGGCCCAGCTCATCGATAACCAGAAGTCGGCGGCGGTCACGCTTCTTGATCCGAGCCCAAAGCGCCTCGGCCAACAGATAGTGGACGGGGGCGATCATCTCCTGTCTCAACTCACGCATGCCAAACACAATCACTGGTGCTCCCAGGTCGACGTTGGTGGGCCGGCTGAAGATTTGGCCGAGGCTGCCTTGGACCCAGCGCCCGAGCACCTTGCCGGCTCGAGAGTTCGGCTCCAGCAGCGCCGCCACGTCGCCCAAGACCGGATCACTGACTGTCTGGAAGGTCTGCCTGATCGCCTGCTCCAGGACCGCCCGCTCCGCCTCGTCCAGCGAGCCACAGATGGTGGCGCAGAGGTCGACTGTGTCTGCCACCGCTGGTCCGAGCGTCGCTTCATCGCCCGTCTGGCCACCTCGCATCTCGAGGACATTGAGGGAGTGGTGAGAGCCCAGATTGAGGGGAATGTCCACGCCGCCCAGCATCTCGGCCAGCTTCCCGTACTCATGTTCAGGGTCGATGACGAAGATCTGCGCTCCTGTGTTGAGGGCAGACATCAACAGCACTGACATCAGGTATGTCTTGCCCGCGCCTGAGTGGCCGAAGACGCCGATGTTGGCGTTGGCGTAGCGGCGGTCATCAAAGGGGTCGACCATCACTGGTTGACCTGTCGCCCGCGACCTGCCCAGCACCAGCCCGTCCGGCTCGTAGAGGTCAGCGTCGAACCAGGGAAAGAGCGTCGTCAAGGAGGAGCTGTGCAGAAGCCGCTTGCGGGCCAGGATGTCTTGACCCAGCGGCAGGGTGCAGAGACGGCCGTCGAGCTGGCGGAAATCGCAGGCGACGAGGCTGCAGAGGCTTGCCCGAGCCGCTGCCTGAATTCTGCGGCCGGCCAGGATCAGATCGTCTCGCGCATCCACGGTGACCGTCAGGTACACGGAGGTGTAGAAAGCAGACTCCTGGCTGGCGATCAGCTGCTCCTGCAGCTGCTCAGCAGCAGGCATGGCGCCGCGCAGCGCAGGATCACCGGCGCCGTCATGCTGCTCTGAACGCGCTGCTCGCATGTTGACCAGCTGTCGCTGCAGATAGTGGACCACCCAGCTGGTCGAGAGGCGCTCCGCGTGCCAGCTCAACGAAACGCGCAGGCCGGGCGGGATGAGCCGCAACAGCCAGCCCGGCTCCAACTCGGAGCCGGGAAAGCGGTCGATGAACCAGGTGCGATGCCAGCCGTTCGCGTCGTGCAGTGCCTGCCTTAGCTCACGACCATGAAGAGCCAGATCCCCGTCGTGTCCGGCCAGCTGCTCCTCGACCCGTACGCCCATCCCACCCAACGCCCGTCGTAGACCTTCGACGGAGGTTGGCTCCACTACGAGCCGGACCCGTCGCGCCTGAGCCTGCGGGGATTGGCGCAGCGAGATCGCGAAAGCAAGGTCGGCCGCGCGCCGTCCCTCCGCTGGGGGCAGTTCCTGCTCCCGCTGCGTCTCGCCGGCTGGGCCACGAACGCCGGGGCTAGAGTCGATGACCACCTGCAGGCTGCTGTCAAGCCCATCCAACAGCGCTCGGAACCCGCCAGCCCAGCGCAGGCGGTCCTCGTCAGTGGCATCCAGGAATCCAAGCGCGGCCGTGCTGATGGGACTGGATCTCGCGGTCTCGGCCGCCAGCTGCCGCGCCGGCCGGGGGACTACTCGCACTGGCCAGGGTGCCCGTCCAGCCGCACTGCTGATGCGCGCCAGCCGTTTCATCATGCCGCGACCTCGAGTGTGGCGAGTCGATTGATAGCCGCGAGGTCCAGCTCCCGGCCGAAGCCAGGCGGTCTTGAAGCTCCTTTGCCTGGCGGTAACGCGTCTACGACGCTGCCACCTTCAAGGACGTCGGGAAGTTGCAGGACCTCAACCGAACCAGCGCCCGTGTTGTGCGGGCCTTCCGGCCTAGTCAGCGGCGGCACTTCGGCTGGGACCGAGACTACTTCGGATGGCCTGCGCGAAGCGGCCACCGCTCTCCTCCGCTCGAGCGCCGCGAGCTCCAGCATGTGGTTGCGTCGCAAGAAGACCAGGCAGTCCCAGGCCAGGCGATCGCTCCGGGTGCCGCCGACCCTGCCCCACGCCAGGACCGGCCCCGCCAGCAGCATCAACAGGCAGGAGAACACCCTGACGACGCCCGGGAGCATCTGCAGACCCCAGACCGTGAAGGCTCCAATGACGGCGATGACCAGATAGCCGAACCTCATCGGCGAGAGGCCAAAGATGAGCTTGTCCTCCAGATCCACGTCCTGCGGTACGCGAGCCCTCATGGCGGCGGAGCCTATGCGATCTGATCAGCGCTGGAAAGACCGCCGGTTAAGAAAGTAGAATCGGGGACGGCCCGGGCCCTAAGCCGGAGGCGCTCCGAAGCCCGTGTAGCTCAACTTGGCAGAGCAGGGGACTCTTAATCCCAAGGTTCAGGGTTCAACTCCCTGCGCGGGCACCACAAATCGTATTCAAAAACCTACTCAAACGGGATACTTGTGCCTCCCTTCGCCGGACACTGTAGCCATTTTGTAGCCATCTTGTGCTACAGTCGTGCCCAGTATGACGGCCAGGCGGGGTCACGGCGAGGGCAGCATCTTTCGACGGAAGGATGGGCTCTGGGCGGGTTCCGTGAACCTTGGAAGGCGGGACGGCCAACGCCGGCGCAAGACGGTCTACGGACGCACGCGCCGCGAAGTTCAAGAGAAGGTTGTAGCCGCCCTCCGCGACCAGCAGCTGGGCGTCTTGCCCTCGACGGGAACGGGCACCGTGGCTCAGTTCCTCGCCACTTGGCTGGAGAATTCCGCCAAACCTCGCTTGCGGCCCTCCACCTACCGCAGCTACAGCGACCTGATCCACCTGCACCTGATCCCCAGCCTCGGCCACCTCCGCCTCGACCGACTGGGTCCGGCGCAGGTCCAGGCGATGCTGAACGCCAAACTCGCCAGCGGTCTCTCGCCGAGACGGGTCGAGTTCCTGCGGGCGGTTCTGAGGACATCCCTGAATCAGGCAATCAAGTGGGAGATGCTCACCAAGAATGCGGCCGCCTTGGCCGACTCACCGCGCGTCACTCGTCGTCCGGTGCAGGTGCTGAGTCCGGCAGAGGCTCAGCGACTCTTGGATGCGGCAAGAGACGATCGGTTTGAGGCCGTCTACGCGGTGGCCCTCAGCCTCGGGCTTCGCCAAGGAGAGGCGCTCGGCCTGCGCTGGCAGGACATAGACCTAACGGAACAGCGCCTCACCGTGGTGCATGCACTGCAGCGGGTGGACGGGAAGCTGACGTTGGTGGAACCCAAGACTGCGCGATCCAGGCGCTCGATCAAGGTTCCGGCCGTTATTGCCGATATCCTGGCGAAGCACCGGAAGCGCCAGTTTGAGGACCGCCTTCGGGCGGGCGCCCGATGGCAGCATTCAGATCTGGTGTTCACGACGACCATTGGCACGCCCCTTGAAGGAACCACGGTGACGCATCGATTTCCGCACCTACTCGCGGCTGCTGGCCTGCCACGGATCCGCTTTCACGACCTGAGGCATTCTTGCGCCTCCCTCCTCCTTGCACAGGGAGTATCTCCCCGCGTGGTAATGGAGACTCTCGGCCACAGCCAAATCAGCCTGACCATGAACACCTACTCGCACGTAATCCCGGCAGTCCAAGCAGAGGCGGCCAATGCTATGGATCGCATCCTGACGCGACACGCCCCCACAGCAAGCCAGTGAGTGTGAGTTGTATTGGCGACGGAGAGAGTTTGGGAGCGGCGGCCGCAACGAAAACCTGGGCTGTTAACTGGCCCTCGAGATTGCCTCTGGCGCGGCCGGTTCACAGACCCACCAAGTCACTTCTTCCCACGCGAGTACGCTGTGAAGGGTGGCGGTTGTCAGCGGTAGCACTCCGAACTCAAAGTCGCCACAATGTCGTTCATCGAGGAAAGCGAGCAGTGATCGAATACGTGCGGAAGGTCGACCTTGAGGCACTACGACAGAGCCCGGAGCGCTGGTCGCAGGAGCTGACCAGCGACGGAGCCATAAGCAGCTGCGCCGTCACTGTCATCAAGACCCCTCCCGGGGGAGGTTCTCCGGCCGGCCTGCACACTCACGGGGTCGACCAGGTGTTCTACATTCTCGACGGAACGATGAACGTCGAGATCGACGGCAGCGCGTACGTCGTCGATTCGGGAACCGCCGTTCTGTTCCCCGCCGGTGTAGCGCATCGCAACTGGAATGCCGGGACCGACGCGACTGTCCACCTTGCGATCGCCGCGCCGGCGCCCCCGAAAAGCGCGGCGTTCGCGATCAGCGTCCCGTCCTAAACCCTCCCTCCGACCGCTCCCGACCGACCGTCCCTCCACACGAACGTTTCGCGAGAACCAAAGCCTGTGTTCCCGCCGGAATTCACTCACGAATCGCCTCGGCGGTGGCGGCCAGCGCGATTGCGAGCGGCAGCGCCATCTACCCCGAGGTGGGTTACGGAAGCGCAGCCGCTTTCGCCGGAGCGGCTAGCATGAACAGCGCACGA
>QHBT01000058.1 GCA_003244185.1 Candidatus Dormiibacter spiritus | reverse complement strand
GAGCAGGGGGATCTGCCACCTGAGCCATCTTCGGCAGCCAGCATGAAAGCCATCCCTGCCCCGCCAGCGTCCATGAAGAAAGGTAGGGCCGCATGAACTCGAAGAGAGACGGTGGAGCGGGAGACGGGGCTCGAACCCGCTACCTCAACCTTGGCAAGGTTGCGCTCTACCAGATGAGCTACTCCCGCGCCCGACCGCTCAACATTACCCGACGAAGGGCAGGTTCAGCCGACCGCCGTCCGGCTTCGCGGCCTGCGCCGCGTCCCTGCCAGACGGCTGGCCGGCGACCAGGGTAACCGGGGTGCATTTGGTCGCACTTACCGCCTGAATTCGACAGGCGCAGCCGGCGGCGACCTTCCCTTCTTCCCTGCGTCAGCTACAAAGATGTCAGATGTTCACTTCGCTGGCTCTGCTCGTTCTGGCCGGCCTGGCAGGCCCGCTGCTGGCCGGGGGGAAGAGACAGCTGGCCCCTGTGCTGGTGGGCGAGCTGATCGCTGGGGCGGTTCTGGGCAGGACCGGCCTGCACCTGCTCGACCCGGGCGCCCAACCCTTCCCCGCCTTCTTCTCGCTGGGCTTCGCCATGCTGATGCTCACCGCGGGCACCGAGGTCGACCTGGGCTCGAAAGACTTGCGCCAGGGAGCGCGGCGAGCAGCCCTGGCGCTGCTCGTGACGCTCGCGGCCAGCATCCCTGTCGGGTTGGCGATTGGCGCTCTGCTCCAGGTCAAGCCTCCCCAACTCTTCATAGTGCTGTTGGCTGGCAGCTCGGCGGCGGTGGCCTTTCCCACGATCCAGGAGCGAGGGCTCACGGGCCCTGCAGTGGCAATGCTCCTTGCCTGGATCACCCTCGCCGACGCCATGACCGCGCTGGTCATGCCGCTCACCCTGACCGGCGTCGGCCGACTCCCTGAGGCAATCCTGGGCGACGCACTGATCGTGGCGGTGGCAGCCGCTGCGATCTTCGCCGGGCGCCGGCTCTTCAGAACGGCGCTGGCGGATGAGGCCAAGAGCGAGTCGAAGCACAGGCACTGGGCCCTGCAGCTGCGGATTTCGGTGCTCCTGCTCCTGGCGCTTGCCGCCATCGCTGAACACACCAACGCCAGCCTGCTGGTCGCGGGCTTCGCGGCCGGCATTGTGTTGCGCCAGTTTCATGAGCCGCACAGGCTGGTCCATCAGCTGACAGGTCTGGCAACGGGCTTCTTCGTGCCGGCCTTCTTCGTCCTCTTGGGAGCGACACTGGATCTGAACGGCTTGGTCCGCTCCCCTGTGGCCATGGCTCTGGCGCTGACGATGGCGGTTACGGCCACCGCCGTGCATTTGCTGGCCGCGCTCGTGGCCGGGAAGGAACGGAGGGTGCCCTCCGGCCTGCTGGCGTCCGCTCAGTTGGGCCTGCCGGCGGCCGCCGCGGCCCTGGGCCTCGCCAGCGGCGCCCTCTCCCCACCCCTGGCGGCGGCCCTGGTCGCGGGTGGCTGCCTGACACTGATCCCGGCGACCGCCGGCGCCATGCTGTTGGCGGCCGGTCGAAGCGCAACGGAGCTGGCGCCAGCGAGCGCTGGAGGCCAGTCGGCGGAACCGCCGTAGCGGGCTGACGGCCGGCTACTCGCTCGTCAAGGGAACGCTCAGCTGCTGCCGCCAGTCTGGAGCCAGGAGGTGCTTGCGAAAAGCCTGCGCAGCAGGGCTCAGGATGCGCTCCTTTGTCCACACCACGTGCCATCTCCGACTGACTGGAAGACCCCTGACGGGAACGATGGTCAGGTGGCCCAGCTCCACCTCCAGTCGAACCGCATAGGTGGAGAGGATGGTGACCCCCAGCCCTCTGGCCACCGCCCGTTTCAGGGCGCCGTTGCTGGCCATCTCCATGTCTGGCTGCGGTTCCACCCCGTGCTCGCGCAGGATCGCCTCCGCCGACTCCCGGGTTCCCGAGCCGACCTCCCGGAGCAGTAGCGGACCGTCCAGCAGTTCAGCCGGTTCGACCCGCCCACGCTGGGCCAGGGGGTGGCTGGGCGCGCTGAAACACTTGAGCTCGTTGTTCAGGAACGGCGCCGCGTCGAGCAGGTCATCCTCCCAGAGCCTCCCGGCCACTCCGATATCGGCGTCACCGCTCAGCAGCAGCTCGCGGACTCGCTGGCGGTTGACCACGTCGAGGCTGAGGGCGATCTCGGGATGGCTCTGGCGGAACGCCGCCATGGCGTCAGGCAGCACGTAGATGCCCACAGTCGTATCGGCGGCGATCCTGACCGAGCCGCTCTTCAGACCAGCGATGTCGTCGAGTGCGTCGCCTGTCTCGCGGACCAGGGCCAGGATCCGACCCGCCCGCTCATATAGAGCCGTTCCGACCTGGGTCAGCTCGATGGTCCTGCGGCTCGACTGGAACACTGCGAAGCCGATCGACCGCTCCAGCGCCTGAATCTGGTGAGTCACTGCCGACTGCGTGAGAGCGAGGGCCTCCGCGGCGCGGGTGAATCCGTGGAGGTCCACCACCGTCTTGAAGATCCGTAGCTGGTGAAGGGTGATCCGGCGCTCGAGGATGGAGGTAAGCATGATTGATGCCTCATGATTATATGCTTGGAATGATCTTGACAGCATCGTCTGCCGGAGGTACGCTCCGCCCATGGACCAACCGATGCGGCTCTACCTTGACCGCCGGCACCGGCTCGCCGACCGACACCGGCCTCCAGCTGAACAAGAGCCGGTTCAACGCGTGACTCGGTCACAGAACCCGCTCCTAGAGCTGCGAGCTTGGGGCCAGAGTCCCTGGTGTGACCAGCTCAGCCGCCGGCTGCTGTCGTCCGGGCAGCTGGGCAATCTCGTCTCGAGGCAGGGCATCGTGGGCCTCACGTCAAACCCGACCATCTTCCGCAACGCCCTCGCGGAAGGCGATTGGTATGACGCCGACATCCGCACGACCGCCGCAAGTGGCATGGGCACCAAGGCGATCTACGAACAGCTGGCCGTGCATGACATCCAGGCGGTGGCCGATCTCTTGGAACCCGTCTACCTGAAGACCGACCGGCGCGATGGCTACGTGAGTTTTGAGGTCTCGCCTGACCTCGCCTACAACGCGGAGGAGTCCGTCGCGGAGGCGCGCAGATTGTGGGCCGCCGTGGACCGCCCAAATCTGATGATCAAGATCCCCGGCACGCGGCCGGGGCTATGGGCGATCACGATGCTGCTTGCCCAAGGTGTCAACGTCAACGTCACGCTGGTGTTCGGCCTTGAGCGGTATCGCCAGGTGCTGGCCGCCCATGCTGCGGGGCTGTTGGGCGCGCTCGAGAACGGCCATGATCTCCCCGACATAGCGTCGGTGGCCAGCTTCTTCGTGAGTCGGGTCGACACGCTGGTGGACCGGCTGCTCGACTTTAAGGCGGCCATCGCCACAGACCCAGTCGAGCAAACCCGCCTACTAGGGCTTAGGGGCAAGGCGGCCATCGCCAACGCCCGGGCGGCCCGCAGGATCTGGGAGCACTGGCTGGAGACGGGTTCCATGCCTGCCCTCCTGAGCGCCGGCGCTCGGCCCCAGCGACTGCTCTGGGCATCCACGGGAACGAAGAACCCCGCTTATCGCGACGTCCGCTACGTCGAGGAGCTGATCGGGCCCGCGACCGTGACCACTCTCCCGCTGGAGACCATCGCGGCGTTCGCCCAGCATGGCCGGATCCGCGGCGCAACGCTGACCGATGAGTCAGCGGTGACCGACAGCGCTACGACGCTGGAGGCGCTGGCAGAGGCCCGGATCAAGATGGAATCGGTTGCCGAGGAGCTGGAGTCGGCAGGGGTGAAGCTCTTCGCTGATTCTTTCGCCCAGCTGCTCCAAGGCGTTGAGGCGAAGACGCAGGCGGTGTTGGTGGGGGAGTCCGCCTCGCGATGAGCGACCTGAACACCAACCGCCGGCCGATCTTCATAGGCATCGGCGGTGACAGCGGAACCGGCAAGACGACCATCACCTCCGGCTTCTTCAGTATGTTCGGCCCGGACCAGATCACCTCGATCTGCCTCGACGACTACCACTCGCTGGACCGGCGCGAACGAAAGCTCGTCGACGTCACACCACTCAATCCGCGGGCCAACAACTTCGCTCTCATGGAAGAGCAGATCTGGGCGCTGAAGCGCGGTGACCGGGTCGAGAAGCCCGTCTACGACCACAGCGACGGCACATTCAAACCGCCGGAATCCGTTGAGCCCCGCGAGGTGGTGGTCATGCAGGGCCTACACCCGTTCCTGGTGTCGGGCATCAGGCACGCCTTCGACCTCAAGGTCTGGCTCGATCCAGAGCCTGAACTGAAATTGCGCTGGAAAGTTCAGCGCGACGTCGCCAAGCGTGGTTACACGCGCGAACAGGTGTTGGCCGAGCTCGAAGCCCGCCGGCAGGACGCCGAAGACCACATCCTGCCGCAGCGCCAGCACGCGGATATGGTGATCCGCTTCAGCCGGCCGGACTCATCGGCTGACATGGACCATCTCAACGTCCAGATCCTGCAGCGGCACACCCTGCCCCGCCTCGCTTTCGACCACGAGCTGTATGCCACGGACGCGCTCCGACTCGAGCAGGACGTGCTCGACGAGGACGGCCGCCGAGCGGACGTAATCGCGATCGACGGCCGGATCACGAAGGGGGCGGCCCAGCTGGTTGTTGACAACGTCTGGGCGCACGTCGACGGCCGTCACGGCCACGTTCACCGCGTGCCGCCTCAGATGCTCGGCAGATACGAGGCGGCCGCACGCACCGGCCGTCACAGCGACCCGCTGGCCCTGACCCAGCTCATCCTGGCCCATCGCATCCTGTCGGCCCAGAAGTCATTCCTGCTGCGGGTCAACGAACACGAGCACGCCGAGCTGGCGGCCGACCAGGGCACATGTGAGGTGGCCAACCAAACCAATGGAGGTAACCGCTTGCAGGTCACAGCTGAAGAGCGCGCGCAGTCCCGTTGGGCTGCCGGCGTCATCCCTTACAAGCAGATGGGCTACTGGCGGCCGGACTACGAGCCTGACGACACCGACGTCCTGGCCGCCTTCCGGATCACGCCCCAAGTGGGCGTCGACCCGGAGGAAGCGGCGGCCGCGGTGGCGGGCGAGTCCTCCACCGCGACGTGGACCGTGGTCTGGACCGATCGCCTGACAGCTCTTGACAACTACCAGGGCAAGGCCTACAAGGTGCTGCCCGTCCCTGGCAGCGATCCGCCGCAGTTCATCGCCAACATCGCGTACAAGCTCGACCTCTTCGAGGAAGGGTCGATCGCCAACATGGCCTCCTCGATCATCGGCAACGTGTTTGGCTTCAAGGCCTTGAAAGCACTCCGGCTGGAGGACGTTCGGATCCCCCGCGAATACGTCAAGACATTTCAGGGACCGCCGCACGGCATCGTCAACGAACGCGAGATGCTCAATAAGCACGGCCGACCCCTCCTGGGCGCGACCACCAAGCCCAAACTCGGCTTGTCCCCGCGGAACTATGGGCGAGTCGTCTATGAGGCGCTCCGCGGCGGACTCGACTTCGTCAAGGACGACGAGAACACCAACTCCCAGCCGTTCAACCGCTGGCGCGAGCGCTACCTGTACTGCATGGACGCCGTGCAGCACGCGATGGCGGACACGGGGGAGATCAAGGGTCACTACCTCAATGTCACGGCAGCCAGCATGGAGGAGATGTACGAGCGGGCGGAGTTCGCTCGGGATCTGGGCAGCGTGATAGTGATGATGGACCTCACGGTCGGTTTCACCGCCATGACCTCGATGTCACGCTGGGCCCGCAAGAACGGCGTTCTCCTTCACCTCCACCGCGCCGGTTACGCCACGTACGCCCGGCAGAAGAACCACGGCATGAACTTCAGGGTTCTCGCCAAGTGGTGCCGGATGCTGGGCGTCGACCACATCCACTCAGGCACCGTGGTCGGCAAGCTGGAGGGCGACCCGAGGGCCATCCAGGGCTACTACGACACGCTGCGCAAAGATTTCATCCCCCGGGATGGGGCGACCGGTATCTACTTCGACCAGGACTGGGTCCATATGCCAAGCGTCATGCCTGTCGCGTCAGGCGGCATTCACGCCGGCCAGATGCACCAGCTGCTGCACTACCTGGGCGAGGACGTGGTCCTCCAGTTCGGAGGTGGCACGATCGGCCACCCGCAGGGCGTTGCCGCTGGAGCGACCGCCAACCGAGTGGCCGTCGAGGTGATGATCCAGGCGCGCAACGAAGGGCGCGACTATCTGCGCGAGGGCCCTGACATCCTGCAGCGCGCGGCGCTCTGGTCGCCTGAGCTGCGGGCCGCGCTCGAGGTGTGGGGCGAAATCAGCTTCGACTACGAGTCCACCGACGTGCCCGACATGGTCGAAACGCCAATGCCGGTGGTGTCCTGATGCTGATCACCCAAGGCACCTTCTCCTTCCTGCCCGAGCTGACTGACGAGCAGATCAGAGCTCAGATCCAGTACGGCCTGGACAACGAATGGGCTGTCGCTATCGAATTCACCGACGACCCTCATCCGCGCAACTCCTACTGGGAGATGTGGGGGATGCCGATGTTCGACCTCAAGTCCGCTGAGGAGGCTCTGCGCGAGGTCAACCGGTGTCGCGAGGCCTTCTCCCACCGGTACATACGGGTGAGCCTCTACGACGCCAAGCTCACGCGGCAGACCATCGCACTCCAATTCATGGTCAACCGCCCGGCTGAGGAGCCGGGCTTCCGGCTCGAGCGTCAGGAAAGCAAGGATCGAATGGTGCACTACACGCTGCACTCCTACGCCAGCGAGCGCCCCTCCGGCCAGAGATACGGCGAAGGCGATGCCTGAGCAGTTGGCAGCGCCTCCGACCCGTTCTCTGGGCCCGGGGTCGCGCGTCCGCGAACAGCCTGCGGAACTCAGTCAGGAGGAGGCGCTCCAGGCCCTTCGTGACGGGAGCGTGAAGGCGGTGCTGGACCAGCTCGACCAGGATCTGGTCGCCCTGCACGAGGTCAAGGGCCGCATCCGTGAGATTGCGGCCCTGCTGCTGATCGAGCGAATGCGCAGTGCTGCCGGGCTGGTTTCGAAGCCGCCGACTCTTCATATGTGCTTCACGGGCAACCCTGGCACCGGCAAGACGACGGTTGCGATGCGCATCGGTGAGGTACTGCACAAGCTCGGCTATGTGAGGAAAGGCCATGTGGTGGTCGTCACCCGGGAAGACCTGGTTGGCCAGTATGTCGGGCACACGGCACCCAAGACCCGGGAGGCATTGAAGCGGGCCATGGGCGGAGTGCTCTTCATCGACGAGGCGTACACGATCTACCGGCTTGACAACGAGCGTGACTACGGCCAGGAGGCGGTGGAGCTGCTGCTCCAAGCCATGGAGAACGATCGACAGGACCTGGTGGTCATCTTCGCTGGCTACAAGGACAAGATGGAGCGTTTCTTCGCCGATGTGCCCGGGATCAGCTCCCGGATCGCGCACCACATCGATTTCCCTGACTACCGGGACGACGAGCTGATGGCGATCGCACGCCTGATGCTGGATGCCGAGAACTATCAGCTGTCCGCGCCGGCCGAACGCGCTTTCCAGGAGTACTTTCGCCGCCGCCGGGAGCAGCCGAACTTCGCCAATGGGCGCAGCGTTCGCAACGCGCTCGACCGCGCCCGTATGCGCCACGCCGTGCGGCTCTATAGCACGGCGCTAGCTGACGGCCATGCTCCAACTGTCGAGGAGCTGACAGTCATCGAGCCTGCCGACATTCTCAAGAGCCGCGTCTTCAAGCCATAGCTGTCAACCGGGCACCTCCGAACTATGAGGTCGAGCGGTGCTCAGGGACACCATGGGCAGACAGCTGTTGCGAGGCTGGAACGGGTATCGACTGGAGCGGGTGATGGTGCGCGAGTCCAGCACACCGGGAGCGGGTGACGGGAATCGAACCCGTGTAAACAGCTTGGAAGGCTGCCGCACTACCATTGTGCTACACCCGCCTGGAGGTCGTTTGGTGGCCCGTACGGGCTTCGAACCCGTGATCTCCGGCTTGAAAGGCCGGCGTCCTAGTCCACTAGACGAACGGGCCGCGCCGGGCCCCCATTCTATCGGCCAGGCCCTTTGGCGGCTGGTCCGCCGGCCGGGCTCGAGCGAGCATGGCGACGAGACGCAGGCATCGTCGCTGCCGCCTGAGCGGATCACCTTGTGGCACTTGCCTGACAAAGCCGCACACTGAAGGGGTGGGATCTCCATCACACCCCGAGCGGATTGTCGCCAGGAGCGCCGGCCCTGGCCGACGGTCGATGTTGCGTCGGCGGTTACTGCCTTTCGGCCTCCCCCTGGCGATCGCCCTCCTCGTTATAGCGATCGCGCTGCTCGAAGGTGATCTGCCCGAGGCGGTCCGCGACATAACTCGCGCCGTCCGCGGCTTTGTCAACCGCGCCGGGCCAATCGCCAGCATCGCGCTGCTCTACGTGGAGGAGTCAGGCGTGCCGCTGCCGGTACCGGGCGACGTTTACGTCATCTACCTCGGCCACCAGGCAGGCTTTCAGCTGCTCAAATGGGTCGGCGCCTGGCTGGCGGTGATCACCGCTGTAACGGCCGGCGCCACCAACATGTACCTGATCGCAAGGCGCTGGGGCCGGCGGCTGGTCAAAGGCCGACTCGGGGTTGCCATCCATCTCAATCCAGAACGGCTGCATAAGGCGGAGGGCTGGTTCCAACGCTGGGGCGCGCTGGCCATCATCTTCGGACGGCACGTCCCCGGCATGCGGATTCCCATCACGGTTGCCTCCGGCATCTTCCAGGTGCATTACCCCACGTTTGCCGGCTCGGTCGCCGTCTCAACCGCGATCTGGGCTGGCGTGTGGCTGTTCCTGGGCGCCCGGTACGGCGGCCGTGTAAGCACTTTCCTGGGCCATCACGCCTGGACCACCCCACTCTTCATCGCTGGAGTGCTGCTGCTGGGGCTGTACGTGGGCGTCCGAGCCCTGCGCGCTAAGCCAGAAGAGGCGGCCGAGCTCTCAGCCGAATGAGCCAACTAGGCTGTTGACTGGGAGGTGCGCCTCCCAGCCCAGCCCTGGTGCTCACTAAGCGCAGCAGGAGCACTCGCAGGCGGAATCCTGAGTGCCGCAGCACTCGGGACAGCACTGCTCCTCGCAGCACGCGACGTCTTGAGCCATCAATTTCACCTCCTCTTCGGTTGGTAACCAGCAGGCGCAGTCACCGAGGTGACCGCAGCCGGGCCCCTGCGCACGCTGCAGTCGCACGTGGAGGGCTTGCAGCTGCCGCTGGAGAGCGCTGAGTTCGGCCAACCGCCGCTGGGTCTCGGACAGCCGATGAGCCACCACGTGGCGCAGCCGGCCTCGATCCTCCTCCGCTGACGCCGCGTGCTCGCGGAGGAGAGAGCGGATCTCGCGGACTGAAAGACCGAGCGCCTGAGCCCGGCGGACGAAGGCCAGCCGGCCCAGCATGTCCTCTCCGTAGAGTCGATAGCCGGCGTCAGAGCGTCGGGCCGGTGGCAGGATGCCTGCCGATTCGTAGTAGCGCAGGGCTGAGCTGGAGAGACCGCTGCGCTTGGCGAGCTGACCGATTCGTAACTCCATGCCGCCACCGTAAGCCCTGAAGCCCGCTTGAAGGTCAAGCCGGCGCCGCCCGACCGCTTTGGGGCGCCCGCGCACATACCTGGGACAATGGGGACGAGGTTGCGAGCCGGCCATGGAGCGCCGAAAAGGCGACTACGGCTTCGATGCACCTTACGGACCGCTGTTGCTCAGCCTCGGCGGTTTGGCCCTCCTGGCTGGAATACGCTGAGCGCCTGCGCCTGCTATCCATGGCAGGTATCGAGTTGCGGTCGCTTGGCTGGCGGTTCTGGTACGGCGGTCCTTGGCTGGCCGCCAGCCTTGTCACCTGCGTCAAGCCCGGCTGACTCGGCTACGCCTCGACCGACCTGGAACAGAGCCGCCTGTCCCTTCGGAAGTACGATTTCGGCATGTGCCGCAATATTCGCCCGCTGTATAACCTGGATCCCCCTGCGACCAAGGCGGAGGTGCATGACGCCGCGCTGCAGTACGTGAGAAAAATCAGCGGCTCGACCAAACCGTCCCGGCTCAACACCGACGCGTTTGAGAGGGCTGTCGAAGGAATCGCGGACGTTTCTTACCGCCTCCTGAACGACCTGGTGACGCCAGCTCCGGCCAGAGATCGAGAGGTTGAAGCAGCCAAGGCCCGCGCGCGAGCCGCCGTCCGATACGCAAGCTGAGTCCGTCGCGGTGAGTAGCAGGGGTCCCAACCTCTACGAGTTGCTGGGCGTGGATCGAGAGGCGACGCCTGCCGAGATCGGTCGAGGTTTCAAGCGAGTCATTCAGCTCTGGCATCCCGACCTCCACGCGGAAGTCCAAGCGACAGAGAAGACCCGCAACCTGCTGGACGCCTGGAGGGTCCTTCGAGACCCTGCCCGGCGAGCTGGGTATGACGCCAGCTCCCTGAACGTTCGTACGCAGGCCCCCGGCAATGTGCAGTTTGTCCGGCGAGCATCGCTGCTCCGGAGGCTCGGCGGCGGAGGATTGGAGTGTGTGAGCACGACCGCGGGCTTGCTTTTGCGCCACCACCGCCGGTCGGATGGCCGTCGCCGAGCGGAGCGTCAGCGGCAACCCCGGTCGCCAGCACTGTAGGTACCCTTCGCTGAGTGGGGGAAGACTGGCCTTCTCCAGCCCCGGTTGGGCAAGGCTCAAACGACTCCCTGAGCGACTCGACGCTGGTGGCGCTGGCCCGGTCGGGCAACGCCAACGCCTTCGAGCAGCTCGTTCGCCGTCATCAGGTTAGGGTCTTCAGGATCGCGCTGGGGATGCTCGGGGACCCCAGGGACGCTGAAGATGCAGTCCAGGAGACCTTCCTGCAGGCCTGGCGTGGCCTGCCGCGATTCCGCTCCCAGAGCACGTTCTCGACCTGGATCTATCGCATAGTGACCAACCGCTGTCTCAATCTGCGCCGATCCAGGAAGCCGAGCCAAACTGTGCTCTGGGATCAGGAGTCGGGGGCTCCTGGGCCAGGCGAGCTGAACGAGGCTCGCGACAGGCTGCGCGTCCTGCGGAGGGCGATCCTGGGATTGACGCCCGAGCAGCGGGCCACCTTCGTGCTCCGGCACCTGGAGGGACGCGGGTATGAAGAAATCGTGGAAATTCTCGGGATCTCCCTGCCAGCGGTGAAGAGCCGGCTCCACCGGGCGCGCCTCGAGTTGGCGATTGCCCTGAGCGAATGGAAATGAGCGAGCGGCTCCCAGCGCAGCTGCAATGCGGCGCCCAGCTAGCCGATCTGCTCGAGCAGGTCTCGACCGGGCAAACGAAGGCCCTCACACCGCATCAAATTGAGTGCCCCTACTGCACGGCCGCCTTGAACCGGCTGGTGAACTCTTGGCAAGACATCGAACGCCTGCGAGCCGAGCCTGTACAGCCTTCGCCTGAACTGCTCCACCGGGTGATGCGCCGGATCTGGGCGGGGCTCGACGACTGGCAGGTCGAACTGCGTGGCGGACGAGGGATGACGCGAGTCTCAACGGCAGTCTTGAGCTCCCTGGCCTTCTGGGCAGCCGCAGCCGCCCCCGGAGTGCGACAGGTCTTCCAGGCACAGTCGCGAGAGGTTGGGATCGAAGGCCCCGACCGACCTAAGAAGAGGCGCCAGCGGCTGGTCTCACGTGAGAACCTGCGCATCGAGATCGAGCTCAGCATCCACTACGGATTCAGCGCGTTGGTGGTAGCCGAACAAGTGAGGCGAGCCGTGATCGCCCACGTCTTGGAAACGACGGGCCTTGACCTGCCAGAGGTGGAGCTGACTATCGCGGACGTGGGCTGAAAGTCCACGCCCCTGCGAAACTCTTGCGGCCTCTCGGGTTCTAAACCTGCGTGAGTGCTTCTGTAGTGGCGTGGCCCGGATCGCCGAAGACGAAGATTGGGCCTCCCGTTCAGCTCGTTGCCAGGAGGTGGTGAATGTCCAATCGCCAGTTTGGTTTCGTGGTCGGGTTCTTGTTCATCTGGCTCGCCGCAAGCCAGTCTTTCTGGGTGGGCCTGGCTGCCCTCCTGGTCGGGCTGGCCGGGTACGGCGCAGCCAGAGTAGTTGAGGGCGATTTCGACGTGGCCCAACTTACCGACCGCTTCACATCAAGTCGCAGATAACAAAAGGAGACCGAGATCATGGATCAAGACAAGATCAGTTCGCAGGCAGCTGTCACCACGCCTAGCTCAACCGGGACCGCACCTGGAGGCGGGTCGCGTAGCCCAGCTGTGAGCCGGCCCGGGGCGGCCCTGACCAGCGGCGACCGGCACGCCTCACTCACGACTGAGCGGGGGAACACCCGAATTGCTGACGGCGTGGTCACCAAGATCGCGGCGCTGGCGACCCGAGAGATCCCAGGCGTCCATGAGATGGGCAAGGGGTTCGCTCGCGCCCTCGGTGGGTTGCGTGCTCGTGTGCCTGGGCAGACTGAGGATCAGAGCACCCAGGGCGTCAGCGTTGAGGTGGGCGAGCGACAGGCCGCCATCGACCTCGACGTAGTGACGTACTACGGCCAGAGCATAGTTGACGTGACAGAGGCTGTGCGTCGCAACGTGATCGAGAGGGTCGAGAGCATGACAGGCCTGGAGGTGACTGAGGTCAACATCATGGTCGACGACCTCGTCGTCGAAGGCGAACCTCAAGCGCCGGCCGAGACTCGGGTGCAGTGATCGAACGATCCGACCACCCGGGCGTTATCGCCCAAGAGGTGGCTCTAGGCGTCGCCGGCGTTCCCGGCGTCGCCCGCCTTTCGGCAGGTGGTGCAGTGGAGGCCGCCACCTACTTCGCCGGCGGCAAGACGGCCGGTGTGGTCGTCCGCGAGGACCAGGTGGTTGTCCACATCGTGGTCAACGAGCTGCCGATCGCTGAGGTCACCGAGCATGTCCGTGAGGTGGCTCAAGAGGCGCTTCAGGCGCTCGGAGCCGCTCGTCCCGTCGAAGTGGTGGTCGAGGACCTCGAGGTTGAGCAGCTGCCGCGGATCCTCCACTCAACTGCCCTGCCCCCGCTGAAAGCGCGAATGGCAAGAGTCCGATGAGGGTGTTCAACCGTCTGGTCATGGTTGTCCTGGCCCTCCTGCTGGTCGTAGCCGGGCTGTGGGCACTGGCCATCAGCATCGTGCACGCGCTGGGCATCGGGTGGCGGCCTGATTGGTTGCGCTACTTCGATCAAAGCCTCCATCAGGCTCTGAAGACCCTATCCACCCTCCAACTCGCGGACTGGCGGGTCCTGGCTTCGGCCGCCGCGCTGATCGTTCTTGGCCTCCTGCTCCTGCTGCTCGAGCTGCGGCCATGGCCGCCTCTGATCGTCTTTCTGGACGAGGACGACACGGCGAGTTGGTGGCTTCATCGGGCCGCCTTCGAAGGGATGCTGGGCTCCTTACTGATCAAGGAGACGACGGCCGTCGGGGTGCGCGCTCGGCTGCGCGGTCGCCGAAGCTGGCGTCTCCGGGTCGACGCGGCCGGGTCACCCCGGATGCGAGGGGAGGTCGAGCAACTCGTGCACTCGAGTCTGGAGCGGTTGGGGCGCGCTGATGACAGCGCCATCCGAGTCAGCATCCACGAAGCTCGGGTGGCCTGATGGCTGTCTTCAATCGTCTGCTCGCCACCCTTCTTGGCCTGGTCCTGCTCGCGGTCGGAGGCACCGGACTCGCCTTGGGCTTAGGGGCCTTGGGTTCAGGCTTCACTCAGCTGGCACCGGTGCCGGCGGCGATCGAACAGCTCGCCTCGGCTCCCAGCCAGAACGGCCTGATTGGCCTGGCTCTGGCAGGCCTTCTGGCTCTCCTTGTGGGTCTCGTCGTGCTGCGCGCTGAGCTGAGAGTGCCCGGTCAGCCGCGCATGGCCGACCTGCACTACTCACAGTCGAGCGCTGAGTCGGGGTTCGGCCACGGCCGAACCGTGGTTCGCGCTGGAGGCCTTGAGCACGGTATCAGACAGAGCCTGCAGAGCCTCCCCGCGGTTGTCCGCGCACACGCTCAGCTGGCTGGGCCCTCGGCCCGGCCGAACCTGCTCATCGACCTCGAGATGGATGCCCAGACTCAGCTCTCAACACTCAAGTCGGAGGTGGGGCAGGCGATAGAGCGCTTCCGGTTGACGTCGGGAAAACAACCCTCGACCGAGGTTCAGATCCGCTTGGTCAATGCTCGGCGGCCGGTGAACTGACGGCTGCTTCGCCGGCTCCCGCAGGCAGCGATGTGATGGCTTCCAAAGAAACGGGCGGCAGCTGAGGGGCCCCCGCGCGCTCAAAGCTTCGGGCGGGTGATCGCAGCGGGGGGCAGCGGGGCATCTGAGTTGCCTTCTGTACCTGACGATGCCGCTGCGCGGAAGTTCATTCAGCTCACTAAGGGGCAGCCGCCGTGGCCGCGTTTGGTTCGGGCGGCTGACCAGGTTGGCGGCGGCGACGCCCTCGATTTGGGCTGCGGAGCCGGACGGGACACTGAGCACCTGCTGAACCGGGGCTTCACCGTGACAGCTGTCGACTCCTCAGCCTGGGCCGGGGCCGCCCTGAGTCAGATGCCGCATCAAGCCCGTCTGGATTTCATCCAGTCGAGGATCGAGGACTTCCAACCAATGACCTACGACCTGATCAACGCCCAATACGCATTGCCCTTCATTTGCTCCGATCTCTTCAAGGGTTGCGTGGCTCGGTTGATCGCCGCCCTCCGACCGAAAGCGGTGCTGGCAGCTAACTTCTTCGGACCACATGACGAGTGGAACGTAGCCGGAGATCACAGGACCTTCGTCACCCGGGCCGAAGTGGAGGCCATGCTCACCGACCTGGAGCTCATGGAGCTGTCCGAGGAGGACAAGGACGGCGAGACTGCCTTTGGCACCACCAAGCACTGGCACGTCTACCACGTGATCGCGCGTCGAACCGCCTAGCCAAGGCGGCCCTGCTTGGCCGGCTGGGCTTCGAACGATTGCCCGCACCACGCGAACCGCAGACCGGGCTGATGCTGGCCCGGCATCATGGGCGTCTGCGAGCTCTACTCGGGTGTGACGTAAGCGGCAGTCAGCCCGCCGTCGACCAAGAACGTAGCGCCGTTCACGTAGGAGGACTCGTCTCCGGCCAGAAACAGGGCGGCGCTTGCGATCTCGCACGGCGTGGCCAGCCTGCCCATCGGCAGGTGGATCCGGCGCCGCTCGTACGCGTCCGGATCGTCCGCGAAAAGGCGCGTCAGCAGCGGCGTCGCGACCGGTCCGGGGCAGAGCGCGTTGACGCGGACACCCTGGCGCGCGAACTGCACAGCGAGCTCGCGGCTGAGAGAAAGAACCGCCCCCTTGGAAGCGGTGTAGGCGATCTGCGAGGTGGCCGCCCCGACGAGCGCGACGAAGGAGGCGACGTTGATCACAGAGCCGCCGCCGCGCTCCAGCAAGTGCGGGATGCCGTACCTGCAGCAGAGGTACACCCCCTTGGCGTTGACGGCCTGGACGCGATCCCAGGCATCAGGCCCGGTGACCAGGATGGAGCCATCCTCGGGCGGCATGATGCCCGCGTTGTTGTAGAGCACGTCAATGCCGCCGTAGCGCCGGACGGTCTCGGCGTACATGGCACTGACGCTCTCGGAGTCGCTGACGTCAACCTCGTGGAAAAAGGCGTGCCGAGACTGGTCGGCTGTCAGCTCACCTTCTGGCTGCCTGACGTCGGCGACGCAGACTCGCGCCCCTTCCTCCAAGAAGAGCAGCGCGGCCTCGCGCCCGATACCAGCGGCGGCACCAGTGATGACGGCGACCTTGCCGTCCAGCCGTCCCATACTGGCAGCTCAGAGCCAGCGCCGGACGCGCTGCCGGTACCCCGTGTAGTCGGCTCCGAACCGCTGCTCCAAATAGCGCTCCTCGCGCTGGATGACGCCCCGATCCACCACCGTCAGGGCGCCAGGCAGCAAGATCAGCGGCCACCGACCACGCGCCGCCAGGGCCAAACCCAAGTAGCCGAGGGCCATTCCGACGTAGCCAGGGTTGCGGGTGCGCCGGAAAGGACCGTCTTGCACCAAGGCGGTCGGCGGCTTGGTCACATCGACTGGAGTACCTGCCCGTTGCATGGTTGCGACGAACCAGCCGGCCAGACCGATCCCGGCAGCCCCCAAAGGCAGCCCCGCGACGCGCAGCGCTCGGGGCAGGGGCGGGGGCGGGGGCGGCAGGAGCCGATCCAGGAGGAAGCCGCCCAGCAGCGGTGCCAGGAAGAGCAGGGGCGGTGGAGCGATGACGCCCGGCCCGCGCTGCGTGATGGGTTTGCTCTCCATCAGCCGATGCGAAGCCGCACCGACGCGCCGCCCGAGCAGTCCTCGGACAGCCCGATGTCGCCGCTGAAGCGGCGGGCGCAGCCCGGGCCATCGCCCTTACTGCCGTGGGCGCCCGGCTGTGGACCGGTGTCGCCAGGTCGCCAGCGTTGGGACTCACTGCTCTGCGAGCTTTCGCTCATGCGTACCTCCCCACAACGGAACTGTACCGGCCGCATGCCGAGCAGCCGGCGCCCCGAGGGGGGGAACGCCTGCGGGTTCGGGTATCCCGGTTGACGGCCCGGCACGACTCACTCTGTTCGAGCGCCTGATCGTCTCCCCCAGCGCTCCGGTGCACACCCGACCGCCAAGCTGAGGCGTGGTGGGCGGCGACGGGATCGAACCGCCGACCTCTAGCATGTCAAGCTAGAGGTGTGAATTTGGAGTCGGAATCGTGCCGTTTTGAGTTCGGAGACACCTCTAGCATATTAGTTAGGACGTATCCCATAGCTCTAGCTTGATGCGCTCACACGGGAGGATAGGCAAAGTGGAGCTAGCGCGGAAAAAAGTGGAGGAATCGCGGTCTCGGTCGCGGAGAAGCCGGGCCGGGTCTGGGCCTCAGGGGTGTCGCCCTTCCTCTACGGAGCCGGGCTACAGAGGGACCCCATGCGAGCCCAGCCCGGCGAGAACAAGCAAGCGCCCCCGCATCGCATCTAGCGCGGCTCACCACCAGCTTAGCCATCAGATTGCTCAGCGACCAGGTTGAGCCGGAAGCGATCGCGAGCCGTGCCTTCAGGCCCAGGACTGCTGGGACCAAGACAGAAGAAGCCCAGCTTTTCGTAGAAACGCCGGGCCGGGACTGCGCCCGGATGGTCCTGTCCGAAGGTGACCACGTCGACGATGGCTGGGGACGTGAGCGATCCAGGCAGGCGCAGACCAGATTGCCGCCGATGCGGATACGTCGCTCGTCCGCCGCCACGGCCAGCCATCCGATCTCGTGATGGCGTGCCCTGGGCGTCCTCCAGAGGATGGGCTACGCACTCCGAGCAGCCGTGATCCGGGCCACCCCGTGCCGGGTCGCACACAGAATGCGCTGCCTGGTGCGATGTTGCGTCTGAGAATTGCCTGGTAGATCGGGTCAGTAGACATGTGCTCGCCGAACAGCACTTCCACGTCCGCGGCCAGGCGCAGCCAGGGCTGCAGGTCTGCCTGAACGGCCGGCACAACCATGGTCTCGTGAGGCGACGGCCTGGCTATGGTCAGGCATCACCCCCCAGGCAACGCGAAGGCGACGATGGCCCGTGTGGCACCGAAGGTCACAAGCTCGGCTCCAACAGTGATAACCGCGATGCCGAACAGCCCGCCAACGACGGGCACCCGCCTTGGCCGCGCGCTTGGAGTCAGGCCGTGAGCCCACCGGCTAGGCTGTCCTCTCCCCGAGTAGACGC
>QHBT01000039.1 GCA_003244185.1 Candidatus Dormiibacter spiritus | reverse complement strand
CGCGGGATCTCGTGCGCTGTTCAACTTAGACGGTCGCGGCGTCGGCGGTCTGAGCCGTCCTGACCAGTTCGGAGTCGATCTCCAGCTTGATCTCGTTGCTGGCCAGCGGGATGGTGCCGGCGAGGCCGTCCCAATTGAGGCCGAAGTCCTTTCGGTTGAGGGAGCCGGTGGCCTCGAGCGAGACGATCTTGCTGCCGGGCTGGTAGGGATGGTCGATCTCGTCTGCGACCGTGACGTCGAGCACCAGTTCCTTGGTCACGCCCCTGATGGTCAGATCGCCGTACACCTTGAAGTTGTTGGCTCCAAGCTGCTCGCCTCGGGTGGGGCGGTAGACGGCCTGGGGGTGACTTTCGGCCTCGAAGAAGTCGCCTGACTTCAGGTGGCCGTCACGCTGCTCGTTGTTGGTGGTGAGACTGGCGATGTCGACGGTGACCTCCCCAGTCAAGGAGTCCGGGTTGTTGCGGTCGGCCTCCACCCAGCCTTCAAACTTCTGGAAGTTGCCCCGCACGTTGGTGACGGCAAGGTGCTTGGCCTTGAAGCCGATAACTGTATGGGCCGGATCCAACTGGTAACGCTCACTCATGAAACTGCTCTCCTCCAAATGACTGGGATGTTGTCCCTGATACAGGGGGGGTCTGGCCGGGTATTCCATGCCCGAGGACGCTCGGCTGGCGCCGGCGCCACCTAGACTTGGCACTCTCGGGCCCGTAGCTCAGTTGGTCAGAGCGGCCGACTCATAATCGGCTGGTCGCAGGTTCGAGACCTGCCGGGCCCACCCCTCCGTCCAGAATCCGAATCGCGCTGGGGGGACCAGGGAAGGTTGGCGCGATCGATGCCCGGCTCTCGACCCGGGCATCGGCCACTTATTGCTGGAGCAGTCACTTGACCATCGGAGCCTCACCGGCCGAGATCAGTTTCTCGGCCGGGGCATGTGCAGCACCTTCAACTCCTCCGCAGCCGGAGCCTTCAACTCGGTCTCTGAGCGCCGTTCAGGCCCGCTTGGTCGCCCAGCTGCGTTAGCCGCTGCTTAGGGATTCGATACTTCGTCACGATCTTGGGGCTGGGATAGAGGCGTGTCGCGAGGTCCACGTTGCGCCTTCCTCGCGCCATGTGCCACCCCTGTGGCCGGAGTGAATAGGCTTGGCTTGTCATGCGAGAGCTCTTCATCGAGCGCATGAGCTGGCCCGAGATACAGGCGGCGCTGCAAGAGGGTATGACAACGGCCGTCGTCTGCGCGGCTTCCACCGAACAGCATGGGCCGCATCTGCCGGAGGCGACCGACGCTCTGCTCGGCGCCGCATACGCCGAGGGGCTGGCCCGCCGCCTCGGCAACGCTCTGGTGCCGCCGGTCATCCGTCCCGCTTGCTCCGAGCACCACATGGGCTTCGCCGGCAGTCTCACCATCCCGCCCGACCTGCTCATGGACCTGCTCGACCACCATCTCGCCTCGCTCCGCCGCCATGGTTTCGTCGACTTCTTCGTGTTCTCCAGCCACGGCGGAAATTACCCGGTGCTGCAGCGATGGGCGGCCGAGCGTCCGCACCCCGACACCACCGTGATCTGGGACTTCGGCGTCTTCCAGGACGCCTTCGACGCCTTGAGACCTTTCGGCCGGGAAGACACCGCCGGACCTCACGCTGAGGTGATCGAGACCTCGATGATGCTGCGGCTTCACCCAGACCTGGTCCACATGGATCGGGCCGAACCCGGATTTGAGGGCGAGATGGACCTGCCCGGGCTGCTCGCGCATGGCATGCGGCATTGCGCATGCCCCGCGCTACATGTTCGAGCACCTCACGCTCCCGAGCGCTCAGCTCGGGGAACACAGGCAGTTCCACCGTCGGTCTGATGCTGCTGAAATAATCGATCATCCGGCTGGCGATGGCGGGACTGAATATTGCCTCACCGCGGCCAATCGCGATCACGGCCTGCACCAACTCAAGCGCCGGCACTCCCTTCAGAACGTACCCGCGGGCCCCCGCCCGCATCGCGGAGAAAACAGAGGCGTCGTCTTCGAACATCGTCAGCACCAGGACGCGAATGTTCGGACTGTTCACGACGATCCTCCGCGTCGCCTCCACCCCGTTGAAACCAGGCATCTGGAGGTCCATCACCACCACGTCGGGCTGAGTGTCGAACGCCGCGCTCACCGCCTCTTCGCCGCTGCCCGCCTCGCCTACCACCTCGATCTCTGGCGCCAGGGCCAGAGCCCCTCGAGCGCCGTCGCGGAAGACCGGATGGTCGTCAGCCAGGAGGACGCGGAGGAGGTCCTTCAACGTCTCATGACCGGTGCGGCAGGACCGCCACGAGTCGAGTCCCCTGCTGCGTTTTCGCCTCGATGCTCAAGCTGCCCCCGATCTCGGCCACACGCTCGCGGATGGAGGTCAACCCGACGCCCGCCCTCGAGCCCGCCTCCAGGCCGACGCCGTCGTCTGCGACCTCCAGGCGCAGCGCCCCGTTGACGCGAAGCCCGACGCGGCAGCGCCTGGCTCCGGCATGGCGGGCGACATTCGCGATAGCCTCCTGGGCGATCCGCAGCGCCGCCACTTCGACCGCCGCCGGCAGGGCAGGCAGATCCTCCGGAGCATCGACCACCACCGTCAGCGCCCCGTTGGAGAAGCCTGCCGCAGACTGCCGGATGGCCCCCACCAAGCCCAGATCGTCAAGTGCGGGCGGCCTGAGGCCGTAGACGAGGCGGCGAACATCTGCCAGGATCGCTTGCGCATCACGTTCCAGGCCGACTAGCCTGCGGTCAGCCTCGCTCGGATCTCGGGCGATTAACGCTCTGGCGGAGCCCAGCTTCAGGATCAGAGCTCCCAGCGCCGGTCCGAGACCGTCATGCAGGTCCCGGCGGAGGCGGCGGCGTTCCTCCTCCCGAGCATTCACCAATCGTTCTCGCGAGCGTAGGAGGTCGGTTGCCAGCCGTGAGGCTTGCACGGCAGCTGCCGCCTGGCGAGCGACGTCCTCCAGCAGCCGACGCTCAGGGTCGCTGAACCGGTCGCGTGGGCCCCTCTGGCCGAAGATCATGGCGCCGCTGCGTTCGCCCTGATGCTCGAGTGTGACGGCCAGCTGGTCAGCAACTGGCTCCCCTGACTCGATCGTGCGCGTCGTATGCCCGTCGTCCTCGAGCCTCAGTGCGGCGTAAGGCGGCCGAAGCACCCTGGTCACCGTCTCCACCACCGCCACTAGGACCTGGTCACCCGGCTGGGCGGAGCCAATCCGGCTGCCGACCGCAGTCAGCACTTCGTAGGGCCGGTCGCGCTCTCCATACATGAGCCGGTCGACGGCTCTCTGCAGTCTGGTTCGCAGCGGAGCGAAGGCAACGGCGACGAGGCCGGTCGCCACGACCGAGACGAGGAAGTTGCCGCGGAGCTGGAAGAGTGCGCCCAGGATGCCGACCGCGAGCGCATAGAGCACCACCACAACGACTGTCAGCGTCCCGTACACGAGTGCACGGTTGATTGCCAGGTTGAGCTCGAAGAGGCCGTGATACAGGGCTGCGAAGGCGGTGACCGCGGGCAGACCGACGACGAAGCCCAGTTTCAAGACGGCGACGCCGACGTCCGGTGCGCTGTCGGGCAGCAGCGTCTTCGTGAAGAAGTGAGCAACGAAGCCGACGGCGCTCACCGCGACGACAGTGATGAGCAGCTTCACCTGGGCGCGCTCGCGGCCCGTCGCGCGCCGCATCCGGACTATGAGCGCGATGACGCCCAGCAAGACAGCAAGCATCGAGAGCGCCCAGCCCGCTGCCTGGCTGAGGTCGGCGGTGTCTCCCTCGAGCAGTCGAGTGGGGTTGTGGAGGCGACCGGGAATGCTGGTGAAGTGGCTCCCAATCGGTTCCGCGCCCACGACCGTCCCGCCGACCAGCGCCCCGGCCGCCGCCAGGGCGTAGACACGAGCTGGCCACCATTTGGCCGAGGCAAGGCGGCCGTTCGGAAACCAGAGCGAGTAGAGCGTGAAAGCCACTGGGTGCGCCAGGTAGATGGACCACATCGCAATCCAGGCGGCCCATTGGCCGGCCGGCAGTGCTAGGCGGCCCGCAACCGAGGCGATCGCATACTGCTCAGCGGCGGGTGATGGCGAAGGCGAATCCGATCCAGGCACAGAGCCAGCCCAGCCGGTGCCCCGGCCGTTGCCAGGTGATGACTAGCCCGACCGTCCCGTAGGCGACGACGGCGACGGCGGCCAGCGGATCGAGCGGATGGCCGTTGACCAGCGCGAGCCCGAGAGCCGCGGCGAAGAGGACGGCTTGCAGCGCCACCGCCGCGACCGAAAAAGCCCGAGTCCGCAACGAGGGTCCGGTCCCTGTCATGTGGCGAAGCGTAGTCAGGCTGGAGTCAGCTGTCACGTGACTGCTGTCCCAGATTTGTCCCGGCGGCCCTTGCCGAGATTGGTGACAGCCGTCTCCTGACAATCGGACCGGACGGTTTCTACTGTTGAACGCATCGGCCGACCGCCCCGGATACGGCCTAACAACTGGAGGCAACGAACGTGAATCAATTCGCGGAGACAGCCACCGACAGTGGCCGCCATCAATTCAGAAGAGGTTCGCTATGACTCTTCTCACGGCAATTATCGTGGGCCTGGGCGCCGGGTTCTTCGTCGGCATGCACGGGAAGGCGTTCGTCATCATGGTGGGTGTCTTTGTCCTTGTGTTGGCCTTTCAATCGAGTGTCCTCTCCCGAATGCCGGGGAGTCACATCGATCTGCATGACCCCGGGTACTGGGGCGTCCAGCCCATCATCCTGGCGCTGGGTCTCGGGCTTACTTGGCTTGGAGCCAGGATCAATGGGAGGCGATCTCGTCGTTCCACCATTTCATAGCCAGCTCGCGGTGCACCTACTGTGTCGCGGGGCGGGACCTGGGTGGCGGCTAGTCCTGGCGCTCGGCAGGTATTCGGACCTGTAGCAAGCCCACTTGGGGGCGCGCAGCCGCCGCGCTTCGGCTGCCGCGCCGCCCCGTAGCGCCCGGGCTCGCCGAGGAACTTCTCTTGCGGGAGACGCCAAGCCGCTTCTCGTGAGCGAGCTCCTGCTCGGCGAGTCGTCGCAGCAGACCGCTGCGACTCGTGCCGTCACGCGCGCAGCGGTCAAGCCGATCATAAAGCTCGCCGGGCGGTGCGACCAGCACCGTAGGCGTAAACCCCGCATGTGCCAGCCGAAGGGCTTCGCCCGGTCGTCAGACCGAACCCCTCGCGTAGATTGCGTGATGTCATGCAGGGGATTCGTGGGGCTCTCGGGACAAATGGGGCGGCCGGTGGCGGTGAACCTCATCAGGGCCGGCCACGGCTGTGTAAGTCGGTGACCCAGTGATTCAAATGAATTACGTGCCAGTCAGCGACCGCTACAGCGACATGATCTACAACCGCTGCGGCCGCTCCGGGCTCAAGCTGCCAGCTCTCTCGCTCGGCCTCTGGCAGAACTTCGGCGGCGACCGTCCCCTGGAAACAAGTCGGGCGATCATCCGCCGCGCGTTCGACCTAGGCATCACCCACTTCGACCTGGCAAACAATTACGGACCGCCGTACGGGAGCGCCGAAGAGACCTTCGGCCAGATCCTCGGCACGGACCTGGCCGGTCACCGCGATGAACTGGTCATCTCGACGAAGGCCGGCTACGACATGTGGCCGGGGCCGTACGGCGAGTGGGGCTCGCGGAAGTACCTTCTGGCCAGCCTCGATCAGAGCCTGCGGCGAATGGGGCTCGACTATGTCGACATCTTCTATTCCCACCGCGCCGATCCGGACACGCCGCTGGAAGAGACGATGGGGGCGCTTGACTCCGCTGTCCGCATGGGCAAAGCGCTCTACGTCGGCATCTCTTCCTATTCCGGCCGGCGCACTCGGGAAGCCGCCACGATCCTGCGCCGCCTGGGCACGCCGCTCCTCATCCACCAACCGTCGTACTCACTTCTGAACCGCTGGATTGAAGGTGATCTGCTTGACGTGCTCGCGGAGGAGGGAGTCGGCTGCATTGTGTTCTCGCCGCTAGCCCAGGGGCTGCTCACTGACAGGTATCTGGCAGGCGTTCCAGCTGGTTCTCGAGCTAGCCAGCCCGGATCGCTGTCGGCTGAGATGCTTAGTGAAGACAACCTGACCAAGGTCCGTGCCCTCAACCAGCTCGCGGCGCGGCGCGGCCAGACGCTCGCACAGATGGCCCTGGCCTGGACGCTGCGGGACCCTCGCATCACGTCCACGCTCATCGGGGCGAGCAGCGTGGCCCAGCTCGAGCAGAACGTCGCGGCCCTCCATAACCGCGACTTTTCTGCTCAGGAATCGGCGGAGATCGACAGACATGCGACGGAGAGCGGCATCAACCTGTGGGCGGCCTCCAGCACCGTCTGATCGACTGGCGACACGCCGACAGGGAGTGGGCCGTCCAGATCTCCTCGACGAGGCGAGCGAAACCCTCGAGCGCTGTCGGGCCCACTCATCTACGGTCGCCGCCTAGGGATGTGGACGTCCACGCCCTGCATGAGGCGGATCAGCGCAGCAGTGGTGTCCCACGGCCGCCAGCGGGATCGGCGGTGACCCAGGATCAGTCCATCCAGGATCCTCCAGCCGCGACTCGCCCATCGAAGTGAGTGTCGAGACCGAGCCTGCGCCCTTATTGCTGTGCGCGTCCGCGACCACGGCCCAGGGGTGGCGCCGGAAGTGAAGCCGCGGCTCTTCGAGCGCTTCGTTCGAGGCTAGGCCCGGGATGGTCCGGTTCAGCCAATCGGGACCGGACTGGGTTTGGCGATTGTCAGGGGATTGCTGGAGGCGCACGCCTGCGCCGTGGAGTTGGAGCAAACGGATGGCCGCCGGGGCCAGTTTTCGCTTCACCTGCCCCTCGCGGATCCAGCCGAGCGAGCACGGACGCCCAACCTGTGTGGGATCCACCCCTGGTCGCGCCGCCGCATGCCCACGGCCTCGATCGAGCCCAGGTAGCGTCCGAAAGCGTCAAACGCTCCCTTGTTCGAAACGTCCTCAGTCCGCAGTGCAGCCATTGCGTGACGGTAGGCCTGGCTTCAACGACAAGCGCTCAACGAAATCCGGAGCAGTGCTGGCTCCTCAGCCGAGGTGCACTCGGCGTCCAGTCCAGGGCTTGCGTGGATCAGTCTGAGCAGATTGCGTCCAATTCGCGTTTGAACGTTGCCAGCGCCTCGTCGAGGAGGCTTCCGATGTCCTCCCCGGATCGCGCTCCGAACCACGTCACAAAAGCACCGTCGAGCGGAGCCATGGCGATGGAGGCCAGAACGTGGGGGCGCATGTCATGCTCGGCGTCGACTCCCAGGCGGCGGGCCAGTGCCTGGACGATTCCGAGCCGCATGTGCTCGCGATTGATGTGCTCCTGACCCCGGAGAGAGGGCGTGTGACGTACCAGGCGGACCAGAGCCAGGGCCCGGTCCGCCGAGTTCTGATACGCAGCCATGTGCTGCCGGAGCCCGTGTTGCACGGCTGTGATCGGAGGTTCTTCGGGAGGGCGGGCGACGATTTCCTCGCCGAGTCGCATCGCCCACTGATCGAGGAACGCGAAGACCACATCCTCCTTGGAGTCGAAGTAGCGGAAGAAGGTTCGACGGGAGACGCCGGCCGCGGCGGCGATCTCATCGACCTTCACGGACTCGAAGTCTCGATCGGTCAGCAGCTCCAGAGCTACGTCTGAGAGCTGGGCTCGCACGGCGCGCCGCTTGCGCTCGCTGATGCCAATCGGGACCGCCATGAACACAGCATACACCAGTAGTCCCTTGAGGCCACTATAAGCACTTCATGCATAAAACGACACTTTGTGCCATACTGTGGAGGTCGCAGTCGGACCCCACACAAAGGAGCTATTCGAGATGGCAACACAGACAGCCGAAACAGGAATCGACCAGGTAGACCCGCGGGCTCCCGGTCGGCGCCGTGACCTCAGTTGGAGGCGCCTGCTCGCCGTCGGCGGGGCGGCGGTGATCGCCAGCACGATCGCGAACGTCCTGGTCGCCCGGACGCTTGCCAGTCTGCTCCAGGTCCCAGCCGCATTCACGCCCCTGCAGACGGTCAGCGTCGCCTCGCTCACGGTCATCGGCGAGGCCGGCGCAGTACTCGCCTTCGCGGCGCTGATTCGCCTCCGCCCCGATCCGGTCAGGGCCTTCACAGTCGTGGCGGCGATAGCACTGCTGGTCTCCTGGGTGCCCGACCTGGCGGTCTATGCCGCAGGCGCCTTCCCCGGCACCACCGCGGCTGGAATCGCCAGTCTGATGTTCCTGCACATAGTTGCCGCCGGCCTCGCAGTCTTCCTGCTCGGCCGCTTCGGCCTCCGCCCAGTAATTCGGAAGGGGTAGTTCATGGCACCTGCTGAAGACGTCATCACACATCGATTGACCAAGCGCTACGGCAAGGACATTCTCGCAGTCGAGGATGTGGACTGTCGGTCAGGAGAGGGAGGTGTACGGCTTCCTCGGCCTGAACGGTGCGGGCAAGGCCAGCACCTGCGGATGCTGCTGGGCTTGATCTGTCCCACCTCCGGCACGGCGGTGGTGGCCGAGCACCGGCCGGGAGATCCAGCCGGCTTGGCGCAAATCGGCTCGCTGGTGGAATCGCCCGCCTTCTATCGCCACCTCTCCGGTCGGGAGAACCTGCCGGTCGTCGCCACCTATGCAGGCGTCCCGCAGAGTCGGGTGGATCCGCACTCGCGGAGGTTGAGCTACTGGATCGTGGCAAGCACAAGTTCGGCACCTAGTCGACCTCGAGTCGCTACTTCATGCCCATCAGGCTGCTGCCCGGCTCAAGGAGCCGGAGGAGAGAATCGCCGGAGTCAGTCATGACTGCGCTGGCGAATCATCGGCCGGCGCGGCATCGGTAAGCTCCGTTGGCGCAGTGAGGAGCTCGTGACGGAGCACGGGAAAGTCGGGGACCGCATGCCGGAAAGCGAGATGGAGGACATCTCGCCGGAAGGCTGCTGGCAGCTGCTGGCAACGGCCCGGATGGGGCGGATCGCCATGCTGGTCCGCGGCCAGCCCGAGATCTTCCCCGTCAACCATGCGGTCGTCGCTGGCCGGGTGCTGTTCCGCACGGCCCCCGGTACCAAGCTTGCCTACGCACCAGGAGCTGAGGTCTGCTTCGAAATCGACGACTACGAGCCGGAGCTCGGGCTGGGCTGGAGCGTCGTGGTCCATGGCACGGCTCGGGAGCAGACGGGTGCCCTCTATGAGGGTCGCGAAGCTGCCTCCGACGAGCCGCGGCCTGAGGCGCCCGGCGTCAAAACCCACCGCCTCGTGATCGACGGCAGCCAGGTGACCGGTCGGCGGTTTCGGCTCCGCTTCTAGCGTCCGGGCCTTGGAGGACGCGAAACTCTTAGACCTTCTCGGGTCCTCGGTCGGCGGTTCCGTCGGTGGTCATCCTCCAGAGCCGGGGAGGGTGGTGTGGCGGGCGAGATAGGCGGCCGCCTCCGCCCGGCGGGCCACCTCGAGCTTGCCGAGGATAGTGGAGACGTAGTTCTTGATAGTCTTCTCGGCCAGCTTCAGCCGGGAGCCAATCTCGCGGTTGGTGAGGCCCTCGGCGATCATGTTCAAGATCCGCTCCTCCTGCGCAGAGAGCCGCGCCAGCTTCTCGTCCCGCATCAGGCGCTTGCCCTTGCGCAGCCGGTCGAGCACACTCGCGGTGACTGCCGGATCGAGCAGGCTCTGCCCCTGACCGACAGTGCGGATCGCGCGTACCAGCTCGCCACCCTGAATCTGCTTCAGGACGTAGCCGGCGGCGCCGGCCATGATCGACGCGAAGAGCGCCTCGTCGTCGGCGAATGAGGTGAGCATCAACACGCTCGTCTCCGGGCGGCGGGCGCGGATCTCCCGGGTCGCCTCAATGCCGCTGCCGTCCGCGAGCCGGACGTCCATCACGACAACGTTGGGCGCGGTTCGGTCCGCCTGCTGGACGGCTTCGCTCACCGTTCCCGCCTCGCCAACAACCGTGATGTCGTCGGTCATCTCCAGCATTCCGCGCACTCCTCTGCGCACGACCTCGTGGTCGTCGACGAGGAGCACGCGCAGCTGGTCGGACGACACGCGTGCGTACTCGCTCATTGGGTGCCCAGCGGAAGACGGACTCTGACGATGGTCCCGCGACCGGGTGCGGTGTCAAGCTGCAGCTCGCCGCCCAGCGCCAGCGCCCGCTCGCGCAAGTTGCGAAGCCCCTGCCCCTCCGCCCGCCCGCGGTCGGCATCGAAGCCGGAGCCGTTGTCGGCCACCGTTAGGGCGGCCGTCGAGAGTCGCTGCCTCTTGAGGCTCAGGCGGACCTGCCTGGCGCCGGAATGGCGGCCCGCGTTGGAGAGCGCCTCGCGGGCCATCTGCAGGACATCGGCCGCCCGCGGGGAAAGCTCGGCGGTCACCCCGCCGTCCAGTTCGAGAGCGACCGCCATGCCCGACCGCGCCTCGAAGTCGCTCACCACCTCCCTGAGCGCCTGGTCGAGCTGGCGATCGGCGAGCAGGCCCGGACGCAGGCCGAAGATGTAGTTGCGGAGGTCGCGGATGACCCGGTCAAGCTCGGCGATGGCGGCGTCTACCCGCCGGTCGATCTGTGGGTCGGAAGCCTGTGAAGCGGTGGCCTGCAGGCCCATCCCGACTGCGAAGAGCGACTGGATGATGCCGTCGTGCAGTTCCTTGGCGATGCGTTCCCGATCCTCCAGCACTGCCAGCCGCTCCAGCTCGCGCCGCGTCCGGCCCGACTCCAGCGCGACTGATGCCTGGGCTGCGAAGGACTCCACCAGCTGCACGGTGGAGTCCTCGAAGGGCGGCCGGCCGCTGAGCCTGGATACCCAGAGGCTGCCGATCGGCTTGCCGCCCATCCTCAGCGGCACGCAGACCACCGGTCCCATCCGGGCCAGGCGGTTGATGCGCGAGCTGGTCCGGGGATCGCTGGCGGCGTCCTCCGACACCAGCGGGCGGCCATTGCGCATGACCTCGGCGGCCAGGGAACGGTCCAATGGCACGGCCACCCCCCGCAGTCTGTCGGCGCCGGCGCCGTCAGCGTGGGCGATCGCCAGCCTGGAGCCGCCGTCCAGGGGGGTGACGATGGCCGCGGTGTCGGCTCCCGCCAGCTCGCGGGCATTGGCTGCGATCGCCGGCAGCAGCGTCTCCGGTTCGGCGCCGGCCAGCATGCGCTGGGTGATCTCCGAGAGGGCCTGCAGCCAAGCCTCCCGTCGGCTCGTTTCCTGGTAGAGGTAGGCATTGGCGACCGCGACGCCGGCCTGGGTCGCGAGGATCACCAATGACGCCTCGTCATCTTCCGTGAACTGCTCGGCGTCCCGCTTGTTGGTGAGGTAGAGATTGCCGTAGACGCGGCCGCCCGCCCGCACCGGGACCCCCAGGAACGAGGTCATTGGCGGGTGATGGGGAGGGAAGCCGACCGAGCGAGGGTCGTCCGCGATTCGCCTCAACCGGAGGGGCCGGGCGTCGGATATCAGCGCGCCGAGGATGCCGCGGCCGGTCGGTAGGGTCCCGATCGCCTTGCGCTGGCGACCGCTGAGCCCACTTGTGACGAACTCGGTGATCCGTTGTCCCGGCCCAAGGACGCCGAGCGCGGCATAGCGGGCGCCGGTCAGGTCGGCGGCAAGGTCGACGATGCGCTGGAGAACGACCGGGAGCGACAAGTCGGAGGTGAGCTCGAGCGCCGCATCGAGCAGCCTGTCCTTGCGATCCCTCTCCTTCAGCACGAGGCCGAGCCTAGCTCACCCGCCTCACTTCTGCCAGGGTCCGTCTCCTGTAGCAGACGAACCTGTCTTCTCCGTCTCATCGAGTCAGGGCTTGACCTGCTGATGACCAATGGCTGAAAAGGATGGGGCCGTTCGGCCCTACCGAGTCAGATCCGCAAGGTACAAGCTCGCACCAGCGTGTTCCTCAAGACCTACGTCGAGCTGGCCAAGCCGTTCGACCAGGTCCGGCAGGTGCTGCTGGACGACGTGGACCGCTGGCTGCCCAACCTCGCACAGGAGACGGGGCAGGAAGGCGAGCGCATGCTGGTCGACGTCGGTCTCGCCGTCGGCCGCCGGCGTCTGCGGCGGCCCGCCCAGCTGCTGGTCGGCAGCGCGCAGGTGAGCGAGCGCCTCGCGTCACTGCCGATCCAACTGCGGATGAGACGGTCGGACGGGCTCTTCCCGTCCTTCGACGGCTTCCTGGAGGCGGCGTGGCTGGGACGCGAGCGCACCCAGCTGGTGCTGGAGGCGCAGTACGAGCCCCCGCTCGGCCTGATGGGCCGGGCCCTCGATCGCGGAATGCTGCACCGCGTTGCGGAGACCGCCGCTCGCGGGCTGCTGGAGGCTGTCGCCGCCAGGATCGCCGCAGAAGCGAAGCCTAGTCCCAGCCCCGACCAAGTAGGCGCCCCCGCCCCTGTGGGGCCGTGCTTGCAACCGACTGGAGGAGGTGACCATGAGCACGACGCCGGTCCATTCTGAGATGGAGGAGATCCCGGAGGCTGAGTGCTTAGAGATCCGGCGCAAACACGACTTCGGCCGCATCGGTCTGGTGGCCGAGGGGCAGCCGCAGATCTTTCCAGTCAACTACGCCATGAGCGCTCGGATCATCTCGTTCAGGACCGCGCCCGGCACCAAGCTGTCGTACGCGCCAAGCTCGAAGGTGGCTTTCGAGGTCGACGACTACTCGCCCGAGACCGGGGTGGGCTGGAGCGTAATGGTGCAGGGCATCGCCTACGACGCCACCGAATCGCTCGACGACGTGTCCTGGACCGCCCGCGGCGCGATGCCGCACCCGATGGCGCCGGGGGAGAAGGTCCACCGGGTGGCCGTCGATCCTCAGCAGATCACTGGCCGCCGTTTCCAGCGCAGCGGTTGAACCGCGCTTGCTACGTCAGGGGACGCAGATCGGGACAGGCTGTCCCTAACTGGGGCGTGGGTCCGGTCCGGGCCGAAGGTCCCGGACCCTGTAACGAAGGTCCATCGCCCAAGGAGCCGTCCGGCCCTAGGCGGGGACGCATGCCGGGGGCGATCCTATAGCCAGCAAGCAACTACGAGCCAAGGCTCAGGAGGGCCACTGATGACCAGGGAATTGCGCTATCGGATCATCGCGCTGCAGGCGGTACTGGTGATCGTCTTCGCGTTCTGCGCCGGCTTCCTCTTCTGGGGCAGCGGGTTTGTGAACGGCATGATCCACGATCAGCTGGCGGCCCAGAAGATCTACTTCCCGGCCAAGGACAGCCCAGCCACCACCGCCTTGCCCGCCGCCGACGCGGCCGCGATGCAGCGCTACGCAGGGCAGCAGCTGACGACCGGCGACCAGGCCGAGGTCTACGCGGATCACTTCATCCGTGTGCACCTGAACGAGGCTGCCGGTGGCAAGACGTACGCGGAGGTGAGCGCGGCGGCTCAGGCCAATCCTCAGGACCAGAAGCTGGCCGGCCAGGTGCAGACGCTGTTTCGCGGTGAGACCCTCCGCGGCCTGCTGCTCAACGCGTGGGGCTGGTCACAGGTGGCGATGTACGCCTTATACGCGGGGATCGTCTTGACGCTGGCGGCGCTGGTGGTCCTCGGTGCACTGATCTTCGAGGTGCTCGGGATGCGGCGCTCCGCCCCCGAGTTGGCCGGCCAGCGCGTGGTCGGCGAAAACGGCCCCGGGCAAAAGGAGGTCGGCTCCAGGGTGACCGTAGCCAGATCGAGCTTGATCAGCCCCTGACAACACGGACCCAGCCTAGTTTCTCAAAACAGTCTTGACCCCAGTTACCCGGCGGCCGGATCGGCTGTTTGGCCGTTCTCTGGACTCCGGCCAAGCGGACAGGAGCCGGCCCTGTCTGTTCGATTTCGGTTCAAAGGAGGAATATGTGGACAACCCGGCCGGATACTTGCATCTGGGATTCATTGTGATCTCGATCCCCAACCTGGTGGTGATTGCGGTCATGGTCGTTCTTTTCCTGGCCGCGCTGATCGTGCCCTTTCCTCGCGAGGAACGAACCGAGAAGACGACTCGTGAGTGAGAAAACCCGGTCTCGCGGCGAGCGACCAAGCTGGACGGGCGCGGCCCGCGATTTTCTGGCCGGTCGGCTTCCCCTTGAGCACCTCCTGCCTGAGCGACAGCCCTACTACGTGGGGTCGTGGGTCTACGTCTTCGGCGTGATCACGATCGCCGCGCTGGTCTGGACGATCGCGAGTGGAGTGGTGCTCGCATTCTTCGGGCCGCAGTGGTGGCATGTCAGTTCGGTCGGCCGATTCTTCAACAGCCTCCACTTCTGGAGCGTCCAGCTCTTCTTCATCTTCATGGTGCTGCACCTCTGGGGCCAGTATTTCGCGGCCGGATGGCGCGATGGGCGAGCGCCCACCTGGATGATCGGCGCTGTCATCTTCCTCGTCAGCATCGTGGCCGGCTTCACCGGCTACGTGTCACAACAGAACTTCGACTCCCAGTGGATCGCCATTAACGCCAAGGACGCCGTCAACGCGACGGGAGCCGGCAGTCTGTTCAACATTCTCAACTTCGGCCAGATGTACGGATTGCACGTAATGCTGATCCCTGTCGCAGTCACTGTGCTGGTCGTGCTGCATGTAGTGCAAATCCGGATGCGCGGAGTCGTAAGGCCAATCGAGCACGGCAAACCTCGCTCATGAGCACGCGCGCCGCCGAGCAAGAGGCGTACTACCGCGGGATCCGGATGGTGCGCTACGACCTGCTCAAGGAGGTCGCGGTAGCGCTGGCAGTCACCCTGGCGCTGACTGTGGTCATGGCAGCTGTGCTGTCCTCCCCGGACATCCAGCCGGAGACGATCCAGAGCTGGTCTCAAAACCAGCCGGTCGACTTCGTGACCACCGCGACGGGTGAGCTGGCGGGCACGACAACGTCAGCGGGCTACGGAGCGCCATACAACGACGGATCCGGCTCGGTCCAGAGCATCGGCTTCTTCTCGCCCCAGGCGTGGGCGGGTGTGCACGAGCCCGTGGATCCGGCCCAGGACTTCGTCCTCAAGCCCTTGCAGGCAGCCGCGGCGGGCAACGGGGCGCTGACGACAGCGATCAGCCAGTACAACGGCGCCACGGACAAGCAGCGGCAGGGTTGGCTCGACGCATACACGAAGGCGCTGAAGGATGCAAAGGCGGACAGCGGACAGGTAACAGTGGCCGCGGGTGAGTACGGCCCGCTGCCTGCAATGATGGCTAACCTCCTGCAGCTGGCTCGGGCGGGAGGGCTGGACGGCTATCTGATCAGCGGCGGCCGCTTCTACCAGACCGACTACACGCGGCCGCTGCTCTTCATGGGCGACGGGACGTATCTGTCCTCACTGGCCGGCGACCAGCACCTGTTGGGCAACCAGTGGGGCATGATGAACGAGACAGGCAGCTACCCCGGCCAGGCGTGGCTCTGGCTGTACACCATGTGGTATCAGCTCCCGCCCTACAACGGCGCCCCCAACGCGGACATGCTGGTCGTCCTGACAATGCTGGTGCTCAGCCTCGCCCTCGTCCTGGTGCCGTTCATCCCGGTCCTTCGCGACATTCCTCGCTGGCTGCCGCTGCACCGGCTCATCTGGCGCTCCGACCACAGCGGGGACCAATCGGGGCCGGGAGCGATCACCGAAGCGCAGTCCCCGGAGGCCGGCGGCAGCCAGGGCAGCGCCTGAGGCCGGTCGCCTTGGAGAGGGACACCGATGTCGACGATGTTGGGCCTGCGCCGATCTCGCCGCCCCTCGAGGTGCGCTCGTGACGAGCCTGGTCGCCGGCAGCGCGGCGCGGGTGGCCTACGTTTGGCTTCAAGGCTGACTCGACCGACGCTCCCGCTTCGGGTTGGCCCGGGCCGCCGGCAGGGCGAGTCTCGGCAAGGCGCGGGAGACCAGGGGGCCGATGCTCACGGCGAACAGCACTGTGGCGATGCCGACGCTGCCGCCGAGAGCCCAGCCGATGGCCAGCACCGTCAGTTCGATCGCCGCCCGGGCGACTAACACGGGGATTCCCCGAGCGGCGAGGCCGGTCATGATCCCGTCGCGGGGGCCGGGGCCCCAGCCCGCGCCCACGTAGAGGCCGGTGGCGAGAGCAGTGGCCAGGATCGCAACCACCAAAAACAAAGCTTGCGCCGCCGGCTGGTGGGGTGACGGGATCAGCTTCAGTCCCAGGTCCAGAACGGGCCCCACCACCAGAGCGTTCGCCACGGTGCCGATGCCGAGGTGCTGGTGAAGAGGCAGCCAAGCCAGCAACAGCAGGATCGACGTGACGACTGTGATCTCACCAAGGGTCCACCCGAATCGGCGCGAGACACCCTGGTTGAACACGTTCCAAGGGTCAAGCCCGAGGTTGGCTTTGACCAGCAGCGCCAGCGCCAGGCCGTACAACACAAGGCCGGTCAGCAAGCGGGTGGCGCGACTGACCGACCGGTCCCATGGGCCCACCAGCACGACGCTGGCGAATAGGCGGGTCGCGCGCCTGCACGGCAGATCCCTCGGGCGGCTCAGGTTCGGCTGTCCGTGCCGGCCGCGGCGACCAGAAGTGCAGCCACCTGGGTGGCTTCGGCGACTACCCGGGGAGCCGCCCCAACGCCCTGGACGAGCACTCGTCCGCTGACACCGTCGATGAGCAAGAGCAGCTGCGACGCCAGCTGTTCGGGCCTGCGCAGGTCTGCGTCGCTCGCCAGTTGGGCCAGGAACTCGACCAGCCAGCGCTTCTCACGGCTCACGACCCCCCGGGCCGGATCCTGGGGATCGACCAGCTCGGCGGCGGCATTGAGGAACGCGCAGCCACGTGCCCCGTCCCGCTCGTACCAGTCGGCCAACCAGGTGAACACCGCCAGCGGCCGCTGCCGGATGTCGTCAGTCCGGTTTACCCAAGCTCGTAGTTCCTCCACACGCTGCTCGTGACGCTGCTCGAGGACAGCAGTGACGAGTTGACCCTTGGAGCGGAAGTGGGCGTAGAGGGTCGGTTTAGACACTCCCGCTGTCCGCACGACCGCGTCGACGCCGGTGGCTGTGAGGCCTGCGTTATAGAACAGCTCGCCGCCCGCCGCCAGCAGTCGGTCACGCGCGTGCGCTTGAGTCATCCTTACTTACCTTACCGGTCTGTCAACCTCGAAGCGACGCCTTTGATCCGAAATGTGGAGCTGCCTTTGGCGGTCGCGCGAAGCCGTCGGCGCCGAGATAACCCCGCTGGGGCAAGCTGGTCGCCCGCCACCGGGCGGGCGCTCAATCAAGCAACCATCTGGAACCGACACTAGTCGGCCACCGAAAGCGGTTAGCGTGGGGTGACGATCGCAAAATGACAGGCACCACACGAGGGTCCGCAAGGGGCCTGCGGCGGTCCGCCAAGGAGCTAGGAGATGATGGCTGATTTGAAAGGGGGCAGTGATCGACCTGGGGCGTCGGTATGAATCACACCAGCGCCGCCGCCCGGGCCGTGGACACATGGAAGGTTTACGGAACTACCGAGGAAACTCACGTCGATGCCCTGGCCGGCGTGAGCGTCGAATTCCAGCGGGGTCACTTCACGGCGATCATGGGTCCCTCGGGGTCAGGCAAGTCCACCCTGATGCACTGCCTGGCCGGATTGGATACCGTCACCCGAGGCGAGGTTTGGATCGGAGACACCCAGGTCAACACCCTCGGCGATCGCGGCCTCACCCGACTCCGCCGCGACCAGGTCGGCTTCATCTTTCAGCAGTTCAACCTGCTGCCTACGCTGACCGCAGAGGAGAACATCACGCTCCCGCTGGCCATCGGAGGGCGAAGGCCGGATCGCGCGTGGATGGATCAGGTAGTTCAGACGCTCGGCCTCGGCGACCGGCTCCGGCATCGACCGTCGCAGCTCTCCGGCGGCCAGCAGCAGAAGGTGGCGTGCGCCCGCGCGCTGGTCCCCCGGCCGGATGTTGTGTTCGCCGACGAGCCCACCGGCAACCTCGATTCCCGCTCCGGCGCCGAGGTCCTGAAGTTCCTGCAGGGCTCCGTGCGGGACTTCAGTCAGACAGTCGTCCTGGTTACGCACGACCCGAATGCCGCCTCCTACGCCGATCGCGTGATCTTCCTCGCCGACGGTTGCGTAGTTGACGAGATGGCCGACCCCAGCCCTCAGCGGCTGCTGGAGCGGATGAAACCTCTGGACGCTGCGTGATGTTCAACGCAACCCTGAAGAGCCTGCTGTCGCGCAAGCTGCGCCTGCTGCTCTCCGGGCTGGCTGTGGTGCTGGGCGTGATGGCGGTCTCCGGCGCTCTGGTCCTCACCGACTCCTTGGGCAGGTCGTTCGACGCGCTGTTCCAGACGATCGATGCCAACGTCGACGTCGCAGTCGTCGCCGCGCCCCACATCGATCCCACTCAGAGTGGAGGCAGCGCCGCCCCCCTGACGATCCCCGCGGCGGTGGTGGGCAGAGTGGCGGCAGTGGAGGGAGTGAAGAAGGCGACAGGGACCGTCGCGGCAGATGGCGCCAGGGTGATCGGTCCCACGGGCAAGGTCATTTCCAGCCAGGGCCCGCCGCGGCTTGGCCTTGCCTGGCGGTCTGACAGCAGTCTGGTCGAGCTGCGCCAGGGCCGCGGTCCACAGGCGGCCGACGAAGTTGCGATCAACGCCAATCTGGCCAAGCAAGGCAAATTCAGCGTCGGCAGCCCGATCGAGGTCCTCACCCTGCAGCCGAAGCGCAGGTTCACTGTCGTTGGCATCTTTGGCTATCCCGGGGGCCGGGACTCCATCGGCGGCGAAACCACTGTCTCCTTCACCGAGCCGGTCGCCCAGGAGTTGTTGCTGGGCCGTCAGGGCGTCTATACGGGGATCGACGTCAGCGCCAAAACTGGAGTCGCGCCAGCCAAGTTGCGCGATGAGATACATGCCGCGCTGGGCAGCGCTTACAAGGTCCGAACGGGTCAGCAGGTAGCCGCCGACGACGCCGCGGGCCTGAAGCAGTTCCTGGACGTCGTCCGCAACATCCTGCTGGGCTTCGCCGGCATCACGTTGTTCGTCGGCATCTTTCTCATCATCAACACGTTCTCCATCCTCGTCGCCCAGCGGACCCACGAGCTGGCGCTGTTTCGGGCGCTGGGGGCCAGCCGCGGCCAAGTGCTCGGTTCGGTGCTCATCGAAGCGGCCCTGATCGGCTTAGTCGCCTCCACCATCGGCGTCCTCGCCGGCTTCGGCCTCGCTGCTCTCCTCAGGAAGGCGTTCGAGGCGTTCGGCACCAGCAATCTGCCCAGCCCGGGGCTCGCCCTGCCAGTCGCTCCCATCGTCGTCGGCTACCTCGTCGGGATGGTGGTCACGGCCGTCGCCGCCCTGCTCCCGGCTCTCAGGGCCTCGCGCATTCCTCCCATCGCGGCCATGCGGGATGCCGCCACACCTGACAAGCCGCTGACAGCGCTCACTGTTGCGGGCGCGCTGCCCACCCTGATTGGCGCGGCGGCCGTGAGCGCGGCGCTCTTTATCGACCTGGGCGGCAACCGGCTATGGACCCTGATCGCCGGTGTGCTGCTGGTCTTCGTCGGTGTCGCCATGCTGACACCGGCGATCAGCCGGCCTGTGGTGTCGCTACTCGGTCGAGCGCTCTCCTGGTCGATTGCGGGGAAGCTGGGTCGCCGCAACTCGGCCCGCAATCCGCGGCGAACAGCGATCACAGCGGCGACTTTGATGATCGGCATCGCTCTGGTCACGGGCGTGAGCGTGATCGGCAGCTCGCTCACGGCGACGCTGGACCAGCTCGTGACGCGCGATCTGCGAGCCCAGCTGATCATCGCTGGCGACCAGACCGGATCCACCACACCGACGTACGATCCCGCCGTCATCGACCGCTCTCAGCACCTACCAGGCGTGAGCCAGGCGGTTGCCTTTTACTCGGACTTCGCCCAGGTCGGAACTACTGTCGTCCCAGTGGAGGCCGGTGACGCCGCCAAACTCGTCGACACGTTCAGTCTGAAGGTGCACGCGGGTCAGCTCCGAACGTTGAAGACGCGAGAGATGGCCGTCGACGACGCGTTCGCGACCGGCCGGCACCTTCGGGTTGGACAGACGGTCGAGGTGGTGACCCAGCGCGGTGCTCGGCAGACGTTCACAGTGGTGGCGATCTACAAGGCGACCCAGTTCCTGCCCGGGCCACTTCTCTCCGTCCAAGACGCCATCGGCGGTTTCGCTTCCCCCCAGCCCAGCGCGGGCTTCATCACACTCCAACCGGGCGTCAGCGCTGATGCTGTTCAGAGGCAGGTGGAGGCGCTGCTGAAGGACAATCCCGAGGTCAGCGTCCGAAATCAGGCGGATTTCGCACAGCAGCAAGCCAGCCAGGTCAACACCGTGCAGGTCATCCTCTACGTCCTGCTCGCGCTCGCGATAGTCATCGCCGTGCTCGGCATCGTCAACACCCTCGCGCTCTCGATCCTGGAGCGGACCCGGGAGCTGGGCCTTCTGCGAGCGGTCGGCCTGCTCCGGTCCCAGGTGGCGCAGATGGTCACAGTGGAGTCCGTAGTGATCTCGGTCTTCGGCGCTCTGCTGGGACTGGTGGTCGGTTCGGTGCTGGGTGCAGCGGTTGTGCGTGCTCTGCGTGACCAGGGCATCTCGGTGCTCCGGTTCTCCTGGGGGACGATCGGCATCTTCCTGGTGTTGGCTGTCATAGTCGGCCTGATCGCCGCGGTCATTCCCGCGATAAGAGCGGCGCGAACCAACGTCTTGCGGGCGATCGCCTACGAGTGAGTGGCGCTAGAGTTTTTCCGATGGGTAGGGAGCCGTCGGCGGCGCGCGAGGTGAGGGTCTGAACGTGAGCAGCACTGTGGAGCAGCCCGACGACGAACTGGTGAAGGAGGTCTTCGCCCACTTCGGTCTGGCCGTCTACCTGGCCCAAGCTTTGGAGCACAGTCTGCTGAACGCACTGACGACCGTTTACGGTCCAGGGCCTACCAAGCTCACCCAGGCTGAGCTGGAAAAGCGATTCGAGAACTTGAACGCGCGGACGCTGACGGCGCTGGTGGACACTCTGCGTGATGCCGGTCTGCCGGCCGAACTCATGCCGACAGTGCGCACCGCGCTGGAGGATCGCAACCGCCTTGCTCACGAGTTCTTCTGGGCCCACGCGCTCGACTTCGCGTCCGCGGAGGGTTGTCGGCGCCTGCTGGCTGAGCTGCTGGAGATGCAGCAGCGACTAAGTGATTGCACAGGCCGGGTGGAAGCCGAGGTGCACAGGTGGGCCGCCGCTCACGGAATCAGCACCCAGGACTTCGACGCCATCCACGCCGCGATGCTGGACCGAGGCCACGTGCTCAGTGGCAGCGAGGTTGACGAGGTCATCGGCCCCAGACGTGGGAAGCCCGCCTAGCCGCTCTCAGCAGGAGACAAAAGTTCAGATGTACCAAGCGAATGCCCCAACTTGCCGGTCTTGTGGCCAACCCGTCGCCGCCAACACGCGGTTCTGCAGTCACTGTGGCGCACCTGTCCACTTGGACGTCACGCAAAATTGCCAGCGCTGCGGCACTGCCAATCCAACTGAAAACCGCTTCTGCGCCAGCTGCGGAAACGCCCTGACGGCTGGATCGGCAGCGCCTCCAGCCGCCACGGGGCCGCCCGCCGGGTCCTCGACGCCACCCGGCTGGCCGCCCCCTCCGTTGGGCGGTGCAGCACCGCCGGCGTCAGGACCCTTCGGCTCCTTTGGCCGCGGCTCGTTTGGCCGGCCGTCCTGGAGCCAGATCGCCATGGGTGGATTGGGCGGCCTGGCGCTGGGGTCGCTGCTCGGCGGGGGCGGCGGCTTCTTCGGTCGCGGCCTATTCGGCGGGGGTTGGGGCGGCGGCGGTTGGGGAGGCGGTTGGGGCGACGGTGATGACCGTGGCTGGGGCGGAGACGACGGCGGCTTCGGCGGAGGTGGCGACGGCGGAGATGGTGGCGACGGTGGCTAGCCTCAGGGCTTACGGACTGAGGTCCGCGAGGGAAACGTCGAGCTTCCCTCTACGCCCGGTCACGAGCTGACTGCAGGCCGTGCGCGCAGCGCTGATTTGGCCATCGCCGGCCGCCGTCAGCTAGCTGCTAGACGCCCGGCCAACGAGCGCTCCTCGACGGTCAATTCGGCAGCCGAATGCTGTGATACCGACCAGGTGCCCATCGCTTGCAGTTCCCCGAGGCGACCACCATCCAGTGCAGCTGCGATCTTGGCGCGCACCAAAGCCTCCTCAGCTGGGTCGCTGATGAAGACCGTCCGCACAGTCACGCTCTGACCTTCGCCCTCGACGGCTGTGTGGTGGGGCCAACGGCAGGGACCATCGTGCTCCCAGTGGCCGCAGAGTGCCGCGGTGACGGCGCCGCCCGGAGCGCGATGGTCGGAGCCTGGCGCAAGCACGACTTCCGCTGCGTGAACGTAGGGCCGACGCATCTGCGGAGTCTAGGTTTTTGCGTGCGCTCGGAGCACTCTGAGCTCAGGGCCCCGGCCAGCCCTCCCCGCCCGGCGGAGTGAAGCGCCTGCCACCGCCCTCGGCCCGGCTCACCCGCCCGCCCTCGTCATGCACGCGCCGGTGATGACGGCGGCAGAGCAGGAGAAGGTTCTCCAGCTCCGTCCACCCTGGGATGAGTTCATCCGAGCCTCTATGCCTCGCAACGTGCATGCTTTAGACCGCCACGAAAACCACAGAGTCGGGAGAAACCCATGGTGCCGCGGGAGACGGTGCGGCGCTACGGTTGCGATGCGCTGCTGACCATCGAGCGAAAGTGCGAGGCGCCACTCGGAGAGGCAGGTCGGGCCAGGCGGGTGGTGCCTCCCTCGCTGCGGTGGGCGCTGCACCGGCGGGATGGTGGCTGTCGCTTCCCCGACTGTGACCGACCGCCGGAGTGGACCGACGCCCACCACCTGAAGCACTGGGCGGACGGTGCATCCGGAGTCAACTTTTGTCAGGTCTCCGGTCTCAGGTCACCGAGGGTATTTCGGTCAAGCGGGTCCCGGGCCGGCCGCGCGGATCGGCGTGACATCGATCTCCCCGCCCCCGCACGGAGCAAGGCTCCATCCGCTGACTGAGATCAGGCGATGGTCGTACTCGTCGGGCGGAGTGACCTCGAGCTGAGCAGCCTGCGGACAGGGACCTTCGGAGCCATGTGGTACATCGGACCAGGCAGCCTGAAACGAGGCGGCGGTCCCGGGCTCCAGGCTGAAGCCGGAAGGGCCGGCCTCAGTCGAGAAGACGCCTCCATTGCGGACCACGTGGGTGGGGAGGGGGCGCCCAGCCGCGTCGAGCATGAGCATCCCCACATACCCCAAGATCACGCAGCGGGAGGTTGAGGTGTTGGCGACCCGGAAGGTGTCGACGATGGTCCCCGCGGCGCCCTGCGAGCCGGCGAAGCTGACCAGGAGAACGCCTGTGTGGCACCTGGCAAGTACGGTGGTTGTGCCCGGCGTGGGCACAACCACCGGTGTGGGGAGAGAGGTCGGCGCTGGTGCAGTTGGGGCGCTGCCCGCAGGTGTGGGCGAGCTTGAGACGTTGGGCGTCGGCGAGGTATGAACATGGTTCACTGCCACCGGAGGATGCGGACCCGCGATGTCACATCCGCTGGCAGTGAGAAGCACAAACGCGACCAAGAGCGGAACACTGATCTTCATGATGTGCAAGCTAGTGCGGCATTCTGAACCCTCGCTAACAGCCTGATTTCGTTTCAATTCAGGAAGTCACCGATATGCTGCTCGCCGATGCGGGTGTTGATCGTCGAGGATGATGCGGAGCTGGCCGAGAGTCTGCACCGCGGGCTCGAGGAACTCGGCCTGGCTGTCGACACCGCCGGGGACGGGGAGGAGGCGCTCGCAGCGGTCGCGGTCGTGAGCTACGACGTCATCGTGCTCGACGTCATGCTGCCCGGGCGGGATGGCTTCGCCGTCGTGAAAGAGCTGCGCAGCCGCAAGCTCCGCATACCGGTGCTGATGCTGACCGGACTCGGCGCTGTGGAGGATAGAGTCAAGGGCCTCGAGTCGGGCGCGGACGATTACCTGGTCAAGCCGTTCGCGCTGAAGGAGCTGGTGGCCAGAATCCGCGCTTTGGCCCGCCGGCATCTACCCGACCGCGCAGCGATCGTGGATGCGGGGCCGATCAGGCTGGACTCGGCAGCGCACAGAGTGCTGGTGCAAGGCGCTGAGGTTGCGCTGACCGGTAAGGAGTTCGCCATCCTGGAATTCTTCCTGCTGCACCGGGACCGCGTGCTGAGCCGCGAGAGCATCCTGGCCAATGTGTGGGATTTCGATTTGGAGGACGGTCGCAACCTGGTGGAGGTCTACATGGGGCGGCTGCGCCGGAAGCTGGAGTCGGCAGGCTTGGCGGACCCATTCACCACGATCAGGGGCGTCGGCTATCGTTTTCGCCTCCCTGACTGACCGGCATGGTCAGCGCCTTTCGCTCCACGCGAGCACGGTTGGTTTTCGTTCAGGTGGCAATTCTGGCCATCGCCACAGCCGTCACCGCGGTCGCGATCTTCGAACTGGTCACGGTCCCCAGCAGCAACCAGGCAGACCAAGCCCTCTACGACCAGTGGAGCGCAGTTGCCAACGGACTCGACCTGCAGGGTGGCCGGGTGGTTTATCCGGCCGGGCGGCTTCCCCAGACGTCGGCCACCACACAAGAACCGGTCGAGATTGACGTGTTCACTGAAAGCGGCCTGCTGGTCCAGACCGAGAAGCAGAGCCTGAGTCCGGCTTACCTGAGCCAGCAGGCCGCCACCGTACTGCACAGTGGCGGGCGGGTGGGCCCGCTGCAGACCCGTGACGCCTCGGGGGGTGGCCGCCGCGTGTACGCCGCGGCCCAGCCGCTGGGAGATCCGCCCAATCAGCAGCAGGCTGCGGTGATAGTGAGTCTGTCCACGGTCGACCTGGATGCTCTGAGACAGCGCCTGCTCGTGTCGCTTGTCGTGGGCAGTGGTCTGGTGATTGCCTCTGGCGGCGTCCTGGCCTGGCTGCTCGTCGGACGCACCCTCCGTCCGGTCCGCGCCATTGCGGCCGCGGCGCGCGACATAGGCGATCAGGAGCTGCACCGCCGGGTGACTGTGCAGGCGGCTCCGGACGAGGTGGGCGAGCTGAAGGCCACTTTCAACGAGATGCTGGCCAGGCTGGAGAAAAGCTTCCAGAGCCTGCGCCAGTTCACTGCGGATGCCTCGCACGAGCTGAGGAGCCCACTCACACTCATGCGGACCGAGGTCGACGTGGCGTTGACCAGGCTACGAACCCCCACCGAATATCAGCGGGTCCTGCAGCGCGTGCAGCGCGAGCTCGAGCACCTCGGGCGGGTTGCGGATCAGCTCCTGCTTCTGGCCCAGGCAGACGCGGGCCATCTGCTGCCGAATCGCGTAGCGCTGGACGTGCCCGACTTGACAGAGGAAGTCGCCGCACGCTGGCGGGGAACGGCGGGTGGCCGAGGAATAGACCTTCGCGCGCACGCCCCTGATTCGGGGTTGGTGCTGGCCGACCCGGACCTGCTGCGGCGCGTGCTCGACAACCTACTCGACAATGCCCTGAGGCACAGTCCCGAGACTGGTCAGGTGAACCTGAGCGTCGCTCGTCGGGGGCAGGAGTGGTGGTTTGAGGTGGCGGATCAGGGCACAGGGGTTCCGGTCGGGATACGCGACAGAATCTTCGAGCGCTTCACCCGCGCCGATTCAGCGCGCGGCCGTCGGTCGGGCGGCGCCGGGCTGGGACTGGCCTTATCCGCCGCAGTGGCGCGCGCCCACAACGGGACACTGGAGCTGGTGGACGAGGCAGCTGGCAGGGGCGCCACCTTCCGCCTCCGGCTTCCGGCGCCACGTCTCGAGAACGTTTCGAAGCGTCTGCCTGGCAAGGACCCGGCATCGGTCAACGGCGCTGGCCAAGAAGGCGCGGCCCCCTAGACGACGCCTGCGGTCACGAGCTCTGCCAGCTCCGCCGGCGGCACGCCCAGCAGGTCGCAGTAGACCTCGCGGTTGTGAGCCCCCAGTTCCCACGGCCCCGTAAACCGCGCCTCTCCTGGTGTCTCCGACAGCTTCGGCACTATGCCCGGCGCGGTGACCTCGCCCAGCTCCGGGTCGTCCATGCTGAGCAGCATCCGGCGAGCCTGGAAGTGCGGGTCGCTGAAGATGTCCGCCACCGAGTAGACAGGCCCACAGACGACGCCGGCCGCATTCAGCAGGCGGTCGATCTCGGCCGCGTCCCGTTCACCCGCCCAGCCGGAGATGATCTCGTCCAGTGGCTTCTGATTCTGACCCCGGAGCCAGTGCGTCTGGAACCGCTCATCCGTGAGCAGGTCGGGGCGGCCGATCACTTGGCAGAGGCGCTGCCAGAGGTTGGGTGAGTTGGCAGCTATCACCACCCACTTCTCATCTCGAGAGCGGTAGACGTTGGAGGGGGCGATGTGCTCCAGTACTGTGCCTGTCGGTCCCCGCACCTCACCCAGCTTTCCGTACTCAGGCACTATCGACTCCAGCAGGGCGTAGCAGCTCTCGACGATGGAGGCGTCCACCACCTGGCCCCGGCCAGAGACGCTGCGTCGGTAGAGCGCCATCAGCACACCGATGGTGGCAAACATGGCAGCCAGCGAGTCGCCCAGCGAGACACCCATTCGCGGTGGCGCCTGATCGGGATAGCCGTTGATGTGGCGCAGCCCGCCCATCGCCTCACCTGCCGCGGCAAACCCGGCTCGGTCGCTGTAGGGCCCGGTCTGGCCGTAGCCGGAGACGCGGGCCACTATCAGTCCCGGATTGATTTGGCGCAACTCGTCCGGACCGACACCCCAGCGCTCCAGCGTGCCTGGCCGGAAGTTCTCGATCAGCACGTCGGACTTCTCGACCAGCCGCCGGAGCAGATCCTGGCCGCGTTCGCTGTGCAGGTCGAGTGTGATGAGCTTCTTGTTCCGGCTCTGCACAGGCCACCAGAGCGAGCGGCCCCGGTAGCGGTGGCGGCCCCATTCCCGGAGCGGGTCACCGCGGCCGGGCAGCTCAACCTTGATCACCTCGGCGCCGAACTCCGCCAGCAGCCGGCCGCAGTATGGTCCCGCCAGGAGCGTGCCCAGCTCGATTGCGCGGACTCCTTCCAGCGGTCCTGCGCAGCCTTTCTCAGTCATGCCTGCTGCCTCTCGGCCGTGCGTGCCGCGTGACTCGGGCTGCGCGCGGGAAGCTTGCCGACCACCTCTGACTGCATTGCCGCAGACTAGCGGACAGCCATCCCCTTAGACCTTCGCATCGCGGGTCTCCGCAGGCTGGTTCCGGGACTCCTCCTGGTCTTTCAGGGCCCCGCTTTTTGCGATGGCCTGCGCCGGGAAAGGTCTGGCGGGCTGTTCGGCTTCCTGGGGAACGCCATGATCAAGTGGCTTCCGCCGTTCGCGCACATGCCCAGACGTTTCTCCCACCCCGATCAGAAGGGCAACGAGGATGGCGCCCGCCAGCAGTAGGCCGGCCATCTCCGTGTTGCCGGGCCAGTGAGCCACGATGAGGCCTGTGACTGCCAGAGCCGCGACGGTCGCGATGGCAAGCCGTCCGTCTCCTACGAAGAGGCCCCAAACCTCGTCGACTATCGCCCGCAGGATCCTTATGGCGCGTGCGGGTTCGCGAGCCGGGCCTGGTGTCCGCCTCAGTGCCCAGACGATGATGATCGAGACGGTCCCGTAGCCGGCGATGAGAGGCAGCAGGACCAGGTCGGAATGCCACCATTCGATGCCGAGTCCCTCGCCTGCGAAGAACGTGCCGAAACTGGTGAGCATGATGCCCACGACGTACTTCATGAGGTTCTCAGGAACCCTGCTAAGCGGATGCCGGACGAAAATGCCGGCGATCACCACTATCACGAGAGAAATCAGGGCACCCAGGCTTGCGGCGCCAAGGTTATTCAAGCCCGCTAGGGCGACTACGATGAAGACGACCTCCAGGCCCTCGAGGAGCACTCCGTTGAAAGCAGTCGAAACGCCGCGCCAATCGATGGCGGTCGCGGTGGCGGTTGCCTCGCTCAGTTCCTCATGCAGCCCCGCAAACTCTTGGTCCTCATTGCGCAGAGCCACCAGGCCGGCCGACCGGAGCATGGCCTTGTGAAGCCAGCGGATGCCGAAGAGCAACAGGAGCAGGCCGACTACGAAGCGGGCGACTGGCAGAGGGATGGCCTTCGTGGCGCTGGCCCCGAGGATCAGGACCACGATAACCAGCGCAAGCAACGCCCCAATGCCGCTGAACATCCCGACCAGCGCAGATTTCCAGCCTCTGAAGAGGCCCACAGCGAGGACGATGGTGAGGGCTTCTACCCACTCCACTGCAGCGGCAATTGCCGTTGCAAGCAGGACGAAAATGTTCATGCTTCAACCTCCGGGAACACTCGAACCGCCCATTTGATTCTGGTTAGCCGGAAAAGCAATCGCGGGTGCGCCGGCTCCCGCGGCCGCAAGGTCTGACACTCAGTTGCCCAAATCTTCAGCATGCGACGTCCCAGACCGGCGCGCTGATGCCGGCGTTCCGGGCCTGGCAGGCCTCGTCACGCATCTTAGGATGCGCTCGTTAGCCTCCGCGCCAGGCCTTGGCACCGCGCGCCTGGAACGCCGATTCAAGGAGCCTCCGGCGTGCTAAACGTCCGACCGTTACAGTCAACTAGGCGACGCCCGGATGCAGGACCATCTTGATGGCGCCGTTCTCCTTCGCCTGGAACATGCGGTAGGCCTCGGGAGCCTCATCCAGCGTGAGGTGATGGGTGGCCAGCGTCTCGACGCCGAGGGGGTCGCCGTCGGTCTCCAGCAGCGGCAGGATTTCGGGAACCCAGCGCTTGACGTGCGCCTGGCCCATGCGGACCTGAACGCCCTTGTCGAAGAGCTCCATCATGGGCAGCGGGTCGACGGCGCCCCCGTAGACGCCGCTGATGGAGAGGGTGCCGCCGCGACGCACTGAGGCGATGGCGTCGAGCAGTGCGTCCAGGCGATCCATCGCGCCCTTCTCGACCACCTTCCGCGCGGCTGGATCCGGTAGGAAGTTGACCATGAGCTGACTGAACTTGGCAGCCGCGCCGGCGACGCCGTGAGCCTCCATGCCCACCGCGTCGATGACGGAGTCGGTGCCGCGGCCGTCAGTCATCTCCGGATCGCCGCCGAAACGTCCTCCGAATCATTGGCGTCGATAGTCTCGGCGCCGAACTGGCGCGCCAGCTCCAGGCGCTCGGGGACCATGTCCACCCCTATCACCCGTTCCACACCGAGCTGGCGCGCCACGCGGCAGCACACCTGCCCGATCGGGCCCAGCCCGAACACGGCGAGGCATCCGCCAGCCGGCACGTCGGCATACTCGACGGCCTTCCACGCGGTGGGCAGAACGTCCGAGAGATAGAGGAAGCGATCATCGCGGGTGCCCTCGGAAACCTTGATGGGTCCGAAGTCGGCATGCGGTACGCGCAGGTATTCGGCCTGGCCGCCCGGCACCTGGCCGTAGAGGGAGGTGTAGCCGAAGAGGCGAGCGCCCTTGCCCGTCTCGTAGTTCTGGGTGGTCTCGCGGTGGGCATAGAGCTGCTGATCGCACATGTAGCAGTGGCCGCAGGCGATGCCGAAGGGGACGACCACGCGATCGCCGCGCTTCAGGTTTGGTGACCTCCGGGCCGACCTCCTCCACGATGCCCATCGGCTCGTGACCGAGGATGTCGCCCTCGTTCATGAACATGCCCAACACCTCGTAGAGATGCAGGTCGGAGCCGCAGATGGCTGTAGAGGTGATCCGCACTATGGCGTCGTTGGGCGCTTCGATGCGGGGATCAGGAACGCTGTCGACGCGGACGTCGCGCCGACCATGCCAGGTGACAGCTTTCATGACAGCGACGCTACCAGCCCGGTGTCAAGGGCCGTGGACGTAAACAGGTTGGCTTTTTGAACGTCTGTTGGTTACCTTGAAGCTCATGACTGATCAACAGCTTCCAGGCAACCCGGAAAAGGACCCCGATCAGTGGGTCACTGGCGATGAGAAGATGACTGGTCCGCAGGCCTCCTACCTGCAGACGCTCTGCCGCGAAGCGGGTGTCGAGTTCGATCCGGAGTTGAGCAAGGCTGACGCCTCCAAGCTCATCGACGAGCTCCAGGCCAAGACCGGCCGGGGTCAGGGCGGGGCCTGAGCGCCTGACAGGCAGAGCAATCACTGCTCCGCCGCCTCACTTCATGCCTGTGGTGGCGATACCTCTGATGAAGTGCTTCTGAGCCAGGAAGAAGATGATCAGCATGGGGATGGTGAAGAGCACGCTGGCAGTCATCACCAGGTCCCAGCGCTGGATGCCGCCCTTGCCGAACTCGTCCACGAACGCTTTGAGGCCGAGCGGCAGCGTGAAGAGATTGCGGTTCTGCAGGTAGATAAGAGGCGCCATCAGGTCGGTCCAACTGGACTTGAACTCGAAGATGCCAACCGCCACCAGCGCGGGCTTGGAGAGCGGCAGGACTATGCTCCACCAGATCCGGAGCGGGTTGGCGCCGTCGACCTTGGCAGCTTCGAAAAGGTCCCGCGGCAGGCCCAGGAAGAACTGCCTGAGCAGGAAGATGTAGATAGGTGAGGCGAAGAGGTTGCCCGCCCAGAGCGGCACCTGCGTGGCGGCCAGATTGGTGCCGCCGACCTGGATCGAGTGCCAGATCAGGAACTTGGGCACCATCACCACCGCCTGGGGCAGCATGAGCGTTGCGATCACGAGGCCGAAGAGAGCATCGCGGCCGGGGAAACGCTGGTAGACGAAGCCGAAAGCGACCAGTGCGCTGGAGAAGACGACAGCTACTGAGGCGAGGATGCCGACCAGAGCGCTGTTGAAGAACCAGCGCAACGCCGGAGCGGCGCTCCAGATCTCCACGTAGTGCTGCCAGATGAGTGGTTGGGGCAGGAGCGAGGAGGTGAACGTCTCACCCTGCGGCTTGAGCGAGGCTGAGATCAGCCAGACGAAGGGATAGAGAAAGGCCAGCACCAGGATCAGGAGCAGGGCCCAGACCAGAATCTGGCCGCTGCCGCCCATTCGGGGCCGGGCGCTCTGGGCCTCGTCTCCCGTCCTCTCGATCGGTCTGTCCGCGACGCGCGGAACCGGCAGCGGGCGGCTCTCTGGGGCGACAGCCATCAGGACGCTCCCTCGTAATAGACGAATTTGCGGCTGAAGCCCACCTGAACCAGCGTGACGACGACGATGATCGCGAACAGCAGCCAGGCCATGGCCGACGCGTAGCCCATGTGGAAATACTCGAACGACTGCCGAAACAGGTAGATGACGTAGAAGAGAGCGTCCTCGCTGACGCCTGACTCCTGACCGCGGAAGAACATCGTGTACACCTCGGTGAAGTACTGCAGCGCGAATATGGTGTTGATCACCAGCGTGTAGAAGAGGGTGCCGCTGATCATGGGAACTGTGATGCGGAAGAACTGAGCCCAGGGCTTGGCGCCGTCCACCCGGGCCGCCTCGTAGAGCTCGTTGGGCACCTGGCGCAGCGCGGCGAAGTAGATCACCACTGTGTTCCCCAGTCCCCACAGGCTCATCAGCACTATGCCCGGCTTGATCCAGTTGGGATCGGTGGTCCAGCCAGGTCCGGGGATGTGTAGGAGGTGCAGGAATTGGTTGACAATGCCCACCTGCGGGTTGAGCAGCCAGAGCCAGAGGATGCCTGTCGCCACAGCCGGTGTGATCGAGGGCAGGTAGAAGACCGTGCGGAAGAAGCCGGCGCCCCGGCTGATCTGATCCAGCAGCAGCGCCAGGGCGAGAGCGATGGCAATCGCGAAGGGCACGTGGAGAGCGGCGAAGAAGAAGGTGTTCTGCAGGCTCTTCAGCAGTAGCGGATCGCTGAACAGCAGCGCCCAGTTCTTGAGGCCTATGAACTCGGGCGGGTTGATGACGTCGTAGCGCGTGAAGGACAGCGCCAGGCTCACGATCATCGGCCCCAGCGTGAAGATCAGGAAACCGAAGATCCAGGGCGAGAGCATCACCCAGCTCCAGAGGATTTCCTGGCGGTGGAGGCGAGGGCGGGCCGGCCGCCCTCGCGTGCCGATCACGGCCACCGCGAACTCACGCTCGTCGGCGTGGTATTCACCGGATCAGCCTGGATTGGTCAGGGCTGCCTGAATCTTCTGGTTGCCCGCGCGCATGGCGGCATCGGCCGGCTGCCGCTTCAGCAGGACATTGCGAACGGCGTCTGTGTAGTCCTGCACCACCTCGTTGCCGGCCGCGCTGGGCGGCAGGGTGACAGCCTCGTCCTGGATGCGCTGGAAGATCTTCACCGCATCGTCGAAGCTGGCCTTGCCGCTGGGCTTGTAGACCTCGTCGAAGATCCGCTTGTCAGCCTTGGTGTTGGCTGTGTAGATGCCTGTGAAGACGCCGCCCTGCAGGCTGGCGACGTTGGCCTTGGCAGAGAGCACCCAGGTGTCGGGGTCGGTCATGAACTTCATGAAGGCGGTCGCCAGGCCGGCGTTCTTGCTGCCCTTGGGAACCGCCCACGAGTTGCCGTCGGCGTAGGTCAGCTCCTTGCCGTTACGAGCTTTGAAGGGGACTATGCTGAAATCCGCGTTCGGGCTGACCTTACCGATGGTGGCCAGCCACCACTGCTCGAAGAGAGTCACCCCAATCTGGTCGGCCGCGATGGGGTTGCCCTTGCCGAAGATGTCCCATGTCTGGGAATAGGCGTCGTAGGCCTGCTGACCGCCGTAACCGTCGCGCAGACCGGCGGCGTAGCTGACCGCGTCGATCGTCTGCTTGGAATCGAGCAGTGCCTTCTTGCCGTCGTCGGAGATGATCTTGCCGTTGTTGCCGTAGACCCACAGCGGCGTGAACTCAGGCAGCTTGGGGTCGATGCCCACCCGCTGCGGCTTGCCGTCGGGTCCGACCTTGGAGAGCTTGCGGTTCAGGTCGCTCAGCTTCTGCCAGTTGGAGAAATCCACATCCGAGAGCTGGGCCCCAGCTTCCTTCAGCGCCTTGTTGTTGACGTAGGCGACTATGACGTTGTTGAACTCCGGGACGCCGTACGTCTTGCCGTTGACCTGAAGCGGCTTCATGGCGGCCGAGCGGAACTGACTCGTGTCCAGCTTGGCGGCGCTGAAGTAGTCATCGAGCGGCGTCAGCGCGTTGCGATTGGCGTAGGTGCTGAGCTTGGCACGGTTCAGGTTGACGAGGTCGGGGGGTGAGCCCGCCGCGACCGCGGAAAGGAACTTCTGGGGGTCGAGTGAACCGGGAGTGAGCTCAATCTTCACATTGGGGTAGGCGGCCTTGAACGCGTCCAATCGGCTCTTCGCTGTGACGTTGTCGTCACCGAAGCCCCAGATCTGGAGGGTGCCACTCGCTGTCTTGTCAGGAATCTTGACGTTCTGGCTGCTGCTTTGGCTTCCGCCACCGCCACAGGCGGCGACTGCGATCAGCGCGGCCAGAGCCAGCGGCCAGACACGCCATCCGATCGATTTAGCTGTCAACCTCTTTGCCCTCCCGTGCTCTGGCTAACGACTTGTGCTATGGGCTAACGACTTGTACGAAATGTTATAGCCGCATTGGGCACGAAGCGCAAGGAGAGAGCCGTGGGGACTCATCAAGAAGTTGTTCGTTCACAGGTCCCGTCCTGCTAAGCGCCTACCGCCCGGCGATGGGGCGGTGCCCACAAGACGACCACGCGCAGCTCCTCCTCGATCGAGTGAAAGTGGTGCTCGACGCCGGCCGCCACGTAGATCACCGAGCCGGCTCGGACCGGCGTCTCGTCTTCGGCGACCCGAATCATCGCGCGGCCCTGGACGACGTGGTAAACCTCGTCCTCCGCATGCGGCTGCTGGCGGTCGCTGACTCCCGCCGGCCAGATGGCGTAGCCGACGCTGAGCCGATCGGAGCTGAGGAAATCGACATAGCCATGTCCGTCACTCTCGCGTGCCAGTTCCAACTCGTCCAGGTGAAAGATGTTCACCGAAGCAATGTAAGTTGTACTGGCGCCCGAGATCGCAGCTGCCGCCTTCGCTTAAGACATCAGGCTCCGACCTGTTCGAGCCGGGCAGCCTGGATTTCGAGCCGGTCCGGGCTGCTTTCGACAGTCAGCAACCATTCGCGAGCCGGCCTTTCCACCTGTGGCCCGCCGCGCCCCAGCAAGCAGCCTGACTCGCTGAATCGGAGCCTCACCTGCGCCGCCCCGTCCCTCTGTGGGTCCAGAAGCTCCAGAGCACCCGTCTCCTGCAGCCGCGGGACGAGCAAGCCGCCTGCAGCGAAAAAGGGCGCGAGCGCACGCTCCCAGGCTTGGAGGAGCTGAGGGGCGAGGTACCGGCATAAGCGGTCACGAGGATGGGGCAGCGGACGGAGGTCCTCCCGCCGGTACTCGCGCACGTCGGCAGGAACCGGCGAGCGCGAGCCGGCCAGCCAGGCACAGAGGTCATAGACCAGGCAGTAACAGAGCGCCGCCAGCAGATCCGATTGGACACCGCCGGGCGGCAGGCCGGCGTTTGGAGCCCGATGGGCCCTGCGTAGAGAAGAGACGACGCCCATGAAAGTGAGACTGGAGGGCGAGCCCGGACGCACCGCGGACAGTTGGTCAGCGAGCGAGGCGGCTACTGCACGTCGCGGGCGAGGTGGGGGGGCCGACCCCGGCCGCCGAGCGCATTCCCCGCGACCACGGTGAGCGCCGAGATGACGAGGAAGCCGACCAGTATGGCGACGCAGAAGAATGCCACAGTTCCGTAGCCGCCGTTGGCGGGATTGAGGAATGGATACGGATACCAGTTGTCGAACGCACCGCGTATCAGCGTGAAAACCAGCCAGACCAAGGGGTAGACCAGCCAGCGGACTGCGCTCCTCAAGGTGAGGTGGCTGGCCGGCGGATCGATCAGCCAGTCGAGCACGACGTAAATGGGAAAGATCTTGTGGAGAACTGTGTCGACCCAGGGGACGGCAACCTGTAGGTCGGCGCCCGAAAGAAGGAGGACGACGACTATGAAGGTTACAGTCAGGTAGACGACCGAACCACCGCGCAGAAGGTCAAACGTCGGCGATCGAGCCGACCGCCAGCGGGTCGCGAGGAACAAGAACAGGCCAGCACCAAAGAGGTTGCTGAGGATTGTGAAGAAGGCGAAGAAGCGGGTCGGGTTGAAGGTTCCCTTGCCGATGTTGACATTGATCTGGACGACTATGGCGACAAGGACGAGGAGGGCGGAGGCCGCCCGCCCGACTGCCAGCAACGATCGCTTGTTCACAGACGAGATCGTACAGGCCGAGTAGGAGTCGGACAAGGGCAAGTCGGCCGAGTGAAGTGGACCATCCCGTGCGACCAGCCTGGAAGGCTACCCCAGAAGATAGACGTCGCCCGAGCTCTCCCTAAGATCAAGATCGATGCCCCGCTAGCTCAGCGGATAGAGCAGCTGCCTTCTAAGCAGTAGGTCGGGGGTTCGACTCCCTCGCGGGGCACCATGTTCTGTCTCAGGACATCGCGGTCTGAAACTGACGTAGGTGCTTGACACTTGGGTCCCCCACACCAGGAGGAGGAGGCCCGATGACCGAACGAGAGCTATCCAGGAACGCAGCCCGACGCCTGGCCGTAATCCGCCACGCCCAGGAGGTGACGGGCAACGTCGCCCTGACCTGCCGCTACTACGGCATCACCAGGCAGTGCTACTACGTTTGGCTGCGCCGATACGAGGAGCTCGGCTTGGACGGCCTTCGTGACCGTTCCTCACGGCCCCACGTGAGCCCCAAGGCAACCAGGACGGAGGTGGTCGGCAAGATCATCTACCTGCGTCAGAACTACCACTTCGGACCCAACCGGATCGCGATGTACCTGAAGCGTTACCACGACCTCGTGATCAGCCCATCGGGGGTCTGGCGGATCCTGCGCCGCCTGGATATGAGCCGGCTGCCCAGCTCTCAGCGCTACAAGCGCCACAAGGAGCGCTGGAAGCGGTATGAGAAGCCTCTACCCGGGCACTCGCTGCAGGTCGACGTCAAGTTCATCGCTCCCCTTGCCGGCTCCCGGCAGAAGCACTACCAGTTCACAGCGATCGACGACTGCACCCGTCTCCGGGTGCTCAAGATCTACAGCCGACTCAACCAGAAGACCGCCATCCAGTTCATCGACTACGTGCTCGAGAAGCTGCCCTTCGGTGTCAAGCTGATCCAGACCGACAATGGCGCTGAATTCGGTACAGCCTTCCACTGGCACGTCCTCGACAAGGGTGTCCGACACCTCTACATCAGGCCGGCCACGCCGCGGCTCAATGGCAAGGTCGAGCGCTCCCACCGAATCGACGCCGACGAGTTCTACCGCCTGCTCGACGGCGTGGTCATCGATGACGCCAAGGTCTTCAACGCCAAGCTTCTGGAATGGGAGCACTTCTACAATTTCGAGCGTCCGCACGGAGCCCTGGGCGGCCAGACTCCCTACGAGCGGCTACGCCAGTCAACCCAGGCCCGCGTGTAAGCGGCCAATGTCAGTTGAACACCTCGCGGGGCACCATTGTCCTGTCTCACGCCCGGAGACCTGTCTCACGTCATCGTGGACAAAATGCGGGCGCCGAGGAACCGCGGAGGCGGTCGGGTAGAGCGTTCGCTGGCGGAGTACGGAGAGGGAACGCTGGGAGCTCCCAGATTGCACCACGTGTTCAGAAGGGCAGTGTCGCGGTCCAGGTGTCCTGTCAGCAGCGCTCAGTGCCAGAGCGGCTTCCTCTCCCGGATGCTTCAGTTGCGCCCTAGCGCGAGGTCGCTGACCCAGGTTGAGCGGCGTAGGCTGTACGTGGAGCCGGCGCCAGCCGGCCCGGTCACCGAAGTGCGAAAGAAGGTACTGGCCATGACCCTGCTTCTGGCCCTCGCCGGCCCGGCTTGCATGGAAATCCACCGGCCGGGCGCTCAGGACAGGCCGCCAGCCACTTTCACCGCTGGCACACCGTCACCCCCGACCGCCCCCACAGCTGGCGCCGACCCATGCAGTGGGCAGTTCAGGCCGCAGGGTCCCCAGCCCGCCTGCCCGCCCAGGTAGGAGGGGAAGCGGCTGGCCAGGCCGGCCGCTTCCTTCTCATCTATATGTCGTCATCGCCCGCCGGGATCTGGACACCGGCGGCGTAGATGTCTTGGTCGTTCGCGGGACCTTGCGGATCCTTCATGCCACAGAGCTTCGGTGGATTCCCAGGGCCAGTGGCCGTCCCCGGACATAGGAACAGCTCCGGTGAGCGCGTGTCGGACCAGATCGGATATGCGCGCTCAGAGGCATCCAAGCCCGTGTAATCGCCCCAGAAGAGACCGCTGAACTGGGTTGGTGGCGGCATCGAGCTGCTGGTCACCCGCTGGGCTGCGAAGTGGCGCAGATCCTGTGAACCCGAGATGCTGAAGTCCGAGAAGCCGGTCTGCTCGTCGTTGCCGTACTGGCGGTCGTAGTAGGAGACGGCAAGGTCACCGTTGCGGTTGTAAGCCAGCCACTGGAACCACTGGTCAGTTGTCCGCTGCCCGCGCGCTACGGTGATACTCGTCAGGTCGCGGGGATCAGTCGCAGAGCCGCTGAAAGTGTTCCCGCCATCGCGGGAGGTGCTGAGCAGGATGTCGTTGTTGCAGGCGCCAGGTGCCCTGACGCCGGTGTACAGACCGGCCGAACTGGATGTCACGGAGCCGGTCGGCATGCAGCCGTTGCGCTCGTTGGAGTGCCGGTTTATGTAAGAACCGAAGGAGACGGAGATCTCCTTGGGATTGCGCGGGTTCACAGCGCCGCTGGGATACTGCGAGGCCCGGAAGACCGAGTTGCTCGTGCTGGCCTTCTCGGGCACGCAAGCCCGACCGGCATCTTGGCCGGTGTAGGTGGCGCAGTCGGGCAGCTCGTAGTAAGTTCCGACGCGCTGGGGTGGGCCGAAGCTGTCGCCGCCATTGGTGGAGCGAGCCATCAATACCTGGTAGCGGGCGGGTCCCGGACGGGTGACGCTGAAATCAACTGTGTTGTAGTTGGACCAGACGACGTAGAGGGCGCCATCCGAGCCGGTGAATGGCTGGGAGAACTGATTGTTGTCGCAGCCCCCGGTGGGCCCGCTGACAGGGAATTGGCAGAGCGCGCTCACGCTGCTGACCAGGTGGCGGGCGCTGAACGTTTCCCCGTAGTCGCTGGAATGGACCTCGTAGATGTAGGCAGTCGTGGCTGTGAACTCGGTCCAGGTGACGTAGATGCGGTCGCGGAAGGGGCTGCCGACGTGATTGTCCACAGAGAGGAGCGCCTTGTCCTCGAGGATGGCGCCGCTGCCAGCAGTGTCGTTCGCGACAGTGGCGTAGCGGCCCGGGAAGTTCCAGGAGGCGGCCTGGTTCTGAGTCGAGCGGAATACCAAAAAGGCGCTCGACTGGTCAGGATTGGGGCTGGCCGCGCTGCCGCGGTTGAACACCTGGCAGGAAAGGTAGGCGTTGCCGCGGGTGTCCCAGGCGACAGAGGTGTCGCCGCCCGCCTGCCAGTACTCGCGTGGCTTGCCGAAAAGTCCACCTCGGGTGAAGCCGTTGGGAACCGTGCTGTCGGTCCAGGAGCCAGCTGCGTCCCGGCTGAAGGAGAGGCCGCAGGTGCCGTCGCCCCGCCGGTAGTCGTTGTAGGACCCGACCACGCTTTGCGGGTGATACTGATTCACCGCGATCGCTGTCTCGTTCTGGGCCTGCGAACGGCCCTGAAGATCAGGGTCGGCGATGTTCAGGCAGTTCTGGTTGACCTTGATGTTGTGGTCTCGGTTGCTGGGACAGCCGTCGTCGCTGGTCGGAAAGTAAGAGCTCTGGCTACGCTGCGCGGCACGGGGTGCGAGGGCACCGACCTCCACGTCAACGTTGCCTGACACGTGGGCGCGAAGTCTTGGATCGAGCTTCGAAAGATCCATGGCATTCGCTGTGTGGACGGCCGGAGTCGGTCCCATGCTGGCCACGAGGGCGAGCGCCAGGGCCGCCGGAAGGGCTAGCAGTAGACGAAGATGAACTTTCAAAGACTTCCCCCTGAGGACTTTCACGAGCCAATCACGCCTTGCCGGGGCGCATCTTCTGGCAACCTGTGCCTCCTCGCTCCCACCCATGCCGGATCGTCGCGTGAGCCGCGGCGAACGACTGACCAGCGCTAGCCTAGCGCCAAAGTCCAGAGGACGTCAAGACGGTGTACTCGTCCGTCACCTCCGTT
>QHBT01000047.1 GCA_003244185.1 Candidatus Dormiibacter spiritus | reverse complement strand
CGAGGGTGTCCGGACGTGCTCAGACGGTTGCGACCGGGTTGCCAAGCGAGACGGGGTTGCCAAGCCCTCGCAGATGTCGTACCTTCTTGCCAGTTCCGTCGGATAGTTGCGTGTGGAGGGTGTATGAGAAGGCTTCTGTCGGTGGTCGCCCTTTTGAATGGCGCCCTGATTGTGACTACCAGCACGGCGTTGGCCGGAGGGCCGGTGCTGGTAAGCAAGGTCAATCCTTACGCCGGCTGCAAGGTGGGTGCCGCCAAGGGTGCCATCAACTACCTCAACGCTGAGGTGGAGCCGTTTCTGACCTACGACCCGAGCTCGCACTCCCACCTTCTGAGCGCCTGGCAGCAGGATCGCTGGAGCGACGGGGGCGCCCATGGCCTGGTGGCCGGCTACAGCTTCGACGGCGGTCGCAGCTGGAACGACAGCGCCCTGCCCTTTTCCAAGTGCGCTCCGGGCGGGGTGAACTATGAGCGAGCTTCCGATCCGGGCACCGCAATCGGCCGCGACGGCAATTCGTACTCGATCGCCATTTCGTTTGACGCCAACAGCATCCGGAACGCAGTGGTGGCAGCAACCTCGCCCAACGGTGGGAAGACCTGGACCAATGTGGTGCCGATCATTCAGGACGTCGCCAATCCCACTACCGGTGATCCCTTCAACGACAAGGAGCTGATCTTCGCCGATCCGACCCGCGGTCGCACCGCGTATGCGGTCTGGGACCGGCTGGAAGACGTTCCAGGCGCCGGCAATCGGGTGCGCCAGCCTGCGGGCGACATGCCCGCCCTGCAAAGCCAGAGCGGCGTAGCCCGACCCAATACGGCGGCTCCGGCCCAGGCCCAGCTCCCTGCCTTCACAGGGCCGACCTTCTTCTCCCGCACCACTGACGGTGGCAAGACCTGGCAGAAGGCGCGCCCCATCGTGCAGACCGCAGTCAACGAGCAGACGATCGGCAACTACATGGTCATCGACCCGCGCACCGATCGGCTCTACGACTTCTTCAACTACATCACTGCCGATGGCAATTTCCACCTCGGCTTTGTGACCTCCACTGATCGCGGTGACCACTGGACCAAACCAACTCTGTTTCAGGATCTGCGATCGGTGGGCGTACCTCACCTCCGGACCGGTGACATCATCCCGATCCCAACCATCGATCGAGAGACCGGGTCGCTCTACATCGTGTGGCAGGATTCCCGCTTCAGCGGTGGCAAGTACGACGAGATCGCAATCAGCCGCTCCACCGACGGTGGCCAACACTGGAGCGAACCTCAGCGAGTGAATCAACCCACTGGGCAGTCAGCCTTCACGGCCACCGTGGCGGTCAACTCTGATGGCAAGGTCGGGGTCACCTACTACCAGCTGCAGAGCTACCCCCGCACCTACATGACCGACTACTTCATGAGGGTGACCAGCGGGCGCAACCTCCACTTCGGCGACACCGAGGTGGTCGACGCGCCGTTTGACATGGCGGATGCGCCGGTTGCCGGCGGCTTCTTCGTGGGCGATTACGAGGGCTTGGTGGCGCCCGGCGAGAGCTTCCATCCGCTGTACGTGACCACCAACTCAGGCAACATCGTCAACCCGACAGACGTTTGGACGCGCTCAACGCAAGACAATCGCGACTGAGCCGCGCTTCCTAAAGTACTTCGGAGCGCGCCTCAGCTGAGGCGCCCTCTCGTGCTCTGCTTGGGGCGAACGTCCCGGGGCTCCTGACCAAACAAGCGACCCACCGGGAGGTGGGCCGCTTGGGAGTAGGGGGAGGATTTGATTCGGTAAGACCCGAGGCCGAGACCCGAGGTAAACCTGATAGCACCACTATATCATTTTCCAAACCAGCGTGCGCGGGATTCTTGACTGCAGGTGCAAGTGATGGCGGCGGGAGAGCCGGGCCGCAGGACTCCCGGCGGTGATGCGGACGCCCTGCAGAGGCGGCGCCGCAACGACTCCATCCGGCAATCTCAAGCCGCCGTTCGCCCCGGACGCCTTCCCCAGTTCGGTGTACGGGACACGGGCGGGGCAAGGCATCGGCTGGCTGAGCCGCCGTCGGCGCAGGCGAACGGGCTAGCCCCGGAGGGGGGAAGGTGTTTCAGGCTGCGGGATTGCGAATGATGAGCGCATCGCCCTGGCCGCCGCCTCCGCAGAGCGCGGCCCCGCCCAGCCGCTCGCCGCGCCGGCGCAGCTCGTGGGCCAGCGTCAGCACCAGCCGGGCTCCGCTGGCGCCGATCGGATGACCGATGGCGACTGCGCCACCGTTCACGTTGACGCGCTCTTCGTGGAGCTCCAGCATGCGAGTGGCGTTCAGCGCGACGGAGGCGAACGCCTCGTTGAACTCCACCAGGTCCAGCTGATCGGCTCTCAGCCCCGCCCTCTCCAAGGCTCGGTTGAGCGCCAGGCCGGGCACAGTGTGCAGCCACGCGTAACGTTCGGCGCTCATGCCGTGAGCCACAATCTCAGCCAGCGGCTGCAGGCCCAGCTCCGCCGCCCTGCCCGCAGACATCACCACCACCGCGGCAGCGCCGTCGGAGACCTGGGAGGCGTTGGCGGCTGTGATGGTGCCGTTCTTCTGAAAAGCGGGTTTCAACGCGGCCAGACCCTCGGCGGTGGTGTCCGGGCGCACCCCCTCATCTCGCTCGACCTGGGCGTAGTCCCCCTGGCGCCGGCGAACGCTGACGGGCACGCTCTCCTCCGCCAGCCGGCCGGACTCCCAGGCAGCCGCCGCGCGCTGGTGGGAGCGGGCCGCCCAAGCATCCTGCTCCTCGCGGCTGATCTCCAGCTCCCGATTGACATCGTCAGAAGATTCGCCCATGTGCTGCTCCAAGAAGGTCGACCAGAGACCGTCGTGGATCATGGAGTCGACCATCTCAACGTTGCCCATGCGGGCTCCGAAGCGGGCCTTGGGCATTAGGTAGGGTGCCTGGCTCATCGACTCCATACCGCCGGCGACCACCGTGTCCACCTCGCCGGCGCGGATCATCTGGTCAGCCATGGCGATGGCGTTCAGACCGGAGAGGCAGACCTTGTTGATGGTGATCGCGGGCACCTCGATCGGGATACCGCCCAGGATCGCCGCCTGGCGGGCCGTGATCTGGCCGGCCCCCGCCTGCAGGACCTGACCCATGATCACGTACTCGACGTCCTCGCCGGCGATTCCTGAACGTTCCAGCGCTGCCCTGATGGCAACGCCGCCCAACTCCACTGCCTTCAGGGCCTTGAACGCTCCACCGAACTTGCCGATCGGGGTGCGAGCCCCAGCTACTATCACCGACTTGGTCATCACTTTCACTCTAAACCGCCCGCCGGAACCGGCAGTTCAGCGCTTGGCCAGGCGATTCAGCAGTCGTCCTCGGAACCCGCTCGTGACAGCTGCCACAGCGTCCTGGGCGGCAAGCTGCTGGAGCGCCATCCCGTAGCTGGGGTAGGTGTGGATGGCGTTGGCCACCTCCGCCCACCTGGTGCCCGTCTGCATCGCCAGGGACAGCTCATTGATCAGCTCAGCAGCTGCCTCCAGGCAGATCAGCGCGCCGTTGATGCGGCCCCTGCCGTCGAGATAGACGCGAATCAGGCCTGAGCGGCGCCTGGTCGCCTGGGCCCTGTCAACTCGGGCGACGGGCCACTCGCGACAGCTCCCCCGGAGCTCCCCGACCTGCGCCACCTCCGGATCTGTGAAGACCGCCCATGGCACCGCGGCGCGCGTGCCCTGGACGCCGCCTGGCAACAAGATGTTACGGACGGCCTGAACGGCCTGCCAGCCGGCGTAGTGGGTGAACTGGAAGGAGCCTGTTACGTCGCCTGCTGCATAGATGTGAGGCTGGCTGGTCTGGAGCTTGCCATCGACCTTCACAGCAGCGCCAGTCAGCTCGACGCCGGCACGGTGCAGATCCAGACCAGCAGTGAAGGGAGTTCTTCCGGCGGCCACCAGTAGCGTGTCCGTTTCGATCTCGCCAGTGGTGGTGGAGAGCCGGAGTCCCACCTGACCCACAGCGGCAGACTGGACGCTGGTGGCCAGGCGGACATCCATACCCTCGCTCCCGAAGACAGCCCGCAGTAGCTCACCTGCTGCCGGCTCCGTGCCGGGCAGGAGATGTGCGGCTGCCTCGAGCAAGGTCACCTGGGAACCCAGCCGTTGAAAGGCCTGGCCCAGCTCGCAGCCGGTCGGACCGCCGCCGAGCACGGCCAGCCGGCGGGGCAGCTCAGTCAGGTCCCAGACATCGCGATAGGTGACGTGGGGCACCGCTTCCAGGCCGGGAACCGCAGGAAGGCTGGGGCGAGCGCCTGTGCAGAGCAGAAAGTGCTTAGCCCGGAGCCGTCCTTCGCCCTCGATTTCCACTGTGTGAGGATCGATAAAGCGTGCTGCGCCCAGCCTCACCTCGAGTCCGGCCGCACGAAGCCGTTCTGGCGATTCCAGCTCGTAAACGCGCGCCACCGCCTCCCTCACAGCGATCAGGACGGCGCGGAGATCGATGCCGCGCTCGCAGGAAGGCAGCCCGTAGAGGCCTGCGGTACGCATCTCGTGGGCAATGCGGCCAACGTGGAGGAGTGCCTTGGAGGGCACGCAGCCTGTCCAGGTGCAGTCACCGCCGATCCGCTCAGCCTCCACCAACGCCGTGCGGGCTCCCAGCCGCACGGCGAAGCCGGCTGCCGACAGGCCGGCCGAACCGGCTCCGATCACCGCCAGGTCGTACTCGTCGCTCACCGCGGTGCAGCATACGGTTGAGATGCTTGGCCCCAGACCCCCCATCGTCCGCTCAGCCTCGACTCAGGCTTTCGTCGACTCTCTGCTCGGCGACCTGGCCGCCGGCGCCTACTCGCCCGCCGCGTGGTTCCGCTTCGCTTGGCGCTCGTGGCGAAGGTCCCTGGAAGCCGCCCGCCGCCAGCGCCGGGCCGCGCTGGAAGTCCACCTGCTTCACCTGGCCCTGCTGACGCTGGGAACGCCCCGCTGGGTGATCGGCTCCTGGCTGCTCGCCTGGAGCCACGTCGGCCTGCTGGGCGACCAGCCGCGCTCACTCGGCGTGGCCAACCTGCTGACGCTTCTCCGGGCCAACCTGCCTGCCCTCCGCGGCAGCCAACGAGCGTGGGTGGCGTCCGCCGCGCTCGGCTCTGACCTGGCGGATGGATGGATCGCCCGCGCGGGCTCCCGCGAGACTGGCTTTGGCGCCTATGCCGATGCCCTGGCGGACCTTACCTTCTGGACCTGGTTTGCGTATCGCCACGAGCCCAGCCGCCTGCTCCGAGGGCTCGCGTTGAGCCTCTGGCTGACGCCGGCAGCAGCCGTCTCCGTCTGGTACTTCGGTGCCGCGCGGGCCATAGATGTTCCCCGTCCGCAAGTCACCCGCCTCGCCTCGGCCGGCTTTCAGCTGCTGCTGGCCGCCCGAGCCTGGGCTCGCTGGGCCAGAGCGAGCCGGCAGGCAACTTCCGTGCCCTCCGGCTGTGCCCGGCCGAATCCCAGAGTGTGAAACCAAGCAGCCGCCGGCTGCGTTCAACCTTCTTCACACCCCCGCGGTTTGACACCGCTCGGCCCAGCCTGGTAGGGTGACCAACGTCGCCGGTGACAGCGGTCACCCAAACAACTCGGGGGTAGTTCTATTGCGGTTTAGTCGGTATATCACGCACGTTCTAGTGCTCGTTGTAGCGCTGGTCCTCTCCGGATACGCGTCGCTCGATCACAGCGTGACTGCCGGCGTCAACCTTCGCCTCGGCGCTGTCAATGCCGAGGGCCTGGTGAGCGGTCAGGGTGGATCCTCAGGAAGCATTGCCCTCGGTCGGGCCGGGACGATAGTGAAGCCCGCCGCTCTGCCCAGCGGAGCGGTTGTCTCCCACTCGGCTCAGACCTATCAGGTGGCGGACGGAGAGAACCTTCAAGCCGTTGCCGATCGCTTTCATCTGACAGTCGAGTCGATCCGCTGGTCCAACTACGCAACCCTGAAAAGCCTGGCCACCGACGTCAGCGCCGGTCAGTCGCTGGTGGTCCCACCTGTCAACGGGGTGGCCCTGACCGTCCAGGCGGGTGACACCCCGCACAGCCTTGCGGCCGCCTACCACGCGGACACGAACGTCGTCCTCGACTTCAACTACATCCGCGGCAGCGCCGACGCTCAGTTGGCAGCCGGCAGCTCGCTGGTGATACCTGGCGGCAAGGGTCCTGACTTCGATCGACCAGCCGCGGGGGCGCAGGCGTTCACGCCGACCAGGCCGACGAGCGCAAGTGCCCCCGCCGCGCCGCCCCGCCCCGCCAGCAGTTCCGCGCCCGCTGTCAGCGGTCCCGCGCCGGCTGCCAGTAATTGGGCGCCCACGAGCGGCAACCGCTTTGCCTACGGCTACTGCACCTGGTACGTCTACAACCGCAAGCCGGTGCCCTGGCTGGGTAACGCACGGGAGTGGTTCGGCCAGGCTCAAGCCGCCGGCTGGAGAACCGGCCAGACTCCCGCGCCGGGCGCCATCATGGTCACCGCCGAGAGCGGCTGGGGTCACGTCGCCTACGTCGAGTCGGTGGCCCCCGACGGCTCCTGGACCGTCTCCGAGATGAACTACAAAGGCTGGAACATCGTCTCCGGCCGCACGATCCACCCGGGCACCATCCCGCTCATCGGCTTCATCTACGGTCCTTAGCGGAAGCCCCAGGGAGTCCAGCTAGAGGGAACCGCTCCCAAGCGCAAAGCTGAGGACGGCGAGCCCTGCGACCAGCAGGGTCAGGCGAAAGGCCAGCTTAAGCCGGCCTGCAAACGCGCTCACGGGGACAGCGATTGTGACGCCGGTGGCTGCGCCCAGAGCCACCAGCCCCCAGCCGCCCAGGCGACCAGGGCCGAGAGTCACCAGCAACGTGGCGGCGAGGAGTAGGGCGGCGCAGGCGCTGACAGAGATGCGCTGACCCAATAGCTGCGGCAGGCCACGGCTGCCCTGCCTGCGGTCTTCAGGGATGTCGGCGAGGACCTGGGCAAAGTGACCCCCCACGCCAAGGCACGCTCCGGCCAGCATGACCCAGGCGGCGGGCAGATGCGGCGGTCGCAGGCTGAGGCTCACAATCGCCGGCAGCAGGCCGAAGGAGATCGCGTAGGGGAGAGGGCTCCAGGGCGCAAACTTCCCGCGCCAGTTGTAAACCAGGGCGGAGACCAGGGCCGCGGCATGGGTTGCCGCAGCGGCCAAGCCCAGCAGCAGGGAGAGCGGCGCGCAGGCGGCCAGCGCCAGCAGCGCAGCCAGCCTGACGCTGGCTGCGGGTACCACCCTACTGGCGACCGGCTTGTCGCTGCGCCCGGCCAGCCTGTCGCGATCCCTATCGAGATAGTCGTTGGACCAGCCGACGAAGAGCTGACCCGAGCCGACCGCGGCGAGGACCAGCAGGGAGCCGGCGCCTCTTCCGCTGGTCAAGGCGAGAAGGCCGGCGCATAGGGTTACTGCCAAGGCAGGTTCGGGGTGGCAGGCGCGCAGAAGGCCTGACCAGCGGTTCATCCGGCCGAGCCACGATTGCGCCAGCACGGCCGTCGACTCGGCTCAGACCGCAAGGCTCTAGGTCAGCGCGAGCGCTGCGGCTGAGGGTGTAAATTTCACCGCACGACTCTAATGAGTTCACAATCGTTCAGGCGCGCCGGCAGCACGCGTGTCGAGCTGGACGGCCGCGCCGGCGCCGGCCGGCCGCCCATAACCGCAGTCATCCAGAGTGTGCTGCCCAATCTCACCCGCGCTGAGCGGCGCGTGGCCGAACAGCTGATTGACGACCCTGCGGCCGCGTCCGGCTGGACCATCACTGAGCTGGCACAGCGAGCCCACACTTCAGCGACCACTGTGACCCGGCTCTGCCGCAGCCTTGATCTTCCCGGATATCCCGAGCTGCGCCTGACCCTGGCTGCTGAGGGCGGAGCGACTCAGAATCACGTTTGGGCCAAGGACGCCGGCGACCTGTCGGCTAAGGATCCGCTGGACGAGGTAGTGGCCAGCGTGCTGAATGGAAGCCTGCGCGCTCTGCAGCAGACGGCCGACCAGCTTGACTTGGGCCAGCTGCAGACTGCGGTCAGCCTACTCGTGCGCGCCGGCCGGGTGGACGTTTACGGGGTCGGCGCCAGCTCACTGCTGGCCCGCGACTTCCAAACGCGCCTGCATCGCATCGGCCTCAACGCCAGCAACTCCTTGGACATCCATGAGGCTCTGGTCAGCGCCGCGCAGCTGAGCCGGGGAGACGTAGCGGTGGGTCTCAGCCACAGCGGCGCTGCCAAAGAGACAATCGAGGTGCTGAGCGAAGCCCGCCGCCGGGGCGCTCACACGATCGCCATCACCAACCACTCGCGCTCGCCCATCGCCGACGTAGCCGAGCTGATGCTGACCACTTCCGCCCATGATCGCTCGCCGCTCAGGGAGAGCGCAATGATCGCTCGCCATGCGCCGCTGCTCATCCTCGACTGCCTCTTTATAGGGGTGGCGCAGCGCACCTACGCGCACGCCCGGCGGCGGATGGAAGCTGCGGCACTGGCGGTGGAGTCGCACTCACTCCTGCCCCGCCGCCAGCACGGCTAGGCCATGCGGGGCTTCGGCGCGACTGAGCGAACCCGGGTAGCTGGGTCACCCGGCCCGGCCGTCTTTCCCACGGAGCGTTGGGGAAGTTGGTGCCGATGACGACGCCGAGGACGTAGTGTCCACGTTCGCGCATGGCGGTACCATTGCTGCTGCGCTCCCCTCAGGAGTAGACGCATGGGTCGGCAAAGGGCATGTGGCGAGCCCAACGGTCTGTAAAACCGCCGCGAAAGCTGTGAGGGTTCGACTCCCCCCCGGCCCACCAATCTCCGAATTGAATACAAATCGACTAGCCAGACATCATCCGATGAGCGATTCACCAACGTTTCACCCCAACTTGCGGTTGGTATGGACCAAGGGCCGATCAGGAGCATGGGGTTCCTAGACAACAACGTTCTGGCCTTGGAGGCTGCATGATCGGGGTCGTATCGACGCCATGATCCGCCAGTCGCTCGCGCAAGGCAAGCGCGGCGGGTTCGTCCGGTAGGCGAAGGAGATGGCCGAAGCCAACGGCGACGTAGTAGGACCGTCTCGCTGCGTCCAAACCACGGACATGGCGCTCGCCTGAGCGGCTAGGGTGTTTGCATGAATGAAGCTATCCGCGACCGATACGACCAGCCCGGGCGCACGATGGCGCTCGGCTGATGCGCATCGGCATCGGCATCCCCAACTCCATTCCCGGCACCACGGGTCCGCTATTGCTGGAGTGGGCGCAGCACGCTGAGCAGCACGGCTTCTCGACCCTGGCCACGATCGGCCGGGTCGCCTATCCGACCTACGACGAGCTGGTCGTGCTCGCCGCGGCCGCCGGCGCGACCAGCCGGATCGCCCTTCTGACCGACGTGCTGCTCGGTCCGACCCGCGAGCCAGTCACCCTCGCCAAGCAGTGCGCGGCTCTCGACCAGCTCGCCGGTGGTCGCTTCGTACTCGGCGTCGGAGTCGGCGGGAGGCCGGACGACTTCGAGGCCACCGGCACCTCGATGGACGACCGGGGCCGCCGCTGGGACCATGCCCTCGAGCTGATGCACGCGGCCTGGCGCGGCGACAACGTCGCGGGTAGCCCGCGACCGGTGACGCCTCGCCCGGTCAACGGGAGGAGTGTGCCGATCTTGATCGGCGGTCAGTCCGAGCAGGCGGTCCGACGCACCGTCCGGTGGGGTGCCGGCTGGAGCTCGGGCGGGGGTGGTCCCGAGCGCGCTGCTCCGATGATGGAGCGGGTGCGCCAGGCATGGGCGGCCGCCGGCCGCGAGGGCCGGCCCGAGTTCCGGGGCTTGCACTACTTCGCGCTCGGTGAACGCTCGGAGTTGGGTCTGGATTACCTCACCGACTATTACGGCCCGATGGGGGAACGCATCTGGCCTTCGGTGGGTCGCGACTCGGCCGGGCTGCGAGCGATCGTGCAAGCCTTCGCTGAGGTGGGCATGGACGAGCTGATCTTCTCGCCGACGATCGCGTCCGTGGAGCAGGTCGACCAGCTCGCCGCGGCTGTGATGTAGGGCTGCTCAGCCGGCGGGTATTACGCGAGCGCAGATCGGGCATCATGCGCTCCATCGCGTCGTGTCAACATGATTTCTCGACGATGGCTAGACCGACGCGACCCAAGGAGCCGCTGTGCGAGTAACGGGAGTCACAACGAACCTGCCGGTCGCTGACATCGACGCGGCGCGCGGCTTCTATACCGACTACCTAGGACTGAACGTGGAGGATTTCAACCTCGGATGGGTGGCGCGCTACGGGTCGCCAGACGGGCGAGCGTGCGTACAGCTGGTGACCCGAGACGCCACAAGTCCTCAGGACTCTCTGATCTCAGTGCACGTCGGGAACGACGTGGACGAGGCCTACGCGGAAGCGCAGCGCCGCGGCTACGAGATCATTCATCCGCTGACCGACGAACCGTGGGGCGTCCGCAGATTCTTTGTGCGCGCCCCGGACGGGAACGTGATCAACATCGTCAGCCACCGAGACGAGTAGAGCGTCGTCTCGCGTTCACGGTCCGTCGCGAGTGAGCGTCTTCGCGCCCGGACTGCCAATTGGTCGACCCTCACCCGAGTGGAGTTGCCGCCGCCCAGGGTACGGAATAGGCGATCAGTAGCCCGTCATGATCCGCAGCTGCAGGACGACCTGACCCGGCGGCACCCTCGAACCCTACGCCCCAGAGGTGGGGCCAGATCAGATGAGCACGGTCGGGCCAATTCAGGTTGACAAACCCAGGCTTCGATAGCGTCGCCGCTGCCGCCTACGTATCGAAGGTCCGCTGGCAGTTCGCCAAGACCATGCCCCAGTGGCCTCACGAGTACACAGTGCGGGAGTGGGCGCCGGAGCTGGAAGCCGAGTTCGAGGCCTTCGTGGCCCTGATCCGAGAAGCCGGAGTGATCAAGCCCTGGCCGCGCACTTCCCAGAAGCCCAGATACCGCCTCAGCTACCTCACGATCGGGGACTGGGAGTACTGGAGTATGGGCGAGCCCATCGCTCGGACCACCATCATCAACCGAGCCGGCAGCGCGGAAGTTGGCTGATGGCCGTCGCGCAACCGCGGCCGGGCTCGGCAGTCGGCGGCCGATTCAGCAGCTGTGTGACCCCTCTCAGAATCGGGTGAACGCGCTCAGCGGGCTATGGTGGGCCGAGCGCCGCCGGCAACTTCGGCGCTCGAGGCGTCGGAGGACGCCCGAACTGGGAAGAATCCTTGTGAAGACCACTGATATGAGCGACCACCTTCACGGCCATGCGGACTTGATCGGCAGCCGTCTGCGGCTGGCGCTCGGGCTGACAGTGCTGATCCTTCTGGTCGAAGCCGCGGCCGGTTGGCTAGCACACTCCTTGGCCCTGTTTGCCGACGCCGGCCACATCCTGACCGATGTCGTCGCCCTCGGCTTGGCCTGGTTCGCAGTTGAGCAGGCCAAGCGGCCGGCCGACGCACGCCGAACCTACGGTTACCACCGCGTCGGCATCCTCGCCGCCATGGTCAACGGCGCCGGCCTGATTCTCATCGTCGCCTTTATCGCAGTCGAGGCCGTGCGCCGTTTCGCCAGGCCGGAACCGGTTCAGGGCGGCCTCGTCATAGCTGCCGCCCTGGTCGCGATTACGGTCAATGCCTTCATCGCGGTCGGGCTGCGAGAGGCAGGGGCGAACCTCAATGTGCGTGCGGCAATGCTCCACGTGCTCGGCGACATCGGTGCCTCCATAGGCGTGATCGTGGCTGGGGTGATCATCCTGCTCACCGGCTGGTATTACGCCGACCCCCTGATCTCCCTGGGGATCGCAGCCCTGATTGCTTGGGGCGCCCTGCAGATTGTCAGGGACACCGGCCACGTCCTTCTCGAGGGGACTCCTCCAGGCGTCGACCTCGCTTCGGTCGAGGCCACGATTATCGAGGCGGCCGGCGTCGATTCGGTCCACGATCTTCATGTCTGGTCTCTGGACTCACAGCAGCTGGCGCTGAGCTGTCACGTAGTGGTCCAGGAAGACCTTGTCGCCGCAGACGCTGAGCACCTGGTCCGGCAGCTGGAGAAGCAGCTCTGTGATCGATTCGAGATCGGACATACCACTGTCCAGATCGAGGCCTGCCATCCGTGTGATCCGGCGCTGGAGCACTCCGTGGGACAGCACAACCACCCTCATGCCCTCGCTACCATGCCCAGGGCAAAGGGGTCAGACCACAGACAAGGGCACCAGGACTGAAGCGGGCCAGGTCCGCTCGCGAGTTGCTTCTAGAGCGACGGCTTGTGCGCGGCCAGCCGTTCGACGATCCCGAGCTTCGAGCGTTCGAGCCGATCGACAACGAAGCCGGCGACTTGGAGCTGCTCGAGCGGCTCTCTCAGCAGGTGGTCGCCCTCGAAGCGGACTGTGAAGAAGTCCACGATGCGCTGCAGCACCCGAACTGCCAACAGCGGGCTGCGAACGTGCTCCAGAAGTAGGAGAAGACCGTCCGGCCGGAGCACGCGCCAAGCCTCAGCCACCGTCTTGCGGTCGTCGGGGATCGAACAGAGCGCCAGCGTGATGACCACCGTGTCAAAACTCTCGTCGTCGAAATCGAGGGCCTGCGCGTCCCCGGCGCGCAGGTCGACTTCGATTCCCAGCTCGGCGCCGCGTCGGCGGCCGATCTCGAGCATTGCCGGACTTAACTCGATGCCAGTCAGGCGCAGGTGCGGTGGATAGAAGGGCAGATTGCGACCGGTCCCAACAGCGACCTCCAGGACGCGCCCTGCCGCCTGAGCGCAGACCCATTCCCGGCCACCGGCGAACAGGATGCGCTCCGCGAAGGCGATGTCCTTGTCGTACCTGGGAGCCATCTTCTCCCAGATCTGGCGAACGCGTTCGGTCTCCGTACTCACGGACAGCGCGCGCTCCTCAGGATTGGCCTCGCGGTCTCAGCCGCCAGCCAGCTAAACCCAAGGTCACCAGGAGCATAAGCACACCTATCGCAATCCAGGGAAGATTGGGCCTTGGCGGGCTCGGGTCGCCGCCCGGTTGAGCTGGGCGGGCTTCTGACGGAGCCTGTGAAGCCAGAGCTGTCGTGTAGAGCTGGGTTGCTGTGCAGTTGTTGTCCTGGAAGGGGGAGCTCGAGTTCACGGGAACAAAGAGATACCGCTTACCGGCCTGGTACGTCCGATCGACGTCGGTGTGCCCTCCCGGCTCGGGCGTCCCACTTATCCGAACGTAGGTCAGCAGGTCGGGGCCCCGCCAGATCGACTCGACCTTGACCGTGGCCTCACGATCACCGTTGCTGGTGGCAACGACAGTCCCTACAAAGACGACCGGAGCGTTCGCGAACGAGCCCCGTATCTGCTCGGGCGAGAACGCGCAAGAGGCGGCAGCTTCGGAGCCGCCAGTGAAGAGGCCGAGCACAGGCGCCAGCACCGCCGCAATGACGACCGCCGACCAGGGTTTCATAAGGGCATCAACGCTCCGACATTACAAACGGAACGCAGCGGCCGGGACAGCCGCGGTGATGTACTTCACGGTGAACTTCCAACTCCGAACAGCCGGCCGCCGAGCAGAGGTAGTGGGCGTCGGGGGCGCGGTCCAGCCTTACTCCGGGCATGGCCGGATCTACCGCGTCGCGTCATACCAGATACCCCTAACTGGTATAGTTTTGCGAAGAATGACTGGCTATGTCAAGGACAAGCAACAGATCGAAAAGCGTCTGAGCCGGATCGAGGGCCAGGTCCGCGGACTGTGCAAGATGGTGGAGGAGGACCGCTACTGCATCGACGTCCTCACCCAGGTGAGCGCTGTCCAATCCGCCCTGGAGAGTGTGGCGCTCCTGCTCCTCCGCGACCACACCCAGCACTGCGTGACTGAGGCCATCCGCGCGGGCGACGGCAGCGCCAAGGTCCGTGAACTCTCGGAAGCCGTCGAGCGGCTGGTCAGGAGGTAGAGGTGTTCCTCCTCGACGCTCTGAGGATCGCCTTTTTCATGTTCTGGGAGGTGCTCTGGTCGCTGGCGCTGGGCTTCCTGCTTTCTGCCGCCGTCCAGGCAGTGATCTCCAAGGGCGCAATCGTGCGCGCCCTGGGTCAGGATTCGCCCCGTTCGGTAGTCGTGTCCAGCGGCTTTGGCATCGCCTCCTCCTCCTGCTCATACGCAGCAGTTGCTGTCGCTCGCTCGCTGTTCAGGAAGGGAGCGACTCTCGCCAACGCGATCATCTTCGAGTTCGCCTCCACCAACCTGGTGATCGAGCTGGGCCTGATTCTGCTCGTCCTTTTGGGCTGGCAGTTCCTCGCGGCCGAGTACGCGGGCGGCGCGCTGATGATAGTGCTGCTCGCCTTCGCATTCCGCCTCACCTTGCGGCGGCGGCTGGTTGAGGAGGCGCGCGCTCAAGCCGAGCAGGGGCGGGTCGGCAAGATGGAGGGCCACGCCGCGATGGACATGGCGGTGACGGAAGGTCCCTTCTTGCGGCGGCTGTTCTCGGGCCCCGCCTTCACAGCCATCAGCCACTACTTCGTCATGGACGTCTACGGCATTTGGCTGGACCTGGCCGGCGGATTCCTCATCGCCGGGGCCGTCGCCGCCTGGATTCCGAACTCCTTCTGGAGCGCCTTCTTCCTGACCGGGCACCCCCTCCTGGCCGAGATCTGGGGTCCGCTGATCGGCCCGGTCATCTCGATGCTCAGCTTCGTCTGCTCGATCGGCAATGTTCCCCTGGCGGCAGTGCTTTGGGGGAGCGGCATCAGCTTCGGCGGTGTGATCTCCTTCATCTTCGCCGACCTTCTGATCCCGCCCATCCTCAACATCTATCGGAAGTACTACGGAGGCCGGGTGGCCGTCTACCTGGCGGTGGTCTCCTACCTGGCGATGGCGCTGGCCGGCTTTCTCATCAGCCTCGCCTTCAAGGCGCTGGGCTGGGTCCCCGCTCGTCGGCTGTTCAACTTCGCTGATGCGGCCCCAACCTGGAACTACACGACGGTTTTGGACCTCGTGTTCCTGATCCTGGTGGGGGTGATTCTGATCAGGTTCCTGCGCACTGGCGGGATGGCGATGCTTCGGATGATGGACGCCGCACCCAGCCCTGGCGAGGGCGAGATGGGGAGCGCCCACTCGCACTGATCTCGACCTGGATTTGACGCCAGCCAGCCATGCGGGACAAGCGGGCGCCCCGCCGCTTGGAGCAACGCAGGGCACCGCCATCCTGTACGCAGGTCGAACCACTTGATGCTTTCCTCCGTAGCATCATGCATCATGCCCCGCACTACGCTCGATCTCGATCCCTCGGTCCTGCGTGAGCTCCGCCGCCGCGGTGCCCGCGAGCACAAGAGCATGGGCACGGTAGCCTCCGAGCTGATCGCTGGCGCGCTCAGCGAGAGCGGGCGAGTCTCCTCGCCGGCGCCGCTGCGTTGGACCAGCCGGGATCTAGGGAAGCCTCGCGTGGACATCGAGGATAAGGAAGCCCTCCAGGCACTGCTCGAGAGCGGCTCGTGAGCGTCACCGTCGACGCCAACGTGCTGGTCTATGCCTCCAACCAGAGTGATCCAGCGCACGGTGCGGCGCTTGCCCTCGTCGAGCGCCTCGCCGCCGGTCCCGACCTCGTCTACCTGTTCTGGCCGACGATCATGGGTTACCTCCGGATCGTCACCCATCCCGCCATCCTGCCCCGTCCCCTCGCCTTCCGGGAAGCTAGCCGGAACGTTGCGGCGCTGCTCGAGGCGCCGCACGTGCGAACGCCCGGTGAAGCTGACGGATTCTGGGACCTCTACCTGGCAACCGCTGGCCAGCATGCTCGCGGCAATGAAGTGCCCGACGCCCACATCGCCGCTCTGATGCGTCAGCACGGCGTCGCCGCCATCTACACCCGCGATCGCGACCTCCGCCGCTTCGAGGGCATCGAGGCCCGCGACCTGCGCGTCTGAGCTGTATCCCAGGGCTACGGCGCTTTGGACCTTGGGTCCCCAGCGACCCGTCCTAACGGTTCCGAAAGAGGTCCAGCCAGGCGTCCATGCCCTCTCCACTTCGGGCCGAGAGCTCGAGCACAGGGAGGCCTGGATTCACCGCCTCGATGTTCGCCCGAAGTGCGGCACGATCGAATCCGACAGCTTCGGCCAGGTCGACTTTGGTGATCAACGCCAGATTTGCGCTGTGAAAGATCGGCGGATACTTGAGCGGTTTGTCCTCCCCCTCGGTTACTGAGAGCAGCACCACCCGCAGGTTCTCGCCCAGGTCGTAGCTGGCTGGACAGACAAGATTGCCCACGTTCTCGATGAATAGCACCTCCGAGCCGGCCGGCTCCCAATCCTGAAGGGCCGACTGCACCATCTCGGCCTCCAAGTGACAGTTGCCACCGGTCGAGATCTGACGCACCGGAGCGCCTGATCGGGAGAGCCGCTGCGCGTCGTTTTCCGTCGCCAGGTCTCCCACCAACGCCGCCACCCGCCTGTCCCGAGTCAGCTCACTGAGCGTGCGTTCCAAGAGGGCGGTCTTGCCGGTGCCGGGGCTGGAGACGAGGTTGACGACGTAGGTCCCCGATTCCTGAAAGCGGCTCCGGAGAGATTCGGCCAGGGCGTCGTTCTTGCCCAGGACGCGTTCGCGGATTTCGATCGACCTGAGGCCCTTAGCCATCCTCGACCTCCATGGCGGTCACCTCCAACTCGGTGCCGCTGATCACGTTGGGCGTGGGCGTCCCGCAGGTCGGGCAGCAGAGTGGCTGCACCCCTGCCAGGACGCGATCAATTCGACAGCTCGGACAGTAGACGGTCACCGGCACCTTCTCGATGCGCAGCTCCGCGCCTTCGACCGGGCTTCCGGCGGCGGCCACCTCGAATGAGAAGAGCAGCGCCTCGTCGACGACGCCGGCCAGCGCGCCCAGCCTCAAATGCACGGCAGCCACTCGCCCGGCGCCACGGCGTTCGACGGTCTCAGCGACGATGTCGACGATGCTCTCCGCGATCGAGAGCTCATGCACCCTCTCGCGGCCCCCGGGGAGCCCGGCTTCTCACACACGCGCCTCGGCGCTGACTCGCGTTGCGGCTTCCGGCACAGAAAAGAATCGGTTCTCCCTTGACTTAGATGTGATCGTGCCGCTGCCGGCGAGTGGCTCTCCGGCCGGGTGCTGCGCAGTCCCGGCAGACTCCGTTCACTGTGAGGTCGATCCGCACGGTCCGGAAGCCGACGGTCGCAGCCAGGTGCTCTTCGAATGTCTCGAGCAGCTCGTCGCCCACGTGGATGACCTTGCCACAGACCTGGCAGACAGCGTGAGGATGCTCAGCCGCGGCGAGTTCGTACCTGAGCCCGCCGGCGTCAAGGCGTGCCACCACCACATCGCCGGCGCTGCAGAGATCAGCCAGGATTCGGTAAACGGTGCTCCGCGCAACGCGCGGGTTCGCTTGTTTGACAGAGGCAGTGACCTGCTCAGCTGTGCAGTGGGGCCCAATTTCCTGAATCGTCTGCCAGACGAGCCGCCGTTGGCGAGTCAGGCGCCGGCCAGGGTCCAAGCGCGGGGTCTCAGCTTCAGGCCGGGGACCTGGAGCCACAGCCATGTCGTTCTTAGGCACTGCTTTCGTCCACCATCTTGCCCCAGCGGTCCTCCACTTGGCGAAGTCTGAAGACGGCGAAGGCAAGGATCCAAGTCAAGATGAAGACACCAACTATCACGAAGCCCATGTTGGAGAAGTTGAGGGCACCGACGGCATCCCACGGCTGTCCATCCAGCCTGAGCTGGCCGATGAGGAGCTGGGAGAGCTCGACAACGCCCACGAAGAGGGCCACGAACACCGAGAGACCGGTCACCGTCAGGTTGTAGAAGACCCTGCGGATGGGACTGGAGAAGGCCCAAGAGTAGGCCTTGGCCATGAAGGCCCCGTCAGTCGTGTCCATCAAGGACATGCCGGCGGCGAAGATGATCGGCAGCGACACCACGGCTAGGAAGGGCAGGTTCTGGGCTGCGGCGCCGGCGGAGATCGCGAGCAGGGCAACCTCTGAAGCTGTATCGAAGCCGAGTCCGAACAGGAAGCCGATGGGGTACATCTGCCAGCTCGCGCCGACGAATTTGAAGAGACGACCGAATACGCGCACCATGAAGCCCCCGGTCACGAGCTCGTGCTCGAGCGAGTGCTTGTCGTACTGACCCTGCCTCATCCGGCGGTAGATCCTGACGATGCCCAGGAAGATCAGCAGGTTGAGGAAGCCGATGATGACCAGGAACAGACCTGAGACGCAGGTGCCCACCAACCCTCCGATGCTCTTCAGCTGTCCGTTCTCACTCACGACCCCCTGAACCAGCGTCTTGACTGCCAGCCCCAGCGCCAGGGCGATCAGGAAGACGACAGTGGAGTGCCCCAGTGAGAAGAAGAAACCGACTCCTACGGGGCGTTGGCTTTCCTGGAGCAGCTTCCGCGTCGTGTTGTCGATGGCGGAGATGTGGTCGGCGTCGAAAGCATGGCGGAGCCCGAACGTGTAGGCAAGCCCGCCCAGGCCCAGGAAGGCCGGGTGCCCGACGCCGTAAGTCAGCAGGGCGCCCCAGCCGACCACGTGGATCAGCGCGATCACCCCATAGAAGCCGAGCAGCCTACCCCGCTCGTGGGAGTCGAATGCTCGGGCGAAGGACTGAGCGATCACTGCCATGTCTACCTCCTCGGAGAAGCCGTCAGCCTCCGTCCAGCAAAGCCGCTAGAGATCAGCGGGGCGAGTCTATCAGGAATGCGTCGCAACAGTATGAACGGTTTCCCCGCTCTGGCTAAGGTTAAATGGTCCGCTGCGCGAGCCTTGTGGTGATCTTGTCGCAATAGCGTGGCAAAGCCGGCTGGGCCAGCTGGGCGGCGCTCAAACTGCTTTTGATGTCAGTTTCCCCTTCGGTCGCCGACCAGATGAAAACGCGAAGAGTTGGTCAGGGCATCATGGAGGAGCGCCCAGCAGCTGCTGGGCCCGCGGCTCATAATCGGCTGTGTGACGGAGGGTCGGTTCTCCACGAAGGAGGGAATGTGAGCGACGGATCTGCGCTGGAGATAGTGTCTGCGTATCAGGACCCTGGACGAGCAGGGACTTCGCCACCGCTGCTCGGCACCTGGCCCCGGACGTTGTCTTCCAGAGCAGCGGCCAACAGCAGTTGACGACCAGCGGCAACGTCCTCACCATGCTGACCGCATTCGCTGAACGCGTCCAGCCGCGCTGGGAGAAGGTCGCCGCCCTCGAAGACGCGCACGGCGTACTCATCCTGTACAAGCTGTTCACGAGCGACGGAGCCCCATCGCTCTGTGCCGATTACTTCACAGTCGACGACGCCAAGATCCAGAGCGAAACCCTGGTCTTCGATCCGGAGCCGTTCCTCGTCCGCCGCCAAGAGTCCGGCGCAGCCGCCAACCAAGCGACCGGGGAGGAGACCCCATGAGCTCGATGGTGCATTCCGCAACCGTTGCTCCGGAGCTGGCGCAGGAGCGACGCCTCGTCACGGAGATCCCCGGGCCTAAATCCCGTGAGCTGCACGCGCGGCGCGGCGCGGCCGTGGCGCGGGGGGTGAGCTCGACGCTGCCCATCTACGTTTCGCGAGCGGCCGGCGGCGTGGTGGTCGATGTCGACGGCAACTCGCTCATCGACTTCGGGGCCGGAATCGCTGTCGTGAGCGTCGGCAACAGCGCCCCGCGAGTGGTTGCGGCGGTGCAGGAGCAGGTGGCCGCTTTTACGCACACCTGCTTCATGGTGGCGCCCTACGAGGGCTATGTGGCGGTCTGCGAGCAGCTCAACCGGCTGACGCCGGGCGACCATGCCAAGCGCTCTATCCTCTTGAACTCCGGCGCCGAGGCGATCGAGAACGCCGTCAAGATCGCTCGTACGTACACGAAGCGGCAGGCGGTGGTGGCGTTCGACCACGGTTATCACGGCCGCACCAACCTGACCATGGCGCTCACCGCTAAGGCCATGCCTTACAAGAGCGGCTTCGGACCTTTCGCGCCTGAGATTTACAGGCTGCCCATGGCGTATCCATTTCGCTGGCCGACCGGCTCTGAGCGCTGCGGAGAAGAGGCCCCGGCGGCGATCATCGGCGCGATTGAAAAACACGTGGGGGCCGAGCAGGTCGCCGCGGTTGTGATCGAGCCCATCCAGGGTGAGGGCGGCTTTGTCGTCCCGCCGCCAGGTTTTCTCGCTCAGCTGGCCGAGTTCTGCCGGGACCGCGGCATAGTTTTCATCGCCGACGAGATCCAGACCGGCTTTTGCCGCACAGGTGACTGGTTCGCCTGCGAGCACGAGGGGGTGGTGCCCGACTTGATAGCCACCGCCAAGGCCATTGCCGACGGCCTGCCCCTGGCCGCGGTCACCGGCCGAGCCGAGATCATGGACAGCGTGCATGTCGGCGGCCTCGGCGGAACGTTCGGCGGCAACCCTGTCGCCTGCGCCGCTGCCCTCGGTGCAATCCAGACCATGGAGGAGCTGGACCTGACCCGCCGCGCAGTGTCAATCGGTGAGGCAATGCTGCCCCGCCTTCGCCGCCTCCAAGAGCGCCACCCTGCGATCGGTGATGTCCGGGGCCGGGGGGCGATGGTGGCTGTCGAGTTGGTCCGGCCCGGCACCAAGGAGCCTGACCCGGAGCTGACAACTGAGGTGGCGGCCGCCTGCCACAGGCGCGGTCTGCTGACACTCACCGCGGGCACGTTCAGCAACGTGCTGCGCTTCCTGCCTCCGCTGGTCATTCCCGACCACCTGCTGAAGGAGGGCTTGGACGTGCTGGACGAGGCGTTCGCCTCGCTTGGCCGGAGACGCTAGGAGCAAGCAGCCATGAGTGATGCGCCGATCGCCACCACCGACACCAGGGCCCCAACTCTCGAGCGCACCCTCACCCTGCGCACCGTCACGCTGTTCGGCCTCGCCTATCTGGCGCCGCTGATAGTTCTGGGGACGTTCGGTGTCCTGGCCGAGAGTTCCGCCGGCTCGACCGGGTCGGCCTATCTGCTCGCGCTGGTGGCGATGCTCTTCACTGCCTACAGCTACGGCAAGATGGCCGCGGCCTTCCCGGTTGCCGGCTCCGCCTACACCTTCACCCGGCGGTCGATCGGCCCTCGAATCGGCTTCATGGTCGGCTGGGCGATCCTGCTCGACTACTTCTTCATCCCAATGGCCATCTGGCTGATTGGCGCCGCCTTCCTCTCAACCGCCTTTCCCGCCGTGCCGACCTGGGTCTGGGTTATCGGCTTCATAGTCCTGACGTCCGGCCTGAACCTCGTCGGCGTCAAGCTGGCCGCCAACGTGAACTCCCTGCTGATGGTCATCCAGCTGCTCGTGCTGGGCCTGTTCATCCTCCTCTCCCTCCGCCATGTGATTGGGCTCGGAGGCGCTGGGGCTGCCTTCAACGGCGCGCCGTTCCTCAACCCGAAGACCACGATTGGCGGAGTCGCGGCGGGCGCCGCACTGGCGGCGTACTCCTTCCTGGGGTTCGACGCGGTCACCACCATGACCGAAGAGGTGATCGAGCCCAGGAAGACCGTGCCGCGCGCAATCCTGCTGATCATCCTGCTGGGCGGCGGGATGTTCGTCATCGCCTCCTACTCCACCCAGCTGGTCCACCCCGGCGGAGCATTCAAGGACTCCAGCGCCGCCGCCTTCGACATCGCCAAGACGATCGGCACCGACCTCTTCGCCTCAGTCTTCCTGGGCGGCCTGATCCTCGCCCAGTTCACTTCCGGTATCTCGGCCCAGGCCGCCGTTTCCCGACTGCTCTTCGCGATGGGCCGCGACAACGTGCTGCCCAAGCGCTTCTTCGGATTCATCCACCCAAGATTCCACACGCCTGCACTCAACATCCTTCTGGCCGGCGCGACAGGCCTGATAGCGCTGAAGCTGAGCGTGGCCACATCGACCTCCTTCATCAACTTCGGAGCCTTCACGGCATTCACGTTCGTGAACTTGTCGGTCATTGCCCTCTTCATCCGGGGACGTGGCGAGCGGGGCTGGAAGAGGGTAGTAACGGAATTCGTCGCCCCAACTATCGGCGCTGTCGTCGACGTCTGGCTTCTGCTCAGCCTCGAGAGCAACGCCAAGATCCTGGGAGTCATCTGGCTGACCCTCGGCTTGGCTTACCTGGCCTACCTGACTCGGTTGTTCCGGGTGCCGCCGCCAGAAGTTACCTATGTGGAGTAGGGGTTTGGCGTGATCGAGCTGGGCTGTCCTGCTCCTCTCGCGCCTACTCGAGGATCTCCGAGCTGTACCTGCGGAAGATTTCGGCGTGCAGCGATCGGTCGGGGGTGCCGAACAGGTCAGCGATGAGCTGGCGAAGCCGCGGCGGCAGGATGACCAGGTAGCGGGCGTCATGCGATGCCTCGTAGGTGTGGGCCACACCCGCGGGAACGAAAACTGTCGATCCGGCGCCGGCGTCGACGGACCTGTCGACAAAGCGAAACCTGAGGTTGCCCTCGAGCACGTGCCAGGCCTCGTCGTCCTCATGGTGCAGGTGCAGGTACGGCGGCCCGCTGCCCCGCCACTCGTGGAGCGCGAACGATGTCCCGTCGACGGCGATGCGCTGCTGGTCTCCTGAGCGCTCGGCCGCTCCGGGGGCGATGACGGGTGTCCCGTTCATGAGGGCCTCCTGCTGCTGTGTCGGTCGGCCAATCCAAGCCCTGGGCCGCTCACTCTGACGGTGAAAGGTTGCACCATCATGCTAACTGTGGTGTCACCAGCAGGAAAACGTTTGGCCAGCTCGGCAGTGCCAGTCGAACTGACGCTCCGGGGCTCTGAGACGGAACACTGTTTGAGCAGGCAGAGCCACGCCGGGGCCGGCCGGGCGGAGGCCTGATCAACCGGATGCTGAACAAGGAGGGGTTCGCTGGTTTCGCCCAGCATCGGCTCAGAGCCAACGGAGTGGTGATCAACGCGCTCGTGGGCGGTGCCGGAGCACCGCTCCTACTGCTCCACGGGGCGCCGCAGACCCACTTCATCTGGCATCGGATGGTCCAGCGCCTGGCGCGCGACTTCACTGTCGTCGCGACAGACCTGCGCGGCTACGGAGACTCCGACAAGCCCTCCGGGCGGTCCGATCATGCCAACTATTCGAAGCGGACCATGGCCCAAGACCAGGTCGAGGTGATGCGGTTGTTGGGCTTCGATAGCTTCCTCGTCGTAGGGCACGACAGGGGCGGGAGAGTTGGCCACCGGATGGCGCTGGATCACCCCGAGCGCGTGCGCCGGCTGGTCACCCTCGACATCGCGCCCACCCTTGCCATGTACGAGCAGACGAGTATGGAGTTCGCCAAGGCCTATTTCCACTGGTTCTTCCTGATCCAGCCCGTGCCGCTGCCTGAGAGGTTGATCGGTTCCGACCCCGAGTTCTACCTCAACTCAGTGCTCGGTGGCCGCAGCGCCGCGCTGGCTCCCTTCACCGAACCGGCGTTGGCCGAATACGTCCGCTGTCTGCGGGAGCCGGCCGCAGTCCACGCCATGTGTGAGGACTACAGGGCAGCGGCCAGCATCGACCTGGCGCACGATCGCGCCGACCGGGCGGCGGGCAGGCTGATCGAATGCGACACGCTGGCGCTTTGGGGGGCCGAGGGAGTGGTCGCCAGCTGCTTCAGGCCCTTGGCGGAGTGGCGGCGGGTGGCCCGCCGGGTCAGCGGCGCAGCCCTGGCCTGTGGCCATTACATTCCGGAGGAGGCACCCGAGGCCCTGCTCGCCGAGCTGCTGGCTTTTTTGCCCAAGGAGAACGAATGACCAGCCAGAGAATCGCCGTCATCGCGGGTGATGGAATCGGCAAGGAGGTGGTCCCGGAGGGCCTTCGAGTGCTCGAGGCGGCTGCGGGACGGTTCAGGCTGGACCTAAGCTGGGACCACTTCGACTGGAGCTGCGACCACTACCTGCGGCACGGGCGGATGATGCCGGAGGACTGGGCGGAGAGGATCGGCGGCCACGACGCCATCTTCTTCGGCGCCGTGGGCTGGCCGGCGCTGGTGCCGGACCACGTCTCGCTGTGGGGCTCACTGGTCGAGATCCGGCGAACCTTCGACCTGTATGCCAACCTGCGCCCGGTCCGTCTGATGCCGGGGGTCCCGTCGCCCCTGGCGGGTCGCGCAGTTGGCGACATCGACTTCCTGGTAGTGCGCGAGAACACCGAGGGCGAGTACTCATCCGTGGGGGGCAGGCTCTTCGCAGGGACCGAGCGGGAGACGGTGGTCCAGGAGAGCATCTTCACCCGCACGGGCGTCGACAGGATCATGAGGTTCGCCTTCGAACTGGCCCGCCGCCGCCCCCGGCACCACGTCACCTCCGCCACCAAGTCCAACGGCATCTCCATTTCGATGCCGTACTGGGACGAGCGCTTCGCGGCCATCTCGGCCGACTACCCCGAGGTGATCACCGACAAGTACCACATCGACATCCTGACCGCCCACTTTGTGCGCAACCCAGACCGCTTTGATGTGGTTGTCGCCTCCAACCTCTTTGGCGACATCCTCTCCGACCTTGGGCCGGCGTGCACCGGAACCATAGGGATCGCGCCCTCGGCGAACCTGAACCCGGAACGCAGATTTCCGTCCCTCTTCGAGCCGGTTCACGGCTCCGCGCCGGACATCCACGGCCTGGGGATCGCCAACCCCGTGGGGCAGATCTGGTGCGGTGCGATGATGCTGGAGCACCTCGGCCATCCGGCGGCTGCTGCTGCTGTCATGGCCGCGGTCGAGGCGGTGCTGGCGGAGGGACCGAGGACGCCTGACATGGGCGGCACGGCGTCCACCGAGGAGATGGGAGAAGCGATCGCGTCTGCCCTCTAGCAAGGCTGTGGCGCGCCGGGAGGCAAGGCGCGCCCGCGCTTCCTCGGGTGAGTCGCGAGCTCAGGCAAGAGCCTTCCAGGCACGGCGGAAAGCTGGCAGGAAGAAATCGCACAGCGCCGCGGTTGACGTGACTTGCGGCCCTCCCAAGTAGATATGCGCGGCCGATGGATCAGCCAACCCCAGGAGTTGCAAATGCCCAGATTGATGATTGTTGTAGCCAGCACCCGGCCCGGACGGGTGGGATTGCCAGTGGCTGAGTGGTTTCGCCAGGTCGCCGAGGACGATGGCTCCTTTGAGGTCGACTTCGCCGACCTGGCAGAGATCAGGCTTCCATTCTTGGACGAGCCGCATCATCCGCGGCTCCGCCAGTACGAGCACGAGCACACAAAGGCCTGGAGCCGCCGCGTCGACTCCGCTGATGCGTTCGTGTTCGTCACGCCTGAATACAACTACGGCATGCCCGCCACGCTGCTGAACGCTTTGGACTTCCTGGTTCACGAGTGGATGTACAAGCCTGTCGGTTTCGTCAGCTACGGTGGCGTGTCAGGTGGCACCCGCTCGGTGCAGATGGCCAAGCTGGTCATCACCTCCTTGAAGCTGGTTCCGCTCCCGGAGGCTGTGAACATCCCCTTCGTGGCCCAATTCCTGAAGGAGGGAAGGTTGGAGCCCAACGAGATAACTGCCACCGCCGCCGCCACCTTGCTGAAGGAGCTGGCGCGCGTGGGCGAGGCGCTGGCACCCCTGCGCGCGAGGGCTGCCTAGCTATGGGGCCCGCAGGAGATCGGTTGGAAATGCGCTTGGCAGGCATCCACCACATCAGCGCCATCACGGGCGATGCCCGGCGCAACCTGCAGTTCTATACCGGAGCCCTGGGTCTGCGCCTGGTGGCCAAAAGCGTGAACCAGGACGACCCCGGCGTCTACCACGTCTTCTATGGCGAGGAGCAGGCGCGTCCTGGCGCCGATCTCACGTTCTTTGAATATCCGGGCGCTCAGCCCGGCCGGGCGGGGGCCGGGATGGTGCACAGGATCGTCTGGCGGGTTGGTTCCAGCCAAGCGCTGGAATTCTGGCAAGAGCGTCTGGCAGGCGCCGGCGTGGAAACCCGCCCCGAGCACAATGCACTCCTGTTCCGAGATCCTGAAGGACTGGCTCATGAGCTCGTCCTGAACGAGGGACCTGACGAGCCGCTCAGCGCGCGGCACCCGGAGATTCCGGCGGAGCTGGCCCTGCAGGGCTTTGCCGGCGTTCGCGCCTATAGTCGCCGGCCCGCGGCCAGCGATGGCCTTCTGGCAGACCTGATGCGGGCAGAATCGCGGCCCGGCGGTGGCTGGGAGCTCCGCGGCGCGCGGCGAGGCGGCTGGATCAGCTTCGATCCTGCGCCCGAGGCGCCCGCGCGGCCGAGCGCAGGCACAGTGCATCACGTGGCCTGGAGCACAACCGATGCCGAGCAGCCGGCCTGGCTGGAGGAGCTGAACACTGAGGGGGTCCCCAACAGCGGTCTCATCGACCGCCACTTCTTCCACTCGGTGTACTTCCGGGAGCCGGGCGGCATCCTCTACGAGCTGGCCACTGAGGAGCCCGGCTTCATGGTGGACGGACCGCTTAGCCAGCTGGGCACGAAGCTGATCCTGCCTCCGTGGTTGGAACCGCAGCGCGCCGCGATCGAAGGGCGCCTGACTCCCCTGCCGGACCCCCGCGCGACCTGGCCTGGTTCGCGCCTGATCAGTCGACGGAGAGCTCACCCGACAGCACGGCAGCGACTTCTCCGCCCACCTCAACCAGTGAGGGAGAGTCACCTCCGGGTTCGTAAGTCAGCTCCACGTGAAGCAGGCTGCGGCGGCCCATCTTGGTGCCCTGCTCAATGAGGAGGGCGACGCTGGCCCCGCGCTGCACGATGCCATGGCGGACAGCGAAGGCGGCCAGTGGACCCGCTGCGGAGCCGGTGGCCGGATCCTCGCTCACACCTACCGCGGGGCCGAACATCCGCCCATAGAGCCGGTCGGGCGCTGCCGCTGCAAAGAGGTACACAGGAACTGCCAGGTGCTCGCCCAGCGCGCCGAGAAGATGGCCGTCGGAGACAGCGCGGTCCACCGTCTCGAGATGCCGCAACGCCACATACAGCTTGGGGCCGCCAGAATCGACTAGCTGGATCGGCACAGTCGGAAGGAGGTCCGGCTCGGCCAGGTGGAGCGCTGCCGCCACCCGAGCCCTGTCGTCGATCACCAGGCCGAAGGAGATCGGGGGGCAGGTGAGCCAGAACATCGGCTCGGCGCGTTCGCCGGCCGACTTGCGAATTTGAACCGGGCCAACTTCCTCGTCCAGAGTGAAGTGCTCGAGGCCGTCGAGGCGGCCTTCCGACCAAAGGGCCCAGGCAGCACCAATGGTGGGGTGGCCGGCGAACGGCAGCTCGGTGGAAGGCGTGAAGATCTTGGCTCTGGCTGCGCTGCCCGGATTGACAGGAGGCAGTAGGAACACGGTCTCGGAGAGGTTCATCTCACGAGCGATAGCCTGCATGGTCTCTGGCGCCAAACCTTCGGCATCCAGCACCACTGCCAGGCCATTGCCCTCGAGGCGTCGGCGCGTGAAAACGTCGAAGGTCCGAATCTTGTAGGTCAACCGGGGTCCTCCTCTTGTATTTACTGTCTCATCCAGACCAACCGCGGTGCGGGCGGCTGGATTCCTGGGCCGCGCTAGATGCCAAGGTAGGCTTTGCGGATCTCCGGGTTGGACTCGAGTTCGGTCGCCGTACCACTCAATGCCACGCGGCCGTTCTCCAGCACGTAGCCTCTGTCAGCGGCCTCCAGGGCCACCAGCACGTCCTGCTCCACCAGGAGGATGGAGGTGCCGTCGCGGTTGATGGTCTGCGCGACCTCGATCACGCGATCGACTACCTTGGGCGCTAGGCCCAGCGAGGGCTCATCGATCATCAGCAGCTTCGGTCGCGCCATCAGCCCGCGACCTATCGCCACCATCTGCTGCTCGCCACCCGACAGCGTCCCGGCGCTGCGCTGCAGCTTGTCCTTCAGGGCGGGAAAGTAGTCAAGCACTTTGTCCAGGTCGGCGCCGATCTCTCGGTCCCGGCGGACATAGGCGCCGAGCCTCAGGTTCCGCTCCACGCTGAGGCCGGCGAAGAGCCGGCGACCCTGCGGCACGTGGGCCAGCCCTGCCGCAACCACTCTCTCGGGCCGGGCATTGGTCAGGTCTCGGCCCGCAAAGTGAACGGAGCCCGAGGAGGCGGGCAGCAACCCACTCAGCACGCCCAGCAGGGTCGACTTGCCGGCGCCATTGGCGCCGATCAGCGCCACCAGCTCGCCGGCGTAAAAGTCCAAGTCCACTTCGAAGAGCACAGGACCGGCGCCGAAGCCGGCGGTCAGCTGGCGCACCTGCAGCAGCGGCTCAGCCACCGGCTCGCCGCACTCGCGCCGCGTACTTCTCACCGAGATAGGCCTCGATCACGCGCTCATCGCGCAGTACCTCCTCGGGAGTGCCGGCCGCCAGCGGCTGGCCGAAGTTGAGCACGACCACGCGCTGACAGAGGCCGACCACCACCTTCATGACGTGCTCGATCAGAACAATCGTCACGCCGCTCTGGTGGACGGTCCTCACCATGTCGAGCGCCTCATCCACCTCGACGGCGTTGAGGCCGGCCATGACCTCGTCCAGCAGAAGCAGCCGCGGCTTGGTGGCCAGCGCCCGGGCCACCTCCAGCCGCTTCCGATCGGGGATGGTCAGGCTGCCGACCGGGTTGCCGCTCTTGGCGGCCATGCCCACCAGCTCCAGCACGTCATCGGCGGCTTGGAAGGCCTGCCGAGGCTGGAGGTTGCTCGCTCCGAACAGCGCTCCCACCGCGGCGTTTTCCCGGACTGTCATGGAGAGGAACGGCTTGACCACCTGAAACGTCCGGCCGATGCCTAGGCGGGCGATCCTGTGCGGAGGCAGGCCGGAGATCCGCTGCCCGGCGAAATGGATCGACCCTCCGTCCAGCGGAAAGACGCCGCTGATGCAGTTCAGCAGCGTGGTCTTACCCGCGCCGTTTGGTCCTATCAGGCCAAGGATTTCGCCCTGCTCCACTTGGAAGCCGACATCGGTCAAGGCGCTGACGCCGCCGAAGCGCTTGTTGACGTGCGCGAGTGAGAGGAGAGCCATAGCCGCCCGGTCAGACGGAGGTTTCGCGCAGCGTCCGGCGCAGGTAGCCGAGGGAGAGCCGCGACGAGCCGCCGAAGAAGTCGACCAACCCGCGCGGCACGAAGATCACTGTTACCGCCAGCAGCAGGCCCAGTCCGATCTGAGCGTAGACAGCTACAGTGCCCTGACCCGCCAGAGCCTGGAGCAGCAGCTCCAGCAGGATGGCGCCCAGCACAGGTCCGAAGAGCGTGCCGGCGCCGCCCACCACGGCCATGAGGATCATCTGGATGTTGAAATCGAGCGAGAAGCCCAGCTCCTGGTTGATGAAGCTGTTCCAGACGGCGAAGACGGCGCCCGCCAAGCCGGTCAGACCGGCGGCCAGGGCAAAGGCAGCCACCTTGTAGAGCGTCGTGTTCACGCCCAGCACCGCCGCCGCGTCCTCGTTCTCGCGGATGGCGATCAGCCCGTAGCCGAAGCGGCTGCGGAGGACCAAGTAGACGGAGCCGACCGCGATGGCGGCCGCGGCCACCATGAGATAGAGGAAGAGCAGGTCCCCTCGGCGCACGATGGGGGGGAAGAGGCCGTTGGCCCCGCCCAGGTACTCCACGTTCTTCACCACCTCGCCCACCGCCACGGCGGTGCCCAGCGTGGCGATGGAAAAATAGTGGCTGCGCAGACGGAGGAGTGGTAGGCCGACGAAGACTGCGAAGGCGATGGGGACCAGCGGGGCCAGCGCGATGCCGGCGAGCATGGGCAGGTGGAACTTGTGAGGGTCGACGAGCACCGCGCAGGCATAGGCGCCCAGCCCGAAGAACGCAACATTGCCGAAAGCTCCATAGCCGGTCAGGCCGCCCACCAGGTTCCAGGCGGTCGCCATCACCACGAACATGGCGATTGTGGTCAGAATCCTGATCTGCGACTTGTCGACGAGGACCGGCAGGCCCAGCGCGTCAGCTTGATCGCTGGTGGAGAGGGGGGCGATCAACACCAGCAGGACCGCCAGCGCGAAGACAGCCAGCAGAACGCGGCGGAGTCGGCGGCCGCCGGCGTCCGGCCGGGTCGAGAAGGAGCCGCTCGGCTGGCTGTCGGGCATCAGACAGGTCGGCCCATGAGCCCGCGCGGCCGCACTGCCAGGACCACCACCAGGATCGCGAAGGCGATGGCGTTGGCCCAGCCCGCGCCCAGGCCTGGGACCATCGTCTGGGCAAGGGTCTCGACCACTCCGAAGAGCAGTCCGCCCACCACTGTGGCGCTGACTCGACCCAGGCCGCCCAGTATCACCACCACGAAGGCCTGCAGGGTGTACGGCTCACCGGCGCTGGGCGTGATGGCCTGAGCTGTGCTGATCAGCCCCCCGGCCACGCCGGCGCAGGCGGCGCCGATTCCGAAGGTCAGCGCATAGACGTGGCGGAGGTCGACACCGACCAGCTGGGCGGCATCGCGATCGGCCCCCACCGCCTGAATGGCACCGCCAATCCGGCTGCGCGCCAAGAACAACGCCACAGCTCCGGCCAGGAGCAGGGCGACGGCGAGTCCTGCCACTCGGATGTAGGGCAGCTGCACCCCGCCCAGCGATAGCCCGCTGCCCGAGTAGCTGGGCGTGACCGACCGGAAGTCGGACTTGAAGAGCAGCAGCAGGACGTTGATGATCACGAGGTTCACGCCGAAGGTGAGCAGCAGCGTGAAGAAGATAGGGGCTCTGATCACACGGTTGATGAGCAGCCGCTGCACCACGTAGCCGATCACGAACAGCGCCGCCGCAACTATCGGGATCGACAGGAACGGGTCGACGTTGAAGGCGCTGAACAAGAGCCAGGTCAAGTACGCGCCGATGATCACGAGTCCGCCATGGGCCAGGTTGACAATGTTCAGAACGCCCCAGACGAGGCTGAAGCCGATGGCGACCGCCACGTAGACGCCGCCGATCAGCAGGCCCAGCACCAACTGCTGAACTAACAGCGTCACGCGTTCAGTCCGAGGTGCGCGGAGGCGGCAGGAAGGTGCGGCGGCCTACTGGTGCACCGCTGCCGAATTAGCTTTCGGCTTCGCGTCCAACTGGAATCTCAGATGCTTAACGGTACTCACCTGATTTGGTTCCCTGGAGGATCGGGCAAGACGCCGGCTACCCTCAGCGCCTCGTGCGCTGCGAGGAATGCTTGGCGGCCTGCTGGCGTACCGCAGTAGACAGTTGCGTGAATCAAGGTCTCTTTGATCTCGTCAGCCGTCACACCGCTTGTCAACGCTGCCTTAACGTAGATGCCCAGTTCTTGAGCCCGACCGAGCGCCGCCAGTATTCCGAGGTTCAGGATGCTGCGAGTCTTGCGATCAAGTCCCGGGCGGCTCCAAGCGTATCCCCACGCCCACTCCGTCACGATGCGCTGGAAGGCCATCATGAAGTCGTCAGTGTCCGCAAGGTTGGCATTGACGTAGTCGACGCCGAGGACCTCTCGTCGCACTTGCAGGCCCCGGTCGAAAAGGTCGTTCTCAGTCATCGTTGGCCTCCTGTCGCTCATTCCTGCCTCCCGACCTAAAAGCGCGAGCTATTTACGACGCGCTGCACTAGCGAGAGCTCCAGGCGGGTGTCGGGTACTGGGGCTTGGCGTCCGCCACGTCCGGCGGGAAGACGGTGTGATGCTTGCCATCGGTCTGGATCTGCTCCACCACCATCGGCTTGTAGGTGTTGATGCCGCGGCTGTCGAACTTGATCCGGCCGAAGAACGTAATCACGTCCAGCGAGGCGAGCGCATCGCGAACCTTGTCGGGCTTCACGCTGCCGGCGTTCTCGATCGCCTTCTGCAGGGCCAGGCAGGCGGCGGTGGACTCGGCGACATGGTAGTCAGGATCGTCGCTGGTCGCGTACTTCTTCTTGTAGGCGGCCACATAGTCGGGCACCGACAGGTAGAAGGAAGGCTTGTACTTCACCTGGGGCGTCCACTGCGAGCCGCCGTAGACGTAATGCGAGTCAGGGCCCAGGGAGTTGACGAAGTCAGGCGTCGAGGGACCCACCGAGTAGGCGTAGAGCTTCGCCTCCAAGCGCAGGTCCTTGGCGGCTTTGTTGATCGCCACCGCCTCCGCCAAGTGACCTGAGTTCAGGACCATGTCCGGGTTCTTGGCCTTGGCGTTGGCGACCAGACCGGAGAGGTTGGTCGAGCCGTTCGGGTATCTGTCGGTGTAGACGACGTTGAAGCCCTTGCTGGTGGCGTATTCCTGGGCCGCCTTGGCCACCTCGAGCGAAAAGCTGTCGTCAGCGCTGAGCATCGCCATCGTGCTCGGCTTGGGGTTGAGCGTCGCAGCCATGTCGATCACGCCTTCGAGGTACTTGTTGGCGGGGGAGAGGACGCCAAAGGTGTACTTGTAACCGTTGTTGAAGATGGCCTGCGCGGCGCCGTTGGCCTCCACCATGGGGATGCCGTTCTTCTCCGCCACCACCGCATCGCTGGCCGTTGTCGCCGAGCCGTAAGGACCGAGCAGGAGCTGGGCCTTGTCCTGCGTGATCAGCTTGGTAGTCAGCTGGGCCGAGATGTCAGGCTTGCTCTGGTCGTCCTCGTACTTGAGCACCACCTTGTGCTTGGTGCCGTTCGCGTTGACGCCGCCCTGGGCGTTGATCCAGTCGAGCCAGAGGTCGTAGCCCTGCTTCGCCAGCCCACCCTCCTTGGCCTGGACGCCTGTGATCGACATCGGCACGCCGATGACCAGGTCCTGGCCGGTCTGGGAGCCGCCTGATGAGCCGGCGGATCCGCCGCAGGCCACCACTGTCAGAGCGAACAGGGAGACAAGCGCGGAGAGGACAGATCTGGCTCGCATTCACGCTAGCCTAGCGCCTGCCGCTCAGGTTTGGGCAGGGAACCCTTTGGAATTCCGGAACGGCGGCGCCGGTAGAATTACTCAGGCTGCCCGCCGGCGGCGAGGTCTTGAGGCATTTCAACGTGCGCTCAAAACGATCGCCCCTGCGTCCAGTCTAAGAGAACCATGCCGAAGCTTCGCCACGACATCAGGAACGTAGCCATCATCGCGCACGTCGACCACGGAAAGACGACGCTCGTCGACGCGCTGCTGAAGCAGAGCCACACCTTCCGGGAGAACCAGGAGATGGGCAGCCTCATCATGGACTCCAACTCGCTCGAGCGCGAGAAGGGCATCACCATCCTGGCCAAGAACGCAGCCATCCGGCATCAGGGCGTGACAATCAACATCATCGACACGCCTGGTCACTCCGACTTTGGCGGCGAGGTGGAGCGGGTGCTCAACATGGCTGATGGCTGCCTGCTGCTGGTTGACGCGGCGGAAGGGCCCATGCCGCAGACCCGCTTCGTACTGCAGAAGGCGTTCGAAGTCGGCCTCCGGATCATTGTCGTGATCAACAAGCTGGACCGTCCGAATTCAGACGCCAAGCGCGCGTTGGAGCAGGTTCACGATCTGTTCCTGGAGTTGGCCGAGGAGGCCGACCAGCTGGACGCTCCGGTCATCTACGCGATCGCCAAGCAGGGCCGCTCGGGTCCCACGCCCGAGTCGCTGGAGGACTCGCTCGAGCCTCTCTTCCGGGCGATCAGGGACCACGTTCCCGCGCCGGTCGCGGAGGACGGTGGTTTTCAGATGCTGGTAGCCAACCGCGCCTATGACGACTACACAGGCACGCTGGCCATTGGCCGGATCTTCCGCGGCTCAGTGGCCGCCGGCGACGAGGTGTCGGTCCTGACCGGGTCCGGCGAACCGCGCCGCGCCAAGGTCGGCCAGGTCCTGCTCCACCGCGGCCTGGGCCGCGAATCGGTGGAGCGGGCCGACGCGGGCGACATCGCGCTGCTCACAGGGCTGGCCGACGTCACCATCGGCGACACGCTGGCGGACCCCGAGAGCCCCGATCCGCTGCCACGGATTCAGATCGAGGAGCCGACGGTGCGGATGACGTTCGGCGTGAACACATCGCCTGTTGCCGGCAGGGAGGGCAAGTTCAGCACCTCGCGCCAGCTACGTGCCCGGCTCTATTGGGAGCTCGAGCTGAATCTGGGGCTGCGGGTGGAGGACACTGACGCGGCCGAGCAGTTCCAGGTCAGCGGGCGAGGTGAGCTGCACCTGGCGGTCCTGATCGAGAGCATGCGGCGGGAGGGGTACGAGTTCGAGGTCTCTCGTCCCCAGGCCATCATCAAGCACGTCGATGGCCAGGCGTTGGAGCCTGTCGAGCGCCTTACCGTCGACCTGCGGGAGGAGTACCTGGGGGCAGTGACCGAGGCGCTCGGCCGCCGGCGCGCTCAGATGCTCGAGATCAATTACGACAGCTCGGGCGGCGTCCGAGCCGACTTCATGATCCCGACCAGGGGTCTGATCGGCTTTCGCAATGCGTTCCTGACCCTCACCGCGGGCACGGGCATCATGGGCTCGATAGACATGGGCTTTCGGCCCTACGCGGGCGACTTCTCGGATCAGCGCAACGGTGCGCTAACCGCATCCTCCGCGGGCGCAACTCTCACCTACGGTCTCGCCGCCGCTCAGGAGCGTGGCACCACCTTCATCGAGCCTGGCACGGCTGTGTACGAGGGGATGATCGTCGGCGTGCAGAAGCGGCCGGGCGATATGGCAGTGAACGTCTGCCGGGAGAAGAAGCAGTCCAACATCCGCTCCTCCACTGCTGACATCGCCGTCCGCCTGACCCCCGCTCACAAGCTCAGCCTCGAACAGTCGCTCGACTTTCTCAACGACGACGAGCTGCTCGAGGTCACCCCACTCAACCTGCGCCTGCGCAAGCGCCATCTGACCGAGGTCGACCAGGCCCGAGCGCGGCGCCGCGCAGAGGCAGCGACCGGCTAGCTTGCGGCGCCGGAGCAGTTCGCCTCAGTCGAGCCGCACAATTAGCTAGGCTCGGGCCCATGGTCGACCGCGCATTCCCAGTCATCTTCGCGGCCGAAGTCAACACCTCAGCTGGGTTCTACGAGGGACTCGGGTTTCAGCGGCACTGCCAGCTGCCCGCCGACGGCGAACCTGGCTACGTTGGGCTGCGGCGAGGGACCTTCGAGGTGGCCGTGGTGTCGACTGACTGGCCCCAGCAGCATTACGGCGCCAGGGCGGGTACTGATGTGCGGTTCGAGATGTTCGTCTACGTCGACGACGTCGACGGCCTCGTGGCGCGACTGCGCCACCAGGGGACCACTGTCCTTCGCGAGGCCGAGGACATGCCGTGGGGCGAACGCGTTGCCTACGTCACCGATCCCGACGGCAATCCGGTCGGTCTGGCCCGAGCAGCGACCGGGACCTGATCCTGCGCGCGCTGGAAGCGCCCTTGCCAACTGGTCGCTACACGCCCGGTCGACGACGGATTAGAGTCTTCGATCCCCAAGTAGTGGAGGCGCTCGTAGGTGGAGTCGTCCTCCCCCCGCGCCGCGGGGGGAGGTGCGGAGGGGGGCGCTAACGGCCTGGCTTGCGGCGAACGGGCAATGGTGAGAGCTAGCTTGCACGGCTTTCGAGATGTGTAG